>NZ_JABXKP010000088.1 GCF_017114985.1 Nostoc sp. JL33 | reverse complement strand
TACATTTTGGCAGTTTTTGACCCCTCTTTTTTCAATCTTGGTGAGAAATCCGGGTAAAACAGGTGCAGCATTTATTGCAGGCGGAACCATAGCAGGTGCTGGTGTTTCCGCAACAGTCGGCGGGATGGGACTAGCCGGCGGATTTGGCGCTATTGGAATTGGGACAACTCCTGTAGTCGGTGCTGGCGCTGTGATTGGTGCAGCTGCTTATGGCGCTTTTAAAGCGATCGCAGAGGGAGATGCTGCTGCGATCGCTACAATGGGAATTGGTGCAGTCGGCGGTGCTGGTGTTTATAGCGTCATCGGTGGTATGGGTTTAGTCGCACCTAAAGTAGGGCTGGCATTTGGGATTGGTGCAGTACCGATGGTAGGAATTGGTGCAGTAGTGGGACTCGCCGCCTATGGTATTGCCAAACTGTTAGACGAATCTGGAATTAGGGAAACTCCAGCACAGCTTTTTGAACGGATGGAAGAGAAAGTCTTGCAGATGGGCTACTATTCCGAAGCATTGATGGAATTAGACGCATTGATGGAATTAGAAGCATTTTTATTTGGTGAGGATCTCAACCAAAAATTTGCTGTTTTGGAAGTCGAGGATGAGTTACAGGCACTCAAGGCTGAATTTAAGAAAAAATCAGAATTTGTTACCCCTAAACCTTCTATTCCCAATATTGAAGCAGAAATAATATCTCTGACAACCCAGCTACCTGAAACCTGGAGATGTGTACGCACACTCAAAGGACACTTAGCGGCAGTTAATGCGATCGCTATCACTCCTGATGGTATTACCTTGATTAGTGGCAGTGATGACAGACAAGTTAATTTGTGGAATTTAAAAACCGGAAAATGGATTTATATATTCTCTGGACAAGCTGAGGCAGTTTTATCTGTTGCTATCAGCCCTGATGGAAAGCAGATTGCAAGTGGTAGTGTCGATTGCAAAATCAGCACTTGGCAGATGGACACAAGAAAATTTCACCATACATTCTTTTATTTAAATGCCTATAGTCATAATGGTTTTGTTAACTCGATTGCCTACAGTCCTGATGGCGCAATTCTTGCTAGTGGTAGTGCCGATAAGACTATAAGAATTTGGGGACGCTACACGGGAACAATAAAACGCACTTTGAATGGACATTCAAATGCAGTTTTGTCAGTTGCTATTAGTCCCGATGGTAAAATCCTTGCAAGCAGTAGTGCTGATAAAAGTATTAGGCTCTGGGATGTCAAAACTTGGCAACAGCGCTCCATTCTCACTGAACATTTGGCAGCAGTAAATACAGTTGCCATCAGTCTTAACAGTCAAACTCTTATTAGCGGTAGCACAGACGCCACAATAAAGCTGTGGAATCTCCAAACTGGAGAATTACTCAGTACTCTGGTTGGACACTTAACGGCGGTTTTGTCTGTTGCCATCAGCCCTGATGGAAAAACCCTCGCCAGTAGCAGTAGAGACGGTATTATCAAACTTTGGAACCTCCACACAGGGGAACTACTACAAACTCTCTCTGGCTGTAGTCCTGTTGCTTTCAGTCCAGATGGCAAGACGCTGGTAAGTGGCGGTAATGGCGGAAGCATCAAGGTTTGGAGTCAAATACCAAGCTTTGATAAATCTAATCTCGACCCTGTACTATCTGGGGAATGGTGGGAAGTCTTGGGTGTAAATAAGGGTGATCATCCCAACTTTGTCAAACTTGCCTACCGTCGATTAGCAAGACAGTATCATCCTGATGTCAACAGTTCTGCGATTGCAAAAGCCTCAATGCAAGCAATTAATCAAGCTTATAAAGAATTCCAGGAGCAGGTAATATGAAGTTAGCAGTTTATCGATGCTAGTCAAAATCTGACTTTTCATGTCATCTGGAAAAGCTCACGAAAATCTAACCCACTTCCCAACGCTCTAAGCGGGAAAATTCAAAGTCTCTGACGCCACATGCTTCTCCTGTCGGAGATGCTACGCGAACAAGTCGGCACGCAAGGGCGCAGTGGCTCCTCCTTCTAAAAGAGAGATGAAGAAGAGAGGTTTTCTAAATTCCGTGAAAAGTCAGAGTCAAAATATGAACAATAATTGAGGAAATAGTGTTATGTTTCAATATGCAGCAGAGCCGATAACTGTTGAAGAATTCGTCGAATGGAAGCCTGAGAATGGCAGATATGAATTGCATAAAGGAGTAATAGTTGAAATGCAGCCGACAGGAGAACATGAGTTGGTCAGAGCATTTTTGATTAGAGAACTCAATTTTGAAATTCGCAGGTTTAACCTAGCTTATTCGATTCCTGGTCAAGCATTAGTCAAATCTGTTGATCAAAAATCTGGTTATATTCCAGATGTGCTGGTATTGAATCTCCCTAACTTAGTTAATGAACCACTTTGGAAAAAATCATCAACAGTTACTCAAGCAGCATCCATTCCATTGGTAGTGGAAGTTGTGAGTACAAATTGGCGAGATGATTACTTTCTCAAATTCGCTGAATATGTTCGCGTAGCGTCTCGTTGGCGCAGCCTCTCGTAGAGAAGAGAAGAAATTGGGATTTACGAATATTGGATTGTTGACTATGCTGCTCTTGGTGGAAAACGGTTTATTGGCAATCCTAAACAACCTAAAATATCAGTTTACAGATTAGTGGAAGGCGAGTACCAAATCACTCAGTTTTGTGGAAATGACCGAATTCAATCGCCAACTTTAAGAGAGCTAAATCTGACTGCTGAACAAGTGTTTAAGGCTGCTTTGGGAGAACAGTAATTAACATCACTTGTTTGCTAACTTAATTAGCTATCTAATTCAATATATATACCACAAGTAAGCAAGGTTACTGTTAGAATATGTATTTATATATACTACCCATAAACGCTCCATGTCATCTGTCAGCAGGGTGAGATATTTAACCCTTGAGAAATATTGATCTCTTAAATTTTTAGATAATTCATCTTGCATATTCTGAAAAAAAGTTATAAATTATTAGTTTATAGGGGAATAATCTGACTTATTAGTGTCAAAAACTAATCCTGCTCAAGTAAATATACTGCAACCAGTTTTAACTTCACACAAACCCTAAATAGCACTGAAGATATATTTTTGTTTGGTAAAGCAAAGATTCCAGACATGAAAGGGAACAATAAATAATCCAAAAATATATCTTGTGTGACTGTTTTTAAGAATTATATTACTTCTGGCGGTGAAGAACAACAAAATTAACCAAAAGAGTAATAGATTATCAGCAACTTAACTAGCAATAAACCTGCATAAATGTCAGCAGATTTATTTATTGTTAGTTGATGACTTTTTATCTCAATTATATTTGCTATTCAAAGAATCGTTTTTGTTATGCTGAGAGTAGCAAAAAGAATAAATGAAGACGCATCTACCGCAAATTTACAACCCAAATGGAGTTATTCTGGCGATGCACCTAAACGAATTGGAAACTACTGAAAATTTAAAAGAAGTGGAAGAAGCGTGGCAAGCGCTAGAGAAGTCAATTCTCTACTATCAAGGACGCCCCGTTGGAACGGTAGCCGCTTATGATGCATCTGTAGAGGCGCTCAATTATGACCAGTGCTTTATCCGGGATTTTGTCTCTTCAGGTCTAATTTTTCTGATCAAAGGTAGAACAGATATTGTTCGTAATTTCTTAGAAGAAACCTTAAAGTTACAGCCGACAGAAAGAGCATTAGATGCCTATAAGCCGGGACGAGGATTAATCCCAGCTAGCTTTAAAGTGGTATCAGAAAATGGGCAAGAATATTTAGAAGCAGACTTTGGTGAACATGCGATCGCTAGAGTTACACCCGTAGATTCTTGCCTATGGTGGATTATTTTGTTGCGTGCTTATGTAGTGGCCACAGACGATTTTTCTCTAGCCTATAAACCTGAATTCCAAAATGGGATCAGGTTAATCATGGAAATCTGCTTGGCGAATCGTTTTGATATGTACCCAACGCTGTTGGTTCCAGATGGTGCTTGTATGATTGACCGTCGTATGGGCATTTATGGGCATCCTCTAGAACTACAAGTTCTTTTTTACACGGCATTGCGGGCATCTCGTGAACTGCTAATTTGTCAAGGAAATTCCGATATTGTTGAAGCGATTGATAATCGCTTGCCTCTTTTATGTGCTCATATTCGCCAGCATTATTGGATAGATATTAATCGCCTGAATGCAATTTATCGCTTCAAAAGTGAAGAATATGGCAAGGGTGCTGTTAATCTGTTCAACATATATGTAGATTCTGTTCCCTATTATGAATTAGATAAGTGGCTGCCCAAAAAAGGTGGTTATCTAGCAGGTAATGTTGGCCCGTCGCAGCTAGATACTCGTTTCTTTTCACTCGGAAACTTAATGGCAATCATTTCAGACTTAGCCACCGAAGAACAGTCTCAAGCGATTATGACTCTCATTGAGGAACGATGGGATGACTTGGTGGGAGATATGCCAATGAAAATTTGTTTCCCAGCTTTGCAAAATGAAGAGTACAGAATTGTAACTGGATGTGACCCCAAAAATATACCCTGGTCGTATCATAATGCTGGGAGTTGGCCAGTTTTAATGTGGATGTTGGCTGCGGCGGCTGTAAAAACTAATAAAACAAGTCTGGCACAAAAGGCTATTGAAATTGCTCGGCCACGCCTGATTGCAGATGAATGGCCAGAATATTACGATGGCAAGAAAGGGCGACTGATTGGGAAACAAGCTAGGAAATATCAAACTTGGACAATTACTGGGTTCTTATTAGCAAAAGAACTGATGGCAAACCCCACTTATTTACCATTAATCAGCTTTGGAAAATTACCAGCAGAACAAGTTTCTAGAGCATGTGAGTTTGAAATCGCCACTGTAGACCCGTATCTGACTCGATAGGAAATTAAATTAGAGACGCGATTAATCGCGTCTGTACAGGAGTTAGAATACAAAAGCCTTCTGACTCCTGAATCGTGTTTCCATGACAAACCCCCGTCAAATAGCTTTTACCGCCTTGCGAGATGTTCATAAGGGGGCTTATGCTGATGTTGCCCTAGATAGAGTGCTGCAAAAAGTTAATTTGCCTGATCACGATCGCCGCTTGGTGACAGAATTGATTTATGGGAGTGTCAGAAGGCAGCGCACTCTTGATACTCTCATTGATCAACTCGCTAAAAAGAACTCTGATCAACAACCACAAGACCTTCGCACTATCTTACATCTGGGCTTCTACCAACTGCGCTATCAAGAGCGTATTCCCGCTTCAGCTGCTGTTAATACCACCGTCCAACTCGCTAAAGAAAACGGTTTTTCTGGACTCACAGGTTTTGTTAACGGTTTATTACGCCAATACATCCGCGTTGCAGAGAAGATAAAGAAAGATCCGTTACAACTTCCAGAAAACCCAGTGGAACGCTTGGGCATTTTACACAGCTTTCCTGACTGGATAATTCAAGTTTGGTTAGAACAACTGGGTTTGGCCGAGACAGAACAACTGTGTGAATGGATGAACCAATCACCAACAATTGACTTGCGTATCAACCCACTTCGGACTTCCATCGAGGAAGTTGAGGCGGCTTTGCAATCTGTTAATATTTTGGTGAGACGGATTCCTCATTTACCCCAAGCTTTACGATTGATTGGTAATGCTGGGTCAATTCAAAAACTACCTGGTTTCAAAGAAGGTTGGTGGACTGTACAAGATAGTAGTGCCCAATTGGTAGGTCATTTGCTTGACCCCAAACCAGGTGAGGTGGTAATTGATGCCTGTGCTGCACCAGGGGGTAAAACAACCCACATTGCGGAATTAATGGCAGATAAGGGTAAAATTTGGGCTTGCGATCGCACTCACTCTCGTCTTCGCAAACTCCAAGAAAATTCTCAACGGCTGAATTTACAATCTATTCAAATTTACATTGGTGACAGTCGCCACTTCAACCAATTTCAAAACACCGCAGACCGCGTATTAGTTGATGCTCCATGTTCTGGGTTAGGAACCATGCACCGTCATGCTGATGCTCGTTGGCGACAGACACCAGAATCTGTCCGGGAACTTTCGCTGCTGCAAAAACAATTATTAACACATACATCTACTTTTGTCAAGCCCGGTGGTGTACTAGTTTATGCCACCTGTACATTGCATCCAGCAGAAAACGAAGAAGTGATTTCGGCATTTTTAGCTGAGTCACCTGATTGGCAAATTGAGTCTGCAAGCGGCGTTGAGTTACCTGATTCTGTCCATAGCACGCCTCAAGGTTGGTTTAAAGTCTGGCCCCATAGACAGGACATGGATGGCTTTTTTATGGTGCGCTTAAGAAAAGCCAATAATTCCGAGTGAATACTGTTTGAGATTGTACGATTTGATGGAGGTCTTAATCTACCAGAGGAGGCAGCAATGGTTAGCCCTTCCAATGTGAAAAACTTAGTTAAAATCCTGATTGGAGCAGCCTGGATTGATGGCAAAATCCAGCCAGAAGAACGGCAATATCTGCGCGAAATAGCTCAAGCAAAAGGTTTGGCTAACGATCCAGAAATTAAGCCTTGGCTGTATGAATTAGTTCCTGTAGAGCCAAAAGAGTGCTATGACTGGGTGCGGGAGTATTTAGGCGATCGCCCCAGCCTTGAAGATTGTGAAAATCTGATTGAAGCCATCAGTGGGTTAATTTATAGCGATGGCGAAGTTGCCGTCGAAGAAGCCAGACTCCTGACCAAATTGCAGGATATAGCGAAGCCGAATGACTCAAGTCAACCAGCTCACAATCTGCTTCTCAAGCAAATTCAAAAACTTTACCGCCGTTGGGTTGAAGTGCAAAACTAACACCGAGCTATGAGTTATGAGTTGACAAGACGCGAAGAATCGCGTCTCTAGATGATTTTTTTAAGTTTGGCAATTAAACTCAGCACTCATCAGTGATCACTACTTTGACTTCGGTTCACCTAGACCCGGAGTTTCTTCTTTATCAACTTTAGGCACAAAATCAGGACGCTCTTTGCTTTCCCAACCTGCGGGGCGTTTCGAGTTGTACCAAGCTATTGAACCAATGGTTACAGCAGCAATAAAACCAACGACATATACCAAGGTGAAAGCGAAGGGAAAATGAGGAGCAGCATCTATGGCTGGTGCTGCTACTTGCATCAAGAAATCCATGAGTATATTCTCCAAGATTATGCAACAGTATTTAATACACTATATATAAGATGAGCGTATCACCTAACATCCCCCCGGAGTTTAGTTTGAGCAACTTAATATTGCATGGGAAAGAGCAGGGGGGTAAGAATTTTAGATTTTAGACTTTCCTGCGGAACGCTACGCGTAGCTTGCTTCTCCGTTCGCGGAGCGTCTCGTAGAGAAGGAGTACGGCGTGAGCGCTCGGTCGAACGCTTTTGGATTAAAGAATTGAAATTTAATCCAAAATCTAAAATCCTTGCATTGAATTGCCCTATTTGCCCACTTCCTTATTACTGAGGAGGTCTAAGTCTATCCCGCCAGGATGGCTGTGGTGATGAAGAACCTGAAGAACCTGAAGAACCGGAACTATTTGCTGGAGACGACTCTCGCCGAGTTCTTCGAGGCGCGGAAGAATCAGATTCTACTCTTCTAGAGCGCCGCCGTGGAGAAGATGATGACTCAGAAGAGTTACTGGAACTTGATTCTTCGCTGCGATCGCGCCTTCTCCGTCTTGGGGTATAATCGCTAGATTGCTGTTCTTCTTGAGAATATCTCCTTCTGCTTCTACGTCTTGTAGATGAACCACTATCCTCAGAATTAGAATTTCTAGCACTTTCCCCTTCTGAGTCATCATCAGAGCTAATAGAACGATTCAGCACTTGTTTAGGCTTGATGGCCTGGGCTTTGATCGTGCCTTTGCGACCTTCTAACTTGGGTCGTTTGGGAAACTTTTCTACAGGCATCCCCTCTGCGGCTTTTTCCATAAATTCGTGCCAGGTGTAAGCCGCACTGCCACTACTGCCGTCTGTGGGGTGGTTATCATCGTTACCTAGCCAGACCCCTGTCACCATCTGGGGAATGTAGCCAATAAACCATAAATCGCGGGCTTCATCGGAGGTGCCGGTTTTGCCAGCAACTGGTCTATTACCTAATTGAGCAGCAGCACCAGTCCCCTCTTCTACGACGTTGCGTAGCATCCAAGTCATGATCGCGGTACTGTCAGGGTCAAGAGCGCGTTGAGACTTGAAATTAGCTGACCAGATCACCTTGCCTTGGCGGTTGAGGATGCGGCTAATACCATGAGGCTCTGTATGCAATCCTTGAGTTGCAAAACTGCCATAAGCGCTGGTCAACTCTAGCAGATTCACTTCATTTGAGCCGAGAGCCAAGGAGTAGGTGGGCTTGAGTTCAGATTTTATCCCCATATCATGGGCAAGTTTAATCGTCGGCGCAAATCCGACATCAATTAACACCTTTACCGCAATAATATTAACAGAGCGGGTGAGGGCATCTCGGATGTTCATTGAACCGTGAAACTTTTCACTATAGTTTTTCGGTTCATAGCCGTCTACGACAAAGGGCGCATCCTCGTAGCTATCGTAGGGGCTTTTACCGCTAGCGATCGCAGTGGCATATACAAACCCTTTAAATGTCGATCCTGGCTGCCGTTGTGCCTGAGTAACTCGATTAAACTGGTTTTTACCAAAATCTTTTCCCCCAACCATTGCTTTAATTTCACCGTTGCGGGGGTCAATGGCTACCATTGCTCCTTGCTTAAAGTTCTCCCAGCGTCCTTGATTTCGCAGCGTTTTGGCAACCGCCTCTTCTGCGACTTTCTGCCAAGTTGGGTTCAGCGTAGTTTCCACTACTAGACCCCCACTTTTTAGCACGTTAGGAGAAACGTACTTCGGCAATTCTTTTTGGATGTAGCTGGTAAAGTAGGGTGATTCTACTTGCACTCGCTTGGGTAAACTGCTTTTCAGGGCTAGTGGCTCCTGAACTGCTGCCTGCCTTTGCTCCGGTGTAATTACTTTATCTTCTTGCATCCGTAGCAATACCAAGTCACGCCGCCGTTTCGCCGCTTCTGGATTCTTGTCTGGGGCGTATAAGCTAGGAGCAGGGGCTAATCCAGCAATTGTTGCCATTTCGGCTAGGGAAAGTTGGTCTGGCGTTTTACTAAAATATACCCAAGATGCATCTGCCACACCATAAGCTCCACCTCCCAAATAAACCAGATTCAGGTAACGCTCTAAAATCTGATCTTTGGTTAATTCATTCTCCATTTTTTGTGCTAGGCGGACTTCCTTGAGTTTGCGCCAGATTGTCTGTTCTTGTTTCAAAAACAGAATCCGCGCTAGCTGTTGGGTGATGGTGCTACCACCTTCCACCACACCTTGCGATCGCAAGTTATTCAAACTTGCTCTGACAATCCCTTGAGGATCAACTCCGTTGTGTTGTTTAAATCTTCTATCTTCTGAGGCGATAAAAGCTTTTTTTAAATTATCTGGTATTTGTTCGAGCTTTAGCTGTTCTCTGGTCGCTTCACCTTGTTGTTGTAATATGCTGCCATCGGCGGCTTTGATGGTTAGTGTTTGCTCTCTGAGCACGGCGTTCAACTGTGCCTGATCTGGCAATGTCTGATCTATTAAACTGACACCGTAGAGCAAGGCAGCTATTCCACCACCTACACCCAAGCCTGCCCAAAACCAGATGCGACGATAGAGTGGTTTACCGCCAGTTGACTGATTGGACTTCATCCTACTAGATGGGAAAATTTTCATTTTGCTCAGTAACTGCCTCGCCTGCGGCACATGTGCTGGTGGTAAGCTCTCATTTGTTCCTCCTTGTTCAGAGTCACTCAAATTGGTTGGTCTTCGCTTGTTGAACCAGGAGGTAAGCTTCCCCACGTCAGTTCCTCGCTCAAAGTAGTAACTATATAACCACCATCAATCAACTTTGGGGTTACTGCACCACCATTGTGTTAGTATAATATCCTATAAATAATTAACTAAATTCACTATAAAATAATGTTTTTGAGATTTTAGTTAATTTAATTTTGTAAAACTACTGTAATTTTGATCAATATTCAGAATATAAAAACGATTGGCATTTTCTGGAACAGGTGCAGCAAAGTATCCACAAAGACAGCCAAAAAACGGCTTACTTAAGGAGAGTGCGATGCCTACGGAGGTCACTGAGCCAAGCCGAAATGCGAGGTACGCCGAAGCAAAACCTAGAAGAAGCGCCGTTGCCCTTGGTAGTAATATCGGCGATTCACAAACCATTTTAGAAGCAGCTATAGAGATTTTAGCTCAAACGTCAGGTATTCACTTAGAAGCCAGATCCAATTGGTATCAAACCAAAGCTGTGGGGCCACCACAGCCAGATTACCTAAATGGCTGTGTCACATTGCAGGTAGAAATCACAGCCCAGCAGTTATTAGAAATTTTGTTAGAAATTGAACAACAATTTGGGCGTGTGCGTCAGGAACGCTGGGGGCCACGAACCCTCGATTTAGATTTGTTATTATTTGATGACTTTATTCTGGATACACCAAATCTCCAGATTCCCCATCCGCGAATGCGGGATCGTGCCTTTGTGTTAGTACCACTGGCAGAAATTGCCCCAGATTGGATAGAACCAGTTTCTGGGTGTGTTATTAAAGAACTGCTGAAAGAGGTAGACTGTTCTGATGTACATTTATTGATGGGCAATTAAAATTACCATCCTTAAACGCAGAAGAATGCTGATTTCGCCTCTGTATTCACAGATAATCAGATTATATTATGCCATTAGGTAGAGAATTACCACAACTACTGAAACAACGCCTGTTTTATAAAGGACGCAAGTTTGATTTTGAAGTTAATCGCTTGCGTTTGCCTAATAAATCAGAAGGAGAATGGGAATGTATTCGTCACCCTGGTGGCGCTCTAGCTGTGCCGGTGACACCAGAGGGTAAACTTGTACTCGTGCGCCAGTATCGTTTTGCAATTCAGGGACGGATATTAGAATTTCCGGCGGGAACTGTGGAAGTCAATGAAGAACCTTTAGAGACAATACAGCGTGAAATCGCAGAAGAAACTGGCTATAGTGCCCAAAAATGGGACAAACTAGGCGAATTTTTCTTAGCTCCCGGCTATTCTGATGAGATTATCTATGCTTTTCTGGCGCGAGATTTGGAAAAGCTGGAGACACCACCACCACAAGATGGAGACGAGGATATCGAAACTGTGTTTTTGACTCCCGAAGAATTAGAGAAAGCGATTCTGGAGGGAGAACCGGTAGATGCTAAATCAGTTTCTAGCTTTTTTCTGGCGCGTCCGTTTTTAATTTAATATCAATATGCTGCTAGAGTTAGCGATGGCAGATGCCTACGGTGCAGACTTTGAATATGCCGACGAGATTTTAGTTAACAATGATTTGAGTCGATACGTCAAACATCCGCGTTTTCGATTTATCCCTGGTAGCTACCAGGGATGACATAATACTTGCCTCTCAATCTATACTTTAGCTATGGCTTTTTGTTTGAGTTTTAGCACTAAACCTACACCCAAAGCGCCAAACACCATACCTAAAGATGAAGCCGATTCCGGTACAGTCTGCGGACGCAATACTAATCCAGCATTTGGCGCTGGATTATCCACGAACACACCGAGAAACGATGAGGAGTCCGCAAAATTAAAATTGACTTGTGTTCCAATCAGTTGTTGGATAGTAATAGCAGCATCTGGGTCATCAACTGTGTCTGGGTCTACAGAGAAGCTAAAACTTTCACCGGGGTTGAATCCATCAGAGGTTGGGGTAAAGTTGAAAGCTAGTAATTGTGTATTTTGACCAGAGATTGAAACTGATGCACCAGGTGGAGGAATTTTGTTGACGACATCTTCCCAAACAAGGGGAAAACTACTAGCTGTACTACCGTTTAGGGTGATGCTAACTACATCGGACTTAGAAAGCACCTCGTCAAAGAGAGTGAAGTCGATAGAAAATGAGTCATCAGGTCCGCTTGTAATACCGCCACCAATTCCTACTGCTATTGCAGGAGCCGACGAAAGGGCAAAAGAAAGCCCCAGCCCCACTCCCATACATAAGGTTGTCCTTCCTATTTTCATAGTTATCTAAATTTGGTGTAAATACCCAAAGCTAATATTACGCAGTGTGCAACTTTCTCTCAAACCTAACCCTCAACCCCTTTGCTACTAGGTTGGGGAGCAAGAATCAAAGCTTCTCTCCTTTTAGGCAAGAGGAATGGAAGCTGAGTTCTAAGAATAAGTTGCAGATCGCGTAATATTTAAACTTTTTACAACTTATACTTTACACTTATAGAGTTTTCACGGTGTAACTTTACGAAGTTTTATCTTAAACTTTGCAGTAACTTTATAAATTGAAAACAATAGCTAAATGTAGTACATGGGTTGGATACGTTGCGCCTCTAGTGCTTTATCGTAAAGATCCTGTAGCGTATAGCCTTGAAAAACTGTGATTGCTGCTCCCGTTGCTTCCTGACAAATTTCCTCAATAATCATATTCTTTATCGTTGGGGAATCATCTGGGTACATTTTTTGATAATTAACAGTGTGATTTGCCCTGCTGCTTTACTCAATGAAGGGCAATTTTATACCAGTTTGAAAAAAGAATCCGACAAATATACGGCTAGGGGCGCAAGGCTTTGCGCCCCTACAGATGATTAATCTGTCGCAAAGATTTTTTGAATTGGTATTACCTTTTCAAATACTACGATTTTTCGATATTATTACAGTAATTTAGGTAAACATAAAGCTACCCTAAGCTTCGCTAGCTCCAAGTTGGGGTAGTAAAGTACACATTGGCGGCTGAACTAAGTAGAGCGGTGTGAATAATTCAAGGTTTGTAGTGAGGGCTTCAGCCATCATTTGAGGACTAAAGTCCTCACTACGAACTAATCTCAAGATTTTTTACATTACTTAATCTAGTTTGATTTATTCTCACCGACTTACTTATACGCCTGTATATTCAATAAATTAACTGCTTAGTCAGGGACTTGCTTATTGGTAATACTGATTTGTTACCTTGTCTAGAGTGATACGAAAATTGACTTAGAGCCAAAGTTATAAGAGCATGACACCAAGAAGCCCACAACTCCTAAATATGTGTCTCTATCCCAGACGCATATATGTTTCACACAGATGAAAAAAAATACAACTTTTAACAGTGCCGGTAAACTCACTGCTCTTTTGTTCTTGATAACTCTCTTCCTCACGCCTTGTGTAATTGTAAATGCAGGCGAACGTGGTGTATTGATGAAATTTGGCGAAGTACAAAACCAGATATTAGGAGAAGGACTTCACTTAATTATTCCTGTAGTCAATACTGTGAAAAAGTTGAGTATTCGAGTCCAAAAACAGGAAATTTCGGCTGAAGCTTCTTCCAAAGATTTACAAAATGTTTTCACCGATGTAGCTCTCAACTGGCATATTATTCCCCAGAAAGCAAATGCTATTTTTCAAGAAATTGGAGATGAACAAGATATAGTCATTCGGATTATTAACCCAGCCGTTGAAGAAGTGCTAAAAGCAGTAATGGCAAAGTATACTGCTGAAGAAATTATTACTAAACGAGGAGAAGTCAAAGGTGGAGTAGATGATACATTGTCCACACGACTGGGTAGCTATCACATCGCAGTTGATGATATTTCTCTAGTTCATGTCCATTTTTCAGAACGATTTGGTGAGGCGGTGGAGGCGAAGCAGATTGCTGAACAAGAAGCAAAACAAGCAGAGTTTATCGCCTTAAAAGCAACAAAAGAGGCTGAGGTAAAAGTTAATTTAGCAAAAGGAGAGGCTGAGGCGCATAGATTATTACGTGATGGTTTAACTCCAGAAATTCTGCAAAGGCAAGCGATAGAAAAATGGAATGGGAATCTGCCATTAATTGTAAGTAAGGACGCTCCAAAATTGCTTAATTTAAGTGAAATTTTAAAATTTGATAAAAATTGAGATTCTTTTTCAGGACTTACGCAAAATACCTCTCAAACTCTTATTCCTCCGTGTTCTCTGTGCCTCTGTGGTAGCCTGCGGCAAGCCGCCCCGCGTCTACGATTTTCCCTTACCTGTGCGTAAGTCCTATTTTTAAGAAAATATCTGCTTATACATCAATACGGTTCAGTTAAGCCCCAAATCCAATGCAAGAGACGTTGCATTGCAACGTCTCTACATACCAAAAATCCTTAACTGAACTTGTATCTGCTTATACATAGGGACGCACATCTGTACATCCCTACAACCCGTTCATTTGTAGAAAGGTGATCAACTAAATTAACCGTTGGAGAATAAAATGGGAAGATCGAGAATCTTCAACTGAATCAATAGCATAATCAACAGGGTATAAACTGTTGAAGAAATTAAACCCGTGACTAATTCTTTTTTGAGGTTATGCTCTTGAGGTTCTTTTTGAAAAATGTCCTTAGAACCGAATTGCATCAAGAGAATTCCCACAATATTAGAGAGCCAGTATCCGATCATTGAACAAGGTAGAAGCAATTTTGGGGAAAATAAACTACATGCATACCCAAAACCATAAGCTATTGGCAAATTGAATAGTAGGTCATTCCACCAACATAGTGGTGACAACAAATATCCCAGTACTAGAAATAATCCACCTCTGAGTTTTTTGAAAATGTCTTTTTTGAACTCTTTTGGAGTTGACTGTTGTAAGTCCTCCAGAGTTGTGTCTCCTGCTACATTCAACTCTTGACTGACGTTTTGGACGCTTTCCATAAAAACCCACTATTCCTATCGACTTAGTGTACTTTAATATATAAACTAAGCCAAAGTCTAGTACAGGAGTTATAATATTTTGGCTTTTTGATGCTGAAAGCTTTACCACTACGTAGTTTCAGCAAAATAGTAAAAAGCAAAATTCAGGTTTAAATCAGCTGCGAACTTAACAATGTCTGATTTCTACCAGAGATGCATGAGTCAGTTCCCTTCTGGCAAAATCTGGGTTAGTTCTTCGGTATTTGAGCGAAATAGAACGATTTATACAGAATTGAGACAATCAACGCTATTTGTCGCTCAATAGGTTTCAAAATCAGAATATATCTTTATAAATCATAGCACACGATCAGATCCAGTAGCCAGAGGTTCCTTATGTTAGGGTGGGTGGATGTTGAGTAGGAAAATTTTTATGTTTTTGCATATAGCCAGTGCATAAATTTGAACTAATAATAGCTACAATGAAAGTATCGAGGCATCTTAATAGGAAAATGACAGATTTAACTCCAAATAGCACATTTTTAATAGCAGGAATTATTTTTATAACGATTGCTGTCATTGGGCAATCTAAATTAGCTTTTATTGAAATTAATCCCGGTTGTTTTGGGAGATTTTTGGCTCTAGTTATTGGGATTTCCAGCCTATTATATGCTTTGGGATTACTCAATTTTTCAGGCGAAACTCTTAACTTATTAATAACTTCTCTGACAGAACAAATTAAACAGGGTATAAGTTCAATTAATGAACTTTTGCAAGGATCGTAATAGGGCTTCTCCTTGCAGGAGAGAGGTCAGAATATTAAGTTGTACATTGCGTAACGTTCCCACAGAATATCCAGGATGAGATTGAATATGGTGGCAATTTTTTGTTTAAAGAAAGCTTGCTCTGGAACCTTTTTAAATTTTGGATTTTGAATCTTCTCTTCTTAGGCAACGCCCAACAATTCCATTTTCCAAAATTTAAAATCTAAAATTCGGTGAGAGTGCAAACTTATGATATATAATATTGCTGCCCCGGTTAAAATCCGGTTTACAAATAGAATTTAGACCGACAAAATAACAAAAGCAACCCACCCCAAATATCTGCTGATACAGAAGTAGTTGAATTAAGGGGCGGGTTGTTCTAAGCTGTTCCACATTTAAATTACATAAGCTGGGTGGGCTTTTGGCCCACCCCACAAGAGTTATATTTAATTCGATTATGCTTTCTTGGATGTTTTTTAGCTTATTTCGATATTGCTCTCGTTAGCTATATTTACTTGATTTTTTGCAGATTCTTAATTGTGAAGAAAATTTCATCATCAGCTATTTTGCTATTATAATCAATGTTAATTTGAGTTGGGTAGCCAATTATCGGATCATATTGTACGGTCAGATTTGCCGCTTTCCGAGTCAGCGCATTTCCAATGATATTAAAGAGTTTAGGAATAGTATTGTATTTTTGAAACAATTGTCCATCTACTGGTTTACCAGTCTGTTTAGAAGTGATAGAAGTTGTAACACCATTCCGTACTTCAATAATCACTACTTCTGTGGCTTTGGGGAAACAAAAGCAACTTCTAGTGAATTCATAGCGATAGTTAGGGATTCTTTGCTGTCTCCATAATTTGTAATTAATCTTAAATTGTTCAAAGGTGAAACTAGTCAATGCTGGTGTTTGCGCTACCTGTATAGGAGGTTGAGGCATAACAGGTGCATTCAAACCCAAAGACGCCACTAAAATGGTACTAATTGCAATTGGCAAGCGCATCTAAATCTATCCTTAACTCTAATTGCTCACTTTAACTAATTCCGGGGGTTTAAGTAAAGAGCAACTAACAAGCGGTAAGTTTTGTGGCTCTTGTCTTTATCCCCGTTACAAAACTTAATTACGAATTACTGTCTTCGTCACGCTTTCTCGTGTCCGCGTACTCCAGCGCCCGACAAGCTACGCTTTTAGCGTCTGTCTGCGACACGCTAAAAGCGTTCGTAGAGAGCGTCATTAGGAATTATTTTAATGTGCTTCAATGTGATTACCAAAACAGTGAAATTATTTGTGACACTCACTTTTTGTAGTAGTACAGATTTCCCATTCGTTTCGCTACCGCCCCTATTCATGAAGAGGAGAAATGAACGTGATCTGTGTCCATAATCTGTATATGTAAATCTATCTTATTAGTCATGGACACGGTAACAAGCTTTCATATGATTTATCATTAAAATCTCTCCCTGTCTGCGTGTCTGTGCGTCAGCCTAAATCATAAGTCTTTAAGCGGACATAATATCACTCCTCAGTTATCAACTTTCTTTCTTCAGGGAGTAAGCTAGTTTCATCCTTAGGGCGTTCGCCATCAAGGGATTTGGCTTTAGTTGTATACGGTCTGATGATTAGACTGACGCCAATTGTCCAACCTAATGAAACCATCCAACCTGCGAGAATGTCACTGGGAAAGTGAACCCCCAGATAGAGACGACACCACGCAATAGCTATTACATATAAGCTGCCGAATATGAGAAACAACCAGCGCCAGGAGCTAGCCCAAGTTAAGAATAGCAAAATTGCTACCAGAGTTATACTTGTCATGGCATGAGCGCTGGGAAATGCAAAACTAGACTCAGGTGCAATGGACTGCCACAATTGCGGACGCACTCGATGCATTAATTCCTTTGCTGTGCGGTTGATGATGATGCTTCCCAGTGAGGCGGTGAGTAAATAAGTTAGCGATCGCCAGCGTTTTTGAAGTAATAATATGAGTGCGATCGCACCCAAAATCGGTATCGCTGTCCAAGGCAACCCAATTATAGCTAGCGTCACTGCTAAAACATCAAGCTGTGGGTTTGCTGTAGAATGAATTGCTAACAGAATAGGCACATCCCACGGTAAGCCAGCTTGATTTTGCCATATCTTCACTGTTAGGATCTCAAAGGTCTGCAAAGGTAAATATACTCCTATCAAGAGGAGTAAGAGCGATCGCCAACGCGCAATCAACAGGTTTTTGAGAAAAGAAAGCGGCGACTGACTCTCTTTATTGGCTGTTTTCACTTTTTCCATATCTAAGTTAAAAAGACTGATAAAGGACTTCACTGATTACAAATTACTGGAATCTTGAGAAGTTCCACAATGTTTACAATACGGCAAATGTGTATAAGTAAGATTATGACAGTTTTGGCATTCAGTGTACTGATAATAGCCACAGTGCGGACAGTAAGTATCAAGGTGTCGAATTTTCTTAGCACAATTGACACAGCGTGATTTTTGAACTCTGCTAGCTGCCTGGACTTTAGCATTAAAGACAAATTTTTGAAAAAACTGGATAATTCCAAAACCGATAATTGGAATCAGCAAGATATAAAGATAATTTATCAGGAAAAGTAAACCACCAAAAATGGCGCTAATAATATCAAATAAAAATTTAAATATTGCACCTATTTGAAGAAATTCAAATATTTTAACGATTAGTGGGATAAAAAAGATAACTAGCAAATGCCAGCTAATTAGGGAGATGAGTCCATATCCTCTTCCTTGGGCAAATTTGTGAACTGATAAGGCAATGAAAATCAGTGGTAGAAGAAAGAGCGACTGAAAAGCAAGCTGGATACTTGGATACCAAAATGATGCCTGCTGATAGCCTTTGTCAACTTCCCGGAATTGATTGTCATCTTTAAGAAAGGCTATAAAACTAATGCTTTCCGGTTTGGCAAGCAATTCATTTTTAAGAGTATAATTTTCCTGTTTAAGGGTGAAAATTTGGCGATTATTTTGTTCTAATGCTTGTTTAGCTTTTTCAGCACTGACTTGATTAATTGATTGTTCACGACCCTGACCGGCAATTTTTTCTAATAGCGTTGAGTCATATTGGGATTTAATAGTGCGATTTGCTTCTTCAAACCTACTGATTTGCACTTCTTTCTGATCAATAGTTGTGATGATTTGCTGCTTTTCAGGATTGTTAATCTTATCTTTGTAGTCGGCATATTGCAAGCACGTTTTAGAAACCTTACCCAGATGTCCTACTTCGGCTTGTTGATAGTTTCGCTGAAAACTGAGTTGATTGTTCGTGTTCTGTGGCAATGAAAGTTTAACAATTTCATAGTCTTTATCTTTAGTGGTTTTTGCGCGATAATTTTGCCACTCTGAATAACATGGATAAGCGTTGTTCGGGCTGATATGCCATCTGCTAATATCATCCAGTCCTGTAAAAACATTAATCAAAATAAAAATATCAATTATAATAATCACAATCAAACTCACTTTATTCAGTGGTTCGTTGTTGATTGTCCTTGATTTACTAAAAAATTGACTCAAAAGACGGCGGATTCTGGCAAACATATTGTCTTTTAAATAAATGGGAATTCAATCCGAGTCAATTTTATATGATCAGTAGTGAGTATCTGGGCAAAAATACATCTACCCATCTGAAGATTTGTTAACTGCTGACTTTTGAAAAAACAGAACCCCGACTTCTCAAAGAAGTCGGGGTTCTCAATACAAATCAGGCTGCGGTAAAAAATACCATGACTTTGGTAACGGCTGTGTGCGCCAACTGAAAACTATTTAGCAGCGAAGTAGGCTTCTAGTGCCTCAGAACCACCAATTAATTTACCATCGATAAACACTTGGGGAACTGTTGTCGCACCCGTAACTGCTCGTAAAGAGCGTGTGGTGATATCCTTGCCCAAGGTAATTTCTTCGTAGCTAATGTCATGTTCCTTGAGCATCACCTTCGCACGGGCACAGAAGGGACAACCAACTTTCGCAAACAGGGAAACTACTTCCGGCTTCACTGCTTGGGGGTTGATGTATCTGAGCATTGTTTCGGCATCGGACACCTTAAAGGGATCTCCTGGCTCGTCTGGCTCAATAAACATCTGATTAATTACACCATCTTTCACCAGCATAGAATAGCGCCACGATCGCTTCCCAAACCCTAAGTCTGATTTATCTACCAGCATACCCATGCCTTCAGTAAATTCACCATTACCATCGGGAATTAATTTGATATTTTCTGCTTCTTGATCCTTCGCCCATTCGTTCATCACAAAGGCATCATTGACAGAAATACAGATAATCTCATCAACACCATTTTCCTTGAAAACCTTAGCCAATTCGTTGTAGCCAGGGAGATGAGTTGATGAACAAGTTGGAGTATAAGCACCTGGTAAAGAGAAGACAACCACTGTCTTATTAGCAAATAGATCATCGGTTGTCACATCCACCCAGCCGTTGTTATTGCGAGTATGGAAAGTGACATTGGGTACTCTTTGTCCTCGGCGATTGGCGAACATAATTTTGTTTCCTGAAGTAATCACAATTCCAGTCATAACCTATCATGGCAGAACTGATTAAAACTGTACTTCGTCTTGCTACGCGCTTTCGTCCCCGTTCGTGCTTCTCTGCCAAACCGCAAAATCCGATAAGTATTTATTCTTATTTATCCTGATAAATGGACATTCGATGAGTATATATTTCTGTCAAAAGCGAAAAGAAAATTTAATCTTCTAGAGTACAATAAAGTTTACAAAACTATAACCTCCTTAATATAATGTAATAAAAGCGAGAAGGCAAAATTGGTTGTCAGAAGTGATGAATGCTATTGAATTTCCCTGGCTAACAGCCATAATCCTTTTACCCTTGGTGGCTGCCTTAGCCATCCCCCTAATCCCAGACAAAGAAGGTAGAACTGTCCGTTGGTATGGTTTGGGAGTAGCTTTTGCCGACTTTGCACTGATGATTTATGCCTTTTGGTATAAGTACGACTTCCAAAGTTCAAGACTCCAACTTGTAGAAAACTATCCTTGGATACCACAGTTAGGTTTGCATTGGGCTGTGGGTGTTGATGGATTATCGATGCCCTTACTGCTTCTGACAGGCTTAATAAATACCCTCGCAATATTCGCGGCTTGGAAAGTTACCACCAAGCCGCGATTATTTTATGGTTTGATGTTAGTGATGTACAGCGCCCAGCTTGGCGTATTTGTCGCCCAGGATTTGCTGCTCTTTTTCCTGATGTGGGAAATCGAGTTAGTGCCGGTTTACCTGCTGATTTCCATCTGGGGAGGACAAAATCGCCGTTATGCCGCTACCAAGTTCATTCTTTACACCGCCGCCGCATCAATATTTATCTTGATTGCCGGTTTTGCACTTGTCTTTTCTGGAGATACCGTCACCTTCGACATGGCGACTCTGGGAATGAAAGAATACCCCAAAACCTTGGAATTGTTGGTTTATGGAGGTTTCTTGATTGCCTTCGGTGTGAAGTTGCCGATTTTCCCCTTACACACTTGGCTACCTGATGCTCACGGTGAAGCATCAGCACCTGGTTCAATGATTTTGGCTGGTGTGTTGTTAAAAATGGGTGGTTATGCTCTCATCCGCTTCAATGTGGAAATGTTGCCCAATGCCCATGTGACTTTTGCGCCAGTATTAGCGATTTTGGGTGTAGTGAACATTGTCTACGGTGCTTGCTGTGCCTTTGCCCAAACCAATCTCAAACGCCGATTGGCTTACTCTTCAATTGCCCACATGGGGTTTGTGTTGATTGGGATTGCCTCCTACACGGAACTGGGTATTAGCGGTGCAGTGCTACAGATGGTTTCCCACGGTTTGATTGCTGCTAGCTTGTTCTTCCTGTCTGGCGTGACTTACGATCGCACCCACACCTTGATGATGGATAAAATGGGCGGTATGGCCAAAGTAATGCCGAAAACCTTTGCTCTGTTTACTATTGGTTCAATGGCTTCTCTCGCCTTACCCGGAATGAGTGGTTTTGTGGGTGAGTTGATGGTATTTCTCGGTATCGCCACCAGTGATGTTTACAGTTCCAGCTTCAAAATTGTAGTTGTGTTGCTGTCAGCCGTTGGCGTGATTTTGACACCGATTTATTTACTGTCGATGCTACGTCAAGTGTTCTACGGTGAACAAAGTAAAGAGTTGCACTTGGATGCTATAATATCTGATGTCAAACCCCGCGAAATATTTATTACCGCTTGTTTGCTGCTGCCAATCATCGGAATCGGGTTTTATCCCAAGTTAGCAACGCAGACTTATGATGTGAAGGCTGTGGAATTAGCCGCCCATGCTCGCCAAGTTCTACCAGTTGTTGCCCATAAACAACCATCAAGTCTGTACTCGCGGATTTTCTCTGCCCCAACATTGGCTAATTCTCAAGTTGAAAGTTCGATTAATATTTCTGAGTAAATTAACTTCCCATTCAGGGGACTGCAAGTAAATTCTAAATATTAGGGGAATGAAGGGGTGGTTACGAAACCACCCCTAAAATTTTGCCAAGATATATCTTAAAGACAGGTGAAGCCCCCAAAATATGAATTATGACCATTAACTTACCTATAGCTACAGAAATTGTACCAATGGTCTTGCAATTACAACCTGCGATGTCTACGACGGGCTACGCCTACGCACTAACCGAAGACCAGTTTTACGAGTTTTGTCAGTTAAACGGTGATTTTCGGATTGAACGTAATGCTGCTGGAGAATTAGTGATTATGCCCCCTACTGGTTCCGAAACTGATGAACGCAACTTTGACGTTATTGTTCAGTTGGGTATTTGGGTAAAGCAAGATGGTACAGGTGTAGGGTTTGGTTCCAGTGGTGGATTTACTTTGCCTAATGGTGCAGTGCGTAGGCGTAGCCCGTCGTAGACATCGCCTGATGCAGCGTGGATAAAACGCGATCGCTGGGAAGCGATACCACCGGAACTGCGAAAAAAGTTTGCGCCGATTTGTCCTGAGTTTGTGATTGAGTTGCGTTCCCAGAGCGTAGTTTACCGCCGTAGGCATCGCTTGCAAGTTTTACAAGATAAGATGCAGGAGTATATTGATAATGGAACACAACTTGGTTGGTTAATTGATAGAAAACAACGCCGAGTTTTTATTTATCGTCCTAATATTGCGGTTGAGGAATTAGATAATCCTAAGACACTTTATGGTGAACCGTTGCTACCTGGGTTTGTTTTGGATTTAAGTCAGGTTTGGTAGGGAGTAAGCTAGTTTTATAATATCGAAATCAAAATTCTAGGAATCTATGCCGGCGAAAGACATATTCCATGATGCAGTAAAACGCGCTTTGGAGAAAGAGGGTTGGCTCATCACTAATGACCCGCTTTTCCTGCGTTTTGGTGGTTTGGATATGTACATCAACCTCGGTGCAGAGAAAGTTTTAGCAGCTGAACGAAATCAAGAAAAAATTGCGGTTGAAGTTAAAAGCTTTGTTGCTCCATCTACTACAACTGAATTTAGTACTGCTTTAGGACAGTATCTCAAATATCAATTAGCACTTGAAGAAGAACAACCTGAGAGACTTCTATATTTAGCAGTTCCCTTAGACACCTATCGTTCTTTTTTTACTTTAGAACTACCGCGCTTATTAATCCAACGCTACCAAGTTCGGCTGATTGTTTTCGATCCAGAAGAGGAGGCAATTGTAAAATGGCAAAAGTAGAACAATACCGCCAACTTATTCAAGAACTGTTGCTAGCTTACAGCGAAATTAAAGCCAGCAACGAAGAAGTCGAAGCAGAAGTTATTTTTGATCGAGAACGCGTTGGGCTTTGCCCCGCCGTAGGCATCGCTACCAAGTTATTCACGCGGGATGGTCAAATAAGCGCCGTGTATATGGCTGTGTTTTGCATTTAGATATTAAAAACGAAAAAATTTGGATTCAACACGATGGTACTGAAGGAGGTATCGCCAATGAACTTATTAGTCGAGGTATACCCAAAAAAGACATCGTTTTGGCTTTTCATTCCCCCTTTAAACGACAATTTACCGAGTTCGCTGTTGGTTAATATGGCTGAGGTTTGAAAGGAAATAGTCCCAAATAACATCGGGTTGACATTTGCTGCTTCCGGGTTGCAACTCCGTATTTTGGGCGAACTACGCTTACAACACAAAATCTGATGCGGTGAGAGTTGGCGCACCAGTTAGAATCGCAAGGGTTGGGATTGCTTCTGATTAAAAATAGTGCCAGAGATATTTCACATTCTAAGAAAATATTAAATATATGAACACAACACCCTCTAAAGGCGAAAGAGATGAAATGTTCAAGTGGTTGAATCGTAACCGCCAGATGTTATTAGATTTATATAAAAATCAATATATCGCTTACAATGTAAATGGAATAATTGCTCACAGCGAAAACTTACGCGAAGTTTTAGCATTAGCTAATGCTGCAAAACAGCCTTTTTTAATTTACTTAGTTCCCCGTCGCACTGCTTCTAGAGAAATAAATTTTACCAATTCGCTTTAGCACCGTCACTCACCATGATTGTTAATAATCTTGCTCACTAGCATAAGGGTTCAATCAACCCACGTTTGACAGCTTCGCTCAACGCAGTGGCTTTTCTTAACAGTCCTTCTTGATAGACCTGCATCAGGGTTTGTAACTCTGAGCGATCGCCTTCAGTAAGAATCCCTGATTGTTGCCGCTCGAGCAGTTCACTTAATCGGGCATCCTGTGCCGATTCCATTTGCAGTTCAGTCAGCACCAGGACTTGTTCATCAGAAAGGGCAAATACAGGCTCAAGGTCGGTAATGTCCCCACTGACGGGCGGAATTGAAAGTTGAATGGTATCTACTAAAATGCTAGCAATATCACGATTTGCCAACCGTGCAAAGCGTTCTGCACGTTGGTAAATCTCATCTGGGAGGGTAATGATGATTTGGGTACTCATAGCTCTTGTAAATACTCCTCTCTATTCTCACTTGCAATTAGTAATTATATGTTTCAGGGTAACAAAACTGAAGAATCTAATTTAAGAGACTGTGCAGTGAAGCGTTGCTATCTGGTTTTTTTTTTAGATTTAACTCAGGTTTGGTAGATAATGAATTCAACATTTCAAAACATATATAAATTTTTGATAATCACAGAAAAATTACTAGAGCAGTATTACTTAATTTTTATGTATAGGTTACTTTATTTTTATTTTATAAATAAACTTAAACAGTTAATATTTGTTCAACAATTTCAGTTTCTACTATTAACTCAATAAACTATATCTTGTACTCTAAACTAGAATAACTAAATGATTATACCATAACCAATTTTTTTTTACAGAGTATAACTTAAGTGTTTATACAATTATGATTTTAATCATACTTTGAATATATTGTATTCAATGGCTCATCTTAAGCCAACCACTTATTTTTAGTTTTTGAGGAATCAATGTTTAAAAGAACATACAGGAAAGAGGCTCAACAGAGGCTACGCAGTGCAGTAGATAAATACGAAAACGTCTGTAAGTGTTTACAAGATGCGGCTGCAAGTCTTTATCAAAAGCGAGTCAAGCGTGGGGTTGATACTATTAAACTTTGTGAAAGTTACATAAACACACTGGCAAATTCACCAAAAGAATTTAGCAAAGTTATTGCTGAACTTAAATTTCAGCTTAAAGAAATTACAGGTAAAGACTGGCAGCTAATTGATGCAGACACCAATAAAAACTTCGTAGCAGGTTCCACAGCTGGTGCTGGATTAGTTGCCGGAGCAGGAGTTGCCTTTCTTGGCCCGACAGCTGCAATGGCGTTTGCAACCACTTTCGGCACAGCGTCAACAGGTGTTGCAATATCTTCTCTTTCCGGTGCTGCGGCTACTAATGCTGCTTTAGCCTTTTTAGGTGGTGGTGCGCTTACTACTGTTGGAGGTACTGGCATGGCAGGTGGAAGTGCATTACTAGCAATGGCTGGGCCTGTTGGCTGGGCTATTGGAGGTGCAGCCTTAGCTACTAGTGGATTAGTTTTAGAGCATGAAAATAAGAAAATTGGCAAAGAAGCCAATAGCCGCGCCTTTGAAATTGAAGGTTTGATACCTAAAGTCAACGCATCAAGACAAGAAGTAGAACTTATTGAGAAGGAAACTATCAGATTAGCTGATCTCATTTATAGCGAAATCCAATACTTCCAAAAGAATGCTCCTAAAGATTACCCAGAATTCAGTCAGCTTTTCAAAGAAAGACTGGCAGTTTTAATTAATTCTATCCATGCGCTGAGTCAGTCACTCAAAAAAACAGTAGACCTCAAGCTGTAGAAATAAATTGTAAGTTTCTAGTGAGCTACTAACCTTGTTTCGTTGGTAGCTCAATTATTTTGCTAGATCAAATCAACACATAAAAGGTTTGGTATATGGATAAACTGGAAAATAGACATCAGACAAATCAATTTATTGCCGCAATAATATTAGAAGATAATTTGCACCATGCAGAACAACTAGCTGGGGAACTCAGTAAACAAGACCAAGCCTTTTTTGCGGCTATTCAAGAAGTTGATAAAGTCCGTGATTTTTTAGCTACTCCTGAAAATATCTTGGCAAATACAAGCACAAAACACGGTGAAATAGCTGAACAAGTAGAAGTTGGTATTCGTAATGCTAAATCGCTCTTGAACTCTTCGACTCCTCGCGCCACATTTGAGGGAGTTGGAAGAACAGCACCAGAAGATTATTTAATTAACGGTGTTCAGGTACAGTCTAAATTTATCAATGGTACTGGAAATACTCTGGATCATGTTCTCGACCACATGAAGAAATATGATAATTTTGGCAGAGATGGGTCTTTTTATCATATCCCTAAAGACCAGTATGACACCATTCAAAAAATTTTGAATGGTGAAAATGTAGAAGGAATAACAACTCGTACTGCTCAAGCAATAAAAGAAAAAGCTCATGAGATAGAACAGCTTTCTGGTCATCATTTTAATCAAACTATCCAACCTGCATCATCTAACTATTCAGATGTACAAATAGGTAAAGTCGATGATACGCTAGCTCGCCATGACAAAGAATTAAAGAGAGATAACGCAGAAATTAAAGACAGAATACGTACCGAAGCTCAACCTAACATAACTGATTTTGGTCGGGTTGCGGTTAAAGGTGCAGTTATAGGAGGTAGCATTAGATTTGCTACTAAAATTTATGGGAAATATAAGGAAGGAAAAAATGTTTTTAAAGGTGAGTTAACACTTGAAGATTGGAAAGAAATTGGTATAGATACAGCTACAGGTGCAACACTTAGTAGTATATCGGCGACGGCGATTTATGGGTTAACTAATTTCAACCAAATGTCTGCTCCTTTAGCTGGTGCATTTGTCAGTGCTGGTATGGAAGTTGCCAGTTTGGTCAGAAGTTGGAATCGCGGAGAAATTTCTTCAGAAGAATTTGTAGAATTGAGTTTATTTGCTTGTGCAGATTCCGCAATGGTGGCAACTGGAGCAGCTATAGGACAAGCATTGATACCTATTCCTGTTGTTGGTGCGGTTATTGGTACAATTGCAGGTCGTATAGTTTCTGATTTCTGTAAAAATTTATTAGGAGAAAATGCAACCCTGTGCAAGCAAGTAGAACAATATTATCAAAAGTTACTTGCTCAAATTGATCAGGATTACAAAACTACTATTGCTAATATTATCGCTACTTATGACAAATTGGGCGACCTAGCTAGAGCAGCTTTTGACTCTAAATTAAACCTAGAATTGAGATTGGAAGCTAGCATTAAACTAGCTGAGTCATATGGCGTTCCTGATTCAAATATTATTCACAATGTAGATGAGCTAGACTTATTTATATTTAGCTGAGTACGAGTAAAGAATAAAATATAAAAAATCGGGACTGAGAAATAAATCTCAGTCCCGATAAAAAAGCGGGCTAACCGCTATTTATATGGTTAACCCGTGCAGCTTTGGGAACGCGCAGAGAAATTGTTATTGCAATACCAACTTCACGTTAGCGTTTTGCAGACCGCGTTGTTTTACTTCAGCCAAAGTTTTGTTAACTGCATACTTTTGGTTGATGGAGTTGATCAACTCGGTTTGGTTGTGCTTCTTAGCAACTCCCCACAAGTCAGCAATTAGGTCAAAAGAACCATCGCTGTTGCGAGACCAGCCGAGGTCATATTCGCCATCCAACATAGCAACGATGTCAGAACGGACACGCTGACCGTTATAACCACGGACATCAGCTTCAGTCTTTACGCTGATACCTAAGTCGCGCAAGGAAGCCTTGAGGATTTCGGCATCGGTGATCTTGGTACGCAGGGTGCTAAAGTGAGACATTTGGGTTTCCTCCAATGATGAAGATTGAGAAAAACGACAACGGTTTGTTTTCGGCGAAGCCGCGCTTATCAGGATGCGGCTTTTCTTATAACTGCTAGCATTGGGAGCTAGCCTTTCCCCCTGGGATGGCAGAGGAAAGCTTTTAAAACTCCATTCGCTGATATTCAGCTACGGAGGATGCTGCGGGGCGTGCGCGCTGTCTGGCCCAATCTCTCAGAGCCGTTACTTGTTCTTGCATCGTTCGAGACAGCGGCAATGTTGCCTTCAGTGCAGCAATAATATCTAGTTGCGTGAACTCCCGATCTTGGGCAAAAGCTTCATACATTGCCGCAACGATCGCTTGCTCAACTTCTGCCCCAGAAAAGCCGTCAGACATCTTAGCTAATTGCTCAAGATCGAATCGAGAGATGTCTTCACGGCGCTTGGTCAGATGAATATTGAAAATCTGCTGCCGTTCTTCCGGTGTTGGCAGATCGACAAAGAAAATCTCATCAAAGCGTCCTTTCCTCAAGAACTCCCCAGGTAAGCGTTCTACTCGGTTGGCAGTTGCCATCACGAACACTGGTGATTTCTTATCTTGCATCCATGTGAGGAAAGAACCGAAGATTCTACTGGAAGTCCCCCCATCAGAATCAGATGAACCTCCACTACCAGCAAAGGATTTATCCAATTCATCGATAAATAAAATCGCTGGGGAAATAGATTCTGCTGTCTTCAGGGCGTTCCGCAAGTTTGCCTCACTTCGTCCCACCATTGAGCCGTCGTAAACTCGCCCCATATCCAACCGCAACAGTGGTAAACCCCACAGCCGGGAAGTCGTTTTGGCAATTAATGACTTACCGCAACCGGGAACTCCGAGAATTAACATCCCTTTTGGTTGAGGCAAACCATACTCTCTCGCTCTTTCTGTGAAAGCGTTAGAGCGTTGCTTGAGCCATCTTTTTAACTCTTCTAAGCCACCTACAGCATCAATGGTTTCATCTTCTTCAATGTATTCTAAGATCCCATTGCGCCGAATCAGTTGCTTTTTCTCAGATAAAACGATATCTACTTCATCTTCCGTCAAACGCCCTGTAGTTACCTGCGCCTTTCGGTAGACTTTCTCAGCTTCATCTTTAGTTAGACCTAAAGCTGCTCTCAGAAGCTTTTCTCTAGCTTCTGTTGTCAGCCGCCGACCACGATTTTGGTCTACGTGCTGAGTCAGTACTTTATTCAACTCCGCCATATCTGGCAGTGTAAAGTCGATAACAACAACTTCTTTTTCCAACTCTATAGGTACTTGCTGCATCGGCGACATCAAAATGATATTCTTTTGCGTACCTTTGAAGCTAGCGATCGCATCACGTAACGATCTGTTTGTTGCAGGCGCATCAATAAAGGGGTGTAAATCTTTAAGAATAAATATACTAGGTTCTTTCTGCCGAATTATCCACTCAATCGCCGCCTCTGGAGACACGGTATTATGTTGGGTGACATTCCGGGGTTGACCATACTCCACAATCCCGTGTGTTACTGTCCAAACAAATACTCGGCGCTGGGGCTTTAACAACTGGGCGATCGTGGAAACTGCTTGCTCGGCCCGCTCTTCCTCGGAGGTCACAAGGTAGATTAAAGGGTATTGAGCTTGAATTAGGATATTGAGCTCTTCTTTCATACTTCGACCTACTTGAGACCTTATAGAGACAGTAGAGACATTGCTTCTGGTAAAGACAACCGAATCATGAATAATTCATAACTCCAATCTATTTAGCAAGGAACTAACTCTTCCTCGCTCTTGGGATGGGTTTCATCTTCATCCATCTCATCAATGGAAAGATGTTGTTGACCAACTACTCCTGGTTGATTGCCTAAAGTAACCAGTTCCCCATCACGTAAGACTAGTGAGCTATCACAAGTTGGGCATGAATAAACTCTATGAGTCCGCCCATAAGAAGAATCTTCTAACTCATCAACCAATTCTTGATTAGACAAGTAAAAACCAAGGGCACGTTCGGCAAGTTCTGACATTGGCTCGGAATCGACTGCTGAACGAATCTTCAGTTTCCTGTGCAACTCTGGCGATAAATACAAAGTGACCTTTTGCTTAGTTTGCGTTTGCATATAACTCTTTAACGGTCTTACCCGGGTATGTATATCAAGGTATCGGTTCTTTTATTGCTTGTCAAGACAGCAAAACGTTTTAACGCTAATTTTGTTACATTTGTTTACAATCGAGGCTGAAATGCTGTTTATTGAGTGATAAATAGCTGATTACAAACCTCTGAGAATTAATCAGGACTTAGGCACTCAAAATCTGAAACCTGAATGGAAATTAGCGATCGCTAAACCAACAATAAACCAATGATTGCCTGAGTTGGCTTATTTTTTAACTATTTGGAGCGTAAGCGGATTAAAGTTGAACACCTTTCCGGTTGTAAACAACTGATATCCACAAGAGATGGCAGCGAATGACACCAGCAGAGAAAAAAGAGACACAGAGCCGATTACAACACCACTGGCAAGGAATAGAGCAATTCCTATGCCAATCAACACCCATCCCAGTATCCGATTATCGCGCCCACTCCAATTTAGAGCTACTACACCTCCCATACACAGCAAAATTCCAGGTGTGCTGCGTAAGTAGACGCTCACATAAATACTTGTACTTAAAAATGTAATGCCTGCTAGGATTAGTCCTAAACCAATAAGCTTGCTGGCAAGGATTACTTGTTCCTCTTGTTTACCGATGGTAGGCGCTGTAATTTTTGTTGGGGCGGAGTTTGGTGTAGGATTTTTTGTGGCAGATGCAGAGTGCTGCTGCACCCTAAACATGAAAGTTATTTTGTCTCCCTGCCCAAGGGAAATTCTATCTCCTGGATGCAGTGGACAAAAAACTTGAGGTTGAAGTTTCGCACCGTTAATGTATGTGCCATTAGAACTGCCCAAATCGGTGATATGGTATTCATCTCCATTTACCCAAATTTGTGCGTGGATGCGAGATGCCACATCCGAATCTGGTAAGCCAGAAATATCAATATCTGGTGGTTTTTGGTCGTTTGGCTTCCCGATGCAAATTACAGAAAGATTTGCTGGAAATTGTAAAGATGCGTTGGTTTGGAAGTGGAAAAGCTCCAAAGTTAGCTCGGCTGTCTGAGATGCACTGTGCATAAATTGTGTGATAAAGCACTCTTTATAAGTTTCCCCACTGAGAACTCAAAAGAGAATGGTAAATATCCTGAATATTATTGAATTTTTAATGAGCGCTCTTTTAGTGCAGTTTCTTCAGGAGTTTACGGATTCGGGAATAGCTAGTAAATTGGCGAAGGTATTGATCTGAGTTTCTGGTACTTCTCTAAAATCAGTGACTTTGGCAAAATGTGTAATGTAAATGGCTACTGCTAATAAAATCTGTAGTTTGGGGCGAAGAATTTATCGGTTTGCCGCCACTGTTAGCGGAGTCATTGCCCTGTTAATAATTTTGTGGGGTTGTACTGCAAATGATTTTAATGCTGGAGCGATCGCCTGGAAAACTTATACCAACTCCCGTTATGGCTTTGAATTTCCATATCCGAGTAACTGGACTTCTTTAGCAGCCCCAGCAAATGATGATGGAGTTGCGTTTATTTCACCACAGGATAACTCAGTGGAAATTCGGGGGTGGGCAAGTCAGAAGTTACCAAATTCGATTGTTACAGGCCAAGAATCTGTGAAAAAGATAAATCCCAACTTTCAAACCGCCCAAGGAGTATCTGGGGTAATGGTTGTAGAAGTTGATCAACGAGTAGGTTCGATGACACTGACACTAACTCAGAGTCAAGTGAAATACTGTTGGCAGGGACGAAGCAAAAGCCAAAAATTTCCAGATTACTATCGTTTGTTTTATTACATTGCCCAACAGTATCGGATTTCCAAGTCTTGAGTTAGGAGTTAGAGAGACGCGATTAATCGCGTCTGTACAGGAGTTAGGAGTTTGGAGTTTGGAGTGAAAAGTTAGGAGAATTGCCTTCATTTTCACCCATTTACCCCTGCTCCCTCATCTCCCTCATCTCCCTCATCTTACCCACTCTGTACTCCACTAAAATCCATATCTCCGCCAGAATGATGATTGAGAAAGGACAGAAACCTGATAGATTTAGCTATCAGCAAGTAAAAACTGGTGAAGATGAAAGTCCTGGTTATTGGTGGTGATGGATATTGCGGTTGGGCAACTGCTCTTTACCTTTCCAATCGAGGTTATGAAGTTGGAATTTTAGATAGTTTGGTGCGGCGGCACTGGGATAATGAACTTGGTGTCGAAACTCTCACGCCGATCGCACTAATTCAGGAACGCCTCCAGCGCTGGCAAGATTTGACAGGTAAATCTATCGATCTGTTCATCGGCGATATTACTAATTACGAGTTTCTCCATAAAACATTACATCAATTTCAGCCAAACGCTCTAGTACATTTTGGTGAACAGCGTTCGGCTCCATTTTCCATGATTGACCGCGAACACGCAGTTCTCACCCAGGTCAATAATGTAGTTGGTACGTTGAACTTACTGTATGCCATGCGGGAAGATTTCCCGGACTGTCATCTGGTGAAGCTGGGGACGATGGGTGAATATGGTACACCCAACATTGACATAGAAGAAGGGTACATCACCATTGAACACAATGGACGCAAGGATACCCTACCTTATCCCAAGCAGCCCGGTTCAATGTACCATTTAAGCAAAGTCCATGATAGTCATAACATCCACTTTGCTTGCCGGATTTGGGGATTGCGGGCAACGGATTTAAATCAGGGTGTGGTTTATGGCGTTTTAACCGAAGAAACGGGGATGGACGAATTATTGATTAATCGGCTGGATTACGATGGTGTGTTTGGTACAGCACTGAACCGCTTTTGTATTCAAGCAGCGATTGGACACCCCTTAACCGTCTATGGTAAAGGTGGGCAAACTCGCGGATTTTTGGATATTCGGGATACAGTCCGATGTGTGGAATTAGCGATCGCTAACCCTGCCGAAGCTGGTGAATTCCGTGTATTTAACCAATTTACCGAACAATTCAGCGTTGGTGACTTGGCATTGATGGTGAAAAAAGCTGGTAACGCTATCGGATTGAATATAGATATCAATCACCTAGATAATCCTAGAGTCGAGAAAGAAGAACATTACTTCAACGCTAAAAACACTAAATTGCTCGATTTAGGTTTACAGCCTCACTTGCTTTCTGATTCTTTACTCGATTCTCTCTTAAACTTTGCCATCAAGTATCAAAAACGAGTTGATCACAAGCAAATTATGCCCAAAGTTTCTTGGCACAGAAATTAGGATAAACCCCAGTAAATAGCGGGTTTAACACTGGTCGTCATGTTTTAGCACAATATGACGACCAATCAATTATTATTTATCAGGCGTATCGTCCAGCTATTAAGCTGAAAAACATCTAATTTGCATAACCGAATTAAACAGAACTCTTGTGGGGTGGGCATCTTGCCCGCCCTAATTATGCACGTTAAATGTGGAACAGCTTACTAAATTTGCGTTTACCATAATTATTTTGACTGTGCAGAATTGATTACAGCACGCGAGACAGTTTACTCTGGTTTAATAGCAAAATGCACTCTAAGCTGAGATTATCTGCCTGGACTGAATAGTTTTATATGAGAATTGCCCTATTCACCGAAACCTTTTTACCCAAGGTTGACGGCATTGTAACGCGCCTGCGCCATACTGTTGACCATTTACAGCGAAGTGGTAATCAAGTGCTGGTGATTGCCCCTGATGGAGGCATCACTGAACACAAAGGCGCTAAAGTTTATGGCGTTACTGGCTTTCCTCTGCCATTATATCCAGAATTGAAAATGGCACTTCCCCGCCCAGCCATTGGGTATGTTTTAGAAGAGTTTAAGCCAGATGTTATTCATGTCGTCAATCCAGCAGTTTTAGGTTTATCTGGCATATTTTATAGCAAAATCCTCAAAATACCCTTAGTGGCGTCTTATCATACGCATTTACCCCAATACCTCCAGCATTACGGCTTGGGGATGCTGGAAGGTTTTCTTTGGGAACTGCTGAAAGGCGCTCATAATCAAGCAGCTTTAAATCTGTGTACCTCCACAGTAATGGTGGAGGAACTGACAGCACATGGTATTGAACGTGTAGATTTATGGCAGCGCGGGGTGGATACGGAATTATTTCACCCCGATTTAGCTAGTGTAGAGATGCGATCGCGCCTATCGCAAAATCATCCAGAAAGCCCATTGCTACTTTACGTGGGGCGGCTTTCTGCTGAAAAAGAAATTGAGCGCATTAAACCCATTTTAGAGGCAATTCCCCAAGCGCGGTTGGCATTGGTTGGGGATGGCCCCCACCGTCAAGCACTGGAAAAACACTTTGCTGGCACAAACACTTATTTTGTTGGCTATCTCATGGGGAAAGAGTTAGGTGCTGCCTTTGCGAGTGCTGATGCCTTTATCTTTCCTTCCCGTACAGAAACACTAGGCTTAGTACTACTAGAAGCGATGGCTGCTGGCTGTCCGGTGGTAGCAGCCCGTTCGGGAGGGATTCCTGATATTGTGACAGATGGCGTAAATGGATATCTTTTCGAGCCAACAGCAGATGTTCAAGGAGCATTAGCTGCTACTATTCGCCTCTTAGAACAAAAACAACAACGAGACATCATCCGTCAAAATGCTCGCCAGGAAGCAGAAAGTTGGGGTTGGGCGGCTGCCACTAGGCAGCTACAAGATTACTATCAAAAGGTGATATTTGCTGAACAGTTGGCAAAATAGGGGAGTGGGGAGTAGGGAGTGGGGAATCTCACTTCTTTACTCGGAACTGTTTTGCCCAATGCCCAAAATCCAAAATCTAAAATCTAAAATCTAAAATTCCCATGACACTCCCCAACCCTGGCAGCGTCTTGGCTACATTAACTGAACTGACTCAAGTTAATCGTACTCACGCCCTACTGCGTCGCGTTAAAGATTTATCTGTTAATGAATTTGTTTGTTTACTCGACTTCATAACTGCTGAGTTCCAGCAATTTCTTAGAGCCATTGAACTGATTAATAATGAAGCTCTAGAAACTATGTTGGAGAAGGTGCTAGAAGCAATCACACTCAAAATTGGTCAAATCCTGCAAGCAGAACACACAGCTATTTTTTTAGTTGACTATGACAAAGGTCAACTGTGGTCAAAAGTTCCCCAAGATAATACCCAAAAATTCTTAGAAATTCGGACTCCCATTACAGTGGGTATCCCCGGTCATGTTGCTAGTACAGGTGAATATCTAAATATATCTGAAACTTATACTCATCCCTTATTTAGCCCAGAACTTGAAAAACAAATGGGCTACAAAATCCATAATATTTTATGTATGCCTGTTATCAGTAGCAAAAACCAGACTGTAGCAGTAGTTCAACTAGCTAATAAAACCGGGAATGTTCCGTTTAATTCTGATGATGAAGAACGTTTTCGAGACTTTGCCGCTTCTATTGGTATTATTCTGGAAAGCTGCCAATCTTTTTATGTAGCAGCTCGCAATCAACGAGGCGCAACGGCTTTGTTGCGGGCAACTCAGACACTGGGGCAAAGTCTGGATTTAGAAGCAACTTTGCAGATAGTCATGGAGCAAGCTCGAATTTTAATGCAAGCAGACCGCAGCACACTATTTTTATATCGTAAAGAGATGAGCGAACTCTGGACGAAAGTAGCAGCGGCGGCAGATGGCACAAACTTGATAGAAATCCGCATTCCCGCGAACCGTGGTATTGCTGGCTATGTGGCCTCCACTGGTGAAGCCTTAAATATTTCCGATGCCTATAAAGATCCCCGCTTTGACCCGACTACAGATAGAAAAACTGGTTATAGAACTCGTAATATCCTATGTTTGCCAGTATTTAATTCTGCAAATGAATTGATTGGGGTAACACAATTAATTAATAAGCAACAAAGCAGTTTTACTGCATCTGATGAAGAGTTTATGCGGGCTTTTAATATTCAGGCAGGAATTGCTTTAGAAAATGCTCGTCTGTTTGAAAATGTGCTGTTAGAAAAACAGTATCAAAAAGACATTTTGCAAAGTCTGTCAGATGCTGTGATTTCTACAGATATGGCAGGACGGATTGTCACGATTAATGATGCAGCACTGGAGTTACTGGGTTGTCCGATAGGAGACGCTAATACTAAAAATTACAAGCTTTTGTGGGAACAAAATTTGATTGGTCGCCTAGTTTGGGAAGTTGTGCCGATTGATAATCTGCAAATGCGGCTAGAAGATAGTTTAAAAACTGGGGCTAAACATTATGTGCCAGAGCAAAGTTTGCTGGTGGGACTATACCAAGTTATGAGTGAGGAGTTAGGAGTTAAAAGTGAAACTCAATACGGGCTAAACGCCCCGCTACCGTTAACAGGAATTAGGAATCAGCATTCAATTTTAGCAGTGCGCGATCGCACTAATCCCAATGTCTTCATTCCCTGGAATTTACCCCTCACTCCCCAATCTGAGTTTCTCACTTCCGATCAGGTGCAACAATTAGAACGCAGTACGAATCTCACTGTTAATCCCCTAACTAACCCAGAAGGCGGTGTTCGGGGTGGTTTGGTCGTGTTGGAAGACATCAGTCAGGAAAAACGGATGAAAACTACCATGTCCCGCTATTTAACGCCTCATGTAGCCGAACAAGTTATGGCTCTGGGGGAAGATGCTTTAATGGTGGGTGAGCGCAAGGAAGTAACCATCTTGTTTTCTGATATCCGGGGCTACACAACACTTACGGAAAATCTCGGTGCAGCTGAGGTGGTATCGCTGCTCAATCAGTATTTTGAAACGATGGTGGAGGCGGTTTTTAACTACGAAGGCACTCTCGATAAATTTATTGGTGATGCCTTAATGGCGGTATTTGGTGCGCCGCTACCACTTACAGAAAATCATGCTTGGAGGGCTGTGCAGTCAGCCTTAGATATGAGACGCCGCCTAGAGGAATTTAACCAACGACGAATTATCCAGGCGCAGCCACAAATTCGTATTGGCATTGGGATTAGTTCTGGGGATGTGGTTTCGGGTAATATTGGTTCCCGCAAACGGATGGATTACACCGTAATTGGGGATGGTGTAAATTTGAGTTCACGTTTGGAAGCGGTAACTAAGGATTATGGTTGTGATATACTTTTGAGTGAATTTACTTACCAGCTTTGCAGCGATCGCATTTGGGTGCGCGAGTTAGATAAAATTCGCGTCAAAGGGAAACACCAAGCGGTGAATATCTACGAGTTAATTGGCGATCGCAATACTACCCTAGATGCCAATACTCAAGAGTTTTTATTTCACTATCATACTGGACGCTCGGCTTATTTATCGCGCAACTTCTCACAAGCGATCATCTGTTTTCAAGCCGCCAAATGCATTCAACCCCAAGACCAAGCTGTTGATATCCACCTAGAACGTGCGCGTAATTATCAACAAACGCCGCCCCCAGAACATTGGGATGGTGTTTGGACAATAGTTACTAAGTAGTCATTTGTCATTTGTCATTGGGCATTGGTTATTTCCCCTCATCTCCCTCATCTCCCTCATCTCCCCTTTACCCTTGAGCCTCTCCCTGGTCATCCTGAAAGGGGTCTTCGCCAATTCTTAGCTCTTTTTTTGAGCGTTTCAACTGTTTCCATAAATCCTTTATTTGTTCGTAAGCTGCACCTGGAGGCAGTTTTCCACCTGTTTCTAAGTTGCAAATGTAGCTGACGCGTTGGGCAAATTCCTGTAGATTCGCATTAAAAACCAAGTTTTCTGGCTTGACCTGACCGTAGTAGCGACCACGAGGATAGAGAAAATCATCCTTGTTCACTATTTTGTTCTCCAATTTATTCACCTCTTTTTCTGTTTAAATCTTTAAAGCTTAATTACTAGCTACGCTGATCTTTACTTTCGTCAGACTAGGGGAAATCAAATCATCCAACTCCTTTTCCAATCGGTGATGCGGGAATTGGTTAATTCAGATTTTGAGACTAGAAGATAAAGCTTGAAATACTTTTGTTGTAAATGTTACAAAAAAAGTTTCTGCTAAAGTAACTACAAAGAATATTTGACTTTCCTCCCGGTTGTCAATTTCTCTCATCTTAATTTATGAAGTTCCGATTGTAACTAACCTCAGCCGAAACCCTGAGTTACAAACTATTAAAACATAACCGTATGTCTTAGTAAAATTTTATCCGCAATATTTCTTACAGAGGCGTAAATAAAAGCACTTGCATTAACATACTATTTATCAAAGCCAATCGTCCTCTGTTAAAAGTTAGAGATTCAGTTGTGAATCTTTAGCAACTTGCTGCTAACCAATGACTAAGAACAGGGCATTGGGCATTGGACATTGATTATTTCTCCCTGATATCCCTTATCTTCGTCTGCCCCTCTGCCCAATTATCGGCATCCCCGCATCCTCTTAAATAATCACCAATGGTTAATAGTTAATAACTAAAGATAAAATGGTGAAGCTTCAAAGGACAACCTTTGGTTCATCGCCTAGAACTTACCTGCCACCATGTCTGTTAATTCCAAATTATACGAAGGCAAAGCGAAAATTCTTTATACAACGGACGATCCGGAAGTCTTGTTGGCCGATTTTAAAGACGACGCCACGGCGTTTAACGCCCAAAAGCGTGGCAGCATCCAAGATAAGGGAAAAATTAATTGTAGCATTTCCAGCCAGCTTTTTAAACAGTTGGAGGCAAATGGTATAAAGACTCACTTTATCGACAGCCCCGCCCCGAATCAGATGCGGGTGAGAGCAGTAAAGATTTTACCCTTAGAAGTAGTTATCAGAAATATTGCTGCTGGCAGTCTGTGTCAGCAAACAGGGTTACCAGTGGGTACAATTCTGAAAAAGCCTTTGGTTGAGTTTTATTACAAAAACGATCAGTTAGGAGATCCTTTGTTGACACGCGATCGCCTGTACCTGCTAGAACTAGCTACTGCGGAACAAGTAGACGCAATTACACATCTAGCATTGCAAATCAACGAATTTCTCAGTAACTTTTGGCAACGGTGCGGCATTACCCTAGTAGACTTCAAACTAGAGTTTGGTTTGGACTCACAACAGCAGTTGCTCTTGGCAGACGAAATTAGCCCCGATACCTGCCGTTTGTGGGATACCGCAGAAGAGGACTCAAACCGCCGAGTAATGGACAAAGACCGCTTTCGCCGAGACTTAGGAAATGTAGAGAATGCCTACCAGGAGGTTTTACAAAGAGTGCTAAAAGCGGTACAGAGTAATAACTAAATGGGCAAAAATCAATTAAACTCGTGTGGATTGTCATTTGTCATTTGTCTTTGGTAAATAATACCCAATGCCCAATATTTCTCTACCTTGGGCTGCGCCAACGGCAACGCTCAGTACAAGTGCCCAATACTTCTCTACGAGAGGCTGCACTTCAACAAAGCTCAGTGACCACGCCAACGGCAACGCTCAGTACAAGTGCCCAATGCCCAATGCCCAATGACTAATTTGTGATGGTGTGTGTGTGGTCGTGAATAGGAATCATAAGTAAAATGCGTTTATCTCCCGTATTGCTGGCAGCAGTAGCAATTGCAGCCCCTTTGGGCGGCTCAATGAGTGCAAATGCACAAACCGCCAACAGTTCAAAACTGACAACAGAAGTTTTGACACTAGGAACAAATGAGCAGCCAGAAAAGGACACTGGTCAGGGTGACTCTAGTGATTTAAAATCTCGACCTAATCCCACAGGGGTTACAGAGGCGGAACATCTACAATCTCCCATTGCCACAGTTTACCCTGTCAATCGAGCAGCGATGCCATTCGCGGAGCGTCTCGTAGAGAAGGCGGGCTACGCCGAAGCAAAACCAGGGGTAATAGTACCAACCTCGACAACGCCAAGAACTGCACAAGCCCCTCTAATAAATCCCAACCCTACTCAACAGCCATCAACTGCTCCAGTCATTCCACCCCCAGGTACTCAAGAACAAACACCTTCGCCAACTCTTGAGACTACTCCAGTCCCAGGAAATGTCAATCCACCGACAACCGAACCTTTATTACCCACAACTCCAGAACCATCAACTGCTCCAGTCATTCCACCCCCAGGTACTCAAGAACAAACACCTTCGCCAACTCTTGAGACTACTCCAGTCCCAGGAAATGTCAATCCACCGACAAACGAACCTTTATTACCCACAACTCCAGAACCATCAACCGCTCCAGGCATTGCACCCCCAGGTACTCAACAACGAACACCTACCCCAAGCCCAGGCGGGACTCCAAATCCGCAGAATGTTAGCCCGCCGATAACTCCGGGAAATACTCAACCCAACACAGCCCCAGAAGCCAATGACCCCCGTGTACTGGTGTCGGAAGTAGTAGTTAGATCCCAGGCTGGGCAACTATCACCAGAATTAGAAGACCAAGTTTACAGAGTAATCCGTACCCAACCAGGACGAACGACAACCCGCAGCCAACTGCAAGAAGATATTAACGCCATTTTTGGTACTGGCTTCTTCTCCAACGTCCAAGCCGCGCCAGAAGATACGCCCTTGGGAGTGCGAGTGAGCTTTGTAGTACAGCCTAACCCCGTCCTCACCAAGGTACAGGTACAAGCCAACCCTGGTACTGGTGTTGCTTCCGTACTACCACCTAACACTGTAGATGAAGTCTTTCGCCAGCAGTATGGTAAAATCCTCAACTTGCGTGACTTGCAGGAAGGCATCAAGCAGTTAAACAAGCGGTATCAAGACCAAGGTTACGTGCTAGCCAACGTGATTGGAGCGCCACAAGTCTCTGAAAACGGAATTGTCACCTTGCAAATAGCAGAAGGGGTAGTAGAAAACATTAGAGTCCGGTTCCGCAATAAAGATGGTCAGGAGACAGACGAGAAGGGACAACCGATTCGCGGACGGACGCAAGATTACATCATTAAACGAGAATTGGAATTAAAGCCAGGACAAGTATTCAACCGCAACACGGTGCAAAAAGACCTACAGCGAGTGTATGGACTGGGACTGTTTGAAGATGTAAATGTCTCCCTTGACCCTGGTACTGACCCCAGCAAGGTGGATGTAGTAGTGAATGTAGCTGAACGCGGTAGCGGTTCTATTGCAGCTGGGGCAGGGATTAGTTCTGCTAGCGGACTGTTTGGCACAGTTAGCTATCAACAGCAAAACCTGAACGGTAGGAACCAAAAACTGGGTGCAGAGGTACAGGTGGGAGAGCGAGAACTGCTGTTTGACCTGCGGTATACAGACCCCTGGATCGCCGGAGATCCCTACCGGACTTCCTACACAGTCAATCTTTTTCGCCGCAGTTCCATTTCGTTGATTTTTGATGGCAAAGATCAGGATATTAGAACATTTGACCCAGGAAATCCCACTAATACAGATTCTCACGATAGCCCTCGCATTCTCCGTCTAGGTGGTGGTGTCACCTTTACCCGTCCCCTGTCCTCCAATCCCTACAAAACTTCCGTATGGAGTGCCTCAGCCGGTTTACAGTATCAACGAGTTTCCGCCCGTGATGCCGATGGCAATCTCAGAAAAACAGGAGCGATATTTGATGAGAATAATGGGAACCGCATCAGCCAAGAAGTTCCACTTAGCTTCTCTGGTTCAGGTGAAGACGACTTGGTGCTATTGCAACTAGGGGTACAGCGCGATCTCCGTAATAACCCCTTGCAGCCTACCAGTGGTTCTTATCTCCGCCTTGGAATCGATCAGTCAGTGCCTGTGGGACTAGGCAGCATTTTCCTCACCAGATTACGGGGTAGCTACAGCCAATATTTACCCATCAAGCTGATTAGTTTCTCCAAAGGGGCACAAACTCTAGCATTTAACTTCCAAGCAGGAACCATTTTCGGTGACTTGCCTCCCTACGAAGCTTTTACCCTTGGGGGTAGCAACTCCGTCCGGGGTTATGAAGAAGGAGCATTAGGTAGTGGACGCAGTTATGTGCAAGCATCAGTTGAGTATCGGTTCCCAGTTTTTTCAGTAGTTAGCGGCGCACTATTTTTTGATATCGGCAGTGACCTGGGTACTAGTACCCTAGCAGCTGATGTGCTCAATAAGAACGGAAGTGGCTACGGCTATGGTCTCGGCGTTCGCGTCCAGTCTCCACTAGGGCCAATTCGTATTGACTATGGTATCAACGATGACGGTGATAGCCGGATTAATTTTGGTATTGGCGAAAGGTTTTAACCAGTTAGGAGTTAGGAGTTATGAATTTTAATTCCTCATTCCTCACTCTTAACTAATAACTTTTTTGGATTAGCTTGCTAATTTTTACATTTACCTCAATACTGTTCCGATAAAGGGATTAATGACATTTTTAGGGGAATATCAGGGATTTTACCAAAACAGACGATGAACAATACTAAAGGAAATATATTGACTTTTCGGTTATGCAGCAACACACTCTAGCAGGCCAAATCACTCAAACAGGGGTGGGACTGCATAGCGGTGTGAGTACCCAGGTGCGGATACTACCAGCTGAGGCGGGAAGTGGACGCTACTTTGTGCGGGTGGATTTACCGGATTTGCCGATCATTCCAGCTCAAGTTGCGGCAGTTAGTCACACTGTTCTCTCAACTCAGTTGGGTAAGGGTGAGGTATATGTTCGCACGGTAGAACATTTGTTGGCAGCGCTTTCGGGTATGGGTGTGGATAATGCCCGGATTGAAATTGATGGCCCAGAGGTTCCACTTTTGGATGGTTCAGCAAGTGTGTGGACAGCCAACATTGCCCAAGTTGGCTTAGTATCACAACCGGTTAACAACCAAGTTCCCAAGGCTATTACAGAACCAATATGGGTCTATCAAGGGGATGCCTTTGTATGTGCCCTCCCAGCACCAGAAACCCGCTTTAGTTACGGTATTGATTTTGACCTGCCCGCCATTGGTAATCAATGGCATAGTTGGTCACCAAATGCTGAACTAGAAAAAGCTTCTGCTAGCTTTGCTGCGGAAATTGCTCCTGCCCGTACTTTTGGGTTACTGCATCAAATTGAACACTTACAAAAAACAGGTTTAATTAAAGGTGGCAGTTTGGATAATGCACTCGTTTGTGGATCAGAAGGCTGGCTAAATCCACCATTGAGATTTGCAAATGAGCCAGTCCGTCATAAAATCTTGGATTTAGTAGGAGATTTAAGTTTACTAGGAACTTTTCCTACTGCTCATTTCTTAGCGTATAAAGCCAGTCATAATTTACACATTCAGCTGGCTCAAAGAATTTTAGATTTTGGACTTCGGGATCGCTCAGTCGAACGATTTTAGATTTGGGATTGGATCTAAAGCCTAAAACCCTGGATTATTAAGGCTTTGGATATACGCCTGCCTACTCAACTTTCAGATGAAAAATTAACCACACGGCCAATGTCAATCCTCACTGAAGTGAATATCATCGATACGGCTACACCTACATCTACCGAACCACAGGCTATAAATGAGACTAAAATCAGTTCTGAGATTAAAACAACTTTCACATCTGAAGAAATTCAGAAATTGCTACCCCACCGCTACCCATTTTTACTTGTAGACAAAATAATTGACTACGTTCCAGGTAAAAAAGCTGTAGGCGTTAAAAATGTCACTATCAACGAACCCCATTTCCAAGGACATTTCCCTGGACGTTCACTGATGCCAGGGGTGCTAATTGTCGAAGCAATGGCACAAGTTGGGGGCATTGTCCTAACTCAAATGTCTCCGGTAGAAGGCGGGTTGTTCGTCTTCGCTGGTATCGATAAAGTCCGCTTTCGCCGCCAGGTCGTACCGGGAGATCAACTAGTAATGACGGTGGAACTGTTATGGGTAAAACAACGTCGTTTCGGTAAGATGCAAGGTCGTGCCGAAGTTGACGGTCAACTTGCTTGTGAAGGGGAATTAATGTTTTCTCTAGTTAACTAAAAGTTTGCTTTCGTGGTGTGGGCATAGCCGTGACATGCCCCTACTGAATCCTGAAAAAGGATAACAGTAAAAAAAAATCCACGACAGCATCTGATAATTTCTTGATTTTCGACGCCCTCTTGACGAGATGCACTCACAAACACACTTAACTTGCTTTGCCCGACACTTTCGTTCACTGAAATACTTCACGCTCAACAACGCCAGTCGCCTCGATGGGACGGCAGTCGGTACAACTCTCTTAACCAGAGTAACACGCTGCCTCAGAAACCCGGCCCGGCGCTGGATTATCAAGACAGTTCTGGAGATTCACCCTTGAAAACGCTAATTCATCCAACTGCTGTAATTGATCCGAAATCGGAACTCCACCATACAGTGCAAGTCGGTGCCTATGCTGTGATTGGAGCGCATGTCAAAGTAGGCCCTGAAACAATAATCGGCGCTCATGCAGTGCTAGAGGGGCCTTGTGAAATTGGGGCGCAAAATCAGATTTTTACAGGTGCAGCCATCGGCATGGAACCCCAGGATCTCAAGTTTGTGGGAGAACCAACCTGGGTCAAAATTGGTGATAACAACTTGATTCGTGAGTACGTTACGATTAACCGCGCTACCGGTGCTGGTGAAGCGACGGTAATTGGTGATGGTAACTTGCTGATGGCTTATGTTCATGTGGCTCATAACTGCGTGATTGAAGACCAAGTAGTGATTGCTAACTCTGTGGCGTTGGCAGGTCATGTCCATATAGAGTCACGCGCTAGGCTGAGTGGGGTTTTAGGTGTCCATCAATTTGTGCGTATTGGTAGACAGGCAATGGTGGGAGGCATGGCACGTATTGACCGGGATGTGGCCCCATATATGCTCGTGGAGGGAAATCCGGCGCGGGTACGAACCCTCAACCTTGTCGGACTTAAACGGTCTGGTATGGACTCAGCAGATTTGCAAATGCTGAAAAAAGCCTTCCGCATTCTCTACCGTTCTGATTTGTCCTTTAAGGATGCTTTGGAACAGTTGGAATTGTTAGGGGATAGCAAAGAATTGCAGCATCTGCGACGCTTTTTGCTACTTTCTCAGATGCCAGGAAGGCGTGGCTTGATTCCCGGTAAGGGGAAAAAAGGCGCGAGTGATGAATCGTGAGTTATGAGTTAGGAGTTATGAGTTATGAGTTAAATTTTTAACTCCTAACTATTCATTCCTAACTACTCACTCTTAATTTTTACTAATTACTAATTATCAAATGCGGCTATTTATCAGCACTGGCGAAGTATCTGGCGATTTACAAGGGTCGTTGCTAATTACAGCGCTGAAGCGTCAAGCTGTGGCGATTGGGTTGGAATTAGAGATTGTGGCGCTGGGTGGCGAAAAAATGGTAGAGGCTGGGGCAATTCTGCTGGGAAATACCAGTAGTATTGGCTCAATGGGTATTCAAGAAGGGCTGCCCTATATTTTACCGACTCTCCAGGTGCAACGTAAAGCGATCGCTTCCCTAAAACAAAATCCACCGGATTTAGTGGTGCTGATCGATTATATGACTCCCAATCTGGAAATCGGGACTTATATGAAACGGCACTTACCACATGTGCCTGTGGTGTATTATATTGCTCCTCAAGAGTGGGCTTGGTCAGTCAATTTGCGTAGAACTAACCGGATTGTTGGTTTTACAGATAAGCTGTTGGCAATTTTCCCACAAGAAGCCCGTTACTTTCACGAACAAGGGGCAAAAGTTAGTTGGGTAGGGCATCCCTTGGTTGACCGGATGCAAGACGCTCCTAGTAGGGAAGCAGCGCGTGCAACATTGGGGATTGCGCCAGAAGAAATTGCGATCGCACTCCTACCCGCCTCTCGCCGCCAAGAACTAAAATATCTTTTACCAATTATTTTTCAAGCTGCCCAAACTATTCAAGCTAAATTACCCGAAGTTCATTTTTGGATTCCCCTATCTTTGGAAGTCTATAGACAGCCAATTGAGGAGGCTATTGAGCGTTACGGTTTGCGGGCTACAGTCCTATTAGATCAACAAAAGGAAGTTTTTGCTGCGGCTGATTTAGCCATTAGCAAATCTGGTACTGTGAATCTAGAACTTGCTCTGTTAAATGTGCCGCAAGTTGTAGTTTATCGGCTCAGTCGTCTGACTGCGTGGATAGCTCGTAAAATCCTCAAAGGTTCTATAACCTTTGCATCGCCACCCAATTTAGTCGTGATGAAGCCGATTGTGCCAGAATTTTTACAAGAGCAAGCCACACCAGAGAATATTATCCAAGCGGCGATGGAACTGCTACTCAATCCTAGTCGCAGAGAGCAAACTTTGCTAGATTATCAGGAAATGCGGCAGAGTTTGGGAGAAATTGGAGTGTGCGATCGCGCTGCTCAAGAAATTTTGCAAATGCGACCAAATAATTCGTAGTTCGTAATTCGTAATTCGTAATTGAAAATAGAGAATCAATCAGTTTATTTAGGAGTAAAATTAAGTGCAAAGCATCTGTTTTTGCCAGAAGCCGCATTTATCCATAGGGTAATTATGAATTATGAATTATCAATTATGAATTATGTTAAGGTGTCATGGCTTATGAGATGAGAAAACAACGAGCGATCGCAGTTGACTTATTCGCTGGCGCAGGCGGTATGACTCTTGGATTTGAACAAGCTGGTTTTGATGTGCTGGCGTCTGTGGAAATCGACCCGATCCACTGTGCAACACATGAGTTTAACTTCCCTTATTGCTCAGTGTTATGTAAAAGTGTTGTGGATACAACCGGGGAAGAAATTAGGAATCGGTCTAAGATTGGCGATCGTGAAATTGATGTGGTAATTTGTGGCTCACCATGTCAAGGATTTTCCCTAATTGGTAAACGGGCTATTGATGATCCCCGAAACTCTTTGGTATTTCACTTTCATCGGCTGGTTTTTGAGCTAAAACCAAAGTTCTTTGTAATGGAAAATGTCCGGGGGATCACAGTTGGCGAACATAAACAAATACTCCAAGCCTTAATTAGCGAGTTTAGAATTCACGGCTATAAAGTAGAAGAAAATTACCAAATTCTCAACGCTGCAAATTACGGAGTCCCACAGTCCCGTGAGAGATTATTTCTCATAGGTGCAAGGGAGGATGTAGAATTACCGAAATATCCTCAGCCGATTAGTAAACAAGCATTACCAAATAATTTAACTTCTAAAAAAATATCTGATATTCCGTTGAGTCCTACAGTATGGGATGCAATTAGAGATTTACCTGAAATAGAAAAATATCCTGAGTTACTAACAAAAGATTGGGTTGTAGCAGAATACGAAAAGCCTAGTAACTATGCTCTTGTACTTCGCGGGATCAAATGCCTAGACGATGATTATTCTTACAAACGTGAATATGATTTGCGAATACTTTCTTCAAGTTTAAGAACAAAACATTCTGCGGAAACTATTAAACGTTTTCAGGAGACTCAACAAGGCGAGAGAGAAAAAATTAGTCGTTTTTATAAGCTGCATCCTGCTGGTGTCTGTAATACTTTAAGAGCCGGAACAGACAAGTATAGGGGTTCTTTCACATCTCCTAGACCGATTCATCCATTTACACCGCGTTGTATCACAGTCAGGGAAGCGGCGAGATTGCATTCTTACCCCGATTGGTTTAGATTTCATGTAACCAAATGGCACGGATTTCGACAAGTAGGTAACTCTGTACCACCCCTACTAGCAAAGGCTGTGGCGGCGGAAATTATTCGCAGTTTGAATTTTTCGCCTTTTAAGCCGAGTTTCCCATACAAGTTGCCAGAGGAGAAGCTATTACAGTTTAATATTTCGCAAGCGGCACAATATTATCAGTGTGGCTGTTAAGAATACACTTTGTAATATGTGCAAGCTTGTACTAAGTCCAAGCACGGAAGAATGTACTATCTTCCCAGATATTAGCAGTCCGCCCTGCGATCGCTGCCAATTCTTGCTCCTTAAGAGGCACAAAAGCCCGCGCTATCTTGACATTTTTCTCTAATTGTGCAATAGTCTCTGCCGCAATTACACAACAATGTACTCCAGGCTGAGACATTGTGTAACCTAAAGCTTGCTCCATACCTGTCAACCCACCTGATTTAAACAGCCGACCATAAGCCGGGACTTTCATCGCAATCACACCGACATTTTTTTCTTGAGCTACTGGTAGAACCACTGGGATAAATGGATGTGGGTGGTGTTTGTCGGCGGCATTCACAGGAATCAGTGTAGTGTGGAAAGGATAGCGGCGTAATCCTTCGGCAATTACTTGAGGGTCGTGATGTCCGGTAATACCTGCGAACCGCACCAATTTTTGTTGTATGGCTTCTTCCAAAGCTTTAATTGCGCCAGATGCACTAAAGATGGTGTCGAGTTCTTCGGAAAAAGAAACGCGATGCAACTGCCACAAATCGAGATAATCTGTATTGAGACGTTTAAGCGATCGCTCCAATTCTCGCCATGCACCATCCCGATCTCTTTGATCAGTCTTGCTTGCTAGAAACAGCTTTGAGCGATGGGGTGGTAACACTTTGCCTAAATAATCTTCACTCGGCCCATAACTAGGTGCTGTATCAAAGTAGCGAATACCAAGTTCTAGCGCTCTTTGAATAATTGCCGTAGCATCACTCTCTTTTCCTTCCCAGGATAGCGGGGTTTGTCCTGCCCCTCCTAACCCGAAGATCGGGAGTTTTACTTTTGTGCGTCCCAACACCCGTTCTGGCATAGTTGCTGGGGGTGTTGCGATGTTGGTAGTATTTTCCTGAAAAGCATTAGTTGCCACAATACCTCCAGTTACAGCAATGCTGGTAATTAAGAAATTACGCCGCGTTTTTCCTTCTGTCATGATTGGCTTCGGGGGCGAAATAACTTTTATTATAAAATTTTAGCTAGGGAGAATTAACCGGATATCCTTCTAAAGGATAAATCCATCACATTTCATCAGGATAGGTAAAAATAAGAGCGATGTCTACGACGGGCTACGCCTACGCGCTCACAAATTTTCTATAAACTCTTCAGGTGTGACTTTTGCTTGCTTAAGAACACCACTGAGTGTACCAACTTTTAACTCGCGGTGGAGTGGTACAACACAAACAATCTCTCCTTCAAGAGTTGGTTTTTTAAGTACAACATGACTACCAGTTTGTCTAGTTTGAATAAATCCTAAGCGCTCTAATGCACGAATTGCCTCATTGCCTGATATTCTTGGCAATCTAGGCATAGCTGACCTCTATACTCGTTACAAATCTGGGACTAGCATCAGTGTCGAGCAAAGGAGATTCTTCTAGGTATAGCCTTGTAGCTTCTTTAAGATTAGCAAGAGCTTCTTCAATTGTTTCACCTTGGTCAACTGTGCCGACTTCAGGACATTCAGCAACATACATATCTTCTTCTTTGTGAATAATGGCAGTTAATGTTTTGGTCTTCATAGGGTTTTATTTTGATAGAGATAGTTGAGCGATGTCTACGACGGGCGTAGAGATGCAGCACTGCTTTTTCTAGTTTAATTTTGAGGTGCGTAGGCGTAGCCCGTCGTAGACATCGCTTCCCTTATTATCAACAGAATTTTTCTCAGCATAGTTTAGATTTATCTGATATTCTTTGATTTTTTGTTGAGCGACTACATAATTGGGGCTAGAAGATGGCACAGTTTTCATAAGTGCGATCGCAGATTCCCACTCACTCACAACTGTCTTCCACTCATCTGGAGATTTTGCTGATTGAGTAAGGTTAGCTGCATTGATTGCTTTACTTACTGCTTCTGGGAATGTATCAGTTTTAAGTAACACAGTTGGCGATTCTGAAGTCATTTGTGAGGGTGTAACTAATACAGACTTTGATGGTATTTGTGTTGCGATTTTAGAGGTTAGGGGAAGTATTTCTCCGAACTTAGAATAGAAGTATATTCCTATAGGAATTAAAAATATCAAACAAATGAGCAGCAAATTTTTATTTAAATTACGATACTTGCGTGGAGCCTTAATAATTGTAGTTTCTTCCTCATTCGATGAAATATTTGATTTTATTTTGTGTAAGCCCATTTTACCACGTAATATATTGAGTTCTTTATCTGTATTCAAATCAGTGTTAGATTTACTTGCATCTGTTTTTTGATTACCAGAATAAGTAGATATTAATCGTCGTCTTACCAAATATTCAATTTGATAAGTTAGTGCCCCAGCAGAAATATAGAACAGCCCAATTATTCCTATTACATTATTGTTAATATTTTGCATTTTTGTGTAATATTCAATTGGTCTAGCGTAGCTAAGATTAAAGAATGGTAGGAGGATTATAGATAAACAAGCTGCTATCAGTATAGAAATTGCAATTACAAGCCAAGCGTACAATCCTTCCCACCAACTCATTATTCCTGGTAATAATCCTTGTGTTCTACCTATTTCAGGTGCCTGAATTTCTGATACAAACCGACTAATAAGCAAGTGTAAGCAGTGATGAGTCCAAGAAATTATAGGAATTGGAGATAAGATTAACAGTATTGTAAATAGAGCAAATAAGTCAGGACTGTTTACAAAATATGCGATACGGTAGCCTACCTTTCCAGTATTAGTGACTAGAAATATAATAAATCTCAAAAATAGAGTCAAAATCAATGCTTTTAACCAAGAACTAGGATAAGGAAACCATAAAGGCCAGTAAAAGGTTTGTAGCTTTTGCTTAGTAACTTCCTGAGTATTCGGCTGTGTCATAACCAATAAATCCAAAAACCTGAGATAATATCTTCTATCTCAGGATTCCCAATTTACAGGTAAAAGCAACATTTTTAGAATATTTCCAGCCCGATGTTTAAAATTTACATAGATTTATTAAATTTATTACAAAAGCCCTAATTTTAGGCTTTTTCTCTGCGCCTCTGCGTGAAACAAAATAAAATACTAGCGTTCTTTTGTAATCATAGAGCTACCATTACTAATACTTACTTTTTGAATAAAAACGTTCGTACAAGATGATAAAATATCAGTGCTTATTTGATTAGCAATAATTTCAAAATCTTGGCTTGTTAATCCGCGTGCAGTATCGCCACTTAAGTTAATACAAATAGTTAGGGTTTGAGGATTCCTGGAAAACTGTTCATTATCTACTGTTTCTAGTTCAGCTTCTGCTATGCCTAAATCAAACTCTTTACTCCAAGCTGGAAAGTCGTTGCCCGTTTGCTGTCCATAAACTTTCACTATTTCAATAGATGCAGCCTTTAAAGCCGTTAGCCCTTTGCGGACAAATGCAACTGAAATTCGCTGATTTGGTACTTGGGCAGATTCTAGCATTACCTCTAAGCAAGCATCTTTGAAGGCAACTTTTGCAGTGATTGCTTTCGGGCGTAGGTGGCGGTTCATCAGAGATGCGATCGCCTGTACATCTCCCTGTCTTGCAAGTTTTAGAATATTCGGCTGTGTCATAACCAATAAAAGAGAAAATCTGGAAAAATAAACTTATATTCTCAGGATTCCCTTTTGACAGCCTTAAGTAACATTATGATGCAATATATCAGCTAACCTGGGCTAAAATATCTAGTATAAAGATAGTCTTTCATAGACTTTTGCAAAAAATATATTTTTCCGGCATCAATATCAAAAATTACTGTTTGTTTTCTCTGCTTGCCAAATTACCAGGATTTAGATCAATCAATTTAATTCCAAATTAAAACATGAAGATTTATCAAGATTATGCTTGGCCATTGACACTGGAGGAAGCCATAGTTGTCCAAGAAAAGCTGGGAGATCAAGTAATTACTGAGGATCAATTTCAAGAACCTATCCAGTACGTTGCTGGTGTGGATATGGGTTTTGAAGCTGATGGAACAATTAGCCGTGCAGCTGTCGCAGTACTGAGTTTTCCTGATTTGCAAGTAGTTGAGACAAGCCTAGCACACCGTCCTACGACCTTTCCCTATATTCCTGGGTTCCTCTCGTTTCGGGAAATTCCAGCTGTTCTCGATGCGCTGGAAAAGATTAAAACAACACCAGATATCATCCTGTGTGATGGTCAGGGAATTGCCCATCCCCGCAGATTAGGTATAGCTAGCCATTTAGGGTTACTTATAGATATGCCAACAATTGGTGTAGCCAAGTCCAGGTTGATAGGTAAGCATGAGGAATTGCCAGAAACAAAAGGCAGCACGCAACCACTGATATATAAGGGTGAAACGATTGGGGCAGTTTTGCGATCGCGCACAGGAGTAAAACCTCTCTACATCTCCAGTGGTCATCGGATTAGTTTATCGACAGCGATTGACTATGTATTACGCTGTACGCCAAAATATCGGCTGCCAGAAACTACACGCATTGCTGATAAATTAGCCTCGGCGAAATAAAGCGAAACCTCACCCCCAACCCCTCTCCTTACTAAGGAGAGGGGGGATAAAGCTTGTTGAAGTTTTTTCTAAATAGTTGCTTGCACCGACTCAATCGTGTTAGGAATCGCACAGAAAGAAGTTGAAGTAACTAAATACGAGTTATGAAGTTAGAACAATGAACGCACTAACTTTACAGTGGCACGATGCAGGTCAAGATAAAACTCAGAACATTTATGAACAACAGCCAAGTCAAAATCCTGGCACTGTCCGCATCGGTCGCGATCGCCTCCAGTGCGATATTGTTCTGAGTCACCCCACTGTCTCTGGTCTGCACGTTGAAATATTTTTTGATCACCAGCAACAGCGCTTTTATATCAGAAATTTGCGATCGCAAAATCCCCCCGTTGTCGATGGACGCCAATTAGTCCAAGGTGAAATGCCTTTAACCGAAGGCAGTTGTATCTCTTTGGGACAAATAAAACTCAACGTTACTAACATTTCCACGGGCAGTATTCCAGCAACAATTTTGCTGCCACCCCATCCACAGCCAGGAGTTTATGGCTTAGAATGCCCCAAATGTCATAAGGTTTCCCCAGGAGAGAATCTATACATAGGCTGTCGTTGGTGTGGAACATCTTTAGCTGCGGCTGTGAGTGTGATCGTAGTAGGGAGTTAGGAGTAGAGACGCGATTAATCGCGTCTGTACAAGAGTTAGGAGTAGAGGCGATTAATCGCGTCTGTTAGGAGTAGAGACTGGAGAAAAGTTTTTTCCATGCCCAATTATAAATAACCAATGACCAATGACAAATGACAAATGACAAATGACTTACAAATCCAATTGAGTTGGGAAGAACCAGCGACGGGTGAACGGCGAGAACCAAGGTTGAATATGCCGATCGCTTTTGGTCGAGAATTCGCTCGCTTACCTGCTGAACTTAGGGGAGTGCGGGTTTCTAGGATGCTGCTTAACAGTAATGAAGTTTCTCGCTACCATGCCCTAATTGACTGGGAACAAGACCATCTGGTGGTGATTGACCAAGGTAGCGTTAACGGTGTGTATGTCAATGGTCAACCACAAACGCGCAGTGTTCTGGCTAATGGCGATACGTTGCAAATTGGCCCCTATGTGATAATGGTGACATTTGCTGCGATCGCTTCTGCACCAAATACCAGCCCCCCTTCAACGATTCATTTCAATGCAAATACCAATCTTCCAGACCCCACGTTGCCTGTAATCCAGCCGCTAACGCCCTTGGCAAGTAATTTCCCGCCATTGGCATTTCAGGCACAAAAGGTCGCTGTGCAAGCACTTCATGCTACGGGATTACCAGTAGATGAATCTGATTATCTCGCGATCGGGGCGGGACTGGGTAGCTTTTTTTGGGCTGATTTGCTGCGAATTAGTGGTGTGCGTGCTGAGAAGATTGTGGCTTTGGGATTAGAGGCGGAGCCTTATGCTCGTTACAAGCGCCTTTGTTTGAATTCGCAAATTCCCTTACATGAAAGACTGCGTTCTAATTCTGACTCTTGTCCTGATAATATTTGGGGCTGGCCTAGTTATGCCTTGCGTGAGGCTTGGCACGATTTCACCAAGGGACAGATGAAATCAGCATTCAAGTATTTGTGGCAAGTGTTTGCTGAACCAACATTTGCAGAAACTTATACTCCCCGTGCGGGTAATGTCTTTGATTCCATAGATAGGGAAGCCAAGCGCATTGGCTGGAATCAAATTTATCGCTATGGGCGAGTTAGGGGAATTCGCAAAACTGATGATGGCAGATATTGCGTAGCCTATTCTCGCGCCCCAGGAAATTATGCTTTTTTAGTTAGTCGTTATTTACATTTAGCTACTGGGTATCCAGCGATTCAGTTTCTCCCAGATTTGCAAGCTTATAGGGAAAAATATCAAGATTTTAAATCTGTAGTCAATGCTTATGAAGCTCACGATCATGTTTATCAGCAACTAGAGCAACAAGGTGGTACCGTGTTGATTCGGGGGCGGGGAATCGTGGCTTCGCGGATTTTCCAGCGAATTTATGAAGCCAGAAAGCGAAATCAGAATATTTCAGTTTTGCATTTAATGCGATCGCCTAAACCCCAAGGCAACAAATTTCAAAATGCCCAGCGCCTAGTCAAAAATCATTACGAATTTCAACCCTTTAACTGGCCTAAAGCCTGTTGGGGCGGCGAACTCCGGGCAATGTTAGAAAAAGCGAGTCCCGATGAACGCAAGCGTTTACTAGCAGACTGGGGTGGAACTACCACCGCCGACCGGCACGACTGGCAACAAATTACTGCCCAAGGGTTAAGCGAAGGCTGGTATCAAATTACCTTCGGTGAAGTTCTGGATGTGGAACGAGATGCCCAAAACCGGACTATTACCCGTATCCGAGAGCAAAGCTTTGGGGAAATGAAATTGCTCGCTGACTTTATTGTTGATGCTACTGGACTGGATGCCAAGGTAGATGCCAATCCCCTAATAGCAGATTTGGTGAAACATTACAACCTCCCAGTGAACCATCTGGGGCGATTGACTGTAGCGAACAATTTTGAATTAGTAGAAATGCGTAGTGATAGAGGTCAGATGTATGCTGCTGGGGCTATTACTTTAGGTGGCCCCTATGCAGCAGTTGATAGTTTCTTGGGCTTGCAGTATGCCGCATTAGTCGCCGTTGATGGACTCGCCGCCGCCCGTGCGCCTGGAGTCCAAAGGTTGAATGTTATAAGTTCCTTTGGGCAGTGGTTGAAGTGGGTGTTAAATCAGTCACCTTAGTATTAAGAGGCAGAAGGCAGGAGGAATACAGTATTTAACTAGCTGTTTTGAGTACCAAACTCGAAATTTGAGGTTCAAAGGTGCAACTTCGAGGTTAAAAGGTGCAACTTCGAGGCTCAAAGGTTCAACTTCGAGGTTCAAAGGCTCAACGTTCAAGTTCAAAGGCTCAATGTTCAGGTTCAAAGGCTCAACGTTCAAGTTCAAAGGCTCAATGTTCAGGTTCAAAGGCTCAACGTTCGAGTTCAAAGGCTCAACGTTCGAGTTCAAAGGTTCAACGTTCGAGTTCAAAGGTTCAAGTTAGCGCCTAAAACCTTAAGCTGCGTAGGTTGGGTTGAGGAACGAAACCCAACATTTCCGGGGCTTTAGTAAAGTGAGATATATTTTTTACATCAGCATTTGAGGGTATCAAGAAAAATGCGGAATTTTTTAATTTTTATACCCTAGCTAATGTGACTAAAAATAATGTAATCTGTTAAAAACGAATAAGCAGACACAAATTGGACGGTAATCCAGTGTCTGCTTTGCGTTTATACACTCCAGATGAGGTAAAAAGTTGAATAAACTATTTGCTTTGTTCGTTTATGCACACTTTTGCACAGTGGGCATTTATGTAACTAGCGTTTCATTGGGCTTAGTATCTGATTCTCTACCAGTTGGCTCTGCCTTGGTTATGCAACATAACACTTTGCTCTTACTATCTTATGCCCATAACAAAAGGAGGAAGGACTGAGAACAGCTAGATAGAACTTAATTACTCTCTACTCTAATCCATAAAAAGCCTAGCAAAATCGTTAGGCTTTTACTTTGTTTAGTGTAACTCTGCCTTAAAAAAAAGAGATACCCTATAAGTAGAAAGTAAGTAGAAAATAAGTAGAAAGTAAGTAGAAATTATTAAAACTGTCTATGCAATGGGCTGATTTTCTAGCCAATGAAGCTGCTACTCATAGCTTATCCCCAGAGCAAACGGCAACTTTTATAGAGCGTTTGAAGACTGAAAACTCAGGGAAGAGTGAGACAAAACTTGCCAGCGAATTAAACATTAGTGCGGCTGCTTTCAAAAAGCGGATGGCTGAGGTGTATGACAAATTCGCCCAGAGTTATCCTGAGTTAGCCAATTCTGAAAGCCGGGGTAAGCTAGAAAAGTTACGGGCTTACCTCACAGCAAAATATAATGGCGGGCAAGACTTCGGCGTGAGCGCTCAGTTGAACGTTGCCCAATCAACAATTAAAGAAATTCATCAAAATATTCCCCCGGCTGTCTCATTTGAAAAATTTGTGGGACGTGAGGCGGAACTACAAAAACTGCACCAGCTATTACAAACATCTCGGCAAGTTGCAATTGTCGCTGTGGCGGGTATGGGTGGAGTAGGCAAAACTGAACTCGCTACCCAATACGCCAAACAGCACTTGCAGAATTATCAAGGTGGGGTTTGCTGGTTATCAGCACAGGGTATTGATGTCGGAATTCAGATTTTCAGATTTGCAGAATTGAAATTTAAACTCATTGCACCGGACGATTGGGAATTAGCAGATAGGCTGAGATACTGCTGGCAAAATTGGCAACAAGGTGAAGTACTGCTGGTGTTTGATAATGTCACTGACTACAAAACACAGGTTCAGCCTTATTTACCCCCAGAATCACCCCGGTTTAAAGTATTGCTGACAACGCGCGAGAAATTTGACAGAACTTTACCGCAATTACCTTTAGGTGTTCTCAAACCATTGGCGGCGATGAAATTATTAAAATCGCTGGTTAATAGAGAACGACTTAAAAGCGAACCTTGGGTTGCGAGAAAAATTTGTAAATTCTTGGGATATTTGCCTTTGGCGTTAGAGTTAGTGGGGCGATATCTGGATACAATGCCAGATTTGTCTCTGGAAAAACTGCTGAAGCGGCTAGAGAAAAAGCGACTAGAACACGAAGCAATAGCCAAGGCTAACCCATTGATGCGTTATGAATATAGTGTTGCTGAAGCTTTTGAATTGAGTTGGGAACAGTTGGATGAAAATGCACAACACTTAGGCTGTTGGCTGAGTTTGTATGCTTTGGCTGACATTCCGTTATCTGTTGAGGCGATAGAAGATGACGATAAACAAGAACTCTGGGAGAAAGATATAGCTGAGTTGCGGAAACTGCATTTAATACAATGGCAGGCTAAAGGAATTTATCGTCTACATCCACTGATTCGGCAATTTTTCCAAATAAAGTTGGATGAGTCAAGTGAAGCAGATAAGGTGAAAACAAACTTTACAATGCAGATGATAGAGGTGGCAAAGCAAATTCCTCAACAGCCTAACCGTGAAGATATTTTCAACCTCACTCCCTTTATCCCCCACCTTGCAGAAGTTGTAACCCACCTTTCCCAATATCTCAGCGACGAGGATTTAATTTGGCCTTTCACAGGCTTAGGCTGGTTTTATGAAGGTCAAGGACTTTATCAGCAAGCAGAACCTTGGTACAAACTATGTGTAAAAGTAGCTGAAAATCGTCTTGGTTTAGAACATCCCAATGTCGCCACTAGCCTGAACAATCTCGCAGTACTCTACGAATCTACAGGACGCTACAGCCAAGCTGAACCCTTGTATCAGCAAGCTTTGGAACTGAGCAAACGCTTATTGGGAGACAACCATCCCAATGTCGCCACTAGCCTGAACAATCTTGCAGAACTCTACCGTTCTACAGGACGTTACAGCGAAGCTGAACCCTTGTATCAGCAAGCTTTGAAACTGACAAAACGCTTACTGGGAGACAACCATCCCAATGTCGCCACTAGCCTGAACAATCTCGCATTACTCTACGAATCTACAGGACGCTACAGCGAAGCTGAACCTCTGTATCATCAAGCTTTGGAATTGACAAAACGCTTACTGGGAGGCAACCATTCCAATGTCGCCACTAGCCTGAACAACCTCGCAGGACTCTACGAATCTACAGGACGCTACAGCGAAGCTGAACCCCTGTATCAGCAAGCTTTGGAACTGTGGAAACACTTACTGGGAGACAACCATCCCAATGTCGCCACTAGCCTGAACAATCTCGCATTACTCTACGGTTCTACAGGACGCTACAGCGAAGCTGAACCCCTGTATCAGCAAGCTTTGGAACTGTGGAAACACTTACTGGGAGACAACCATCCCGATGTCGTCGGTAGCTTGAACAATCTTGCAGCACTCTATCATTCTACAGGACGCTACAGCGAAGCTGAACCCCTGTATCAGCAAGCTTTGGCAATTTGTGAGAAGACTTTAGGTGTAGGTCATCCCCATACAATCAGGGTTAGGGGAAATTATGCAATCTTTTTAAGAGAAGCATATCGCTAACGATCGCACCCTTTCACAAAATCACACCAAATGGATGCCACACAACAGTTGTAGTTCAAATTTTAGCAGCGATCGCACATCAATATTAGCGCTTTTGACTATAAGCTGAGGAATGCTCTCTAATAAACTGAGGATAAATTTATGCGAACAGTACCAATTCAATTACCAGAAACAGTATTTTCAGCACTTCGTAAAAATCCTGAAGAATTTATCCAAGAAATGCGAATTGCAGCAGCAGTTAAATGGTATGAATTAGGTGACATTTCACAAGCCAAAGCAGCAGAAATTGCTGGGCTAACTCGTGCTGAATTTATTAATGCATTATCACGCTACCAAGTAGATTTTATGCAATATACTGCTCAAGAGTTAGCCCAGGAACAGGCAAATGTCGATTAATCGTGTAATTATTAACTCTTCACCTTTGATTGTTTTGTTGAAAAGTCAACAAGCAAAATTAATTCCACAATTATTCACAGAAGTTTTAGTTCCATTAGGTGTTTTTGAAGAAGTCACAACAAAAGATGATGTTGCATCAACACAATTACCCAGTATTTCTTGGACACAAATAGTAGAAGTTAATACTATTGCTCCTGTTGTAGCAGCTTGGGATTTAGGGAAGGGAGAATCACAAGTATTGAGTTTGGCACTAAAAACTTCAGACTGTGCCGCTATTGTTGACGATAGGGCAGCACGGCGTTGTGGTCAAGCTTTAGGTATTACTACTATCGGAACAGGAGGCTTGCTGATATTAGCAAAAAGACGGGGACTAATCCCAAGCATATCTCCTGGGATTCAAGCTTTGCGTGATGCTGGTTTATGGTTATCCAATAGTTTGGTCGATTTGCTAAAACAACAAGCAGGGGAATAACGATCGCACCCTTTCCCAAAATCACACCAAATGGATGCCACACAACAGTTGTAGTTCAAATTTTAGCAGCGATCGCCTTTACACACCCAATAGTCAAGTCAATAAGCTGTTCCACATCTAGTTTACATATCTAAATTTAATTAAAATCTTGTGGGGTGGGCCGAAAAGCCCGCCCTAATGGGAGCAAGTTAAATGTGGAACAGCTTAATACTGCTCCGGCGTAGCCAGTCGTAGACATTGCGTAGCTGTTTTGAGTTCCAAACGCCAAATTTGAGGCTCAAAGGCTCAACTTCGAGGTTCAAAGGCTCAAGTAGCGATGTTTAACGGCAACCACTGCTTGTAAATGTTCCTATGCAAATGCTATTTCTACCCCAAAGAGAGGTGCTTTCCAAATGTAGACAAAGTAGAATTAAAAATAAATTTCACAAGCTGTTTATGCAATGGGGTAATTTTCTAGCCAAAGAAGCTGCTACTCATGACTTATCTCTAAAGCAAACGGCAGCTTTTATAAAATATTTTAAGACTAAAAACTTAGGTAACAGTGAAGCTAAACTTGCCAGCGAATTAAACGTTGATATTGCTGCTTTCAGAAAGTGGATGGGCGAGGTATACGACAAGTTCGCCCAGAATTATCCTGAGTTAGCTATTTCCAACAGTCGGGGCAAACTAGAAAAGTTACAAGCTTACCTGAGCGCGAAATATAATAGCGAATTGGATGTCCTCAAACCATTGGCGGCCATGAAATTATTAAAATCGCTGGTGGTTTGGGAACGGCTGCAACAAGAACCTTGGGTTGCGAGAAGAATTTGTAAATTTTTGGGATATTTGCCTTTAGCGTTAGAACTAGTGGGGCGATATCTGAATAAAATGCCAGATTTGTCTCTGGAAACACTGCTGATGCAGCTACAGAGAAAGCGACTAGAACATGAAGCAGTAGTTAATGCTAACTCTTTGATGCCTTATGAATATGGTCTAGCTGAAGCTTTTGAATTGAGTTGGGAACATCTGGATGAAAATGCACAAAGCTTTGGCTATTTGCTAAGTTTGTGTGCATTAGCTGACATTCCCTTATCTGTTGAGACGATAGAAGATGACAAAAAACAACAACTTTGGGAGAAAGCCATAGCCGATTTACTAGAATTGCATTTGCTACAACAGAAAAGTAAAGGAATTTATCGTCTAAATCCACAGATTCGGCGACTTATCCAAATGAAATTGGATAACTCAAGTGAGGCGGATGAAGCAAAAACTAAATTTGCAGCGATGATGCTAGAGGTAGCAAAGTTAATTCCCCAACAGCTTAACCCTGAAGATATTCTCAACCTCACTCCACATATCCCGCACATTACAGAAGTTGCAACCCACCTATCCGAATATTTGAGCGATGAAAATCTAATTACTCTGTTTACCAAATTAGCCTGGTTTTATCAAGGTCAAGAACTTTATCAGCAAGCAGAACCTTGGTTGCAACAGTCTGTAGAACTGACTCAAAATCATCTTAATTTAGAACATTCCGATGTCGTTGCTAATCTGAACAATTTAGCAGGACTCTACGAATCTACAGGACGCTATAACGAAGCTGAACCTTTATATCAGCAAGCTTTAGAACTCAGAAAACGTTTGCTGGGAGACAACCATCTTGATGTCGCCACTAGCCTGAACAATTTAGCAAGAATCTACGAATTTACAGGACGCTATAGCGAAGCCGAACCCTTGCTTGAGCAAGTTTTAGAACTGAGAAAACGCCTGCTGGGAGAAGAACATACCGATGTCGCCACTACCTTGAGCTATTTAGCATTAGTCTACGAATCTAGAGGAGGCTATAGCGAAGCCGAACCTTTGTATCACCAAGCTTTAGAACTGTGGAAACGCCTAGTGGGAGAAGAACATCCCCATGTCGCCACTACCCTGAACAATTTAGCAGCATTGTACTGTTATACAGGACGCTACAGCGAAGCGGAACCTTTGCTTAAGCAAGCTTTAGAACTGAGAAAACGCCTGCTGGGAGAAGAACATATCGATGTTGGCACTAGCCTGAACAATTTAGCACAACTCTACGAATCTACAGGACGCTATAGCAAAGCCGAACCCTTGTATCAGCAAGCTTTAGAACTCAGTAAACGCCTGCTGGGAGACAACCATCCCGATGTCGCCATTAGTCTAAACAATCTAGCAGCACTCTACCGTAATACAAGACGCTACAGGAAAGCCAAACCCTTATTTGAGAAAGCTTTGAAAATTTGTGAACGGACTTTAGGTGTAAGTCATCCTACTACTATGACGGTTCGGACAAATTATGCCAGCTTTTTAAGAGAAGCATATCACTAGTACCGCACGGCGGAAGTCACGCATTCACGCATTCACGCATTCACGCATTCAAAAGTATTATGGAATAGGCTTTTTATGGATTTTAAATGGTTGCTCTATTTACGCCGTGGTGTACTAGTACAGCACAAAAGTAATTCAAAATAGAAAAAGTAGTTACAAAGCTCAAGTATGAAGATAAAAGTTCTATTAGAACCCAGTGATGAAGGCGGATACACCGTCTATGTTCCCTCACTTCCAGGCTGTATCAGTGAAGGAGAAACTCTCGAAGAAGCATTAGAAAATATCCAAGAAGCAATAGAACTTTACCTTGAGCCACTGGAAAACGAATTCATTACTGAAGGAGCGATCGTCAGGGAATTAGTTCTGTGAGCAAAGTTCCAAACCTACCCTATACTGAGATTATTGCTGCTTTACAAAGAGATGGATGGATAGTTGTCCGGCAGCGAGGTAGTCACATCAGACTTGAAAAGCTCACCCCAGATGAAGTATTAAAATTGACGGTTCCGGCTCATCGACCAGTTAATATCATATCCGCCAAATTACCTATAATAAAAGAACCCCACCCCGCCAAAGCTGTGCTTTGTCTCCCCTCCCCGCTTGCGGGGAGGGGTTGGGGGTGGGGTTCTTCGGGTTTAATAAGTAATCAAGCGGACATAATATAAGCGTTCTACTCTAGCTAAAATTTTGAAACAAGCTCGTATAAAAGTTGAGCGATTTTTAGAGTTATTGTAAACGCGATCGCCCTCTGCATCCGAAAACGGTTTAAAATAGTATCCCCCTCTTCACCAGCGAAGAAGAGGGGTTAGATTCTACTTACATCCTAAAGACTTACGAGTATCTACACCAGTTTTAGAATTCACACCACTTGCCGCAACACAAAGTTTTTTCACTTGTATTCCATCTAAAATCGCATTCGTAAAATCAGCACCTGTGATATCCACGCCATCAAAACTAGAACGCAGCATCATTGCATCAGTCAACACAGCATCAGTTAAATCAGCATCCTTAAACCTTGTTAGATAGGCTATGCCTTCACTAAAATCGGCACCATGCAGATTTACTCCCTCCAATAGGCTACCGTTAAACACGCCACCACGTAAGTTAGCATTGGTAAAATTAGCATTCTCTAATTTGAGATTGGTAAACTCAGTGCCAATTAAACTCTGACCAGAGTAATCTTTGCCCTTAAATTCATCATTCCCCACAGAACGGGTAATACTCGAAGAACTTGCAGCTTGCGCCGATAGGGGAAACAAAAAAAGAACCATAGCTAAGACAAAGCTAGCTAACTGTCGCCAATATTTCATAATCTCTTCTTAATAAATCTCAACACTTGCACCACTAACTATTAAAGCTTACAGAAGACGATAAAGGAGATGAGGGAGATAAGGGAGATGAGGGAGATAAGGGAGATGAGGAAAAATAACTAATGCCCAATGCCCAATGCCCAATGCCCAATGCCCAAATTCGATATACAAGACTGTAAAACCAGAAAGCATCTCGTAGGATGATAGATGTTGAGGTGCGATCGCATAATAATTACCTGTGGCTAATCAAGAAGACAACGCCCAATCTCTGGCGCGAACCCCTTTATATCAACTGGGTGTAGAACTCAAAGCCCGCCTTACCAGCTTTGGCGGTTGGGAAATGCCCGTGCAATTTAGTGGTATTAGCCGCGAACACGAGGCTGTAAGAAATACAGCCGGAATGTTCGATATTTCCCACATGGGTAAATTTACCCTCCAAGGTAAAAACCTGATTTCCCAACTCCAGCCACTAGTGCCTTCAGACTTGAGTCGTTTGCAAATCGGTCAAGCGCAATACACCGTATTGTTAAATCCCCAAGCCGGAATTATTGACGACATTATTGTTTATTATCAAGGTGAAGACGCCACTGGGACACAGAAGGCATTTATCATAGTTAATGCGGCAACCTCCAGTAAAGATAAAGCATGGCTATTGCAACACCTTGACTTGGATAAACTGCAATTCCAAGACCTTTCACCAGATAAAGTCTTAATAGCCGTGCAAGGGCCAAAAGCGATTAAATATCTCCAGCCATTAGTGCAAGAAGACTTACAACCAATCAAAGCCTTCGGACATTTAGAAGCAACCCTACTAGGTAAACCCGCCTTCCTAGCCCGCACAGGTTACACCGGAGAAGATGGCTTTGAGGTGATGGTAGACCCGGATGTGGGAGTAGAATTGTGGCGAAGTCTCGATAAAGCTGGTGTTATTCCCTGTGGACTCGGTGCGAGAGACACTCTGCGGCTAGAAGCAGCGATGGCACTTTACGGACAAGATATCGATGACACCACCACACCCTTAGAAGCAGGTTTGGGATGGCTAGTTCACTTAGATACCAAAGGCGATTTTATTGGTCGGGAAGTTTTAGCACGGCAAAAAGCCGTTGGAGTGCAGCGCCGATTGGTAGGTTTGCAAACTCAAGGACGTAACATTGCCCGTCACGGCTATCAAGTGTTATCCGCAGGTAAAATTGTGGGAGAAGTTACCAGTGGCACTCTGTCGCCCACACTTGGTTATCCGATTGCCTTAGCCTACGTTCCCAGCCAGTTAGCAACCGTCACTCAGCAGGTAGAAGTCGAAATTCGCGGCAAAGCTTATCCAGCAGTTGTAGTTAAACGTCCCTTTTATCGGTCAAAAAATCGTGTCGTCAACTGATAAGCGCCAAGGTTTTTGAGGAATAATGTGTTGTAAGTTACTCAATCTACAGTAAGGTTCATTACCAGATATGGCTTGGATGACTATTGGGGTAATAATTTTTTTGATAAGGGAGAGGATGTGATATGTCTTTTGAATACCCTCAAGATTTCAGATACCTGGATTCTCATGAATATGTGCGACTAGATGGCGAAATTGGCACGATTGGCATTACTGAATTTGCCGTACATGAATTGGGCGATATCGTCTTTTTGGAACTGCCAGAAATTGGCGACGCTCTTATCAGAGGAGAAAACTTTGGCACAATTGAATCAGTGAAAGCCGTTGAAGAACTGAATTCACCTGTGACAGGCACAGTTATAGAACGCAATGAAGCCTTAATTAATTCTCCTGAAGAAGTATCAGAAGACCCCTACGGCGAAGGGTGGTTTTTGAAAGTGCGCGTCAATGACCCTGGCGAAGTTGAGGATGCCTTGACAGCAGATGAGTATCGCGTCCTGGTAGAAGGGGAGTAGGGAGTAGGGAGTAGGGAGTAGGGAGTAGGGAGTGGGGGACAAGGTAAAATTTTCTCCCTCATCTTCCTCATCTCCCCCATCTCGCACTCCGCCCAAAGATAAAGATAAGTCATGAAATTTAGATGAACTTAAAAGTTACATCTACTTATGATGAGTATTTATTGCAAAATATTAAATAGTACCATCTGGAGAGTAATTTGTGGTATTAAACGCCCCTATTCTTAAGTCTAATCAGCAGCTAGTGCTGGACGAAAAAAGTCAAAAGTTAAGTAGTTTTGCGCCAAGACACATTGGCCCTAACTCCGATGACATCCAGCAAATGCTTAAGGTTTTGGGGTTTCCCAGCCTGGATGCCCTAATCGACCAAACAGTTCCACAGGCAATTCGGCTGAAGCAACCGTTAAAGTTACCAGAAGCAGAAAGTGAGTACGCAGCACTGGCATCCTTAAAAAAAGTTGCTGCCAAAAATCAGGTTTTTCGCTCATACATTGGCATGGGATATTACGACAGTATTACCCCACCTGTGATTGGGCGCAATATCCTAGAAAACCCCGGTTGGTATACTGCCTATACTCCTTATCAACCAGAAATTGCTCAAGGGCGATTGGAAGCGCTGCTAAATTTTCAAACCCTGATTATCGACTTAACAGGTTTGGAAATCGCCAATGCTTCGTTACTTGATGAAGCCACAGCCGCAGCTGAAGCAATGAGCCTAAGCTATGGTGTTTGTAAAAATCAGGCAAATGCCTATTTCGTCTCTAGTGATTGCCATCCCCAAACTATCGACGTGTTGCAAACACGCGCTAAACCATTAGGGATTAAGATCATTGTCGGCGATCATCAAACATTTGATTTTGATCAAGCAATTTTTGGGGCTGTTCTGCAATATCCTGCAAGTGATGGCACCATTTACGACTACCGCGCTTTTATAGAAAAAGCCCATGCTAAGGGTGCATTGGTAACGGTAGCAGCAGATCCTTTAAGTTTAACTTTGCTCACCCCTCCTGGGGAATTTGGCGCTGATATTGCTGTCGGTAGCACCCAGCGCTTTGGTATTCCGTTGGGGTTTGGGGGGCCTCATGCGGCATACTTTGCTACGAAGGAAGAGTATAAACGGCTAGTTCCAGGGCGAATTGTGGGAGTATCAAAAGATGCTCAGGGTAAGCCTGCATTGCGTCTCGCTTTGCAAACCCGCGAACAGCACATCCGCCGCGAAAAAGCTACTAGTAATATCTGTACTGCACAGGTGTTGCTGGCGGTAATGGCAAGTATGTACGCGGTCTATCATGGGCCTGCTGGACTGAAACAAATTGCTGAAAATATCCATTCCTTGACGGTGTTACTAGCGGAAGGACTGAAGCGTTTAGGTTACAGCATCAGTTCCAAAGATTTTTTTGATACGCTGCGAGTAGAACTGGGAAGGCGCAATTTAAAAGATATTTTGGCAGTTAGCGAACAACTTCAAATTAACCTGCGGGTTTTTGATGCAACTGCTGTTGGTATCTCGCTAGATGAAACAACTACACCAGAAGACTTAATCGACCTCTGGCAGATTTTTGCTGGTACAGATGATTTACCCTTCACTTTAGAAGAATTAACTTCTGCCTCTCTTCCCCATCTCTCCCTCTCCCGTACAAGTACATATCTCACGCACCCAGTTTTTAACCGCTATCACTCAGAAACTGAGTTATTGCGCTATCTGCACAAGCTGGAAAGCAAGGACTTGTCGCTAACTACATCAATGATTCCTTTGGGGTCATGCACAATGAAGTTGAATGCGACTGCTGAGATGATTCCAGTAAGTTGGGGGGAATTTGGCAAGATTCATCCATTTGCCCCTTTGTCACAAACGCAGGGTTATCAAATTCTGTTTGAGCAACTTGAGACATGGTTAGCTGAAATTACTGGTTTTGCCGGAATTTCTCTGCAACCCAATGCTGGTTCTCAGGGTGAATACGCCGGACTTTTAGTAATTCGTCAGTATCACGAAAATCGAGGTGAAGCACACCGTAATGTTTGTTTGATTCCCACCTCAGCACACGGAACAAACCCTGCAAGTGCGGTGATGTGCGGCATGAAGGTAGTGGCAGTTGCCTGTGATTCACAAGGTAATATTGACGTTGATGACCTGAAGGCTAAGGCAGAAAAACACAGCAATGAACTCGCTGCCTTAATGGTGACATATCCCTCAACTCACGGTGTTTTTGAGGAGCCAATTCAGGAAATCTGCGCTGTTGTCCATAGTCACGGTGGACAAGTTTACATGGATGGGGCAAATATGAACGCCCAAGTGGGGATTTGCCGTCCTGGAGATATTGGCGCAGATGTCTGTCACTTAAACCTGCACAAAACCTTCTGTATTCCTCATGGTGGCGGTGGCCCTGGTATGGGGCCTATTGGTGTTGCCTCTCATTTGGTGCAATTTCTCCCCGGACATCCTGTTGTGGGGAATGGAGAAAAAATCTCTAATTCCCAACGTATTGGTGCTGTGGCTGCTGCGCCTTGGGGTAGTGCTAGTATTTTGGTGATTTCTTGGATGTACATTGCGATGATGGGTGCAGCTGGTTTAACCCAAGCAACTAAGGTGGCGATTCTCAATGCTAACTACATCGCCAAGAAACTGGAATCGTACTATCCGGTTTTGTATCAGGGGAAAAATGGTCTAGTTGCCCATGAGTGTATTTTAGATTTGCGCTCGCTCAAAAAATCGGCTGCGATCGAAATCGATGATGTTGCCAAGCGTCTGATGGATTATGGTTTCCATGCGCCGACTGTCTCGTGGCCTGTAGCGGGTACAATCATGGTGGAACCTACAGAAAGTGAATCTAAACAAGAGTTGGATCGTTTCTGTAATGCGTTGATTTCTATTCGCCAAGAAATCGCCGAAATAGAATCAGGTAAGGTGGATATCCAAGATAATGTTTTGAAGAACGCACCCCACACCGCCGAAAGTCTCATCACTGGAGAATGGCATCATCCTTATTCTCGTGAACAAGCCGCTTATCCTGCGCCTTGGACTCGTGAACATAAATTCTGGCCGGCTGTTGGTCGCATTGATGCAGCCTTTGGCGACAGGAATTTTGTTTGCTCATGTCTGCCAATGGATGCTTATTAGGGACTGACAAATAAAAAATATCCAATTATTTATTGTGGGGTGGGCATCTTGCCCGCCTTTGGTTATTGGGCGGGCAAGATGCCCACCCCACAAGATTGAATAATTTATTTCTTGGAAATCCCTTAGAGGATGTTTGTAAAATATCAAGTTGTATAAATATCCCCCCAGAACCCTGACTTCTTTAAGAAGTCGGGGTTCTGAATAATGTATATTGGCAAGCGATCGCGCTTACCCTGATAAAACTTAGGCAAAATTACAACATGTAGGGGCAATTCATGAATTGCCCCTACTCACTCCTAACTCTTCTAATTCTTTTCGTAAAGATAAAGGCTGATACCCCAATGCAAAAGCTTTGGAACTATCCAAAGAAACATCTGCTGGTCTAGGTGCTGCCATTTTCACATCTTGTTGTCGGCAGGATTTAAGCTTGGTGGCGGGAAGTTGAAATACTTCCACTAATATCTGTCCAAAATCATAACGCGAAATCCGTTCTTTGCCACCTAAATGAATGATGCCGTTAACTTTTTCCAATGCTAATAAAAGTCCTTTGGCGGCAGTTGTTCCACTTACTGGTGTGCGAAATTCATCGATAAATAAACTTAGTTCTTTTTCGGCTTTTAAAGTTTGAATAAATGGCTGAATAAAGCTTTTAGCTGTGGGTGTTGCTGCACCAAACATTAACGGCATTCGGCACACTGCGGTCATGGGATATCTTTGTAGCATACCTGCTTCTGCGATCGCTTTTTGCTCACCGTAAAGATTGACAGGACACACTACATCTGTTTCTCGATAGGGGGCGTTTAAGCCATCAAAAACTAAGTCGGTTGAGGTAAAAGCACAAGGAATAGAATTATCTGCACAAAGTCCGGCAAGATTAGAGGATGCTATGACGTTAATTGCGTGCGATTCTTCGGGGTGGGTTTGACAAAAATTTGGTTGCGAATGTGCAGCAGTATGAATAACTCCTGCTGGTTTGACATCACTAAATATGCGCTGCAATTCCTGAAAATCTGTTAAGTTCACTTTTAGCATTTTGATGCCAGGAATCTCTAGAGAATGAGAAAAATAAGTGCCATAAACTTCCCATTCTTGTTTTGCAAGCTGGCAAAGATGCCATCCTAAAAAACCACTCGCTCCGGTGATTAACAATTTTTTCATGTCTAATCGTAAACCGCTCAAGAAAAAATCTTTGCTACAGCAAGTTTATATTCTACACTGAGTGGTGATTATAAAATACTATTGTAGTAATTCCTGAAAGCGCTTTTCACTACGCACTTTGGTAAAGTCTGGGTCAGTTTTTGCTAACTTCTTGTATTTATCAGGAACAAGCTGGATTGCTTTGTCTAGGTTCTCAATTGCTAATTCCAGATTACTTTGTAAAGCATAAGAGCAAGCTTTGTTGTAATATACTTGGTGCAAATCTTGCTTGATAGCGATCGCTCGATCATAAGACAAAATAGCATCTTGGTAGCGGTGCAGCTTTGTCAGAGCAATGCCTCGGTTAATTAAGGCTTCATATTTATCGGGTTTGATGGCGATCGCTTTGTCGTAAGATGCGATCGCCTCTTGGTAGCGTTGCAACGATGTTAAGGCTATCCCACGATTATACCAAGCTTCATATTTATCGGGTTTGATGGCGATCGCTTTGTTATAAGATGCGATCGCATCTTGGTAGCGTTGCAACGATGTTAGGGCTATACCACGGTTAATCCAAGCTTCAGGACTCTCAACTTTGATCGCGATCGCTTTGTCGTATGCTTTTATTGCATCTTCGTAACGTTGTCCATCTAATAAATTATTGCCTTGATGAAATAAATCTTCTGCTTTTTGCGTAGCCTTCGCTTCTATTAAAAGTTGGGTTACATTATTTTCTTGGACAAATTGTGTAGTATTTTCTGTCGATGAGTTTGCCCCACCACTACAGCCAAATGCAAAGAAAGCGATCAAGCCAGATGCAACCAAGCAGCGCCGAAAGACCATGCTGTACCTACAAAACTTATAAGATGATGTTAAAAATTGTTCATTTTTTGAACATTCTCAAAATACACTAGTTTTTACCCATTAATTCCCTTATTTTTTGATAAATAACTTTGCTGACGATGCATAGAAGCTTCTGAAAATCAAGTGTATGTTACATTATCATATTAAATACACATAAAGCAATTGCTTAGAAACTATTTCAGTCAAAAAACGATTATTGGTGTGGATTAAATAATTTATGTCCAATTTAAACAATTAATACCCGCCTCTCAAACCCTATTTGAGAAAGGATTTGAGTCAATGACACTAACTCTTTAAATTGGACAATAAATCTTTAATGTATAATCTTCCAAGGTGGAGTTTTCATATTGTCGCAGAGGGTAACGAGGTTTCTTTCACTCTGAGTGGCCACTACAACACCAGCAAAGACCGTCAAAAGCAAGGGTATTAGAACAAGTTAACGGCGGTTTTTAGCGCAAACTCTAAAGTTACCGCTTGCATTTCTTGGATTTGCAATATACAAACTCCTTTGGTTAGGGTTCCCGGTTACTACACCGTTAGTCAAACCTGAAAACGTGGTTGGATCGCTTTTCCCGGATCTGTCTTGCTTTACATCAAAAACAATAGGAGTTGGAGAAGTCCATATTAAGTTAGCAGCACAACCTTGGGTACTAAAATTTCCGCTTGACCGATTTTTTTGACCCCTTTGAGGTTGGGGTTGACTTGTTACGCAGGCACAAGTACTTTGAGCTAAGGCGGGAGCAGGAGGTTGCATTACCACTGATAAAGCTGTAAAAGAGAATATTGCTGCTAGCAATTGATTAAACTTCATTGAAAAATACCTTTGAGTAATTAACAGGTTTTCAGGTTGTAATTACTTAATACATACTCTGCAATCAAAAAGCAACTTCTGATTAACAAAAGTTTTTAATCAGCAGCCTGTAGTCAATACGCTTGGGTTAGCACCAAAAACCTTAAGTTGCGTAGGTTGGTGAGCCACTGCTATAGGTGCGGTTTCCCGATTTGTCCCTTGCGCGTCTCCGACAGGAGAAGCAAGTGGCGTTTGAGGAACGTAGCTTTCCTTCTGCAGCGTAACCCAACATTTGTGGGGCTTTGTTGGGTTGCGCTTTGCTTAACCCAACAAAGCAATTTTTCTTAACCAAGCGTATTGAGCTTGTAGTCATTTTAATAGTAAATATTTTCGATAATAATTAATTTTAGTCCCTTATTAACAGGGTATTTTTAACATTTTGAGGGGTCTAAGTCTCTCGCAACTAACAAGCGACGAGTCTTGCAATGGGGTTCAAATCCCATTGCAAAACTTAATTACGTTAGCGCCATAGGAGCGTCATTAGGAATTACGAATTATTTTAGATGATTGTAGTAAATATCACATAAAGACATACATCTGTTTTTAATTTTTGCAAAAACAAATGTATGCTTTGGTGATAATATACTTTATCTGTGCAACGCTTAACTAATGCCAAAGACTGACTCGACAGTTGACTTAATCGAATCGCGTGCATCCTTCAAAGTTTGGCTAATGGGATGCTTTGCCTGCAAAAATACACGCGCACAATTGCGTCCCGGCATTCCTGAAATCGAACCACCTGGATGAGTTCCTGCACCAGTTAAAAATAGATTCTCAATTGGCGTTTTGTAGTTGGCTATTTCTGGCAAGGGACGGAAAAATACCATCTGATCTAAAGTCATGTCAATATGGTAATAATTCCCTTTGTATGCACCTAATCTTTCTCCTAGTTCTGCTGGACTTTCTACACGACGGGCGATAGTTGCATTCTTGACATTTGGTGCATAGTCTGCCAACTTATCAATCACCCTATCTGCAACTTTGTTTTTCAATTCATCTGTCCAACCAGTACCTTTTAAACCAGTGCCTTCTGCACCAGCAATTTGATAAGGGGCAAAATACTCAATCCATACGGTGTGCTTACCTGGTGGTGCTAGTGTGGGATCTAAGAAGCTAGGCATCACCACATACATTGATGGGTCAGCATCAGGAATTTCTCCCAAGGTGCATTTACTATGAGCCTGTTCTACATGAGCCACGGAATCGGCAATCAAGATAGAACCGACGAGATATTCGTCTTTGTGGGCGTGGTGTGGAAAGTGCAGTGGTTCGTCTAAAGCTAAGTCTATCTTGAGGATAGTTTCGTTGTTGTTAACGATGCGGCGTTCTAATCTTTCCCATAAATTTGGGTCAGCTCCATCGATATCGCTTTTATCAGTCATTTGTAAAAATAACCGCTTGGCATCAATATTAGAAATAACCCCATATTTAGCGCGATATTCTTTGCCACCAGCGACTCGCACACCCACAGCTTTTCCATCATCAATTAAAACTTTTTCAACATGCTGATCTGTGAGAATAACGCCACCTTTGCTTGTAACTAATTTCACCAAAGCTTGCACAAGTGCGCCAGTTCCGCCGCGTGGTCTGGCCATTCCAGGGTTGTGACGCATCGCCATCATAATTGCACCAATGGCAAGGGTTTTTTGCGATGGCGGCGCACCAAGTTCTGCTGCGAGTCTGGCTAATGGCGCTTTTAGAAATTCCTCATCAAACCACTCGTTAAGTAAATCCTCAGCGCTGGTTAACATGGTGCGAATAAAGTCCAGCGTTTTGTTTGGCGAACCAATCATCGAAAATAAATCTTTTAGTTTTTTGATATCGTAGTTGCCCACGATATCTATAATTGACTTGGGCGGTGCATTAAACATAGGAACCATTGCACCGATCGCTCGTTGCCAATAGTCTACAAATTCGGCGTATTTCTTAGCATCACGTTCACTATAACGAGCGATTTCTGCACAAGTTTTTTCTAGCGACTTATGTGCTAAGAAATACTTCCCATCAGGATGAGGACAGAAAACAACTGGATCGCACTCCAAATAATGCAAGCCGTATTTTTCTAGTTCTAATTCTTCAACTACTGGCCCCAAGTGAATAAATTCATGGTCAATAGCACACAAGTTAAATTTAAATCCAGGAGCCTCTTGTGGTAAACATTCTTCAGTTGTTGCTGCACCACCTGGAACAGAACGCTTTTCTAGTAACAGGACGCTATAACCAGCTTTTAGCAAATAAGCTGCACAAACTAACCCATTGTGTCCAGCACCGATAAGCACAACATCATACTCTTGCATAGTTGTTCTTTAGAAATAAGTAGCTTTAAAAAGCTTATAAAAATTTTAAGAAATTTACATCACTCCTTAGTTACAAAAATTATCCTTAACTACTGTCAATACTACTAAGGGGATAGTACAGTTAAGGATGATGGTATTTGCTTTACTTGAGTTTCTACCAGAAGTGTCAAACTACCAATTTCTACTTTTATATCTTTAATAGAAAACGCCATATCCTCCCATTTAAAATAGGGTAGATTCATCAGTTCTTTGGCTTTCTGCATTAAAGCTGTAACTAATTCTATTGAAATACCGTCTCCCTCAGTGCAGTTAAAACTCTCCAGCATCGCGGGTTGTGAACTAGTCCGTGGGCGAAGCATCGCAGTGTAAGCGAAAAGGCGAGTATTTCCCATTTCCTTTAACAGTATTCTTCCCCTACATTCTATTTTGCCATCACCAGGTAAAAATACTTGAATTTTTTGCGGCTCAAAACTCACAATTTCGCCATCTACATCCAACTCCAACTTTTGCATCTGGCCGCGAATCAAGTCTGAGGTCAAGGCGTGGTTAATATCTACTTCTGTAACTATAATGCGAGCTATGGCATTAACTGGCTCATTAAATTCTATTTGACCAAAAAGAGCGCTTAAGGGATTAATAGCAATACTTTCTGTTTGCAGTTTTATTTCCTGTACGCGAATGCCTTCTTGGATCACTAATCCTTGACCTGCAACCGAAACTCCATCCGCCTGTCCCTGAGCTATTTTCAACAGATCGGTTTGTACATCTATTTCTATTTGTTCTACCTCATCTAGCTTTTCGGATATTCTTTTTTCAGCTTCCTGGGATAGAAATTTTTCCTCCAACCGATGCTCATCAGCCATGAACTAGTAATCTCCTAAATGTCCTCTTACTAGTTACTGTAAAGGCTGGTTCTGAAGAATGAATCTATATTGGGGTATATGTAGGTTGTAGAATTAAAGTAATTCGTAATTTTTAAATAGGACTGCGATCGCAGTCCAGGTATTTGTCAAGTCACAAAGTATACTATAAACCCCGCTTCCATTCCTCTTTTCCACTCCTGAGACGCTTTGAATCTTACTCCCCTTCCCTATAAGAGAAGGGGTTGGGGGTTAGGTCTTTTGAAAAACGGTATAGATGGGAGTTCAAAATTTCCTGAACGCAACCATCAACCCCCTGGAACTATCAAACAGTGCTTGTCTGTAGGATGGGAGACTTAACCTGACGTTGACTGGTGACAACCATCTGAATCGGACGATCTGGGCCTGTCACCAAACCACGGCGTTTAGGCCGCACTTCACCATTGTCAACTAGCTCTAATTCGAGGCTGGAAAGGATTGTGGCGAGTGCTAGCTTCATTTCCAACAGCGCAAATGCTAGACCAATACAACGCCTTGCACCACCCCCAAAAGGCAAATACTCATAGGGAGAAAATTGCCTTTCTAAAAAGCGTTCTGGCTTAAACTGCTTAGGTTCTGGATAAATATCTTCCCGGTGGTGGGTCAGATAAATAGAACCAAGTAGGACTGTATCCGGTTCTAGTTCGTAACCGCCCAGCGAGAAGGGTTTTCTTACTACTCTGGGAAAAGTTAGTATAGCTACTGGGTAAATCCGCAATGTCTCGGAGCAAACAGCGTTGAGATAAGGTAACTTGAAAATCATGCTGGGGTCTGGGTGATTGCCCAAGCTATCTAATTCTTGTAGTAGCTTTTGGCGCACTGATGGTAGTTTGTGAATCCAGTAGAATGCCCATGCTAGGGCTGTCGCTGTGGTTTCGTGACCGGCGACTAACAGAGTGATCAATTCATCGCGCAACTCTTCATCGGTCATGGGTTGACCTGCTTCATCTTTAGCAGCCATGAGTAAGCTGAGAATATCCGTGCGCGATGAATCTGGTTGTTCTCGACGTTCCCGAATTTCCTCGTAGATGAGTTTATCAGCTTCTTGCTGACGGCGCATCTGCTTTCCCCAGAAGTTAATCGGGCCAAAATCCCTTTGCAAAGCCGGAAAAAAAAGTAAAGTCACAATTAACCGAGAACTGGCCTTTTCTAAAATCTCACCCAAAATTTGCTGTAGTTTTTCGGCGCGAGGCCCTTCATGTAGCCCAAATACAGCTTGCATAATCACCCGCATGGTAATGGCTTGGGTAGCAGACCGAATATTGAAGGGTTTGCCTATCTGGTATTGGCTGATGACTTTTTGGGTAACATCGGTAATCACCTGGCTATAGTTTCGCATTCTTTCGCCGTGAAAGGGAGGCATTAACAACTGCCGTTGGCGCTGGTGTTCAGCCCCGCTAATGGTAATCAGAGAATGCTTACCCAGCAAAAACTCAAACACATCATTCATCTCACCCGGCGCTTCCAATTCCTTGGTATCGTTTGTCAAAATCTGCTGTAGTGCTTGGGGGTTGCTGACAATCACCATAGGAGGAGAATCTTTCTCTAATCTGATAGTAAAAATCTCCCCATACCTTTTGGCGCAAGCTTCCATAAATGACATGGGATTGGTGATCCAGCGCACCATCTGTAAAAGTGCTGGGATTTGCGGGCCATTGGGTAATTTCATAAATTTTTTTGCGGCTTAATATTTTTTTACTACTTAAACTAACTAGAATTTTGGTTGCGTGACCATTTAAAGTACTTATTCTAACGTTGCAAAAAAGCAATAAACTGTTACAACCTCGAAGATGTAAAATTTTTGTTAAATTCAACGAGCATCTACAGTTTCGTCTGACTTTTCATGTCATCTGGAAAAGCCCACGAAAAATCTAACCCCCTAACCAACGCTGTAGGGGGGGAAATTCAAAGTCTTTCTCCTAAAAAAAGAGAGATGAAGAAGGGGTTTTCCAGATAACCTGAATTGTCAGACAGTTTCACCTAATCGTCAAAAGGTACTCAGCATGACTGCAATCTCCCCAAAGGCATCTTCAGCACTTCCCGATTTTTCTGAAGGGATTCAATATTTTGGTGAAGCTTTACCAGATTTTGAAACTTATGGTGCAACACCTGCTATCGAGTCGGGCAAAATAGCGATCGCATCTCCCACAGACAAAGCAGCTGTATATCAAACTTTACTCGCTGCCGATGCCTTGCGCTACCTGACTTTACAAGTTACTGCTAGTAAAGCTTCTGGGCATCCCGGCGGATTCGCCAGCCAAGCAGAAGCTTACGCATCTCTTGTCATGCTGGGATACAAGAACATTATTACTGAAGTCGGACACCACGCCCCCGGATTTTATAGTGCCATGTTCTTGGATCGTTCACTAGAGGACATGGGAATTTTTACAGTTCAAGAATTGCGCGATCGCTTCCGAGAAAAGCACGGACTTTTAGGACACCTTTCTGGTTTCATTCCCGGTATTCTCGCACCTGCGGGGCCTTTGGGACAAGGGCAACACTTTGCAATGGCGGCTGCACTGTTACACAAAGATAAGTTATTCCCCTTTACAGTCGGGGATGGTGGATTGGGTGAGCCTTATATTGTAAGTGCGATCGCGCACTTCCATACTGCTTATCCTGCTGTCACCAACTTCTTACCGGTGTTGGTGTGGAACGGTTACAGCCAAGAACATCACAGCATGGTTTCCCTGAAAACCAACGAACAGATGCAAGCATATTGGCAAGGTAACGGTTTTGATGAAGTCGTATTAGTTGATGCCAAGGATTTTGACGATCAAAACCAACCAGGGGATTACGTTGATAGTACCGCCTTTTCCTTCGAGAAGCGGCTAGCATTCACTCAAGCAGTACTTTCAGGTGTGGATAAAGCCGCGCGTTTTGCACTGGGTGGTAAACTTACCGTCTTCATTATTAAACAACTCAAAGGTGCAGGAGTCCACGCACGCGGGGCAAAATCTCACAATCTGTATCCCAAAGATACGCTAGATGCGCCGCATATTGTCAGTGCATTGCAAACCCGTGCTTTGTCTGCGGAAGCTTGGCAATTAGTCAGAACAAATGCAGAACGCGCCGGTGGTGGCCCAGCAGCAAAAACTGTGGTGACAGAATTTGAATTTCCATTACCAGATTTAGGCGAATTACCTTTAGAAGAATATGCAGTTGGAAGCGAAGCCAAAGTTTCCACAACAGCGATGGGACGATTGGTAGGAATAGTTGGAAATAAAGATCAGAATTTCCTTGTCACTAACGCCGATGGTAATGAAGCATCAGGAATTGCCAACATCAACCAAGCATTAAAGATTATCCACCCCACAACCGACGACTTATATAACCAAGCACCAAATGGACAAGTTTATGAACCATTGAGTGAAGATGCTTGTGCCGGTTTAGCTGCCGGTTTGGCGTTAATGGGTGCGAGAACTTTGTGGTGTTCTTACGAATCTTTTGCCATCAACGGAGTACCAATTTGGCAAACTGTAACCCAATCAATGGCAGAATTGCGCCGTAAAACTCCCTCGACTATTACTTTATTCACAGCAGGCGCATTAGAGCAAGGGCGCAACGGTTGGACTCACCAACGTCCAGAAATTGAAGCTTACTTTGCTTCGTTGATGCGAAATGGAAATGTTTTCCCATTATTTCCGCCTGATGCTAATAGTATTCAAGCTTGTTATGACTGGGCGTTGAAAACTAAGAATAAGGGAATTGTGATTACTGCAAGTAAAACCCCGTTACCAATTCGCACAACTTTAGAACAAACTCGTCAAGGGTTACGCGATGGTGCAGTGTTATTACATGAAGTTGCTGGTGATAGGCAAGTTGTATTTGCTGTAATTGGTGATTTAACATTAATGCCAGTATTTGAAGCTGCTGCTTTCTTAGAAACTGAAGGTATTGGTGCCAAGATTATTTCTGTGATCAATCCTCGGCAATTGTACCGTAGCCATGATACTGCTTGGGATACTTGTTCTGAACCCGAAGGCGGTTTCTTGGATGATGCGAAATTTGCCGAATTATTTGATGGCGATGCGTTAATTGCTGTTACTGGTGGTGCTGCGGGGATGTTAGAACCAATTCTGTTGCGGAGTACAGCCAAGCGTGATACTTTTGCGTGGAAGCGTGGGGAAACTACAGCCAGTGCTGGTGAGTTGATGGCGTTTAATGGATTGACTGCTGAAGCGTTGACAAAACGTGCGATCGCGTTAGTCCATTAAATGATGTTGCATAAATGCGGGATAATTTTATTGAATTTTCCTTTGCGTGAAATATTCATCCCTAGATTCAGCAACGCCCATTAAATAAAGCTGGAATTGTTTGCACTTTTATCGCATTTATACGTATACAAACGCTGAAAATGGCGTTGGAATGCGTATATTTGCGTTTTTTATTGAAGAGAACTTAGCAGACAGAAACAATGGGGATAAATTTGCTGAAATCCGTTAACAAAAGTTAGTTTACGAGTCACAAAAGTTAGTTTACGAGTCACAAAAGCTGGTTTACGAGTCGCAAAAGCTGGTTTACGAGTTGCAAAAGTTAGTTTACGAGTCGCAAAAGCTGGTTTACGAGTCGCAAAAGTTAGTTTACGAGTCAGAAACTTAGTTTACAAGTCGCAAAAGTTGATTTTTGAGCTAGAAGCGGGATACTTTTATCTGGAAGCGTGGGGAAATTACAGCGTGACTGTGGAGACTTGAGGAAAAGTGCGATCGCGTTAGTACATTAAAGATTTTCAAACCGCAGATATACGCAGTGAAACGCGGAGAATTTGGCGTTTGGTTGCGTAGATTTGCGGTTTTATTAGATAGCTTTTGGTGTTTATATAAAGTAGAATTCAAAATATATATTATATATCTTTTATTTATGGGTGTCTAATTTTGCTAGAAAACATCAAAATATCTCAATTACCATCAGTTTATTTACTTGACAAAGATCGTCTTCCTAATTGTGCAGCTATTTACTTTGTATTTGACAGTAAAGGTCAGATTATTTATATAGGTAGAACTATTAATTTAGTTGAAAGATGGAAAGCACATCATAGATTTAATCAGCTAAGAAGATTTAATCGGAAAAATCCTCTTAGTATTAGTTGGTTGACTTGTAGTAGTGATATAGAAAATCTATCAAATCTCGAAAATGAGTTTATCAAGTTATACAAACCACCTCTTAATTGGTCTAAAGTAGTAGTATTAATTAGAAAAATAACTCCAGCCGAAACTGCTTTGCAGCAAAGTCTTCAGCAGTTAGCCAAGTTCAATGTTATGATAGTTGGCTTTGATCCAATATCAGATGGAGAACCACCAACAATATATTTAGTATATCCTGTTTATGGGATGAAAGGATTATCTGGCAGTATTAGAACTACATTAAAAAACATTAACAAAAAGGCTAGTTCGCTAAAGTGGAAAGAATACAAAACTTATCCTAAATCTTCCGGTAAATTTGGTTTATGGGAGACTGAATACAAAGGTTTAAGAATAGATTTATCTCCATTTGATAGTTTAGTTTACTTCATGGAAAATTCAAACCGTCAGACTCTAGCTGGAATAGAACTTATGGCATTTAGTAGGGAACAGCTAGAATTAATTTTAGATAAAAAAGAAGAAAATGATGAGAAGACATCAGGTTTAGAAGCATTAGAAGATGATCCTATCCCAGTAGAAAATATTTATAGAATTCAACCTTTAAATAGTAATTATAAAAATACAGTTGAAGCTGAACCTTGGGAGGAATTAGAACCAATGGCTGAAGGTGAAGTTAGAATAATGACTCGTCAGTTTGTTTATGTGGATGATATAGAAATAGAAGTATGTACTAACGACAATGGAAAGTATTTTGTTAGACACAATCTTTACTTGTGGATAATGTACAAAAGGAAAAATTCTGATGTTCCAAATGATATTACAATAAAACGCTTACAAGAGGAAATAGATAGACTACCTACTATTAGATGGTCTGGCTATAGGTTTAGATATGAAACGATTAGATTTAGTGAAGATGATGCAGAAGTTGATAGTTTACTAGTTCCATTAGCTATGTTTGAAGACTTAATGAAAGACAAGTATGGCTTTCATAATACCAATGTTATAGAAGAAATTAAAAAGGGTGAGTACAAATCAAAGCCAGATGATAGTGAAAGGATAAAATTATTCGCATGGCTTCAATCCAATTCTTTATTTTCACTGCTTCAAACCAATAACAATAAGTAGGTTGAGTTGAGAAAACCCAACAATATAATAAGACACTTGGATTTTCGCAAGTAAAAATTCTACAAAATCTAATGCCTCTTGTTGCTTATCAAGAGGTAATATTCTTACCTTATGTATAATAATTTCCTCAATGCTCATTTTCTCTAGCCTCTGGTATCAACTAATTTATTTTAAAGTTTAAAATATTCTTAGGCTGTATGCCTTTATAAATTCATCAGCCGCGATCGGTTTAAAAGTACTTTATAATAGGGTAATGCTGAAAACTTTCCTCAATCTTAGAAGTTAATTATGGTAATCAAATTTGAAGACATATCTAAAGATATTGATACTTTACCAGAAGAAGCTCAAATCTTACTACTTGATTTTATTCAGTTACTCAAAAAGCGTTATCCACAACCAGAATCAGCAAATCATAGTCAGGAAAAAAGTCTCTATGAAAAGTTTAATGAAATTGGATTAATTGGTTGTTGTTCTGTGGAAGAAAATTTATAAACTACATATAAATAAGTTTTGTGTAATACATTAACTAATAAATATGATCATCGTTGATACAGGATTTTGGTTATGTTAACGTTTCAAATATTATATCCTCTAAAATTAAATCATGACCACAGATGCAGAATATCAAGCAAGAATTATTAGTTATGACTGGGATAATTTAATGATTTTATGGTCAGAAATTAAAGCAAGAAATACTTCAAATTTTTGGGATGCAGGTAAAGCATTAGAATATTTAATTTTACGCGCATTCCAGCTTGATGGTGGGGAGGTAGCTTGGCCTAATACTGTAAAAAAAAATTCAAGATAAAATAGTAGAACAAATTGACGGAGTGGTATATACAGACAGCCTAGCCTGCCTGATAGAATGTAAAGATACAACTGAAGAAGTTAATATTGAACCCATAGCAAAGCTACGAAATCAACTACTACGAAGACCAGCAACAGCAATTGGTAGCGTGTTTAGTCGCACTGGATTTACAGAAGCCGCCGTAATTTTAACTGGGTTTGTTGCTCCTCAAACTATTCTCTTGTGGGGAGGAGAAGAAATTGAGTATTCACTAGGAAATAAATGTATATGTAAATTCCTAGTTAAAAAATATCGTGTTTGTGTTCATAAAGGTATCCCTAATCACGACATTACAACGGAGATTTTTTCATGACATTAGCATACATGATTACAGAAAATAATAAAGATGTAGAAATTTTACAGAGATTACTGCCAAAACATCTGAGTGAAGATATCAAATTTATCGCAGGTGAAAGTTCTTACAGAGCGCGTTCTTTAGGTACTTCACTTCTTGCTACTCGTAAAACACCTGTTGCTATTGTCTTAGATGCAGACACAGATAACGAATCTCAAATATTTGAAAAACGTGATTTAATTAATTATGTATTAAAGCAAGTATCATTTGGAACTCCCTTTCAAGTATTTCTGGGAGTTCCCGAATTAGAAATTGTATTTCTCCAAAATAAATCATTAATTGAGAAAATAGCACAACGCCAATTTAATGATTTAGAATGGCAATTATCTCAAAGTAAACCTAAAGATTTTTTAGAGAGAGTATTTGGTAATAATCAACAAATAAACGCTAGAATATTTAGCAATATAAATGATGAAGAAATTAGGATAATACAACAACATCCATTAATCCAAGAAATAATTACTTTCTTATCATCGTTGATTACGGCTTCTGTTGCAATTAATTAGCCATCAATATAGTATTAATTTATCAGCCGCGATCGCGCAATTTCTCTTCTACCGATTGGACGTACTTGTATGCTGTAGAGTGAAACAATTGCCACAGTTTCTCCATCTAATGTGACAAATTCAACCTCATATCCTTTGCCATTCTGATGTACTAAAACAACTGTACCTATATCACCTTCTTCTAAACTATATTCTGGTATATCACTAGTCAGAATAACCCTATCAAGTTCTTGAATCATTCTTCTCTCCGTTTCAGTGGGTATGAAGTAACAAATTTAGGAATAGTTTCCCCTGTTTCAATAAACCAAGCCGAACGAATCATCGGGTTTCTCCCATCTGGTGAAAGCAGTGTACCTTCTACAGCATATCGAGTTCCAAATGGTGAATCTTCAATCTTTGTAACATAGTTATCAGCAAGATGATTTAGTAATGCTTTAGCAAAAGTTTCCCAATCCTCTACTGAAAAACCAAACGCAGCGAAAAACTTTTCCTTGCTGCGTCCATCGGGGTGAGTTGGCGACAACAGATACTCAGTGATTTTTCGCTGTGGCACAACTGCCAGTTCATAATTCGGCAGTTTCAATCCGCCTTTGTTACCTTCTTATCTTTAGTTTATCGCCTGTCGCCTCTTAATTTATCGCCTTTTTGAGCGTTATATTTATTCTAGACCTCAACTATCCAAGATTAATTTATTATGAAATTTCAAGTGATTTTTACTTTTGATTCAGAATATGCAGGTTATGTTGCTGAGGTTCCTGAACTTCCAGGCTGTGTGAGTCAAGGCAAAACACTAGATGAGGCAGTTGAAAATATTAAAGATGCCATTACAGGATATCTGCACGTTCAAGCTAAACATAGTAAACCTTATATTGTTAAAGAATCGCAAGTGTTTATCGAGGAAGTTGTAATATAAATGGGACGTTTATTAAATATCTCCGATAAGGAAGCTGTCAAGATTTTTGAAAAGTTTTAACTTACATTGAAAAAAAGTCAATTTTCATCTTCAGTAATTTTATGCTCAAAATTGTCCAAGCAACCTGCACTAATGGCGAACTAGTTCTGAGTGAAAAACTTAGCCCGGAATTAGAAGGTAAAACCATACAAATTGTAATTTTGGAACCAACTCAATCTACTCAAACAATTAATGATGGAGAATCCAAAATCCACCATTTTTTAGAAAAAGTCAATCATTACTCTTTTTTACTTCCTCCAGATTACAAATTTAATCGAGAAGAAATATATGAGCAATAATATTTTTCTCGATAGCAATCTCTGGATTTATCTCTACGCCAAAACCCACCTGAAAAATACCATAAGGTTGCAGAAATTATCAAAAACAATTCCTCATTGCTCTTAGTTAGCACTCAAGTTTTGGGTGAGTTATTTCATGTTTTAACTAGAAAAAAATTTACATCAAGAACAGATGCAATCACAATTATATCAGATGTAATCAACACCTTTCCTGTTCAAGCAATTAACACAACAGAAGTTATACAAGCATTAGAAATTAATACGAAATATAACTACTCTTATTGGGATAGCCTAATTATAGCTACAGCTTTACTAGGTAAATGTTCCATAATTTACTCAGAAGATATGCAACACAATCAGCTAATAGATAACAAAGTAAGAATCCTTAATCCATTTGTTTGATTTATGTTTGCATCACCCTTGTATTCTTGGCTACGTTGCTGTCGCAAAACAACTATATCCATATTACCCTAATCTAATATTCTGGGAGATCACTACTCAGAATAACCCTATCAAATTCTTGAATCATAATCACTATAAATCTTACAGCCTCAGCCAATTATAATGTACTTAAGATTTTACACAAGCATGGAACCATGACTGACACTGAAAAGATGGTTCGCTTAAACTTAGATTTGTCACCTGAACTAAATCAGATACTAGACGAACTAGCAAATAAAATAGGCATAAGTAAAAGTGATGTTCTGCGTCAGGCTATAACCTTGATGCAAATCATGGTTATAGCTAAATTTTACTCGACACTGATACCTATATCTGTATGACTCCACAAACCCTAGACCAAATCACCACCCTCGAAGAACAGCGTTTTCTCTTACCTGGCCATTACACTTGGGACGAATTTGAGAAACTTGAAGCCTTAACAGTAGATGCGCCAGGTTTGCGGATAACTTATCTTGATGGGTGTGTGGAATTTATGACTCTTGGTGAACAACACGAAGCTATTAAAAGTGTGATTGCTATATTACTAGCGCTGTACTTCTTTGAAAAAAATATCAACTTTTTTCCTGTAGGTAGCGCCACCCGTCGAGCAAAAGAAAAGGGAGCTTCTTTTAAACCTGATGAGTCTTATTATATAGGGGAAAAGAAAGAAAATCCTGATTTAGCAATTGAAATAAATATTACTAGTGGCAGCATAGATAAATTAGAAAAGTATAAGCGGTTTCAAATTCCTGAAGTCTGGTTTTGGGAAAATAATCAGTTATCTGTATATCACCTGACTAATGATAACTATGAGCAAATTCCTGAGAGTCAATTACTACCAGAACTAGATATAAAATTGTTAGCACGTTGCGTTTTAATACCTTCAATAATTGAAGCAAGGACAGAGTTTATCAAAGGAATTCGGCAGTAAGATTTTAAGGAAAATAATTTAAAAATGATTGTAGAATTAAAAAATCAGCGTATTCAAATAAATTTAGATTTATCGCCAGAACTTTATGAAACACTAAATAATCTGGCGCAACAGATTAATGGAGATAATGCTGAGGTGCTGTTAAAGGCGATTGCCCTCCTAGAGGTAGCCGTAGAAGCCAAGCAAAAAGGCAAGTACATTTGGATTGCAGATGATAACCAAAACCTGGAAACTGAAATTATTGGTATCTAAACAGCATGACAGATAGAACAGATTTATCAAAAATAATTGCCAGCAAAGGCGACAATCCACTAATTATCTCAACTGTAAACTTGCAGTCACAAGAAGACGTAGAACTTGAGCAAAAGCTGCGAGAACTCAAGTTTAAACAAGAACTGAGAAAAGATTGGATTTTATTTATTGTCAGGGATGTAGTAATTTTTCCTGCCGCCATCTTTTTTATTTTTGCTATCAGTGGTTATTCCCTATTTACTCAGATTCATAGGTAATTTATCTAGCTACACTTTTTAATCGGCGCTTTCCAAATCCTATTTGATTTGCTCTCCACCGATAGGCTCAGAACCCCGACTTCTTGAAGAAGTCGGGAATCTTTTTGGATTACTATAGTATAAATAGTTCCCTTGGCAAAAGAGTATCATATTGTACAAAAATTTTTGACATTGCCTAGAAGTAATTAATTTACTTAAAAAAGTTTAGACAAAATGCCAGCATTCCAGAAATTTGATTGCTATATTAGATTAAATAACTATTCTGGCAAGGGTTTAAAAGCAGTGCGGGATGATTTACAGGGCTTGGAAATTAGTCAGGATGAACTGCAAAAGCTGACTAATTTACCTGTCAACGAGAAACTTGTAATCATTACAAATCCTCTGAAGAGATTAGCAAAGATATATATACAAAAGCTTAAAAGCTCTGAAGGGGCAACTGTAGTGTTTATTGGATTTTCAACATTTGTTTTTGTCTATATTTTCTTTGATATAATTATTAAACTTTTTGTGACGTGGATAACAATTCCATCTTGGATATTGTTAATTATCTTAGGTCTTTGGATTGGTGGACTGACGCAAACTATCTTATATTTAATATGGAAAGCTAGAAATAAAATTGTCAAAAGTAATATGACAAAATCTCTGCAAGTCCTGTTAAATGAGGTTAATAGATATAATACTGTTATTAGAGTAATAGATATCAATGACCAAATAGAAGAAGCTGGTAATCCAGAAGTAGTTATAAAGGAAAGAGAGGGTGTTATCGAAGCGCTTAAACTCACCAAAGCTGATTTAGTTCGGGCTTTGAAGACAGAAAGGATTTTGAGGGAGCATAAGAGCTTTATCCTTAGTAATACAGAACTATTCGTCAACAATTTAGCAACTTTAACAGCCATGCAAGTAACTGAACAGGCTACTGAGCATGGAAGGTTGCTCAATGAAGCATTAGAGATTGCATTAGATGTGCAACACGAAATGAAAAGATTACAGACTCAGCGTTAAAATAATTCGTAATGACGCTCTCTACGAACGCGAATAGCGTGTCGCAGACAGACGCTCTTGCTAGCTTGTCCTCCGCAGGAGTACGTGGACTCGCTACCGCTACGCTAACGTAATGACGCTCTCTAAAAGACGCGCTCTCTACGCGGACACGTTTTGTAATGGGCATTTAGAAAGCACTCCTGAATTTACTCAGCACTGATCACGGGCTAAACGCCGCGAAGAAAGCTAACAGCACTCAGTAAGAGTTGGAGAAGGCGTAAATGCTCCCGATAAGTCCATAGACGCTGCTGGGTGGGTTGGCTTGCCATGTATTTGCCAGACATCCTGAATGGCTTTTTGCATAATCCTTCCCACAGTTACGATCCCCGGTCTAACATAAAGAATATTCCTAAAGCGATCGCTCATCGGTATGGACTGGAAAGAAGTCAGAGGTAACTGGGTAATCATTCCCCGAAATCCCATAGGTATCATCCATTTTTTAGGAGGTGCATTTGTCGCCACTGCACCGCACATTACTTATCGCTGGTTACTCGAACAACTGGCAAGTAAAGGTTATGTTGTAATTGCTACGCCTTTCGTCAATACATTGGATCATACTGCGATCGCAAAATCTGTACTGCTAAACTTTGACCGCACTCTGGAACGCTTACATGACTCTGGGGCATTACGCAAGCTTTACTTTCCCATCTACGGCATTGGACACAGCATGGGCTGTAAACTTCACTTGCTGATTGGTAGCCTCTTTCAAGTAGAACGCGCAGGCAATATTTTAATATCCTTCAACAACTACGCCGCTAAAGAAGCTATCCCCCTAGTAGAACAGTTCAATTCTACTTTGAAAATCGAGTTTACCCCCTCACCGTTGGAAACTAACAAGCTTGTCCAAGAGCGTTACAATATCCGCCGCAATTTATTAATAAAATTTAGTAATGACACCATTGATCAATCGGCAGCTTTAACCAAAATCTTAGAAGAACGTTTTGATGAGATGGTGACAGCACAAACGTTACCAGGAACTCATACAACACCTCTAGGCCAAGATATTAAATGGCAAACTGGAACATCTTTCAGCCCCTTTGATGCCTTAGGGCAATGGTTCAAGCAAGAAGCATACCGCGATTTGAACCAGCTAAAAAATACTATCCTATTGTGGGTGAATCCTCTTGCACCACCATAATCTTTTATGACCTTAAAAAGTCATAAATTCGATGGAAAAATCTCAATGAGCTAGTAGTATATCTGTATTAATACTACTAACTCATTAGCCCATATAGTATTTTTATTTTCTATTTTTACAGCAAGTTATTAATGAGCGTTTCATACAACTTTCTATGTTTCAAATACTAGTAATTGATGACGACTATTCAATAAGAATACTCCTGAAAAGGATGTTGGAAAAACAGGGTTATGAGGTAGTTACTGCCAGTAGCGGCGAGGAAGGAATAGAAAAGGCGCTGGTTTACCGTCCAGGACTAATTATTTGTGATTGGATCATGCCGGGGTTGAGTGGACTGGAAGTTTGCCATCGCATTAAGACAGAACCCAAATTTTCTACCACATTCTTTATTTTATTAACATCCTTAGATTCGGTTGACGATTGTGTTAAAGGTCTAGATGCTGGTGCTGATGATTTTATCTCCAAACCGATTGAGCACAATGCATTACAAGCACGGGTAAGAGCGGGATTACGCCTGCATCAGTTGAGTAGAGATTTGCAGGCTCAAAAGTTGCTTTTAGAATCAGAAATGTCAGAAGCCGCAGAATATGTGCGATCGCTGCTGCCTCTTTCCATGACTGAACCCTTCAATATAAATTTCCGATTCCTTCCCTCGCGGCAACTTGGCGGTGACTGTTTCGATTACTACTGGCTCGATCCTGATTATCTAGCAATTTACTTAATGGATACTGCCGGACATGGACTCAAAGCCACTCTTCCCTCTGTTTCAGTGCTGAATCTGCTGCGTTCCCGTGCACTCAAAAGTCTGGATTACTATCAACCTAGCGATGTATTGAAGGCTTTGAATGATACCTTTCAGATGAATTATCAAAATGACAAATACTTTACGATTTGGTATGGAGTTTACAACCGAATCAACCGCCACTTAATTTATGCTAGCGCAGGTCATCCACCAGCAGTTTTAGTAACCGGCACATCTCCACGAAAGTCTGAAGTTAAACTATTGAAAACCCCCGGTATGCCAGTTGGGATGTTTCCAGAGGCAAAATATGTTGATAATTTTTGCAATATTGAAAAGTTCAGTTCCCTTTACATTTTTAGTGACGGCGCTTATGAAATCACTAAATCAGATGGGACACTTTGGAGTTTGGATGCTTTTATTCAGCTACTAGTTAGTTTACAACATCCTGTTGATTGCCAACTTGATCACGTACTGAGTTATTTAATCGCTTTGAACTCCAAAGATGCTTTTGATGATGATTTATCTATTTTACAAATGAACTTTGATTAATTAAGTCTTTGAGATTAAAACCTGATTAAATACGTCTTGGCTGGGGAATATTTCAAATACTTTATCCATATTAGTCAGTTCCAATAATATCCTGACTTGCTCATTAATTGAGCAGAGAACAAGCTTAGTATCTGCTGCTCGCAAGGTTTTGAAAGCTAATACTAAAGCTCCCAAACCTGAACTATCCATAAATGTTACATCTTGAAAATCTACTAATACAATTTTCGCACCACTTACTAGAACATCAGTAATATTTTGTCGAAATTGCTGTGAAGTTGTGGCGTTTAAATTACCGATGAGCTTAATAACTTTTACTTCTTCTCTCATAATACCTCACTCTGATTTGTGTAAATCCTGCTCTGTTTTTGTTAGCATATCCCAATCATAGATCATTTAAAAAATGCTTACCAGATAAAAAATAAGCGATTACTAACCTTCAATACTTTGTAAGTAATTTTGAATAAGGCAGTGTAAATTATAAAATATTTATTTTTTTTAGCAAAACTATTTATTAACTTATAATTATACTTTGACTGTTAAGAAGTCACTGGGTGCAAATAAGTATGATAATGATTGTCATTAGCGAAGGGTGAAAAGCAGTCGTATCAAGTAGATTAAGAGTGGCGATCGCTCCTTAAAACTATAAAAAACACAATTAAGCTGTTCCACATTTAACTTGCATAATTAGGGCGGGCTTTCCGGCCCACCCCACAAGATTTTAATTAAATTTAGATATGTAAACTAGATGTGGAACAGCTTACCAGAATTCCTTAACCATAAAAGTTTTACTTACTATTCTCAATGTTTGTTATTGCTCAACATGATGACTGCAAATAAAATTGCGCGTTTACGCAAGCTATTTGAGCATAATACTGGAAAAGGTACTTAATATCAAGCAGAATGCTGTAAGTAGGTAGGCGGGAAAATTCATAACTACGTCATTGCGAGCGGAACGTAGAGAAGTGAAGCGTTCGCGGAGCGTCTCGTTGGCACAGCCTCTCGTAGAGAAGAGAAGCAATCGCAAAGGTTTTGAGCATTTTATATTTCGTTACATAGTTAGGTTTGTTTATGCCTACTTACTTATCCCTGTTTTGTCACTCTCGGAAAACAATAATCGAAGCCAAGCTCTGAAACTTTGATTTCATCAATATTTGAGGCTTTATTTTTTAATAGAAACTAAAATTTATAGACAAAAAGTGGAAACTAAAGCTCCGCAACCCTTCCAGCTATTGTATTCTCCCAAATTGACAAAACAGGGTTATGTTCAGATTAGAAGGTTCGTAACAAACTGGTGCTGATTGATTTGTCTAGAGAAGATTTAGGGCCAGAGTTAGACATTACTTGGATAGATGCAGATGCCCGTGAAGATATTTTTCGCTTCTTTGAAGAAGCGATCGCCTTGGGGCCTAACGGAAAAACTCCCCTCAGAAGTAGCCAGGATGAAACCATCAACCGCTGGGATATAGCTGAGATTGACATACTCCCTGCACTTCTAGGGCAGGGATTCTGGGCTGCTAACAGCGATTGCAGTCTTCGACCGTCTTACCTCGCCTAACCCAACCATTGATGCCCCAACGATTTGAATATTTTTAGATGCGTTGTCATCACGACCATTCACAGATTGACATGATGGGCAACGCCACTCTCTGACTGACAAATCCAGACTTTCTAAAATGTGTCCACAGTTAGAACAAGTTTTAGTAGAAGGATACCATCGGTCAATATAGACCACTTGTTTACCCTTTTTCTTCGCTACCCATTCCAGGATATTTAGAAAGTCAAGGGAGCGCTAAATCACTAACCTTCCTTCCCCATAAACGCTTCATTCCCTTGAGGTTAAGTGTCTCAAAGCACAGCACATCAAATCTATCGGTCAGCTCATGCGCTAATTTCCAAAACCAATCAGTTCTGCGGTTGGCTATGTCTTCATGGGCGCGTCCCAAGTTCTTCCTTGCTCGTTCCCGATTGGATGATAGCGTTCGCGTAGCGTCTCCAAGAGTTGCGTTAGCGACGTTAGGAGCGTCACCTTTTAATTTTCTAGAGTGATGCCGATTCGCTTTCTTGATTGCATTAAGTGATTGTTTAAAAAATTCGGGCGATTCGATTTTAGAACCGTCCGAGCAGGTTAGGAATGTCTTTAAGCCAAAATCAAATCCCGCTATCTGACCAGTCGTGAACTTGATTTCTGGTTCATCAATACCATCAACGACAACAACCATAAACAATTCACCCAATGGCGTGCGTTTAATAGTTAGTGTCTTAACTTTCCCCTCAATCTCTCTAGAATTCCAATATTGATAAACTCGCTGACCTATCTTGACCCGATTACCACCTAAAAATTTATATCCTGCTTGTTTTAGAGTGAATGATTTGTATTTCTTGACCTTCTTAAACCCTGGTAGTTTAACCCCCTTTTTGTTGTGTTTAAAAAATAATTGGTAGGCTTTCTCTATGCGTTGACAAATGTCTTGCACTGCCTGAGAACCTACTAATTGCCAGAATTCTTTGCGTTTCCGCAATCTAGCAATGTGCGCCTGTTCGCGTAGCGTGGCGATAGCCAAGTTTTGCAGAGTTCAAGTGTTTACCCCACATCCGATAATATCTTTTGTGGAGAGCAATACAATAGTTATAAATTACTCCAGCAGCATTAATACTAGCTTTGAGGTATCTATTTCGCTTGTGTTGGTACAACTTGAATTTTAGAGTTTTCATGCTAATATTGTACAGCATATAGCCGGAATAATCAATGAAAAAGCGATTAGATTTTAGGATCGAAGAATTGGAGTTTCAGATTCTTGAAGAATATTGCGAATTAGTAGGGCGAACAAAAACCGATGTTCTTAGAGAATTGATTAGAAGTCTGAAGAAGAAAAAGCCGATCGCCCGAACGACGGGGCTTTACCCGGATTTCTCACGAGCGAGAAAAAAACATCTGGATTAGCCAAACTTAGGATAAATTAATTGATACATTGTTAAATTAAGCGTAGATTAAAATAATTCAGCAGTAAAAAC
>NZ_JABXKP010000045.1 GCF_017114985.1 Nostoc sp. JL33 | reverse complement strand
CTTTGGGAGAAGACCGGACTGCCTCACCGCAACGCAGTGGCTCATCAATCTCTCCGAGGGAACGAATAAAAACGAGTTGTGGGTCTAGGGGCAGTCGAACCCCAAGTAGCCCAGACGAGCGGAGGAATCCCCACAATTCGGGTAGGACAGACCGTAATTGGTCTGAGGTGTTCAGAAAAATACAAACTCTAGAAGAGAAAATGATTAGACACAGTTATAAAACTAGTGAATCTTGGAAAGCCCTACCGTGGAAGAAATTCCGCCGAAATCTTCTCCGCCTTCAAAAGCGTGTATTTAAAGCTGTTCAAGTTGGAGACAAGCGGAAAGCTCGGTCGCTCCAAAAGCTTATTCTTAAATCCACCTCGGCTCGATTTCTTGCAATAAGACAAGTATCTCAGCTAAACTCTGGTAAAAAGACGGCTGGTACTGATGGTAAGAAATCCCTCTCATTTGAAGAACGCTTCAATCTTGAAGAATTACTGAGAATGAACAGTGGAAATTGGAAGCATCAAGGACTACGGGAAATCCCCATCCCCAAAAAGGACGGGACTACCAGAATGCTTAAAATACCAACCATCGCGGATAGAGCTTGGCAATGCCTCGCAAAATATGCACTCGAACCAGCACACGAAGCCAATTTCCACGCCAGGAGTTACGGGTTCAGAACTGGGCGCTCTGCCCACGATGCACAAAAGTACATCTTTGAAAACCTTAAATCCACATCCAATGGAATAGAAAAACGAGTAATTGAACTCGATATTGAAAAGTGCTTCGATAGGATTAACCACTCAGCAATAATGGACGAACTCATCGCCCCCAAAGGCTTAAAACTCGGTATCTTCCGATGCCTCAAGGCTGGAGTCAACCCAGAATTCCCCGAACAAGGAACGCCCCAAGGGGGAGTGGTCAGCCCATTACTAGCTAACATTGCACTCAACGGGATTGAGAGTATCCACAGATACCACGTTCAATATAGAGATGGTAAAAGGATTACACCTAAAACATCGGCAGAACAAATTGCCGAGCCATCAATCCGATACGCGGATGACATGGTTATTATACTCCGACCCGAAGATGATGCAATAGAGATACTTGAAAGAATCAGCGAGTTCCTCCGCAAACGCGGAATGAAGGTAAGCCAAAAGAAAACCAAAGTCACCGCCGCGACAGATGGGTTTGATTTCCTCGGCTGGCACTTTAAAGTCCAGAAAAACGGAAAGTTTAGAAGCACTCCCTCAGTGGATAACTTCAAAGCATTCCGTAAGAAAGTAAAACACATCGTCAACAACTCGAATTATGGTGCTACCACAAAGGCTGAGAAATTAGCCCCGGTAGTTAGAGGTTGGAGAAATTACCATAAGTTCTGCAAGATGGACGGGTCTAAAAACTCGCTATACCACATCGAAACAAGAGCATACAGGGTATTTAACAAGGAAACCAAGCAAAACCGCTACTCTAGCAAGAAATTACTAGACAAGGCATTTCCATCAGTTCCTTACTCCGAAAATAAACACGTCATGGTCAAAGGATTAAAATCCCCCTATGACGGAGATATAGCCTACTGGAGCGAACGTAATAGTAAGCTCTACGAGGGCGAAACTTCTATTGCTCTTAAGAAGCAAAACCATAGATGTGCTTCCTGCGGCTTAAAGTTCATCGATGAGGAACGGGTACACCTGCATCACATCGATGGAAATCACGCCAACTGGAAGAGAAATAATCTTGAAGCAATTCATGAGAGTTGCCACGATTATAAACACATGAGCAAAAGCGCAAGCTAAGAACATCGGGAGCCGTGTGCAGTGAAAGCTGCACGCACGGATCTAACTGAGAGATGCGGGGAATAATATCCCCCATCGACTCAACCTAAAGCTGTGTGTCGCGCCTTTCGCGGCGTTATTGGCTCTATCCCCACGGTAGTAGCCATACCTGTTGGCATGAAGCCTTTACTGAAATATCTGCACGCATCTCAAGGAAATGGGCAATTTCTGGCTCCTAAATCCAGGGTGCTGATTATGGGTATATGTGGCAGCTTGAGCGATCGCTACAAAGTTGGTGATATTGTCTTGTATCAAGATTGTGTTTATCAAAACAAGCAGCAAGAATGCGATCGCACTTTTACAGCACAATTGCACTCTTATTTATCAGATAAAGCATCATTAGTCAAGTCAATGACAAGCGATCGCCTCATTTGGTCTGCTGGTGAAAAACGCCGTTTAGGTGAGACTTTGGCAGCTGATGTTGTTGATATGGAAGGATTTACCGCCCTAGAGTTTTTCAATGCGGCTGGGGTGTCCGTGGCAATGCTGCGAGTAGTCAGCGACGATTGTCAGCATAATATCCCTGATCTCACATCAGCGATTAACTCTGATGGCTCCCTAAACCCTTTGCCTTTAGCGATCGGAATGCTTCGACAACCCCTTGCTGCTACTCGGTTGATTCGAGGTTCATTAACAGCATTAAAGGTTTTAGAGCAAATTACAAATCGGCTTTTTTCTGGCTATAGCCTGAAATAATCTCAAAATAATAGACCTCTTGCATAAGTCGAAATTTGTGAAATCGAACCACAGCTAAACAGGGAGCATCTCAATGAGCGCAAATATACCAGATGAGAAACAAGATTCTTGCTCCCTCTCCTTGCTAAGGAGAGGGTTGGGGTGAGGTTTTACAAGGCTTTTTACACTCATTGAGATGCTCTCGGTAAATACAGATAAATATCAGTGTTTACCTATAGTTAATTTTGCTCTTATATCACGTTAAACCCAACTAAGAACTACTAATAGGGTAACAATCAACACAATTGGCTATTAATTGTGAAATTCCTTGTGGAATAAGTTTTACAGAAACTTTATCGTTAGATAGATCAAGTAGAAAGATATATTGGGAAGCATAAAATATAACCTTATCAGGGTTGGGTTCCACGAGGGCTGATTCCACTGGATGATGAATCAAAAATATTCTTTTGCCAGGATAGCTCGGAACTAATTCGCCAATTATCGAGCAGAATTTATGAATCTTAATCACAAGCTTTACTTATATTCCTTCCTAGCTCGTTTCAGATGGCTCAAGAAAAGTTACACCGCTAAAATCATGTTGGTGGCATTTTTGGGCACTCATGTACCACTTCTGACCTTACTCTTGAGTTTCGTTATCTCAAACTCCTATTCCTTGGAGATGGCGGCGCGAGTTATGATCGTTGCTCTGTTGGCTACGTTAGCGGGTACTGCTGTCACCCTCTACGCCCTAAACCACCTCCTGAAACCGGTTATTTTGACATCTGCGGCATTGCAAAATTATTTAAACACCAAAACCCTACCGGAATTACCCACAGATTTTGCTGATGAAGCGGGGACATTGATGGCGGATACCTCACAAACTCTTCACAAATTAGATGAGTTAATTCACTACATCACTCATTATGATGATCTAACTGGATTACCCAATCGTGATTTATTCCGCGATCGCCTCCATCAGACTCTATCCCAACCTGAAAACAACCAGCGCCTTGTAGCTATCTTTTTGCTGGCTATTGATGATTTCACTGGTATGAGTCATGGGTTGGAGCATCAGACAACAAATTTGTTGTTAAGAGCAGTTGCTCAGAGGTTATCAGCCTGCATGGCGCAAACAGATATTCTTGCCCATTTGAGTGGAGATGAATTTGTTCTTGCCCGTATGGACATTGTTTCTTTTGAAAGTGTGATTAAGCTATCTCAACTGCTGTTAAGTACGCTGAGAAAACCCTTTTTTTTAGAGGGTAAATCGATTCATGTTACCGCTAGCATCGGCATCACAATTAATGACCTAAATGATTCTAATAGCGTAGATGAACTCTTGCAACAGGCTCACATGGCACTATACCAGGCGAAGCAGCAAGGGCGTAGCCAATACCAATACTATTCGCCGGAAATTAATGCTCAGTTGCAGGAGCGGCTAACCTTAGAAAATGAGTTATATGGAGCGCTTGGGCGCAACGAAATGCTGGTTTATTATCAACCTCTGATTGATTTAGACAACGGACAAGTTACAGGTATGGAAGCGTTGGTTCGCTGGCAGCATCCTACTTTAGGTTTGATTTCTCCAGCCAAGTTTATTCCCATTGCCGAAGCCAATGGTTTGATCGTGCCAATTGATCAATGGGTCTTGCGAACTGCTTGTGCTCAAAACCGTGCTTGGCAGCTTGCTGGATTTAGCCCAATTCGGATATCTGTAAATCTGTCATCTCGACAGTTTGAACAACCGAATCTGGTTGAAGTCGTCAGCCAAATTATTGAGGAAACTGGACTCAAAACATCTTACTTGGAACTGGAAGTAACGGAAAGCTTCTTGATGGGTGACATTGAGCGATCGGTTAAAACCTTAAAAGAATTACGAGAACTCGGTATATGGTTGGCTCTAGACGACTTCGGCACCGGTTATTCCTCTCTCAACTACTTGAAGCGCTTTCCTGTGAATATGCTCAAGATTGATCAGTCATTTGTACGGGATGTCACCTCCAATCCTGATAGCGCCGCCATCACGGATGCGATTATTGCCCTCGCCAAGAGCCTGCGGTTGAAAATCACCGCAGAGGGTGTGGAAACCAAAGAACAGCTTGACTACCTGCAAATGCAGGGATGTGACGAAGGTCAGGGTTACTACTTCAGTCGTCCTGTCCCTGCTGATATAATCACCCCGATGTTGCAGAAAAGTTCTCACCAAATGGAGATAATGGCAGCATAGGTGGATGCCTAATACCATTTACAAAAAATCTTACCTCGTTAAGAGTCTCAGACTGGGAATGCCTCTGATTGGGGCTGCCGCCTCTCTTACTCGCGGCAGCAGGCCAATAACCGCACCTTTACGGACGGACACCACTACTGTCATCAAGGTTAAAATCTCTTAACATTTCGTTACACTAAAAACATCGAGAAGGACAAAAGTAAACCTCTCGAAGCTGAAATCAAAGGTGAGCGACATGAATGGCACAATTCGCGTTGGTAATCTCTTCGGAATTCCCTTCTATATCCATCCGTCATGGTTTTTAGTTCTGGGTTTGGTAACTTGGAGCTATAGCAGTGGACTGGCGGCGCAATTTCCCCAATTGTCTGCGGGATTAGCTTTGCTACTAGGACTGATGAGTGCGCTGATGTTATTTGCCTCTGTCGTCGCCCACGAATTAGGCCACAGTTTCGTTGCGATTGGTCAGGGAATTGATGTCAAATCGATCACACTGTTTATATTTGGCGGTTTGGCTAGCTTAGAAAAAGAGTCGAAAACCCCAGGTGAAGCATTCTGGGTAGCGATCGCTGGGCCATTAGTCAGCTTATTACTATGCGGTATCCTTACAGCTATTGGTGTTACGACTGCTGCATCAGGGCCGTTAGCTGCAATTCTTGGTGTTCTAGCCTCTGTTAACTTGGCATTAGCCCTGTTTAACCTGATTCCTGGCTTGCCCTTAGATGGCGGAAATATACTGAAAGCCATCGTTTGGAAAATTACAGGTAATCCTTATAAAGGTGTAACCTTTGCAAGTCGAGTTGGGCAAATCTTTGGTTGGGTAGCAATTCTTTCTGGTATAGTTCCCCTACTATTATTTGGCAGCTTCGGTAACTTCTGGAATTTGTTAGTTGGCTTCTTCTTGTTGCAAAATGCTGGTAATGCGGCTCAATTTGCCAGAGTGCAAGAAAAACTCACAGGTTTGACAGCCGAGGATGCTGTAACTCATGATAGCCCGATTGTATCTGCTAATCTTAGCTTGAGAGAGTTTGCCGATGAGCGAGTCATAAGTGGGCAAAACTGGCATCGGTTCTTAGTGACTGATGATCATGGACAATTAGTAGGTGCGATCGCTGTTGATAATTTACGAAGCATTCCAACAGCACTGTGGTCAGAAACTCAAATCAAACAAGTCATGCGACCAATTACCGAATCTACCACAGTCCAATCCGATCAACCTCTGCTGGAAGTCATGCAGTTACTCGAACAACAAAAGCTGTCTGTCCTCCCCGTAATTCGTGAGAATGGTGTCCTAGTTGGAATCTTAGAAAAAGCTGCAATTATTCAGCTACTTCAAAGTCGAACTCAACCTAGCCCTGCATAGTTTATTGACACTCTCCCACCAAGCTTTGCTGTGGTGGGAGATTCTTGTTCCACAGAAACAGGAGTAACAGAGGCAAAAGCCAGTGGTTTAAAGGATTTTAAACCAGATTACCCCGTTAATAAACGATGGTGCGATCTCTAAAGTTCAATAAATCAAGTATCATGTTCTAATATTGTTAGTTAACGCCTGATCTCTGAGTCACACTAGACATAGGAGGATGATATATGAATTCGATAAATCCCCCTGAAAACGTGATTAATTGTTTGCAGACTATTTTGGATGCCACTGCTGCGGGAAATTACGAACTTTTTCTCACGGTAGGTGATTTAGAGTATAGAAGAGATATTACCAAACAAATATTTGACCAAGTTAGCTCCCCGCTAATTCCACGCATGTCTGAGGGTTATACAACTACTTATTTCGGTCATCTCAAACAAGGAGAAACTCAGACCTATTTGTGGAAGCTGAGTTTTGCTGATGATGGACATGAATTTATAGTACGTGTGGGAATGAAAGGAGACAAAGTTAATCTGATATGGATTACTTAAAATATACCCATATCTGCGGTGATAGCACGTTGCCAAGTTAATTCTTTTGTAGTCTCATCCCAATGCCAGCGTAATAAATTAGCGGGTTGACTCTTGGCAATTCCTGGTAAACCAATCGCTTGTCTAGGTGCATTAGTAGCTAAAGCGATCGCACTTTCCACGTCACAAATTCCCCATTTTACCAAATTCTGCACTCCCACCAACAAGGGTAAAGTCGTCCCCGACAAAGTGCCATCCGCCAGTTGTGCCGTACCGTTTTTAACTTCAATTTGCCGACTATCCCAAGGATACACGCCATCAGGTAGCCCCAAAGGTGCAAGGGCATCGCTGACAAGAAACAGCCCTTTCTCTTCATAGCTAGCACGAAGTAAAATTTGCAGCATTGTGGGCGAAACGTGTTTACCATCAGCAATAAAACCACACATCACATCAGGATGCGTAATTGCTGCCCCTAATAATCCTGGTTCGCGGTGATGTAATACTGGCATGGCGTTGAAAGCATGAGTTACCATCGTTGCACCCTGTTCAAAGGCACGTTGGGCTTGGGCAGATGTTGCTTGAGAATGCCCTAAACTGACAGTAATCCCCAGAGAACGCAAATATGGAATTACTTCACCAGTGAAATCTAACTCCGGTGCTAAGGTGATCACTTTCACCACATGAGCATAATTACCCAAAACCCGCTTTACCTCGTCAATTGTTAAGGGTAACAGGTACTCTGCTGGGTGTGCGCCCCGCTTTTGGAAATTCAAAAATGGGCCTTCTAGATGTACTCCCAGAATCTTGGCACCTGCTTGTTGAGTGGGTAGAACCTCAGCAATAATAGCAAGCGATCGCTGAATGTTTTCTACTGAAGTTGTCACAAGTGTCGGTAAAAATCCATCTACCCCGACATCCCACAAAAATTGCCTTATTTTCTGGAGTATATGAGCATTTTCAGCCGTCAAATCCGGAAATGCCAAACCCAAAGCACCGTTAATTTGTAAATCAACGCCACCCAATGAAATCCAGTCGCCTGCTACATCTATTACGGATGCACGGTTGTGTACTTCTGCTGTACCCATTGGCAAGATTTGCTCAATTATGCCCTGTTGATTAATCAAGAGCATCTGCAAATCTTTGTACCCTGGTACTCTAGCATTGATTATATCTACAGGATTTTGTGTTGCTTGGGTCATCACATTGGCGAAAAGATAGCTAAATCCTAAATCTCATCCGATTTTAGATGAAACAATCGTCGATTAATCCAAAATCCAAAATCCAAAATCCAAAATCCAAAATTCTATGACTCCCCTAGTTGGTATTATTATGGGCAGCGATTCCGATTTGCCCACGATGAAAGATGCGATCGCAGTTTGTGAAGAATTTGGCGTTGAGAGCGAAGTGGCGATCGTTTCTGCTCATCGTACCCCAGAACGCATGGTGCAATATGCTCAACTTGCACACCAACGCGGCATTAAAGTGATTATTGCTGGTGCGGGTGGTGCTGCCCATCTGCCTGGAATGGTAGCGTCTTTAACTCCACTTCCTGTCATCGGTGTTCCTGTACCTACCCGAAACTTACAAGGTGTTGATTCTTTGTATTCTATTTTACAAATGCCTGCGGGTATTCCTGTAGCAACAGTAGCGATCGGTAATGCCAAAAATGCCGGACTTTTAGCAGTACAAATCCTCGCAACTCAGCAACCAGAATTGCTAGAAAAAGTGCAACAATATCGCCAAACCCTATCCGAATCAGTAATTGCAAAGCAAGCAAAATTAGAACAACTAGGCTATGAGCAATATTTACAGCAAATGTTTTAAATAAATTTAAACACCAGAGCAGGGCAGCAGCAAGTCTTTTTCCTCTGCCCAATACCCAATAAAAAATGCCCAATAAAAAATGACTAACCAAACGATTCGCGTAGTTGCCCGTTTTATTGCTTTGCCTAACAAAGTAGAAGAACTCAAAGCTGTACTGTTGGAACTCATTGAACCAACCCGTCAGGAAGTAGGTGCGATCAAGTATGAACTTTTGCAAAACCAAAACGATCCAACAGACTTTACTTTTCTAGAAGAGTGGAATTCTCATGAAGCCCTGAATACTCATCTAGATTCACCCCATATCCAAGCGCTAGCAGCCAAACTCGAAGGTTTAGTGACTGCTGCACCACATATCGGCCGATACCATCTTTTGGCATAATCACATATTGCTAACTTGCAGCAGTCAGAGCTAGAGCAAAATCAACTACTTCAGCAAGCCCTAATTAGGAGAAGCTCAGAAGCTAGAGCTTTAGTAGAGTTTTAGTAGGCAAAAGCTTAGTAGAGATTGATATCTACTAAGCTTCTAAAGTAGCCTTAACGTGCTGAAATGCTTGATATGATTGAGTTTTAGAGTATGCCAGGAACCGGACTTGAACCGGTGACACGAGGATTTTCAGTCCTCTGCTCTACCAACTGAGCTATCCCGGCTGGGGCTTTTGTGAGCCACGATTACTAAATGTAGCAAACATTCAAGAAAATAGCAAGACCTTGGAGAGAAATAAAATATTTATGCAGCTTTCAAATTCAACTTGAACCAGATGAAAACGGCTACAAATAGCAGAAACTGGACAAGAACAATACTTGGCCCAGAAGCAAAGTTGAAAATACCTGACACAATGATGCCAGCAATGCTACTGATCGAACCAACTATCACAGACATGACTAGAAAGCGGCTAAAGTGGTGACTCATCAGTTTGGCGGTAGAGGCGGGAATAACCAAAAACGCGTTCACCAGTAAAACGCCGACAGCTTTAATTGCTACAGCAACGGCGAGTGAGAGCAAGACCACAAACACATAGCGGTACAATTGGACGGGAATACCTTGAACTTGGGCGACATCGGGGTTAAGGGTCAATAAAATTTGCTGCCGCAGGGTTGATAGTAAAAATATGCTACCTCCCACAAGTACCAGCAGCGTCAAAATCAAATCTGTGGTATCGATCGCTAGAATATCGCCGAACAGCACAGCCATCAAGTTGCCACGATATCCTTTAATTAGGCTTGTGAGAATTAAACCGATCGCTAATGCCCCAGATAGCACTATGCTAAGTACGCTATCGCTAGCTAAGTCGGTTTTGTCGATAAAGTAGAGGACAATAACGCCAAAAACCAAGGTAAAAGGTAACAGCATCCAAGTAGGATTTATTTGTAGCAGCACGCCTAATGCCACACCTACTAATGCTGCATGACCAACCGCATGGCTGAAAAAGGATAACTGGCGCAAGGTGACAAAACTGCCCAACATCCCACCAAGTATTCCCATCAAGGCAGCACCTGCGATCGCACGCTGCATAAAGGGCTGTTGTAACAAGCTTATCAAGTCATTAATATTGGCGATCGCTAGCCTTGCCATCTGACAATCATTGAAGAAATCTATAATTACTGGCATCTTTCATTCTTTAATTACGAATTACGTTAGCGTAGCGGTAGCGAGTCCGCGTTCGCTTTTAGCGTCTGTCTGCGACACGCTGCGCGAACGTAGAGAGCGTCATTACGAATTACGAATTATTTTAATGTTGGTGCTGGTAGCGACTGAAACCTGGACCATAGGTTGCTAACAGGTTTTGCGGTGAAAGGGCAATTTCCGGTTTACCAGTACAAACAATGCTTTGATTGAGGCAAAGTACGCGATCGCAATGGCGATTTACCATATCAATATCATGAGAAACTTGCAATACCGTCCAACTCTCTTCCCGCTTTAACTCATTTAGCAAAGCGTAAAAATCTGCTGTACCTTGGACATCAACACCAGCAAAGGCTTCATCTAGTACCAACAATTTCCGAGGCATTACCAAACAATAAGCCAATAAAACCCGCTTCAGTTGACCACCGCTAAGAGTACCAATAGCTTGATGCTGTAAATGATAAGCATCAGTTCGCCGTAAAGCTTCTGTTACTGCTGCCGATTTTTCCCGGTCTTGTTTCCACAACCTGGAGAAAAATGAATTCTTTCTTTTCCCTTCATTAGTCCATCCCAGCCCCACCAATTCGCTGACAGAAATCGGAAAGCTGCGGTCAAAGATGAAGTTTTGCGGCATATAGCCCAACAGGTGACGTAAACGCCCCAGCCTTGCAATTGGACGACCCAATATTTCAATCGTACCAGCACTTCGAGGTATCAAATCTAAAACCGCTTTTACCAAAGTACTTTTACCAGCGCCATTAGGGCCGACGATGGCTGTATCTGTTCCTGGCAACAATTCAAAGGAAACATCTCGAACAGCTAGATAGCTGCCTTGATAAACAGTTAATCCTTCTACTTTCAAAATAGCAATATCATTATTCATTATTTAAAAAATGATGTTTGATAAATTATGATTCATCAGTTTTAACTCCTAACTCCTAACCTATTTACACGCCGTTTCCAAAGTTTGTAAATTAGCTTTCATCGCCTGAAAATAATGCTGCGGATCTGTTTCGCCAGTTTCCAGAGAATCCAGAGGACGCAAAGTTAACTTCAAGTCTTTCGAGAGGCTACTTAGCAGTTTGTTATCTACTCCTGGTTCACTAAATAAAGCTTTCACCTTGTACTTTTTCACAGCATTGACTGCATTTTGCACATCGGTTGGTGAAAGTTGATCTTCGGGAATTTGCACTACAGCAACTTGCTTGAGGTTATAGCGTTTAGCTAAATATGGAAACGCATCATGAAAGGTAATAAAGGTACAACTGGGGGTTTTTTGTAAAGTCTGCTGAAATTCGCTGTTTAAACTTTCTAATTCTTTAATATAAGCCGCAGCATTCGCCTCATAAGTAGCTTTATTCGCCGGGTCAGCAGCAATTAATCCATCCCGAATATTAGTTACCTGTTGTTTTGCCAAAACTGGATCTAACCAAACGTGAGGATTACCTTGGGTATGTTCCTGGTCTTTTTCCTCTTGTGCCGTTTTCACAACAGGTGAAATTTCATTTAAGGGTTTAATACCTTTACTGGCATCAATTTCAGTTAATTTGGGATTTTGGGCATTTTTGACAGTATTTTCCAGAAATACCTCCAAACCTAAACCATTTTTTACTAACACATTCGCAGTAGCGATCGCTTTGACATTTTCTGGCGTCGCTTGGTATTCATGTACCTCCGTACCAGGTGGCACTAGAATTTCTACATCTGCGACATTTCCAGCCACTGCCTTAGTAAACAAATATATCGGTAAAAATGTCGTCACTACTTTAGTTTTTCCCGACTGCGCCCGTGGGATAGATGCAGCTTCCTGTGCTTGCGGCGACTGTTGGGAAGTTGTTCCCTGATTCGGACTCGATTGACTACAGCCAGTAGCCATTGAGAACATTACCAGAGCAATTGTGGGCAAGATGCCGCTTCTTAGCCTGCCTGTTCTAAGTCCTCTGCAATTCACAATCACGGTGTTTTCTCCTCAAAAGGGATGCAAGTCTGCCTCTGTCACAACTCTTATTCACAATCAGACCTATTCTGCATTTTATACTATAATAATTCTCATTCTCATTCAAGACACATAATATTATTCTGGGTTTGTTGTGTAATGAGTAACAACAAAATTTTTTCAGATAGTACATATCTGTGCAATTTAGTTTTCCCTGAATAGTTAGGGTTTATTGACTTTTTTTGTTAAAAAGTCTCCTAACTTCTGATAAGATTACTGACAAATATTCTCATAAAATACACGTTTAAAAAAACGTGGTTTGGGTGTGAATTGGAGATCAGTGGGAGGAGAAAAATGCAAAAATTCTGTAAATATCTGCTAGTTAGTCCAGCAGTCTGCGGTGTCATGCTATTTGTGAATACTGCTGCATTTGCAGGTGAAACATCTAGCACGTCTGAAATCAATCAACCGCAAGTTTTAGCTAATCCAGACGCAAGAGCTACGAACATAGCGCCAGATGAGAAAATGGCGCAAGTTACCTCCGTGTCTCAATTTTCCGATGTACAACCCACCGACTGGGCATTCCAAGCATTGCAATCTTTGGTTGAGCGCTATGGCTGTATTGCAGGATACCCAAATAGCACTTATCGTGGTAATCGGGCATTGACGCGGTATGAGTTTGCTGCTGGTTTGAATGCTTGTCTTAATCGGGTTAACGAACTTATTGCTACAGCCACTGGGGATTTAGTTAACAAACAAGATTTAGCCACATTACAAAAGCTGCAAGCAGACTTTTCAGCCGAACTGGCAACACTCCGAGGTCGTGTAGACGCAGTAGAAGCACGCACTGCTGAATTGGAGGCGAATCGGTTCTCAACCACAACCAAACTGAATGGGGAAGTGGTAATAGCGATCGCCAGTGTCATAAGTGGAAATACAGTTAATGGTGAAAAAGTCAACCAAAATACCGTCCTTGCAGATCGGGTGCGTCTGAACCTCGACACAAGTTTTACTGGTCAAGATTTACTCAGAACACGACTTCAAGCAACAAACCTAGACCCTTTCTCCCAAACTGCTACCTTTACACCAGAAGGTGACTTGCGATTTGCTGGTGGTAACAACAGTAATGGAGTTGTCATAGACGCGCTGTTGTATCAGTTCCCTCTCGGTAAGAAAACAGGTGTCACCCTGGAAGCAAATGCAGGTGCAATTGATGATTTCACTAACACAGTCAACCCGTACCTAGATGGGGACGGTGGTACTGGTGCCCTTTCCCATTTTGGGACTCGCAACCCAATTTATTATCTAGTCAATGGTACTGGTATAGGAATAAAACACGAGTTCAGTGATAACCTCGAACTAAGCTTGGGGTATTTAGCGAATGATGCTGCTAGCCCTCAGCTAGGCTCTGGACTGTTCAACGGTGCTTATGGTGCTATGGCGCAGTTAACTGTTAAGCCTAGCAACCAAATTACCCTTGGTTTGACCTACATTAACGCCTACAAAAATACTTTTTTTGCCAATGGTAGTGGTGGTAGCAATAACGCTAATGACAACATATTGCAGAATGCTTCTAGTAACTCCTACGGTATAGAAGCATCCTTTCAACCTAGCTCAAAATTCGTGATTGGCGGTTGGGCTGGCTTGACGAAAGCTCGCGTCCTTTCAGTTACTCCTGGTGATGCTGACATCTGGAACTATGCCGTCACACTGGCTTTCCCGGATCTTGGTAAAAAAGGTAACATTGCAGGCATTATTGTGGGTATGGAACCGAAAGTTACCAGTGTGAGCAGTTCTCTCAGCAATGCAGGTATCAACAAAGATCCAGATACTTCATATCATATTGAAGGTTTCTATCAATATAGCCTGAGTGACAATATCAGCATTACCCCAGGAATTATCTGGCTAACAGCGCCAGATCATAACAATCAAAACGATGATATCGTAATTGGTACAGTGAGAACCACATTCACTTTTTAATTTTCACAATCTTACCTGAAGACGCAAATTTATTTTTTGTGTCTTCGCTTTTTTGGATGATTTCAAAATAAAAACCCAGCATTTTTTGCTGGGTTTTATCTCTTAAAAGGAGAATGATATTGTTAATTTTTCAGACGGTGTAAATAGATTATTTTAAACTAACTTTGATTTCCGTTTCACAAATGAACCAGCACTCATAATACCGAACGCTAGCAAGCCCAATGTTGCAGTAGGTTCAGGGACACTAGCTAGTCTGTAGCTATGGTTATCACTTTCAAATGCAATACCACTAGAACTTAGAACTACCTTGTTAAAAGTCTGTCCCGGATCTGCGAGGAAATTAACGAAAACATTGTCCTGAGGGCTAGTCTGATTACCGCTAGCAGTAGTTCCAGGAACTTGGCTGCCAGTAAAGGTATTCAACAGAGTATTGCCGTTAAAAAATGCGATCGAATTATACGTGTCAATTGAACCCCACTGCAAGCCAAAGTAATCAAGTGCTTGAGCAAAATCAATCGTCACAGAACCAGTGTTGCCTTTAATGTTGGAGCTTACCGGAGAAATAGTTAAATATTTGCTTGTATCACCAGCCGGTGCAGCATATTGATCAGCTACGGTTCCTTGAACTACCGTGGGAGTACCAACAGGAGAAGAGTATTTAGCAAATCCAGTGGTCGGTGCGCCACTTTCAAAATTAACTGTAACGGCTCCAGGAACAGTAGAGAATATCCCATTCGCAGTAGGAGTTGTGCTTCCTGTACTCAGGCTAACAGCGCCAGCTGGGTTAGCACTCATCAAAAGAACTGCTGTTCCAACTAAAGCTAATGATAGTTTTTGCACAGTAGACATTAATTTATTTCCTTAAACATTTGATACCCATACCTTGGCATACCAGGCTGGAATTTGTGCAGTAGGCAGGAATCATTTTTATCAAAACAATTTATTGAGCCAAGAAATCTGAATATGGCAAAAAGCTCTTTATAATAAGGCTATGAAGATAATTAATCTATAAAATTTCTCAGTATATATACTGAAATAATTAATTTTTGTTGAAATTTGGAGTTGGCTATTGCACAGTCAATTTTACTGATGTATGGTAAAGTCGATCGTTTGTGTTTATACTTACTATTTTTTGAGCTTGTTGTCCAACTCAAAAATCAGGTTTGCACACCAAATTCTTCTGGATCAACATCCCAATTTACCCAGCGAATTGCCTCACGCGCTGAGTTGATATTCGGTGGAACTCGCAAGGCGTGAATAAAGCCTGTGCTAGGGCAAGTCATTTTTAATAAATAAATCGGCTCGATATCCACATTGTTATCAATTTTTAATAGTGTATATTCAGCCCAATTATCTAATTCAATAGCTTGTAATTCTTCGCAAATTCTGGCGTAACCGATACCCTCAATTAGTACTCGCCGTAGTTCGGCATTTTCCTCTGATAAAAGCCATTCAGCTTGCCATTGTTCAGGGTGGATTTTACCGTATTTTTCAGGCAAGGTTACACCGTGATATGAGTAAAGGCTATATCCATCAATAAATTCAATGGCGGGTTCGCCTTCAGCATGGAGGCGATTTTGATTGTCAAAAGATAATTTTATTGGGCGATCGCATACTATACAAGTATATTTACCTGCGAAAATCCAGCCGCACTCTTTGACTACTGACTCAAAGGAATTCCATTTAACTCGATCGTACACACAATTCAAAACCGAAATAGAAAAATCATTGAAACTTGCACCGCAAGCTGATATTTCATATTCAATGCAGTCTTCCTCGGCATTTTCCACTTCAAGTTGTAGTTGACTTTCCAGTTGTCTATGTAATTCGCTCCACAATTGCCTGCAATGGTTACAATTATTCAAACTATTCTCTAGTTTCGTTTTTAATTCAAACCTCAGTAGAGAAAGAAGTTCGCGATCAATTTGTTTATATAATTCATCGCTTAGCTCGTTACATACGTTTGCAGGCGGTAGTTCATAAATACATAATTCCATCCACAGATTGAAACCATCCCAACTACTGCCACTCCTACCAAGTTCTTGTGATAATTTGCTTAAAGTAGTTATCAAAGCAGCATTCGGGCTATCATAAAAAACTATCTCAGGTTCTTCCATACCAATCAAAACATAAGTAGCTTTGACCGCTTCCGCCGCTTTTTCACGATCAATCCGCTCAGTTGAAAGCGCGATCGCTCTCCACTTTTCCCGATAAACTGGAATCAAAGCTTCTTGCTCAGGCGTTAACTTTTCAATCAGCGACATAATGCCAACCTTCAGGCTCGTATTCCCCTTGAATTTTCACCATCCAGTCACCTTGGGGAATAGAAATAGCTTTATGCTCCTCATGAGCTAGCAATGCCGACTCTGAAAACACACGTAAATAGAGTGTGCTATCTTGTTCGTATAATTCCGCCTTGCCCTCAGTAATACGATGTTTATGACCCGTAACTTCGCCTTCTGCCAAAGTTAAGTGAGGTATTTTTTCTCCTTCAATTTGCTGCACAGGTAGTAAGATTACATCACCTTGGCGAATCGGTTGCATGGTTTTGCTTTCCTGACATGGGTACAAACCCCACTTCGCTTTTGCTCTCAAGTTTGATTTAATTTTGGCACAACCTTTGTGAGAGTGGGGCATTGGGCATTGGGCATTGGGCATTGGTTATTTCTTCCCCACTCCCCATTCCCCACTCCCCATTCCCCAATTAAAGGATATTTTGAAAACTTTACTCGCCAATTATGCGTTAGATAAGTTAAAGATTGAAATAGCTGGAAATTCACATCCAGCGTTCCTCTACCCTATCCTTTAGCAAGGACTGCACCCTAAGTTAAGCGGATTTTCGCCCTAACGGGCAGTTTGTGTGAGGATTAAATCACCGCCCTAAGCGTGACCTTTTATCTTGACAATTTGCAAAAATTAACTCAATTTGACTGTTTAGCTTAGTAGCTATTCTTTTTTTTGAAATTTCCATGTCAACTCTCGTCATCGTCGAATCTCCAACCAAAGCTCGTACCATTCGCAACTACTTGCCATCAGGCTATCGGGTGGAGGCGTCTATGGGTCATGTGCGTGACCTACCCCAGTCGGCTAGTGAAATTCCTGCTGCCGTCAAGGGTGAAACATGGGCGCAGCTAGGGGTAAACGTGGACGCCGACTTTGAACCGGTATATGTTGTCCCGAAAGACAAAAAGAAAATTGTCACCCAGCTCAAAGAAGCCCTCAAAGATGTAGATGAACTGATTCTGGCAACGGACGAAGACCGGGAAGGTGAAAGCATTAGTTGGCATTTATACCAATTGCTGAAGCCAAAAGTTCCGACTAAGCGGATGGTGTTTCACGAAATTACCGAAGACGCTATCAAAAAAGCGTTGAAAAACTGCCGCAATATCGATGAGCAGTTGGTTCGCGCCCAAGAAACGCGGCGGATTTTAGATCGACTCGTGGGTTATACCCTGTCTCCCCTGCTATGGAAAAAAATCGCCTGGGGATTATCTGCTGGGCGAGTGCAATCTGTAGCGGTGAGGCTTTTAGTGACTAGGGAACGCCAACGCCGCGCTTTCCATGAGGGTACGTACTGGGATTTGAAAGCCAGTTTGTCAAATGAAAAAACCCCCTTTGCTGCCCAATTGGTAACATTGGGAGGAGCTAAAATAGCTAACGGCAGCGATTTTGACGCAGCGACCGGACAAATTACCGCAGGTCGCAATGTCTTGTTGCTAAACGTTGACCAAGCGGTAGCGCTCAAGGAACGCCTAACTGGGAAAACCTGGAGTGTTAGCGACATGGAGGAACGCCCTGTGACGCGCAAACCTGCGCCACCGTTCACCACTTCGACCTTGCAACAAGAATCTAACCGGAAACTGCGCCTCTCAGCCCGTGACACGATGCGGGTTGCTCAGAATTTGTACGAGCAGGGGTATATTACCTATATGCGGACAGATTCGGTGCATTTGTCAGATCAGGCGATCGCAGCTGCTCGTAGTTGTGTAGAAAAGCTCTACGGTAAACAATACCTCAGTCCCCAACCTCGGCAATACACTACCAAATCCAAAGGCGCACAAGAGGCGCACGAAGCAATTCGTCCAGCAGGTAGCAGCTTTCGCACCCCCCAAGAAACTGCTTTGGGCGGTCGGGAACTTGCTATTTATGATTTGATTTGGAAGCGTACTGTCGCCTGTCAAATGGCTGATTCCCGCCAAACTCAAATTAGTGTGCAATTGCAAGTCGAGGACGCTGGATTTCGTTCTTCTGGCAAACGGATTGAATTTCCCGGATACTTACGTGCCTACGTTGAAGGCTCAGACGACCCGGAAGCAGCACTGGAAGACCAGGAAGTAATTTTGCCGAATCTGAAAGTAGGAGATCATCCCAATTGTACAGAGCTAGAAGCAGTTGGGCACGAAACCCAACCGCCAGCTAGGTACACCGAAGCGACTTTGGTAAAAACCTTAGAAAGCGAAGGTATCGGTCGTCCCAGTACCTACGCCAGCATCATTGGCACGATTATCGACAAGGGTTACGCCCAATTGGTGACTAACGCTCTGATTCCCACCTTCACCGCTTTTGCCGTCACCGACTTGCTGGAAAAACATTTTCCAGACATCGTTGATCCCAGTTTTACCTCGAAAATGGAGCAAACCCTTGATGACATTGCCACAGGTGAAGTGAAATGGCTACCCTACTTGCGGGAATTCTATCTGGGAGAGAAAGGGCTGGAAACCCTAGTCAAAGAACAGGAAAGTCAAATTGATGCCAGCAAAGCTAGGACTGTATTATTGGAGAATCTAGATGCCAAAGTCCGCATTGGGAAATATGGCCCCTACATTGAAATCGAAAATGGTAGCGGAGTTGTCACCGCCTCAATTCCCAAAGACCTGACACCAGCTGACCTCGACCCCAAACAAGTAGAAGTATTGCTGCGACAAAAAACCACTGGCCCAGATCAGGTAGGTCGGCATCCCGAAACTGGCGAACCGATTTATGTGAAAATTGGTGCATATGGCCCCTATGTCCAATTGGGTGACAAAACCGACGAAAACCCCAAACCGAAACAAGCCTCTCTACTCAAAGGTGTCACTCCAGAAACCGTTACCCTGGAAATGGCTGTTGGTCTGTTGGCGCTACCCCGGACATTGGGAGTTCATCCAGTCACTAGCGGCAAAATCCAAGCAAGTTTGGGGCGCTTTGGCCCTTATGTGGTTCATGACCAGGGTAAGGAGGGGAAAGACTACCGCTCCCTGAAAGTTGCTGATAATGTATTGACAATTAGTCTAGAACGTGCATTAGAATTGTTGTCCGAGCCAAAAAAGGGACGCAGTTCCACCAACAGCAAGTCGAAGGCAGCCTTACGCGAATTGGGTACACATCCAGAGGACGGGGAAACAGTTAATATCTACGATGGCCCCTATGGCCCTTACATTAAGCATGGCAAAACTAATGTGAGTATTCCAGAAGGTGAATCGGTAGAAGATGTAACGCTGGCTGCGGCGCTGAACTTGTTGGCAACTAAGGCATCGACAGCGAAATCGACTCGCAAAACGACTAAATCAACGAGTTCCAAATCTAAGTCAACTGCGAAGTCATCAACGAGCGCTGCGAAAAAAAAGACTACAGAAGGTTAATTGTAAGTCAAGAGTCCAAAGTCTGATCCTTAACTCTTGACCCTTTATAGGATGAAGTTCGGTAGGTTGCAAGTGTGATACTCTAAAAAGTAAGGGAGAACACAACGCCAAGTTTTAGAAATGGCTTATGTCCCAAATACGGGATTGTGTCTGTGCCCGATTGGAAGCTAGAGGTGCGAAAATATGCCATTTTCTGCGTACCTGTTAATCAAAAATTGAGGTAGTATCTCAGGAGCGGTCAGTTCATGGACTATATAGAAAAGGTGCTGGAAAAGCTTAAGGAATTAGCACGTAGGCTAATTGAGAGCTTGTTAGGGCCAGAGGCTGAACCGGAACCGGAACTGATTCCGATTCCTGTGAACGATCGCTCGCGCCGTCGCCACTAGCCCGAAAGTGCTGAACTCAACTTTGCAACCCTTAAGCATTCTGGCACTGCATGGGCCAAACTTAAATTTGCTAGGACAGCGAGAACCAGGAATTTATGGTTCGTTGACACTAGCTGAAATTAACCGCCTGTTAGAAGAAGAAGGATTCAAGCTACAGGCGAAAGTTTTTTCTGTGCAGTCAAATCATGAAGGAATTTTGGTAGATACTATTCATGGCGCATTAGGACAATATCAGGGAATTTTGATTAATGCCGGGGCATACACTCACACAAGTGTGGCATTGCGGGATGCGATCGCTGCGGTTAACTTGCCCACAGTCGAAGTACATCTGAGTAATATTTACCGCCGGGAAGATTTTCGCCATCATTCGTACATTGCCCCAGTAGCGATCGGACAAATAAGTGGTTTTGGCGGACAAAGTTACTTGTTGGGCTTACAAGCTTTGGTGCATTTCTTAAGAAATAATTAAAAATGAATCAATTTTAGAGTTGAAGTTTTGGATTTTGGATTAATGCGAGTTCAACGGCTTATATGGTGTTTGCCTAACCAGATCAATCAAAAGACCTCTAAGAGGTTTTACTAAGCAACATTGTCCGATCTAATGGGCGAGAGCAACAAACTTGGGCTTTAGTTGAAGTCAGGGACAGGTTCATCGAACTCAGGTTGGATTAATTCTTAAATCCAAAATCCAAAATCCAAAATCTAAAATTGTATGCGTTATTCTCCTATAAGTCGGTTTAAAGGTACTTTACTCGGAGCATTCCTGGGGGAAAGTTTAGCCTCTGGTGGTAAAATCCAGTTTCAGAGTTACCTGGATTTAGGCAGAATGGCGGTTCTGGGTATCGAGAGTTTGATTGCGTTGGGTAGATTAGATTTAGATGATTGGATAGGGCGTCAGCAACAAGAATCTCCTCATTTAGCAGCAACTGATGAAATATCGATAAAAATAATTATTGCCACACTACCAGTAGCACTTTTTTTTCACGAAAATCCAATTAAGCTCCGACAAAACTTGCTGGATGTACTGAAAATCTGGGATGATGACCCAGTAGTACGGGATGGAACACTCGCAGTAGGATATGCGATCGCTCTTGCCCTGACTGAAAAACTCGACCCCCTAACCCTCATAGAGCAAACAATTTCTTTTATCGGAGAAACACCGACATCAATACCAAAAAATTTATTAAAAGTCCAGAATTTATTAGAGCAAGGGGCTGGATTGTCAAAGACCCAAGCTGAGTTTGCTAGGGAAGAAAAACTCAGTAACACTATTGCTATGGCATTTTACTGCTTTTTGAGTACCTTGGAAGACTTTCGCCTTGCAGTTTTGCGGGCTACTCACAATGGCAATTCTAAAGCGCAAGATGCTACGCCTTTAAGCTCACACGCTACAGGTGCAATTACTGGTGCTTTATCAGGAGCATATAACGGTACAGGCGGAATTCCCGTAAATTGGCAAGTTTTGCTGTTGCAGAGGAATTCTCCAGCATGGGGACTAACTAGCTTTTCCCAAATGTTAAAATTGACCGATACACTCGTGGCGGTGTGGTCAGGAGTATATGATCTGTCCTTAAATGCAAGCGAGTTAACAGAGGAGGGATGTGAGGTGGCTTTGCTTTCAGTTTACGCAGCTCCTCGCGTTATTCGATCGCGTTAACAATTAATTACGAATTAGGTTAGCGCAGGGCGAAGGAGTCCGCCTAGAGAGCATGATTACGAATTGTTAATTAACCCCGGCCACAGTACTTGCAGCCGCCGCAGATCAAACTTCCCTGATAATTGTCTTTTTTTGAGCTATCAAAGTCGGCAATTGCAGGTAGAGATAATGAAAATTCAGCAATTTTTGCAGTTCTTGACACAGCAATTGATTTCCTGGCGGCGACAGTACAAAGGACTACGCCGTAAGGGAAAGTTAATCAGAAGTCCGAAAGGTAAAATCCATAGAAGGGAACTTCTAAGGACTATGGTCAAGAATGTATTCCTGTTTTTATCAAAAACTAATGAGAAAAGCAATCGCCGAAAACAAGAAAGAGCGCTGAAGTCAAAGGCAAAATCGGTCAAAACTAAGAGTAGTATTTATGCAGTTGGTTTAGACTGGGCACATGAACAGCGTTCTTCAGTGATTTTAGCGATCGCTGTAGTGTCCCTGACAGGTATTATTGGGCATAAATTATACAACCAGACTCAACTCCAAGTAGGACATCCCGCGCCCCAAACGATTACAGCGCCTTACACAGCTAGCATCGAAGATCAGAAAAAAACAGAAGCCGAGCGCAAAGCCGTCAGTAATCGCTCCTTACAAATGTTGAGGGTTGATGCGGGAATGAACGAACAAATCAACGAAAATTTACAACAACTTCTGGATGATGGCAACAAAATTCGCGCCGTTGCTGGAGCTTTTCCTTTTTTTGATCCTGTAGTTTTGTCCATCTCTACCCAACGTTACCTCCGCTCTTCTCATGACTCGGAATGGCAAGCACTGCTAGTAGCTATAGAAAATACTAAAAATCAGCAGAAGAAAGCAACAGAACGAACCCCCGCCTCATCCCGTCCATCATCTATAGCTGCACCCAATCAGTCACGCCAGCCACGCACAACACCAACGCCAGTCCGCTCAACGGGGGGAAAATACGCACGCGACTGGCTCCCCAAATCTGATTCCCAGAGTCCGCAGCTAAAGCCACAGAAGACAGAGCCAGTTGATTTTTCTCAAAACACTGGCTTTACTCAAGCAGTAGCAGAACTAGAATCTTACCGTGCCACAACTTCTGAGAAAAACTTGTCCTCACTGATTGCCCAAATTTCCCAAGTACGCCAAAGATACACCCAAGCTACTGCCAAACTTTTACAGTTAGAGACTGTTAGCCCAGAAGCAGTATACGAGGAATCTCTGCTTTTGGATTTGTTAGATGAGGAGTGGGAAAAAACAAAAATGGGAATCCATCGGAGTTCAGAGCGGATTCTCACCCAAGGCATCCCACAGGGACTGCCAAAAAATATCTTAGAGGATGCGGTGAGTTTACAATTGCAGACCTTTGTGCCAGAAGACGCTGAAACTTTGGCCAAAAAACTGTTGTTAGCTGTACTCAAGCCGAATCTGCAAAGAGATGAAGAACAAACCAGACAAAATGCTCAAAAGGCTGCTGCTGGGGTGCCACCCGTGATGGTTAAAATACGCTATGGTCAGGTGATTGTCAATAAAGGAGAGCAGATTACTGCATGGAACTTTGAGGTGCTGGAACATTATCACCTGATTCGCCGGAAGGTGAAATGGCAGGAGTTGGTGAATTTAGGAGGTGTTATTGCGATCGCTATTGGCATTTTTGTCTGGGTAGAACGGCATATCGATTACGAATTGCGACAACGCGATCGCATATTGGTATTATTGCTAACTCTGAGTGTGCCAGGAGTGATCACGATTGGATTGCCTTATACCACCTGGAGTGCCCTTGGTTTATTGTTGGGAAGCTTTTACGGCCCCACTTTGGGGTTGACAATTGTCGGGCTGCTGTTGCCGATATTAGGCATTAGCTTGGATATGAGCAAGGCTGCACTTTTAGCTGGTGTCGGGGGAGGAATATTAGGCAGTTACATTGCACAACGATTGCGATCGCGTGAAGAATTGGCCTTATTGGGTGTTGCGATCGGCTTAACTCAGGGCGGGATTTACCTAGTTGTTAAAATCTTAATTGGTCAAGCTTTTGGTTCAACCTGGTACATCGTCCTCAAAGAAGCCGGATTGTTTGCTTTATCCGGCTTAGGCTGGAGTGTTGTCGCCTTAGGCTTGAGTCCTTATCTAGAAAAAGTTTTTGATTTAGTTACCCCAATCCGCCTAGCAGAGTTGGCGAACCCCAACCGCCCTTTATTGAAACGACTCGCTACTGAAACTCCCGGAACTTTTCAACATACGCTGTTTGTCGCTACTCTTGCTGAGGCTGCTGCCAAAAAACTAGGATGCAACGTTGAACTAGTCAGGGCTGGGACATTATATCACGATATTGGCAAAATGCATGACCCGCTTGGCTTTATTGAAAATCAAATGGGGAGGCCGAATAAACATGATACAGAGATTAAAGACCCTTGGAAGAGTGCAGAAATTATTAAAAAGCACGTAACTGAAGGGTTGGTGATGGCGCGTAAACACCTTTTACCGACAGCGATTCAAGCTTTTATTCCAGAGCATCAGGGAACGATGCTGATTGCCTATTTTCATCATCAAGCCCAGCAAATGGCTCAGTCAGATCCAAGTTTAACAGTAGACGACGCAGATTTTCGCTACGATGGCCCGATTCCCCAATCGCGGGAAACAGGAATTGTCATGTTAGCAGATTCTTGTGAAGCGGCGCTGCGATCGCTCGAAGCATCGGCTAAACTTTTGGGAGAGAAGCGATCGCTCAAAGATGTTTCAACTGAACAAGCTTTAACAATGCTGAATAATATTCTGCGTTCCAAATGGCAAGACAATCAACTCGTAGATTCAGGATTAACACGAGAAGAAATGTCAAAAATTGCCCAGATATTTGTGGATGTTTGGCAGCAATTTCATCACAAACGGATTGCTTATCCTAAGTTGAAGGCTAGTAACACTGTGCGTAATTCGTAATTCGGATATTTTTGTTTTTGTCCACATATATTAGTAGACAGACTCTCTAAGCTACCTTAGTCTTTTGCCAATCTTCTAACGCACCAATTACAAAGCTGGCGGCGGAATGATTGAGGATTTGCTCAAAAGCAGAGACACCGCTTGCTTTGAGGGCATTCAAGACACGCTCTGACAAAGACTTATCACCTTCAATTCGTGCTAGTGCTTCTGTTGCGATCATCATCTGTTTATCAAGTGATATCCAACTTTCTTCTAGGTAACACAAAGCAGTTATGGAATAAAATTAAGAGGTGTTGAGTGAACGCCCTGAATGCCGACTGATGACCAATTGAGAGGTTTATATCGTCTTAGCTACTGGCTAACGTATATTACGCTTCAGCCCATACATCTTGTATGCGTAGATGATCGAACTAGCAATCTTTATGTTTTGGCTGGAAGTACTGAGAATCTTGAGTTCCAAATTACGCCGGATGGAGAGGTGTTCTAATGAGTCAAGTCAACTATGCAGCTATGTCTGATCAGGAATTGAGGCAATATTTTCTCCTACATCGTGAGGACAAAATAGCTCTTCGAGCATATCTGGATAGACTTGGCGATCGCCCACGCAATATTATCACAACTGTAGATGATCCCGACTTTGATGCCAAAATCCAAGCAGCAGTTCTAAAGCAGATGCAAGCAGCAGGCAATAATGGTGAGACGTCGGTCTAACAATTTTGGTGCAGCAGACAGTGGATAAAAAACCACAACTGAGCAAAAGTCTTGCGAGGTCGTGGCTTAATTCTCCCAATTGCGATCACTAAAAAGCCAACCTAAAGATTTAGCCCAAAATAGGCATTTTATCCTGATTCACATACTTTAGTTTTTGTCCACTAATATATGTGGACATCTCTAATCCTGACTGACTCTACACCCCAGCTTTAGATGCGATCGCTTGATAATCGCTGGAGTAACTTAATTTGACCATTCGTAAGCGATCGCCAGATTTAGTTTTAGTAAGTCAAGTTTCATCTTCATCAATAGACAATACAAGGTAGAAGTGTTTATAAAAGCGTTACCACACCAGAATAATTAAGGATTTTCGTATCAACAGTTAACAAAGGACACGCATAATTTATAGCTGTAGCTACAATAATTTGGTCAAAAGGGTCGCTATGAAATCCGCTTAATTGAGTTGAATCAACCACTATCGGCAGCGTCAGATTTAATAGCTGTATTCCGGGATAAGCTAAAGCTGTTTCCAGCCATTCATTAACTGAACAAGAAAAAACTAATCGATTTTTTTCGACTAGTTTGGCAACCTCCCAACAAGAAACAATACTTACTCCTAAACCCTGAGATTGATATTCTTCTATATATTCCCGATGTTTTTTAGTTAATCGCTCGTTATCATCAACCCACCAAACCCAGATATGTGTATCAAGTATAATCATTGCAAAACTTCCCAATCTGACAAAGCGACGGGTTCTGTTGGATCATCATAACGGAGTAGTTTCCCGCGCATTGGATAAAGATTGGTTTCTAACTGGCTAGGTAGTGCTTCTTGAGGCTGTGAAGTTTTAGCTTCGAGAATAATTACCTCCACAGCATCACCTGCATGAAAAGGTAAGCCCCGCAGTATTAAAGTTCCATCTTCAGTTAAAACAGCTTCTACTTTATGAGCGTTCATCTTGTTACTCCTATTTTTTAATGGAGAGAAAGAGAAAGTCATTTACTTACTCTAGTTTTTTATTATGACTCTTTGGCACGCGATGCCTACGGCGGGCTACGCCTACGCAGTTTCCTAATATTCAAACCCTAACCCTCACTATGTCGCACAGCAGCCAAAATAAAATTAACTGCTGCTTGAGTATGCTGCTCAATCATTTCTGGACTCAGCAGTTGTAAATCTGGTCTAGTATGCTTGATGTTTTCGTAAGCGTTGAAGTATAAATTACAAACCCCAATAATATGCAGAGTGGTGAGAAATGGATCGATCTGACGGAAACAACCTTCAGCCATCCCCCGCTCTAAAATCTTGATCAGATAGCTAAAATTTTCTTGCCAATTCCCCTGTTTGAAATACTTTCCCTGATTTTGGTTTGCTTCTTGAAACCAAAGCATTCCTCTGTGCGGATGAGCAGCTTCGTAGGCGATCGCTTCTTTGACTAGCACCTTCAACGCCTCCTCTGGTGGGAACTGATCCAGATTTAGCTGCTCAAACCCTTCGTGCATCTCCACAACAGGACGTTGCAGAACAGCTTGATATAGTCCTTCTTTGCTCTGGAAATAGTAGTAAATCATCGCTGTGGTGACACCTGAACCTCTAGCGATCGCCTCTGTCCGCGCCCCTTGAAGTCCATTTCTGGCAAACTCCGCTTCCGCCGCATCGAGAATCTGCTTTTTTGTCGCTTCTGCATCGCGCACCTGACGCGGCTTTTTAGCTGAAAATTTTGACTGCGTTGAACGACCCACATTGCTCCATCATCATAACGAAAATATATTAACTAAAAAATTGGTTAGTAGTTGACATAGAAGATAAAATTTATTACATTAATACTCATTAACTAAAAAATTAGTTAGTTAATTGCATAATTCAGCAATGCAGTAGCCAAAATTAGCCGAGCAAATGCCCGGTAATATTAGTTCGTCCATTGCAGACAAGACTTTACTTATCTCAATTTGCATTCAAAAGTAAAATTTCAGACAACTCACATAAGGTTGTCAAACACAACTTTTAAGATCGCGTGACGTTTTATTAGCACATTTCCTGAACTTTAAATAAACAAATTCTCAAAATTTTGGAGGGAAAATGGAACCAATCTTACCTGGTGCGCCTTGGTTAATCGCGCACAAATCTACATTAGGAGTGAACAAACCTAATAAAATTACTTTAAACGGACAAGATTATGTTATTTGGCAAAACCAAAAAGGCGAAGTACTTGCCCTTGATAACATCTGTCCGCATATGCAAGCACCCTTATCAGACGGCTGGGTTTGTGAAGAGAGAGATACTATTACTTGCCCTTTTCATGCACTAGAATTTGATGGAAAAGGCAGATTACAGCAAGGAGAAAAAAAGGACACTCAGGCAATCACTAAACCATTAGAGCTAATTATTAGCAATGATTGTATCTGGACTTATGCGGGATTTGAGCCAAGATTGCCCATTCCAGATTTGCATCAGAGAATTGTAGATGAATACGAGTTCATGGGAGTAACTGGCGAAAAAAGTATTCATGGAAAATTCTTGAGTAATCTGATGGTTAACTATGATTATAACCACCAAAATGGTACTCATAAAGAACTATTTAAAATTACATCTTGTCATGTAAGTTATTTTGAAGAAAAAGGATACTATACCACAGTCAAACAAGAACTGACGAGAGCCAACAACACGCTAGGAGAAATTCTCAAAAATCCTATTTTGGGAATCTTCCCGAAAACGCTTGCTAACACACTCGAATACGCTTTCCCTTCAACTACAGCTTTTTTTGCTCAAACGCCTATTGGTGATATTGCTCAAATTCATATTCTCTACCCGGAAACAGGAAAAATCACCAAGACGTTTATTTTGATGTATGCCAAAGTCGTCAATCCTTTGATGAAACTTCTGTTTAGAAATTCAGTTTTACAAGCAGCAGCCACAGTTATTGAACAAGATACAGGTGCAGTTGAAAGTTTGTATCCTCGACAAAAACCAAAAATTAGATTGCCAAATGAAGAGATTATGTTCTATGCAGAAAAACTCTACCGCGAGTGGTAATTTAGCTTTGCAAAACCTAACTACGCTTTACAATTAAGTAGATACTGTAGCTGATTACTGCTGGAGGTACTCAAATATGCGGCAGCTAAAATCCGCCGAAGAAATGCCTGGTAGCTATGGCTTACCCATCTTGGGGGAGACTTTGGAAATATTTCGGGGTTCAGAGTTGTATCTATGGCGACGATTCCAGCAGTATGGTTCAGTTTTTAAAACGAGCGTCATGGGGGGTAAACGTGCTTATTTAATTGGCCCTGATGCTAATCGGCTGGTACTGGTGGAACAGGCGGAACACATGTCGTCGCGCATAGGGTGGTATTTCTTAGAACCAACATTTGGCAACAATATTTTATTACAAGATGGGGAAGAACATCGTTTAACTCGTCGCTTAATGTATCCAGCATTTCACGGAAACGCGATCGCTACATATTTCGACACCATCGAAAATATTGTGCAAGACTTCCTCAAAGATTGGGGACAGAGAACGATTCCTTTAAATTCTAGTTTCCGCCAGCTTACCCTGATGGTTGCGACTCGCCTGTTTTTGGGAAGTCAGAACAAGAGCGAAGTTGAGCAAACCAGTCAATGGTTTACACAACTGCTAGATAGCAGTATGGCGATATTGAAATGGAATGTCCCTTTTACGTTATATGGTCGCGGTCAAAATGCTAGGGGTAAGTTAGTGGCTTTCTTACGTCAAGCCATCGCCCAACGTATCGAGCAAGGTAACTTAGAAGAATCAAAAGATGTTTTGGGATTGCTGCTAGCAGCTGTTGATGAAGACGGCAATAAATTGAGCGAAGCACAGATAATCAACGAGGCATTGCTACTGCTGTTTGCTGGACACGAGACGACAGCCTCCTTGCTCAGTTGGGTAATATTTGAACTAGGTAATCACCCAGAATGGCGATCGCGACTGCGCCAAGAACAATTAGCAGTTGTGGGAAATAATCCCCTTAATCTGTCCCATCTCAAACAACTTCCAGATTTAACCAACGTTTTAAAAGAAGCAGAAAGGCTTTATCCGCCAGTGTATGCCTATAATCGTGGCGTTCTTAAGGATATTGAGTATGCAGGTTATCGCATTCCTGCTGGTTGGTTTGTGACTATCTCGCCGATGTTGACTCACCGTCTACCAGAACTGTACACAGATCCAGATCGCTTTGACCCCGATCGCTTTGCACCACCTCGTGAAGAAGATAAGAAACATCCTTTAGCACTAATGGGTTTTGGTCATGGTTCGCACAGATGTTTAGGCATGGAATTTGCCCAAATGGAAATGAAAATTGTGCTTTCTACACTGCTTCGCCATTATGACTGGACAGTAAAACCTGATTATTCTGCGATCGCTCCAATTCGTCAGCCTTCTAAAGTTAAAGATACTCTAGAAGCATATATTGAGCCTTTGCTGATAAAGCATCCCTTGAAGAGTCAAACATAAATCTTTGATGAAACAAATCGATTTTCCGCATCTAGCATGAAGTCATAGGTATTTAGAAAATCAGACTGCCACTTTTCAGGTTTTTGGCAAATTGCGAGTGGAAATCCTGCTAAATCAAACCCAGGATGTCGAGGTTTTGCGTAGGCGTAGCCCGTCGGAGACATCGCCTACCAGCTTATCAGGAGAGGATGTATTGCCTGGGTTTGTACTGGATTTGACGCAGATTTTGAGTTAAGCGATCGCTTCTTCAAAATTCCAATTTTCATTCGCGGTGTTGGGTGAGACAGATGACCGTGCAAGGACATTACAGCAAGTAGCACAGGAAATTATCAGGATTCCTGACCAACGGTTGCAGAGAAATGTCGCAGCTGCCACAGCAATTCTAGCTGGTCTAGTATTAGAGAAAGGGTTAATTCAAAGAGTATTACGGAGAGATATTATGCGCGAATCTGTAATTTATCAAGAGATTGAGGCTGAAGCTAAAGCCGAAGGTAGAGCCGAAGGTAGAGCCGAAGGCTTACAAGAGGGGATTCGGCGGGTTGCGATTAATCTGCTCAAAAGCCAAATGCTTTTGGAGGAAGTGGCAAAATTGACTGGGTTATCAATTGAAGATGTACAGTTGTTGCAAACAGATATAGAAGGTGAGTCAACATAATTCGTAATTCGTAATTCGTAATTCGTAATGACGGTTGCGGACTCGCTACTGCTGCGCTAACGTAATTCGTAATTATTATGCTGTGGATGAATCCGGGTGGCTCTGAATAAAAACGAGACCGTCGTAGACATCGCTCAATTTCACTCTTTTCAGAATATGGGCAATTTGTCACTATAATTTTATAAAAATTTACATTCAGCCAGAAAAAACTAATATTGGCTTAATATTAAAAACCCTGTCTGCAATAACCCTATAACAAAGCCCAAAACACCGCCTAAATTCACAATCGCTTGCAATTCATTTTTTACAATTCCCTCAATTGCAGCTTCCAAATCAGCCGGGGAAGTTGATTTCACCCGGTCAACTATCACTTGATCTATCGACAAAATCGGAATTACTTGCGCCACAATTACTTCTAAATCTTTTTCCAAATACTTATCTAAAATTAAAGCCAACTCTTGGCTCATGACTTCTAAAGAAGTACTGACGACAGGTGAAGTACTAAGGCGATTCAGCAGTACTACAGCAATATTTTCCCAATCAACAGAATCAGTTAATCCTTGTAAAAAATCGCTGCCACTGTTTTGCAGGTAATGGCGGACACTTTCGCGGGTAGTCTTTCGCAGTTGGCGCACCGTACCCATTGGCAAGTTTTGTAATGATAAATTTTGCAGTAATTTCCGAATGCGATCGCGCATTTTCAAATCTTGAGTCAATTCCTGCAAACGAGTATTGGCAGCCTCTTTTTCATCCAAGCAAAAAGACCGTAGCCGCGTCAGAGTATTACGTAAGCCAAACAAATTTGCTACTACCCAATAAGTCCCACTGGTTTTTTCGCGGAAGCCTTCATCAATAATTTGAATTGTGCGATCGGTCAAAAAATCAACTATCGTCTGCCGGAGCACATCTGGCGGTATAACTCCTTGCAACAACCAATCAGCAAGCCGCGTGGCTTGTTCTTCACTCAGCTGAAATTCCAGCAATATCTGGTCAAAAATTTGATTGATCTGCGCTTCCAAAAAGTCTTCACGTCGCGCTAAAACCTTGAGTAACCGTGGCAAGGATTCCCCTAGTAAATCCCGCAAAATTCCCGCCACAATTTTGGCACTTTTCTCGTTTTTATCCGTTTTGATTTGTTCAATCGCCAGCTGCAACAACCAGAGAATTGCTGCTTGCACGCGTTCTGTTTGCAACAAACGCCGCGCCAGATTTTGCAATTCTTTTGGTGTCAATAGTGACCCCATGATTGTCTTGGAAATGTTCAAAGCCAGACGTTCCTGGTTGCGGGGAATCAATCCAGGGGTGAAGGGTACTTTTTGTCCAGCAATGTAAATTGCTCGGTAAGGACGGAACAACATTTTTATCGCTATATCATTTGTGAAATAGCCAATAATTCCACCCAGTACCGGGGGAGACACATAAAGCCAAAGATGAGACCAGTCCACAGCGAAGAATTAAAAAAGTTAGGAGTTAGAGATGCGATTAATCGCGTCTGTACAAGAGTCAGAAGTTAGGAATGATAAATTTTAAATGAGAATTTATCACTACTGATAATTGATAACTTCTAACTTATAACTCATCACTCATTTTTCTTGACTACCAGCACTCCCATCATACCGTTCGCAATGGGATAGTGTGTGGCAACAGCAAAACCAACTTGATGAGCTAACTCTATTTGCTCTTTCCCGATGGGAAAGCGGTCTAAGCTGGGACTGATGTAAGCATATTCTTCTTTTAAGCCTAAATAATTGGCAACTGGCACTACGAAAGCGTCCAGATACCACTGCTGAAAGCTACGTAACTGAAGATTACTTGGTCGATGAAAGTCTAAAATTGCGGCTTTAGCACCCGGCTTCAAAACACGGTATAACTCTTGGAGACTGCGGGAAATATCTTTAACATTTCTTAAACCATAGCCCATTGTTGCGGCATCAAATTGATCATCATCAAAGGGTAAATTTAGCACATCGGCTTCTATCCAGTTAATAGCAGGTTGGGGGTACTGCCAATGTGAGCGTAATGAAGCAATTTCTAGCAGGTTTGGCGAAAAATCCACTCCGTACACCTGTCCTGTTGCTCCTACACGGCGTGCCAAACGTAAGGCTAAATCACCACTACCGCAACACAAATCAAGTGCAGTATCACCCGATTTAGCTGCACTCCATTTCACTGCCATTTCCTTCCATATTCGATGCTGTCCCAGACTCAACCAATCGTTCAACTGGTCATAAACTGGAGCAATCCGGTTAAAAATGGTCTGAATTTCGTTAGTCATTGGACATGGGGCATGGGCCAAACAGGGCATTAGTCATTGGCCATTGGTTTTTGACAAAGGACAAATGACAAATGAGAATTACACAATGGTTTGATGGTAAGTACTACTAGTAAGAGCGATCGCCATCAGTTGCGCTAATAAATTAATTAGCACTAATTCATCTTCCCGCAAAGTGCAGGGTTGTTTCCACTGTAGGGACAATACGCCCAAAAGTCGATTACGGTAGCTAATGGGGATAACTAAATGTGCTTGCACACCCGTATTTTGGTAGTGAATAGCATCAACTAATTTAGTGTCTTTAAGTACATTTAAGGAAACTTGCATTTGCCCGGTGGCGATCGCTTCCCTTGTTAGTGGGTCAAGAGATAGCCAATTTTCTATTGTACCTGTATCGCTGTAAGTTCCTTGAGTCGCAATCAGAGTATTTCCATCTGTAAGTTGTATGATACAGCCTTCTGCTCCAAAAGTCTGACTCACAGCCCTAGCAATGGGAGCGAGAGTTTCCTCTAAGTTAGAAGCTGCTTGAGTTACCTGTACCAAAACACTCAGCAGCGCCATTTGAGCATGAGCACGGCGTAATTCTTCTGTACGTTGCTTGAGCAAGTCGTAAGTTTCTGCTGCTCTTTGCACCACTGCCTTCAGTTCCCCTGGGTCCCAAGGCTTGGTGATATATTTGTAGACTTGCCCGGCATTAATCGCTTCTACCAAGTCTTCAATATCAGTAAATCCGGTGAGAATTATTCTTACCGTATCGGGAAACTGAGGTACAGTCTTGCTGAGAAACTCAGTTCCTTTCATTTCTGGCATCCGTTGATCGGAGATAATCACCGCTACCTCCCCTTCTGCTGCCAAAACTTGTAGGGCGTTCACCCCACTATCAGCTTTCAGAACATTAAAGTCGCGTCGAAAGGTGCGATAAAGCAGATCCAGATTATCTGGCTCATCGTCAACTACCAGGATTTTCAGCTTTTTTGGTCGTTCGAGAGTCATCACTTGATATTGGAGTTTCTCAATTTCGCGACTGGACTTATCCATAACATATTTCCTTTAAATATTCACTATCTTGTTATATTCCATACCAAGCTTAGTTGAGAATAGCTCAAATCTATCACGGGTTTTTACGGACTTAATTTGCATTTTTAAATACGCTAATTATAAGTGCTACAGAGGATATCGACCTGCTCAAACATCTGAAGAGAGAAAAAGTAGACTAAAGATTTTTCAGATTATTTTGTCATCCAAAGATTACTTGAGCTATTAGCAAAAAACTGAAGTGCCTTGCGGGACATAAGTTTTAGGTTAAGTTTTACGTTAAGTTGACACTTATGCACACATGTGCGCCCCGACGATCTCAAAATTAAAGTCGAGATAAGTTTCCACAGATGAACTCAAGGCAGTAGCTCTGGGTAGTTCATAGATTAGAATAGGACTTGCTCATGAGGTATTAATCAACCTCTCAAGTTGAAGCTTGCACTGCGATTATGACTGATCTACCACCCAACGCTCAGAATCCCGAAGAAAATGCTACTAACGATGTGGCACAAGAATTACTGCGAAAGCTCAGGCAAAAACAAGGCAACTGGGTGGAATGGGGAATGGCGATCGCCTCGTTGCTAAAAATCGGTTACAATCCCCAAGAAATTTTTGAGGCGACTGGATTTGAGCCAATTCAACAAAATCAGGTGGTTGTTGGTTCTCAAGTTTACAATTCTTTGGAAAAGTTTGGAGCTTCCTCAGCAACGCGATCGCACTATGCCACACGCGGCAGTGATATTTTATATGAACTGCGTTTGCTTACTCAAGAAGAACGCGCCAGCGCCGCCGAACTCATTTTCCTTCAGAAAGTCGATGCCGATGAGGCGCGGGAAGTGGCCAAAGCCATTAAAGAGTTCTCCTATTTCCGCCTTTTACCAGAAGGGTTTTCTGCCCATCCTGGGGATGCAGTTGCTTACCAAGTTTGGAAACGGGCACGCCAAAATACAGATTTACAACAGCGATCGCGTCTGATCGCCAAAGGTTTACGCTTTGCTCACACGCCAGAAGCAAGGAAAAAAATCGAACAGCTACTAACTGATTTTACTACTGTTCCCCAGCGTCCAGCTCCAATTTTACCTTTTTACCGCCTGGAATCTGAAGAACAATTACCCCGAATCGTCCCGGTAGTAGGCGAGTTGCCATTGTCACGGCAAGACTTGCAAGCTGTGCCTATAGTCACAGAAATTGAACCATTTCGCATGGTGAAGTTTTCTGGAGAGCAAGCTTGGGTACCGTTACCAGGTTGGCAAGTGCTGTTGGCGGCAGAAGATCCAGTGGTAATTATCGCCAATAGCGATCGCTTCCCTATCCAAAATCAAAGCCGAATAGAACCCGTTGTAGTAGTGATAGATCGTGCCCAACGAGAATGGGATGTCTCCAATTACTTTGTCGTTGAAAATGGTGGTGAATTAGATTTTCAGTGGTTTGAAACTGAGCCGGAAATTCCTCTACTAGGACAAATTATTATCATTGTGCGTCCTAAGAAAATTCTCGATGAAGAATTAACTAAGGATTCCTGGCAGATTGACGAATAAATTCGATTTATTACAAAATTCAACTAAATTTTGTAATAACTTTTAAGAGAACGCACTGGATCAATAATCTCAACAGATGTTAAGAAAGTAGAACGGTGTTAATAATTAAAGGTTTGTAGTAATCGGCTTTAGCCCGACTTTGAAGGCTGTTGGCGTTGGCGGAGCCTCTCGTAGAGAAGCGTTCCCGCAGGGTAGCCCTCTCTAGGAGCCAACCTCTATTTTTTAATATTACTTAACATAGTTTGATTTATTCTCGCTTACTTAACTTATCATGAGAGCCAAATGCTTAAGAAATTAAGCATTCTTTGTGTGATTTTAGATTTTGCGGTATCTTCATATTTTACAAGCAGAATTATTCAGCCAAAAACAAATTCCTGGTTTTTCGATTTAGTTTCTTAACGAAATAGAATTCTGCAAAGCGGTACTAGCCTGTAATTTTGCCTTGTTCTAGGAGTTCGTCAAAAGGGGCAATTACTTAAATCGGCTTTGTGCGTATCATCATTATTGAGAAATTAAGGAGATAAATAACATGGCAATTACTTTTGGCAAGGATAGCATCCAGTCTTCTGTCACCTATACACTGGGTGCCAATTTGAAGAACTTGAAGCTACTCGGAACTAACCCGATCAACGGCACAGGTAACAATCTTAACAATTTCGTCTTTGGTAATAGTGTTAACAATACTCTGAATGGAAGAGGAGGCAATGACACCCTAGATGGTAATTTTGGTAATGATACCCTCAATGGTGGCGACGGCAATGATAGTCTCCAGGGCGGGCCGGGCAATGACTTACTCAATGGGGGTAATGGAAACGATATCCTCATCGGTGTTTATCCTGGTAGTCTGCTTCCACCTGGATTAGGGGAGCTTGATACGTTGACTGGCGGGGCTGGGGCAGATACATTTGTCCTGGGCGACGCTTTAAATGTTTTCTACGACGATAACAACGTTACAAATCCTGGTTTTGGGGACTTCGCTACTATTACTGACTTCGACTCTAGCCAAGATCGAATTCAACTCAAAGGAACTCCACAGGACTATCGTTTGCAAGCTGTTGGAGGTAACACACGAATATTCTCACAGCAAGGGGGACAGGCAGATGAGATCATCGGTATTGTGCAAGGGAAAAACAATCTCCAACTTCGTAGTGATGACTTCCTTTTCTATGAGCGGGAAAATGCTGGAGAAAGTACAAACAATACACTGGGGAATGCTGAAGGGTTAGGTACCTTGTCATCAGGCTCAAAAGTAAATATTTCAGGCGAGGTAGCAACACCTCAATCGGGGAGCAATCCCGATGTTGACTTTTTTACATTTTATTTACCAAATTCAGCAACCATCACTATCAACACAGTGACATCGGGAAAGGCAGTTATCGGACTGTTTAAGGATTATGGGACTTTAGTGACTACTCAAAAATCCTCATCAATCACCGGGTTACTGGGTGCAGGTACGTATTCCATTTCAGTGAGTAAAGATTCTTTCTTGCCTCAAAATAATGGAACTTTCTTTGGTACTAACTCTGAACCTGATTTTTCCTATACGCTAGGAGTCAGTATTAAATAAGAACGTGATCAACTTCAGAAACTACTGACGTCAGAAGGCAGATTCCAGGATACTTTTCCTGCTGAGTAGGGGGACACGTTGTTGTGTCCTCCCCAGAGCAAACACATCTAAATGGTGACAAAATAGGAAGTAGAAGTGGATTTAAAGTAGTATATATAAACTATATAATTTGTTGCGATCGCAAATAATGCTATTCTTATTCAGTAGACATAGGAGTGAAAATGACGTAGGGACAATTCATGAATTGTCCGTACTAAGGATTTCAAGCAACGCAGAATTAATTTTCACCAGATGTCTATTAGAGAATGAAGTCTGCCAAGCGTGAAACTTCAGCCTAAAATCAGAACTACCGACCACTTTGTACAGATGGAATATCTAAGTGCGATCGCTTATTCCTAACCTGCAAGAGAAGATTCTCGCAATTCGCAACAATCTACGCCCTGGACAGCAACAAATGGCTGACTGGCAATCTGGCCCTTTGGCTATTTCTGCGGTTCCTGGTGCAGGTAAATCTACTGGTATGGCGGCGGCGGCGGCGATCGCGATCGCACGTCAATATGAACGTTCATCCTCCCGCCGCCACTTGGTAGTTGTGACTTTTACTCGCTCGGCTGCTGCCAATATTAAAGCGAAAATTCGCAAATTCTTACGAGATGATTTATCGCTACCTCAGATGGGCTTTTTTGTCTATACCCTACATGGTCTAGCGTTGAACATTGCCAGCCGCCATTCTGATTTGTCAGGTTTGCAGTTAGAAAATGTCACATTAATTACACCAACTCAAAGTCACCGCTTTATCCGAACTGCTGTAGAGCAATGGATTGCAAATAATCCTGGAATATATTTGCGGTTATTAGAAGGTCATCAATTTGACGGAGAAGAGACAGAAAGATTGCGTCGCCAATCGGTGTTGCGAACAGAAGTATTACCGGAATTGGCTAATACGGTAATTCATGAAGCAAAAAGTTCGGGGATATCGCCAGAATTATTGCGGGAATGGAGTAAACAAACCACAGATGAATATGCAATTTTGAGCGTAGCGGCGGGATTGTATGAGCAATATCAAAAGTTAATGCGATCGCGTGACTTCATCGACTATGACGATATGATTTTAGCCGCACTGCGCGTTTTAGAAAACGACAGCGCCCGTCACATTGAGCAAAATCAAGTATTCGCCGTCTTTGAAGACGAAGCCCAAGATTCTAGCCCTCTTCAGACGCAGCTGTTAGAAATTTTGGCAAGTGATGGGGGAGATGATTCTTCACTCCTAACTCCTAACTCTTCACTCCTAACTTCTAACTCTTCACTCCCTAGTAGAGACGCGATTAATCGGGTCTCTCCTCACTCCCGACTCAATTTAGTAAGAGTTGGCGACCCTAACCAAGCGATTAACTCCACATTTACCCCGGCTGATCCGATTTATTTTCGGCAATTTTGCGAAGAGTGCGATCGCATCCAACGATTGGCAACGATGGATCAAGCTGGTCGTAGTACTAGAATTATCATTGAAGCTGCTAACTTTGCCCTCAAATGGATCAATAATCAATCCTTAGCAAAAACGAATAACGGACAACAGATTTCTGACAACCGACAAGTACCATTTCGCTTGCAGACAATTCGCCCTGTTGAAGTTGGTGATCCGCAAAATAACGCCAACCCCGCACCAGTAGGACGAGGACTGGAACTTTATACCCCGCGTGACATTCATCACACCGTTGAATTGTTATCTCAAAGAGTAATCGAGTTATTTGGCGAAGATCCAACACAAAATAGTGCAGCGATTTTAGTGCGAGAAAATCGCCAAGGACGATGGTTAGCAGAGGCTCTGACACCTGTGTGCAAAGAGCATAATATTACACTTTACGATGTGGGAGAACGCGATCGCCGTTCCCATGTTCCCCAAGAAATTTTAGCATTACTGCAATTTTGCGATCGCCCCCACTCCCCCGATTACCTCAAAGCCGCACTAGAAGCATTAGTACAGCGCCAATTAATACCTACCCAAGACCTCAACGCCCTTGCTAGTCTCCCAGAAGAATTTTTGTATCCTGGCCCCCTAGCAGCACCCCAGCCAGAAACAGTCCAAAAAGCTGCACGCTTGTGTCGCAATTTACTTCGCGCTCGCTTGGAATTGCCCCTATACCAGCTAATTTCCTTTCTCGCCTTGACCTTAAATTACGACCAGGCAGAATTGGCAACTGCTGACAAACTCGCAGAACGGGTAAACCAGCAGATAGCTGGTAATAGTTCGATGGGTGGAATGCTGTCAGCTTTAAGTGAAATCGTCAGTTCCGAACGATTTGAACCAGTGGAAACCGAGGATTCGGAAGAGCGTTACACTCGTCGCGGTCAACTGACCATTATTACCATGCACAAAGCCAAAGGGCTAGATTGGGACTATGTGTTTCTTCCTTTTCTCCACGAAAACTTGATTCCTGGGAGATTTTGGGTTCCTCCTCAAAGCCAATTCTTAGGGGATTTTACCTTATCAGAAGTAGCCCGCGCCCAAATTCGGGCTGCTCTCCACGGAGAATCTACCATACCAGATGTTACACAAGCATGGGAACAAGCAAAGCATTTGAAAACATCTGAAGAGTACCGTTTACTCTACGTTGCGATGACACGAGCCAAGCGTCTGGTGTGGATGTCAGCAGCGCTCAAAGCCCCCTTTACTTGGAGTAAGCCGGATAATTTACAAGAACAAGCGCCTTGTCCGGTGTTTCCGGCATTAAAGCGCCAATTCCCTGAATGTGTGATGAATTTAGCAGTAATGACCAAACAAGCGGGATCAAAACTTTTAAGAAATTGATTGGAATTTACAGTTATATCATGTCCCCATAATTAGTTATGCTAACCACAGTCATTACACCCCACCCCTAACCCCTCCCCGCTTGCGGGGAGGGGAGACAAAGCGTAGCTTTGGCGGGGTGGGGTTATTCGGGTTTAATAAGCAATCAAGCAGACATGATATTACTAGCGATCGGATTGTGAATATTTGTACGAAATAAGCTATTTAAAGTGAAAGTTGCCGTTTGAAAATTGGTGTTATAGATTGGTGCTGAGATTTTAATCAGTAATTTATTTACCAATGAAAACCCAACAGTTGACAACGACACAAGAAAATAGACCCACCAAGACTAAAAAACAGTCTTTTCCTGGTATGAATATTGGTACTCCTAAAGTACCATTCCGCCAATGCAAGAAAACAGCACAACAGTATGAGTTACTTAGTGACTGGGAACACGCGAGTTAAATTAGTGAGATACTTTTAGACCAACTTAGACTATAGTCTCGGCATGTGTGCGACTGCCGGTATCTTGTCGGACATTAACTGAGAAACTATTGAAAATTAGGAGTGCAATGGTTTTTTCGGTCTATTGCCATCAGCCAACAATCTGAGTATTCCCCTTCATGTAGCTCATGGGCGGGCAATAGCTTTACTTTCACAAAACCACATTTTTCATAGCAACGGATAGCGCGAAGATTGTCAACATGAGGATCTATGACAATTTTATCAGCTTGTCGCTGTTCAAAAAGATAACTGATAACTGCTGACAAGATTTTTGTACCAATTCCCTTGTTCCAATAGTCAGTTTCGCCTATGAATAAATCAATTGCATACACATAATCAGTTTGATCGAGATGATACAATTGTCTATCGGTTTGCGATAAGTCATTGAGCGCACAATACTGCAAATAACCAATGGGAATATTTTCATAGGAGAACAGACACGGAACAACCGGCTCATCTCCACTGATCATAGGTTTGTACGTTTCTATAATTCTTTCTAAATCAAAAGGATTATCTCTTCCTTCATAAAATTTCAAAACTTGGGCATCAGTTAACCATCTTGCCATCAACTCATAATCATCCATTTCATCTTGCATTAGACGAATAGCTATTTCGTCTTGTTGAATTAGCATATTCTGTCTATATTTTTCTAGCCAGTATTTAAATAGTTATAGTTTGTTCAAAATTTATATTATCTTGCAAAAGTTGTGAAAAAAGAAAGAGGAATTCCATGCCCGCTTCGTAAGAATGGAATTCCCTTTAAATTCTGTCTTACCTCTAACAAAAGATACCTCTGCCAAGCTTAAATTTATCTAATTCCCACCAGACACAACAGATTTATGATGTATAGCAGTGTCTTCAGGCTTTCTCTGCCATTTGCCATCGTTGCCTGGTTCGTATTCATTCTTTACACTATTCCAAGCAACATCAAGCGCACCCTCTTCACTCAAACCATTACTTTGAGCAGCATTTAATGCTGCTACAAAAATCTGCTGTGCGTGTTCAGGTAACTGTTCTGTAATTTCATTAGGCAATTCATTAATTGTTTTATCAGCCATCAGCTTACTCCGATTATCTCAACTTAAGCTCATCTTAAAAAACTTGCAGTAGAATTTCCTCTTTCTAGAAGTAGAGAAGCAAATAATCATACTTTTGGCTGAGTCAAGCGATTTTTAAATCAGCGATGCAACGATATTAATAGTCATAGCTAAAATAGTGGTGTTGAAAAAGAAGGATAATATGCTATGTAACAGAGTCAAGCGCCTCATCTCGGCTGATCTCGTCTCCACATCTGAAACTTGACTAGTCATACCAACTACAAATGAATAATATAAAAATTCCCAATAGTCTGGATGGTCGTTATCAGGGAAATCTAAACCTCCGGTGATTTCTTCACTATTATTACGAATAATATATTTGTAATAGCTGTGTGCATATTGCACTGCAAACATCGTATGCACTAGTAACCAGGAACCGACAATGGTCATAATTGAAAGTATGACATGTAGGTTAAGCAGAATTTTTGACAACCCTTTTTTATCAGTTAGTAAAAACACAATGGCTAAAACACTAGCACAAGCAGCAGCAATCACCAGCATGAATATAGCCAAATGTCCTTCATATTCACCCTCAGCATAACGGCGAATTTTTTCTGGGGTAGCCTTAATCATCTTCCACCACGTTACGGCTAAGAAAAAGTCAGCACCAAAGTTCCAAGCGCAGAGAATGCGAGTGGGTAAGTGCAGCCAACGCGGAAGGATTACTGAAACTAATAGAGCGAGTCCGACAGCAATGATTAGTCGTGGTCTGGAGTCAAAGTTTTTAAATAAATTAAGTCTCACAAATGTTGCGATCGCAAATATTATCCAGTCCAGTTTAACTAATTCGTAATTCAATTACGAATTACGAATTACTTTAACTTGGCTCTAATCGTCTCTATTCGTTGACGATTGACACCCAAATCGCTTTGACCTAAGCGTGAGGCTGAACGCACTTGGATAACATTAGCATTTCGGTCTAGATAGAATTCTACATCATCCACAAATCCCAGTAAAGCACTTTTAAATTCTGCATATAAATAATCTTTACTTTCGGTAATGATTTTGGTTCTTGGTAAGGACTGAATAATCTTTTTGAGATTAGTAATCGCTTCTTCAGGAGTAGATGTAAAAGTCAGTGGTGCAATTTTGTGGGTTGCATCTGCACTCTGACTAGAAACGCAGTTAGGGGAATTAGGGCAGGATGCTAGTTTACCGTTGTTAACACCTAAATTATTTGGTGGTTTGCCAGCAAAAACCATAATTATCTCTCCAGGTAAGTGAATAAGTATACTCACACATTTATTTGCTTGAATTACTATAATACTTTGCCGCGTAGACGCAAACGCGAGTGCGTCTGTCTGCGACACGCTATTGGCGTTCGTAGAGAAGCGGCTTGTCGTCAGACATCGCATCTTCTGGGAAATGACAGATTCACTAAAACATCGGTGATGCGTTCGCTCTATGATCCGTTAAGTATCGTCTAGGCGAAGACAGATTATGACGCAAACAATTTCAATCAACGACTCTGGGCGCTTGCAACTCACACCGCTAGAAATGCCATCGCGTTTACTGTTAGGGCCTGGGCCATCAAATGCCCATCCTACAGTTCTCCAAGCAATGAATACTTCCCCAGTTGGGCATCTTGACCCAGCTTTTCTCGCACTCATGGATGAAATTCAGTCGTTGCTACGCTACGTATGGCAAACAGAAAACCCACTCACGATTGCAGTCAGTGGTACGGGAACAGCCGCAATGGAAGCAACCATCGCCAATGCTGTAGAACCCGGTGATGTGGTTTTAATTGGTGTAGCTGGTTACTTCGGTAATCGCCTCGTGGATATGGCTGGACGTTATGGTGCGGATGTGCGAACCATTACCAAACCTTGGGGACAAGTCTTTAACCTGGATGAACTGCAAACTGCTTTAAAAACTCATCGTCCAACTATTTTAGCTCTAGTTCATGCCGAAACCTCCACCGGCGCACGTCAACCATTGGAAGGTGTCGCTGATTTGTGTGATGAATTTGGCACTTTGTTGCTAGTGGATTCAGTCACAAGTTTGGGTGGTGTCCCCTTGTTTTTGGATACTTGGGGAGTTGACTTAGCCTATAGTTGTAGCCAAAAAGGGTTGGGTTGTCCGCCTGGTGCTTCGCCTTTTACAATGAGTCCGCGTGCCGTTGAGAAATTGCAACAGCGTCAAACAAAGGTTGCAAATTGGTATTTGGATATGTTGTTACTGGGCAAGTATTGGGGCGCTGAACGCACTTATCACCACACAGCACCGATTAATTTATACTATGCATTGCGGGAAGCATTACGTTTGCTTGCAGAAGAGGGATTAGCAAACTCCTGGCAACGGCATCAAAAGAACGTAGAATATCTCTGGCAAGAGTTGGAGAATTTAGGATTGAGTATGCACGTTGAGCAAGAGTATAGACTACCAACGCTTACCACTGTCTGCATTCCAACAGGGGTAGATGGTAAAGCGATCGCTCGGCAGTTACTCAATGAACATAATATTGAAATTGGCGGTGGTCTTGGCGAACTCGCTGGTAAAGTTTGGCGCGTGGGATTGATGGGCTTTAATAGTCGTAAGGAAAGCGTTGACCAACTTGTAGCAGCACTACGACAGGTTTTGCCTAAGTAGTTTTGGTGTAATTAGGTGCGTTAACAGTAGTGTAACGCACCTGATACAAAAGGCGGGCTACGCCTACGGCATCGCGCTAACATTGTTTGAAAATTAAAGGAAAATTGATCTCTTACATTTACAGGACTTACACAAAATCATGAAAAAACGAACCGCATACTCCTATGCAGAAGGAAGTTACGCGCAGCGTCTGGCAGAGAAGGACGTAAAGGAATAAGAGTTTCAGAGAGTTATTGCGTAATATCATGTCCGCCAAATTACCCATAATAAAAGAACCCCACCCCCAACCCCTCCCCGCAAGCGGGGAGGGGAGACGAAGCGTAGCTTTGGCTCTTTGGGGTTCCGGGTATTATGCTTAATTGCCGGGACATGATATAAGTCCTAATTTACTTACTCTTTTTAGTTATCCTAAAAATTCAAGGGTAGGTTAATTTTTGCAAGTCGATGCAATGCCATTACCAGTCGATGCAATGCCATTACCAGTCGATGCAATGCCATTACCAGTCGATGCAATGCCATTACCAGTCGATGCAATGCCATTACCAGTCGATGCAATGCCATTACCAGTCGATGCAATGCCATTACCAGTCGATGCATTAACAATTCAGCAGCTTGGGTTAAGATCGCACAGCAATACAAAGTGCGACTTGTTCGCATTTGGTGAAAAACGTCGGGAGAATATATCTGTTAACTATTCCTCACTAGCTATCACTGCGATAAAAAACCAACAAAGAGTAGAGGCAAGAGTATTAGGATAGAAACAATCAAAACGAGGGTTGCTGGCTCAATTTTAATCTGGTTCTTCTGTGGATCGCGCATTTGGCACTCCATCGAACAATAAGTATATTAACTCAGCCTAAAGGATGTTTATGAGTCGTGATGCGTAAAACCCCCGGATTTATCCGGGGGATATAAGCGAATTGCTGAATTTATTCAGCATTCTTATGCTAATCGTGATAGGATAATAATGTAGTTGGTTGGTCGAATGCGAGTGCGTCTTTGCAGGAGAGCCAAATGATAATTTACGAGTTTAAAATCAAGGGAAAAGACAAGCAATATAGAGCGATAGATGACGCTATTCGTACATCTCAATTCATCCAAAACAAATGCTTAAGGCAATGGATGGATGTTAAAGGCTTGAATAAATACGACTTGAATAAGTATTGTGCTGTACTTGCTGATTTATTTCCCTTTGCGAATGAACTCAATTCAATGGCTCGGCAATCTGCGGCAGAACGTGCATGGAGCGCAATTAGTAGGTTTTACGACAACTGCAAAAAGAAGTCCAAGGGTAAAAAGGGGTTTCCTAAGTTTAAAAAACACTGTCGTTCAGTGGAATACAAAACAACTGGGTGGAAGCTCTCTACTACTCGTAAAGCCATAACTTTTTCAGACAAGAAAGGTATAGGCCGATTAAAGTTAAAAGGGACTTATGACCTTAACCACTACGACATTAAGCAAATTAAGCGAGTCCGTCTAGTGCGTCGCGCTGATGGGTATTACGCTCAGTTTGCGATAAGTGTTGACCTTCATATTGAAACTCAACCCACTGGTCAAGTGGTAGGTATTGACTTGGGATTAAAGTATTTCATTGCTGATAACAAAGGTAATGTTGAACTATCGCCCCAGTTTTATCGTTCGTCTGAGAAACAGTTAAACCGCGCTAATCGCAAAAAATCCAAGAAGTACGACTTAGCCAAGAAAAAAGATAAAAAGCCACAATCGACCAACTACCACAAAGCTAGAGTTAGGTATGCACGTAAGCATTTGAGAGTAAGTAGGCAGCGAAAAGAGTATTGCAAGAGACTAGCGTACTCCGTCATCCAATCTAACGATTTGGTAGCCTACGAAGACTTAAATGTGAAGGGGCTTGTTTGTAACCGACATCTAGCTAAATCAATATCTGATGCTGGTTGGTCAACTTTTCGCCAATGGTTAGAATATTTTGGGCATAAATATGGAAAGGTAACGGTTGCCGTGCCTCCCCACAATACAAGTCAAAACTGTTCTAACTGTGGCACTAAAGTTAAAAAGTCTCTATCTACGAGGACTCATGTTTGCCCTCAGTGCAACTATGTAGAAGATAGAGATGTGAACGCCAGTATCAATATTCTGAAACGTGGATTAACTACGGTGGGGCACACCGGAAGCTACGCTTGGGGAGATTTGCCCTCTTGGGCGGTTGGTGCAAACCTGCTGTTTAATGGCGAGTCAGGGAACCAAGAATCCCCCGTTTTATAAACGGGGGAGTGTCAATCCTTTTTCCAAGCCAATCAGGTTGAAAAATGTAAATTTTTTAAGTCCCATCAGCTTATTTCTTCCAGGGTAGTTTAGTTCCCATTTCAGTTAATGCAGAAAAAATGAGATAGAGAATGAGTAACCCAGCACCCACACAGAAAGCTAGTAAATCGTTATCCATAAATGCTGTTCTAGCTAAAACTTCGCTAATCATAGCGGAATTACTTAATATTTAGCGTTTTTCTACAGCCCTACAATCTTTGGTCTTCTGGGTGCAAACTGTACCAGCCATACCAGTGACGAACTGCTAGCCAAACGGCTGAAAGCAAACCCGCTAGGCTAAGGGTGAGTCCACTGAACGGTACTAATAATCCAAAGATGGGTAATACGGCTCCAGCAATAGTGCAGATAATAGCAGCAAGGGAAGCACTGCGGCTTGCTCCCAATCCCCATGTTAAAATTAGTAAGATGATGGAAATTAAAGTCCAAGCCAACTCAGCATTCATGACGCGAGCTAGATAGGTCAAAGTCAATAGACAAGCAAAGAAAATACTAGCAGCGATCGCAATATTTTTAAAACTCATTGGCAGTGACAAATATAACAACAATATCCACCACAAAAATATTGCTGGTGCTAGCAATAAAAGACGCGGAATTACGCCCGTATGACGAATAGGTTCGGTGTTGGTAAACACTCCAAATGGATTTTTGACTGAAACATTATCGTCAAATTTCCAAGTAAATTGTGTACTGCGTCCGTTAACTTTAATCTCATTCGGTACAACACCACTAGCAAAATCAGCCGGAGCAAAGTTAGCAATTGCTATGAGGCTAAAATTAGAAAGCAACTGTCCCGTTGCGCTATAAACCCAGCGAGGCCCTCCTTCAGCCTGATAGGTGACTCGAAAAGTGGTTTCTTCCCCTGGTTGTAGCTGGAAGGGAAAGCCATAGTCTCCCGGATTGGTTTGTTGTAACCTAGTACCATCACGTTCAACTTTGTAGCTAGCAAGAAGTGTGTAACCGTTAGGAGGCGGTACTTCAAAGAAAAAATTATTAATATCCTTGAGTTGGTTAACTACTTTATAGTCAGCAGTATAATTTGCCTGATAAACTGAGCTACGGCCTGGAACATCTACGCTTTGGTCAAGCTTGACTTGAATTTGCGAACCAGCCAACGTCAAGAAGCGGTTAATTTCTCGTGTCTCATTTACCTTGACAATCTTGCCATTGACTTGAGTGTTATAAGAGTATGGCTCTCGAATAGAGTAGCGCACTTGCGGCGCAAATTGTTCGAGCTTTTCGCCTGCAACACTTTCAGCAACTTGAGCCACCCTTGCTTGTTCCCAGTAGTGGTAGCGATTGCTTAAAGTTGAACAGAGAAAAAATCCCGGTACTAATAGAATTAATACCAGGGTTAAATGTTGTAATCCTCGCAATAGTTGAGAATAACCAACAGCCCATTCGCCGATCAATATTACTTGTTCCGGCTTGCTTCGACGGAGAGAAAAACTGATCAGTGCGATGCCTACGGCGGCAAGGTACGCAACACCCAAAGCTACGACCAAAAATACTAATAACAGTGAAGCTTTGAGCGCCTGGGTTCCAAATTGGACAAGCTCAATTGGATGCGTCAAATCGGGTAATCCGGGAATACCTTGAGCAGAAGATAACATTGGCTGATTTTTGGATAATTTGGAAAACCAGACCGATAAAATCTCTTAAAAGTTTCAAGAAAAAAGTTTTATTTGATACGCAGACAGTTTAAACAAGTGCTGCGATTGCTCTGACCCTAACTTAGACAAAACTCTCTCAAACTCTTATTTCTCTGTGTTCTCTGTGCCTCTGTGGTTCGTTTTTCCCGTACTCATCTTGGTATAAACATCAAAAGCCCAGTCTTAGTGACCAGGCTTTTGAGCGTAAACAATGGGGCTATATTCCCCGAAGGTTAGTTATAGAGGTTCAGTATAATATCGATGCTCTAATAAGTGATACCACTTTGCTGTTATCGATTCCGGAAAATTCGCTAAAAATTTTTGAGTAACCTTTATCTCCCAAAATACAGCAAGCGACTGGGGAGCATCCCAAATGTGCAAGTTATATCAAACCCAGGTTATAAATTGTCATTGCGAGCGCAACGTAGTGGAGTGTTCGCGTAGCGTCTCGAAGAGAAGCAATCCCATATCTTGCGATTGCTTCACTACGCTGTCGCAACATTTCGCAATGACAAACATGTTCTTGCAAAATTGGGATGCTCCCAGCCACTGGCAACTTCAGCGTGTAGGATTTAAAAATATTGATTTTCTGGCTTTTGCTGATGAATAATGAATTTGATAGCTGGCAAGAATGGCTGACAGTATTTACCTATCTAGGTTTTACGGTCTTTATTATCTGGCGCGTGTTTTCCACCCAGAAGAATTAAAAAAGCTGCATATAATTTCACAGACGCGATTAATCGCGTCTCTACTCAATACTCCTGTACAGACGCGATTAATCGCGTCTCTACTTTTCAGATCCCTTTAAATCCCATACCTTGTTCTAATTGAGCTGCAACTTTACGAGAAATCTGAAAGCGAATACCAACTTGGCTAAGGAATATGCCAACTAAAATCAAACTACCACCGATATATTGAGCAAAGGTAGGGACTTCACCCAATACTAAATAAGCTGCCAAAATTCCCACAATTGGAGTAAAAGAGCCAGCTAAAGAAGCCATTGACACGGTAGAAGCTCTCAAGCCCTTGAGCCAAAATGATTGACCTAAAACCACAATTACAGCAGCATAAACAAGCATCCACTGCCACAGGAAAGGTGAAAATACATCCATAAAGTGGTCGCTGCCATAGAGAACTAAAGCAGTAAAGAAAAATATTACAGTTCCTAGAGCAGTACGAAAGATACTAAAGATTCCCACTGGGATATCGGAAAGCCATCCTTTAACAATAATCGTTGAAACTACTGAAGCTACAGCTGCGATCGCCGCCAATAATTCCCCAATACCTAATTTTAAAACACCCATGTTGATCGTAGTCGTCTCTGAGGGTTGCAAAAAAATAGTTAGGGCAACCCCGACAAATGCAGCGATCGCTCCTACAACTTCCCAACGATTTACCCGTTCCCTCAGTAACCAGACTGATAAAGCTATAGCCAGAGGTGGTTCCAAGCGTCCAATCAAAATAATATTGTTGACCCCTGTTAATGCTAATGCCTGGAAAATTAAGCCAGGGACAAGCGCTCCTGATAAAATAGCGATCGCTATCAGCGCCAACCAATCTGTCTTTGACAATTGCTGCAAAGCCTTTTTGTTCCACTGTCGCCTATAAATAGGTAACATAACTATCAAGGCACATAGATTTCCTACGAATAAAACATTACATAGAGAAATCGGATTTCGACCATCCATGAAATGTTGAGCGCCAATTTGTGTCAACTTGCGGGTAACTGCACTCGAAGCTCCAAAAATCAAAATTGCTAGCCAGAGATAGCTTTGACCGGGAATTTTATAGAAAAAAGAATGCCATCTTCTCGGTCTGCTCATAATAATACTGCTGCAAAAAATACTCTTTAATATACTCAGCTAACTTGGGTAATTTAAGGTGAGATGAATCTGAGAAAACACTTGATTGAAGAAGAATTCAGGAGTCAGCAATCTTGAGCGTGGGGGACTTAAACCCAGTTATTCAGACGCGACTCGAAAATACTCGCTAACGCTACGCTATCTACTTTTTCGCACAGAATTCAATTGGAGAATTCTGGCTCCTGACTCCTGAATTCTTTCGTTAAAGCAGGCTGAGATTGAAAATATCAGAGTTTCCTGAGAATCTGCTGAGTCTAAACTAAATTTTTCTAAGGAATAAATTCAGACAATTACTAGATTGGTTTCACTTGAGCTTCAGTAGCAGATGAGATGCTTTAGTTCATCGGGAAACTTCAACACAAGGAAAAACAAATGAAAATTGCTTCTTCTCTGCTCACAGGTGTTGCTCTTGTTGGTATGCTAACAGTCTGGGATGTTCCACTTAAAATTGTAAGTCCTTCACTGGTGCAAGCATCAGCCGCAGAAAAGAAAGATGCTACAGGTTTGACTACTCAGCAAAAGATTGATTTGGTCACCAAGCATAAGGGCCAGTTTGGTGGTGGTGATGAACTACGTCGTTTCTTTTTTGGCGATCTTGAACCGCTAGGTGTTCAACCCGGTGGTGCAGGTATGGTGGTTAATCTTTACAACAAAGCCAATAATGTGACCTTTTCTTACTGTTCTACCTTTGATGTAATAGTTGCGGTTAAGAAAGGTAAAGTAACAAAGTTTGAGGCTGATGAGGTCAAGTAATCCTTAGTTAGAAGTAGGTAGGGCTATTTCATTCTCATCTAGCCCGCCTCAGAATTTATTCTGAGGCTAATAACACTCATTCGTCTAAAGACCAATACGCTTGGGTTAAGGCTAGCACTCTTTGTCAAAGTCGTTGGCTTTGCTCCAAACTCCTGAATTCTGTTCGATAAAAACTAATTTGTAACTTTTGATGAAAGGTCAGATATGGAATTTAGAGACGCTATCTTGTTGTTACATCCAGCGATCGCTGTACTCGTAGTATTTCCCTTAATTGGCGTCATTGTCAACCGCGCTTTACAAGTCCGTCAACGCCGATTGCAAACTTTGGCCATAGGTAAGAGTAAAATTCCCGCCACTGTAGGACAAGAGCATACCCAGTTGGGTCGCTGGCTAACGGGAGCAGTTGTAGGTATTGTATTAATAGCGTTTGCCTACGATATTTTTGGTAATATTTTAGAAAATCACCTTTGGATGAAAGCACCATTTAAGGTAGTATTTCTCGGATTATTGTTTGTGGCTGCGATCGCTTCTCTGTATTTACTCTATCAGGCAAAGCAGAAAAACTGGCGTGCCATATTTGCAACCCTCACAGGAATGGGATTAGTGGTGCTTGGATGTCAAGATGGGATCTACCGTAAAACTGACCAATGGTATACTTCTCACTATTATTATGGGCTAACCTCTGCTCTACTGATGATTATTTCACTCTCCATTTTGCCAGAAATTTATAAAGATAAGACCAATCGCTGGCGTAAGGTTCACATTACTATTAGTTCCCTTGCTCTATTACTATTTATCGGACAGGGGATAACAGGAACGCGAGCATTGTTAGAAGTTCCCCTCACTTGGCAGGAACGCTATATCAATATGCTTTATGAGCAAAAATGTGATACTAAATCTTGTACAATCCAGCCACAATCTCTACCTAAAAATCAATAATGAATAAAACTAAGAATATTTCCAATCCCCTAGACAAAACTAAAAGTGAAGCAACCCACAAAGATTTGGCTAAATCTTGATCCTTTTTCATTGCAATTACGCCTAACCATTGGTATTGCTACATTTTCAACTTTAATATTAGGTAGTTTTGCTGCATGGACTAGTTGGAAAATGCAGCAAATTTTGATTGATAATCGTAAGCATAATATAGAAGAAATCACTGAGCGCTTGCCGCGTGATGTGCAACTTTACAGTGAAATGATGCAACCAGAAACTGGATTGCAAAAAGCGATTAATAACTTGGCAAATACCAACATATTTTTATGGCTAAAAAGTCCTGATAATAAAATTATTATAAAATCTGCTACTTTGGATTTGTTATCTAACTCTACGGTGACTGAGTTAATGTCCCTTAGTAATATGCAGATTAAACCACAAATTTACAAAGTTAATCAAAGGTACTTTATTATCAGTAGTGGTTTTTTGCGAGTGCAGGGTAAGTATCTGGGTAAGCTATTTGTAGTACATGATATTACTCGTGAGCAGACAATGTTTATGGCAATGCTGCAAAGTTTGAATATTAGCTGTATTTTGGCAGTTATTGTAATAATAACTATAAGTGCATTTTATATTAGGCGTTCTCTGCAACCACTGCGCCAGCTAAGTCAGATGACTTCTGTTATTTCAATAGAAGATTTAGGAAAAGCACAACTATATGTTGATAATGCACCCAGTGAAGTCAAAGAATTAGCTCAAACTTTAACCATGTTGTTATCGCGCCTCTCGCAATCTTGGGAGCAAGAACGAGAATTTGTGAGTAATGTTTCTCACGAATTACGCACACCATTAACGATTGTACATGGTTACTTACAAAGCGTGTTGCGACGGCAGAATAACTTAACCGAAATTCAACAAGAAGCTTTAGAAACTGCTGCCTCAGAAGCCGAACGTACCATCCGGTTGCTACAAGATTTGCTTGATTTAGCACGAGCAGATAGTGGTTATTTGAATTTTCAGATGAAATCTTATGTGTTGAATGACTTAGTTGAAGAAGTCGTGGTGATGGCGCAAAAATATAGCGATCGCTTAATTACAATCGAGTCAGTAACTTATCCTATTGGAGTGAAAGTAGACTACAGCCGTTTTAAACAAATATTGCTCAATTTGATTGATAATGCTATTAAGTATTCTGAAGCTAGCACGCCTATACTTTTAAAGTTAAATCAGTTTCATAACAAAGCGATTATTCAAGTTTGTGACAAAGGTTATGGTATTCCTTTACAACACCAAACACGTATTTTCGAGCGATTTTACCGCGTAGATGAATCCCGCTCTCATGCTACTGGCGGTTGTGGTTTGGGTTTATCCATTGTCAAGACACTTGTAGAGGGTATGGGTGGTAGTGTATCTGTGCAATCAAAATTAGGAGAAGGGAGTGTGTTTACCATTACTCTACTTACATAGCTAGTCAGCCCCTTCTCTGCGAGACGCTACGCGAATGGGGAAGTCAAAAGTCAAAAGTCAAAAGTCAAAAATTTACCAAGCCCATAAATAAATTTACTTGCTCTGTATCTTTTTATTTCTGGTCAAAGTCAAGTTAAAGTAGCACTTTGATGTCACCCTATCCGCTTTAAAATCACAAATATGACAGCAAATATCCTCTTGGTGGAAGATGAAGTTAAACTGGCGCGATTTGTCGAACTAGAACTAAGTAGCGAAGGTTATAATATAAGCGTCGCACATGATGGCATCGCTGGTTTAACGTTAGCACGGGAGTTATCGCCAGATTTAATCATTCTTGATTGGATGCTTCCAGGGATGTCAGGCTTGGAAATCTGTCGTCGGTTGCGGGCAACTGGTATCTCCATAGCAGTAATTTTACTGACGGCAAAAGATGAAGTTAACGATCGCGTGGCAGGTTTGGATGCAGGAGCAGATGATTATGTAGTCAAACCATTTAGTATAGAGGAACTGCTAGCTAGAATCCGCGCTCATCTACGCCGCACTCAAGAAACAGACCAGGATATTTTTCAGTTTGAAGACTTGAGTTTAAATCACCGGACTCGCCAAGTTTACCGGGGTAAGCGGGCAATTGAGTTAACGGCTAAAGAATTTGACTTATTGGAATATATCCTCTCGCATCCCCGTCAGGTATTTACTAAAGACCAAATTCTACAAAAAGTTTGGGGTTACGACTTTATGGGTAATTCCAATATTATCGAAGTATACATCCGCTACTTGCGGCTAAAACTAGAGGAAAATAATGAAAAACGCTTGATTCATACGGTGCGTGGTGTGGGCTACGTACTTCGGGAATAGTCAAAATCAAAACATTTTATTTTCATTCATATCCTTGGGTTAATATCATTTACTCTTGCAGAAACGATATTAACCCAAGGATTTATTTGATGAAATCAATTTCTACACCAACTTGTTTTATAAAAAATTGCATGAACCTATCCCACTAATAATATTTTGTGAATCCAGACATAGATTGTAGTAAGGTCAATGAATGCGTAAAAGTCAACTTTTTGACGTTCCCATATTCCGACGGGACGGCGGTATTTGCATTGATACCAAGCAAAACAATGCTTAGTCTATGCTCTCAAAGAGAAGAACTTTATTTTCTGCCTCAAATAACGACGTAAAAAGTACATGAACAATTTTGAACTAATTTCTCACAAAGTCAACATCATACCCTAATACCAATTCGTAATACTCTATGTAATTGAGAAAGTCAGATTACATCTGGCTGGGTTTCCACCATTTGTATCTGTAGTCTTAATTAGTCTCCTTTTGGAGAATTGATATAAGATATGTGCAACAAAAGTCAGTCTTAAGGACGATAAAATTGCGAATAAAAACAAATTTTGAGCAATCTGGGATTGTACGCTGTTTTGCAGCAGTACTGCTTTTCGGTCAAGTGTGGCTACATTTAATTCAAGGGAAAACCTACTACCGCAAGATTCTGCAACATATGGTGACTGCTGGGCCAGTTTCTATCTCTCCAGTTCTCCTTGTGAGCGGTTTTGCAGGAATGATTTTTACTATTCAGATAGCCAGAGAATTAGCCCGATTTGGATCTGTCAATGCTGTGGGAGGCGCTTTTGCCTTAGCTTTTTGTAGAGAATTGGCTCCAATTTTGACCGCTAGTATTATGGCGGCACAAGTGGGTTCTGCTTTTGCAGCAGAAATAGGTGCAATGCGAGTCACAGAGCAAATTGACGCACTTTATATGCTCAAAACTGATCCAATTGATTATCTAGTACTTCCTAGAGTAATTGCTTGTTGTTTGATGATGCCTTTGATGACGATTTTCGCTTTAGTTACTGGTATGATCGGCGGGCTTTTTGCCGCATCAGAGTTTTACCAAATTATTCCTGAAACATTTTTAGAATCAGTCAGAAATTTGTTAGAACCGTCAGATTTGTTTATTATTTTGCTAAAAGGGTTTATTTTTGGAGTGTTGATTGCTGTCATTGGCTGTAGTTGGGGGTTAACTACTAAGGGAGGAGCAAAGGAAGTAGGAGAATCTGCAACAAAAGCAGTTGTTACTAGTTGGATATCAATTTTTATCATCGATTTTTTCCTCTCTCTACTGCTGTTTGAACAGCTGCCATATTGAACCCAAGCAAGTATTAAAAAACAAGATTACCGACTTTCTAAAAATTTGCGAATCTGAGCCGAAAAGAAAGTTGCGGGTAAGCAATACTGCTTCTGAAGCGTTGGTGCAACCCGCACTTCTCTACGAGGGCGGAGGCGAACGGCTTGGTTCAGTGACCTGTTAGCAAAATTTGGGAATAGATTAACTTGTAAATTAGCGCACCCAAAGCTAAACCTCCCAATGAAAAGATAGACGCAGTAGAAAAGGCTAGCCCTTCCCTAAGACCCACTCTTTGAAAGTCTATCCTGACTAATATAGTCGCTGAAATGATAAGTAAGGTATCAAGAAATACCCCAAACCAGGCAATCATAATAAAAAATAAGAAAGCTGCTAAGACCGCAACGCCGAAAGACCTAGTATTTGATTTAAGCAAAATACTGTAGTAATATGTCATCTTCGGCCAAGGAGCGGTCAAAGTTACTATTAAAAGCAAGATAGCAACTACAGTTACCAGCCAGACAAACAGAGGAGCATGTGTTTCAGATATTAGCCAGCCCAAAGTACTGTAACTAAGCAGTACTAGCGCCAGGGACACCCAAGGAACTCTTTTCAAAATTGACATGGGTTGATATTCTTACTATGGGGCCAAGCTATTATTCCATTACTGAATCTTATAACTATTGACTAATAGCTAAACAATCATTTTCTGCCCACCAAGCGTAGATGGGCGTGTCGCGGTCTGGTAAACCCCCAAAAGTATTAGGTTGTAGCACATTTATGCTAATGCCATTTGTTAATTCCACAACATAATTAACGTGTGTGCCCAAATACATAACATTCACAAGCCGTCCTTCAAAGCAGTTAGCTGGCAAATTGGGTGGATAAAGCGAAAGCTGTATTTTTTCTGGGCGCACACTCACTACCACCGCTTGTGATAATTCAGATGGTGTATCTTCAGCGCGACTAATGACAATTGAGAGTCCCGTTTTGGTCGAAATTTGCACATTAGAGGAGTCTACCCCGACAATTTCACCACTGAATAAATTAGTATCGCCAATAAAATCAGCAACAAAAGCTGTGCAGGGACGTTCGTAAATTTGGCTGGGAGTGCCAACTTGTTCAATTTTACCTTGGTTCATCACGGCAATGCGATCGCTCAAAGACAATGCTTCTTCTTGGTCGTGTGTCACCATTACAAAGGTCACTCCCAAGCCTTTGTGTAAATTTGATAACTCAACCTGCATTTCTTTACGCAGTTTTAAATCTAACGCCCCTAAAGGTTCATCCAATAGTACGACGGTGGGACGGTTGACTAAAGCCCTTGCTAAAGCTACACGTTGCTGTTGACCACCAGAAAGTTGATTGGGAAAGCGCGATCGCAAACTTTCCATTTTCACGAGTTTTAAAGCTTCTTGGACTCTAGCTTCAATTTGCGATTTGGGTATTTTTTTTAACCTCAGTCCAAAGGCGATGTTATCCCAGACATTCAGGTGGTTAAAAAGAGCGTAACTTTGAAACACAGTATTGACCGGTCGGCGGTAAGGCGGCACATTAGTCATAGACTGACCTTGAATCAACACTTTGCCAGCGTCAGCGATTTCAAACCCAGCAATTAAGCGCAGTGTTGTTGTTTTACCACAACCGGAGGGGCCTAAAATACTAAAAAATTCTCCTTGTCTGACATCCAAATCGATTCCATGTACTGCTGGCTCTTGGTTAAAAAACTTGAAGACGTTACGCAGTTCAACATCAAGTGGCTGAAAAGTTGTTATCCCCCTTTGATCCTGCATGACAATTTGAGCCATAATCCTCAGTAGAATGCCCTGATTTTACGTGATTTTGTCAATTGATCTAGTCTATGGGGCAGACTAGATTTGACACTTTGGTTTATTGTATCCGCCAAAAACAATTGTTCAAGAATATACTCGCCCGATTCCTTTATACCCATTACTGAGGATGATCTTACGGCAACTGTATATACTTGTGCTGCTACTTAGACATTCTGTGATTAACCTAACATGTATTAAAATTACATGTTAGCAATAGCTCAAAGCTAGCTAGTAGGATTGCGTTTATTCATTTTGAATTTTGAATTGTTTATGTTCCCATCATTTGGCAACAAAAAAGATACACGTACAGTTGGACATGGTTCCCAATCAATATTTTTAATCGTATTTACCCTATTAATGACCGTTGGGATTGAGGCACGTTTGGCATATTTGCAAATTGTTGAAGGGCCAAAACTCCGCCAAAGAGCCGAGGCGAACCGAATTCGGATGATTCTCAAACAACCGGAACGGGGCAATATTTTTGACCGGAATGGCAAACTTTTAGCCAGTACTCGTTATCCTAGCTCTGTATATTTGTGGCCGATGGCACATACTAAGCCTTCCTGGTCTGTAGTCGGCCCGCGTCTAGCGCAAATTCTCAACATTTCGCAAGATGAGATGGAAAAGAAATTAGAACAAGCAGGTGCTAATTCTTCTTCACTCATCCGGGTTGCTCGTGATCTAAATGAAGCAGAAATCACGGCATTAAAGGAGTATAAAAATGAACTCCCGGAAGTGGAAATCAATACAGATTCTGTGCGTTATTATCCCCACGGCAAGCAATTAGCGCATGTACTAGGTTATACGCGGGAGTTAACTGCCGACCAGTTAAACGATAAGAAGCAGTCAGGCTACCGACTGGGAGATGTAATCGGTCAGATGGGGGTGGAAAAGGCTTATGAGAAAACTCTACGGGGCGAATGGGGCGGTCAGCGTGTGGAAGTAGATGGTGCGGGTAGACCAATCCGGGTTTTGGGAGAGAAACAGGCAAAAGCTGGTAACGATTTGCACCTGACGATAGATTTGGATGTGCAAAAGGCAGCAGAAAAAGCTTTGGGAAATCACCGAGGCGCGATCGCCGCAATTGATCCAAAGAATGGTGCAGTTTTAGCAATGGTATCTTACCCCACCTTTGACCCAAATATTTTCTCCAAACAAAAACTCTCCCAGAAAGATTGGGAAAGCGTGCAAGGTAAAGAGCATCCCTTGATCAATCGTGCCCTGAGTGCCTTTCCACCTGCCAGTACCTTCAAAATCGTCACTACGACAGCTGGACTGGAATCGGGTAAATTCTCTCCAGACTCAATATTACAGACCTTTGGTTCGTTGACTGTTGGGGGAGTGACTTTTGGTGAGTGGAACCACGCCGGATTCGGGCCATTAGGATTTCCCAGAGCGATCGCTATGAGTAGTGATACTTTCTTCTATCAAGTTGGTAGAAAAGTCGGTGGCCCAACTTTAATCGAATGGAGTCGCAAATACGGATTTGGTCAAAAAACTGGCATTGAATTTCCCAACGAAGAATCAAAAGGCTTGGTTCCAGATGAAACATGGAAGCAGAGAGTTTTGAAAACGCCTTGGACTGTCGGTGATACCATTAATATGTCAATTGGTCAAGGGGCTTTGCAAGTCACACCTCTGCAATCGGCGATTATGTTTTCTGTCCCTGCTAATGGTGGGTATCGAGTTCAGCCGCATTTACTCAAAGACAACGAAGAAGCAAAAAGTTGGCGCTCATCCTTAAATATGAAGCCGGAAACTATCAAAGTTCTCCGTGAGGGACTGCGGAAGGTGGTGAGTGAGGGTACAGGTAAGAGCTTGAACGTGCCCACAATTCCCCCAGCGTCTGGAAAGAGTGGCACTGCTGAAGCTGGTGGTGGTCGCCCAAATCATACTTGGTTTGGTGCTTATGCGCCTAGTAATAAGCCGGAAATTGCGGTTGTGGCCTTTGGGGAAAATACTGGCGAGCATGGTGGTACTATCTGTGGGCCGATGGTTTTACAAGTATTGGAAGCTTATTTTCAGCATAAGTATCCAGGTAAGTATAAAAAATCTCAGCCTGATCCATCAGAAGCTAAAACCCCCAATTCAGGACATGTAACTGGAGACTAAAAGAAGGAGGCGGAAGTCAAAATTCAAAAGGAGCCAGTGCGTTGGCGGTGCCGTCAGTTCTGCCTAGTCTTGGGCAACGTGCAGAAAATTGTTTGTATTTTCCAAATAGCGATTCAATAACATCAGAAGTCGCTAAAAATATCTTCTTCAGGACTTACGCATTTATAGATCCCCCAACCCCCTTAAAAAGGGGGCTTTCAAGTTCCCCGCTTTTTAAGGGGGGTTAGGGGGGACTGCGCTTCGCGCACGCTACGCGAACGAGGTTTCAAGTTTTGATTGTGTAAGTCCTGTTCATCAATATAAGAACTTTGAGTGACCACGGAATTACAAATATGTTGCTGAAAATTTAATAGTTCACTATCGACTTCAAACTTCAAAACCTAAAATTGTCAGTCTTTGAATTTTCGTGTGTGATTGAATTTTGCAGCAGCACGAACAATTCTATTACCATCTTTTTCTAAATCTTCCAAAACATCAACAGGAGTATTTATATTTTGAGCGATCGCATATCTTTCCAGCCAAGATAAAGAAGAACTGTTTGATACTAGAACTGATTCTTCGGCATAATCGCTGAGAAAAACAGCTAAACGAGCTGGACATGGTTTTTCGTGAATCTTAGCTAACCTATTTAAAATTGCTTTTTTCTTTTCCAAACTATAATTAGCTTTGCTGGTAGCTGCTCGGAATTGATTCCTGAGTTTACGAATATTTTCATAAGCAATTCTGCGAACAGCCTCATCTTCATCTGAGGCTAGCTGTTGAAGTAAAGTATAGGTATATTAGGGTTACTAGCAACAGTACAACGAATTTCATAACATTTTTCAGTGGCTAGTTTTTCAAGTATATCCAAGGGAGTATGAGGGTGAATTATCACAGAACGAAGAACATCGTCAAAATAATATCTTTTATCATCCTCGCTATAGCAACGACTAGCTAAAAGTCGAAGTATGGATGAAGAACTGCTAGGGTTACTAGCTAACTTAGCAAGAATATATGGATTGCTTGCACTACTAGCTAATTCTTCAAGAATATTAAGAGGTGTGCTGGGGTTTTGAGCTAAAGTATAGCGAATTAAACCATCATTCTCGCTCTGATTAAATGCTTGAATTAATAAATTAACAGGAGCGTTTGGATTCTTAATTACACCTAAGTAAACCTCAGAAGATTTATCCTTGGCAAGTTGTTCGAGTAGAGCAATGGGAGTATTAGGATTCTGGGCTACACTAGAACGAATTTCCCAGTACTCATACGTAGCTAACTGTTCTAGTAGGTATATGGGAGTTTTAGGATTAATAGCTACCGCTTGACAAATGTGATGTTTATCAGTTGCTAAATCTTCAAGCGTAGTATCTGGTGTATTCGGATTTAATGCTAGATGTTGAAGAACACAGTCAAATTTGCTATTGGATAATGCTTGCAAAACGCGAGTAGGAGTATTTGGGTTTTGAGCTAAATTCTCGCAAATCCGCTCGCTTCCCTTTGTAGCCAAATCTATGACAATTTCTTCAACCAACTCCTTGGGTGTACTAGAGTTTAAAGCAACAATATCACGTAGTCTAATTTTATCAATTGGACCAATAGCAGCTAGCTTTTCTACCATAGGGACTGGTGTATTGGTGGCTATTCTTTGGCGAACATCTATACGGTTTATGATGACATCTGGAAGTAAATCAAGTAATTCCGATAAGTTTTTGAAACTCTCTATTTCCTCCCAATAATAAATATTTTTTAATGCCTCTTCAGCAATTCCTTGCCATCCATCGGTTATTTCTCCTGCAAATTTGACATGAAGTTTTGCGGCTTCTGCTATCTCTTGATCTCCATTACGAGTCAGAATTTCTAACAAAGATGTCGAAATATCTTCTTTTTTGAGTAGTTCATGATAGCTATCTACAGGTATCCTTCTTTGTAAACAGGTATTTCCTAATAGTAATAAATCAAAAACAGGATTATTTAATAGCTCATTGGGGAAAGCTTTACCTAATTCCAACAATAATTCGTGAGGGGTGTTGGGATTAGAAGCTACAGCTTTGCGAACTTCAATATCGGAATCATTAGCTAATTTTTGCAAAAGCTGAGTTGGTGCAGAGGGATTTTTTGCAACTAGTGTTTTTGCTGTAATACTTGTTTGAGCTAATACCTCCAAACGTTTTGCAGAAGTGCTTGTTTGTTGTGCTTCTATCTCCCATTCCTTCATAAACTCATTTCAATTTATTTACTCATATTTCTCGATTTTAACCTTTTGATAGACAAACTCCACCCAGGCTCTAAAATTGGGCAAAACATGGCGATCGCTCGGATAAACCATATAAATTTCCCGCGATTTTAATTGCCAATCATCAAATAACTGCTCCTTTATAAAAAGATAGTAATCCCTAGATTAACTTTTATTAAGGTATCTTAGCGGGTTTCAAATTTCTGGCTTTGTAGAACATTTCCAAACTATCGCGATCGCCGACGAAACGCCAGTGCCAAGGCTCATAACTCACACCTTGAACATTATCTTTAGGAAATGACATTTCAAAGCTGAAACGTGCTGCATTTGCTTGCAGCCACCGATAAGCCTTGGTATTGTCAAAGTTAGTTTGGAGATTAGTTGCTGGTACTGCTCCGTCTCCAACATCCACAGCATAACCTGTGTGATGTTCGCTATGACCAGGAGGAGCGCTGAGGGCGGCTCGTTGTGCTGGCGTCTGATTTCGTTGGGCACCGACAGCAAAAAATAACTGCTCTTGGTCTTTGACTGAGCGAAAGCCAGAAATTGGTACTAAAATTACACCTGTACTCCGGGCTGCTGCTACCATCTCCTCAAACTTTTGGGCAGCAGCTTTTCGCATTCTAATGCCCCTATTTGCGGAGATGGTTACTAGTTCTGATTCAGGAGCTTCTGGGTATGGAAAATGCCCTAACACAGTATTGACATTACCAGATTCTGTAGTCGGTGTAGCTGTAGAACTAGTGACCAAGGGTTGAGAATCGGCGGTTTTTTTGGATGCAGTGACGAAAAACAAAAAACCGCTAATTAAAGCCAGCAGGACAAATCCCGTTACTCCCGCAATCAGGACAATTCGGGGTTGCAACCAAATTTTCGCTGTTGCATCAGGGGTATCGCGTACAGCGACTGGAATATCATCACCAAGGTCATTCGATGAGTTTTGCGGTCTTCCAGAAAACCCAGCCTTATTCAAGGGTAAACTCCTGTTTTTGTGGGATAGCTATAACAGATTTTGCACTGGACAAAAGTAGACGTAACAGCTAGCATTTTACATCTGTGGTTTTTAGGCGTAATCTTGACAAACCTTTTAGAACTATACGTCAAGCTGGGAGGATTAGTCCTGGTAGGTTTTATTCTGGGACGCAAACTAACTGTGACAGTTCCTACACGTTTGGGACAGTTTCTGTTTTGGGTGGGAGTACCCATCAGCATAGTGTCGTTTTTGCATCAATCTAGCTTGTCGGGGCAAATTTGGATTGCACCTGCGATCGCTTACCTAGCGATTTTACTAGGAGGATTTTTAGCTTGGCTAGGAATTAAAGGACAAGCCTATTTTAAAAATACCGTCCCCCAACAATCAACTCAGGCTAGCTTGATATTAGCAGCAATGTTAGGTAATACAGGTTATCTTGGCTTTCCCATTACCTTAGCAATGGTAGGCAAGGAATACTTTGCTTGGGCGCTATTTTACGATTTGCTAGGTTCATTCCCAGGAACTTATGGCTTGGGTGTGTTACTAGCAGTGCGTTTTGGTGGCGGTGTACATAATCATTGGCAGACTGCTAGGGCGATCTTAATTAATCCTGCACTGTGGGGTTTCGGATTTGGCTTGCTGTTTCGCCAGGTGACAATTCCCACAGTTGCGGAATTCTGGTTAGAGAAATTTGCTTGGAGTGTCGTAGCTTTATCTTTGATGTTAATTGGAATGCGACTGGCACTACTCAAGTCTTGGGGTAGCCTACCACAAGCAGGGATGAGCTTGGGAATCAAAATGCTGCTAGTTCCCTTGATATTGGGGAGTATTTTACCACTGTTTGGATTAACTGGAGCGATCGCAAAGGTAATCGTCTTACAAATGGCCATGCCTCCAGCTTTCGCCACACTGGTAATTGCTGAGACATTCAATCTCGATCGCGATCTGGCTGTTACTGCCTTAGCTGCTGGGGCTATAGTATTGCTGGTTACTCTCCCACTTTGGCTGTGGCTGTTTTAGAATAATGCCATCATTGGTAAAATAGCTAATGCTCCTAAATTAAGTTCTTTAGGTGCTTCAGCTAACCTAATTAGTTTATTAACTAGAAGACTTGTTCCTAGTAAGGGTATGCACCAACCATTACTCAAGTATATTAAAGTAATAAAAGTTATGCACCCTCTACTGGATGTTGCCCATAATATGGTAAAGCCTCTGACCAATTAGGACACTTGCCCTCTTGCCAATCAAGATTAGCTAATTCCAAAATACTTGTCACCGTTGCTGCTAACCCAGATTGGGCTTGAATCAACTGATAATTAGTGTTCCAATTCGCTAAAGTTTCCTGCCATGCTTCTGGTGTGAATACTCTATCTGACAAACACGCTCTTAGTTTAGAAGTATCTGGCTCAAACTGATAAATAGCAGCAAAAACTTGACCTCGTTGTGCTGGCATTTCCACAGCAAAAGTTTTGGGATTTTGACTTTTGCCTAGTTCTGACCAAGCTACCGCAGCCAAAGTTGAAATCGCAAATACAGGGATATCTAATTGTTGCCCCAAAGTCCGAGCAGTGACAACGCCAATCCGAGTTCCCGTAAAACCGCCAGGGCCTTTTGCAACTGCGATAAAGGAAAAATCTGCCCAAGTTTGTGGTTTGACAAATTCAATTAAATATTGATGTATTAAGCTAGATAAATCACGCCCCAAATTCCAAACTTGAGAGCGAGTTTCACCAGCAAAATTACTAATTGCCAAACCCAATTCGGGAGTGGTGGTGTGTAGTGCCAAGGCGTATTTATTTATTGCAAAGTTTTCTAGTTTTGTTGTCAAAGTTACTTAAAATATCTATTTTTATAGAGTTAACGTGATTTATTTAAGCATATAACATAGTGGTTCTCGGTTGAATGAGGTACTGAACCCCACCCCCAACCCCCTAAGAGCAAGCGAGGAGGGGGCTAAGATGTACCTGATGTGATTAGGAAACGCCATAACATAGCGGTTATTAATTGAATAGACTAGACTTCTTTTGTTGTGCTATGCACAGAAGTCTCAGGGCAAACACGCTTAATTTTAAGATTTTTAAATGTTTTGCTGATGAAAGCAAAATCAGAAGGCGATCGCAAATAATTAAATAATAAATAAGTTGAGTAGCAATCAGTCAAACAGTCTTGCTGCAACGTTTCTGAGAGCCAATGCTGTTCATTTTCTCCCTAGCGATCGCAACTAAGATGGGGGATTTGGATTACCGCCTTGCTGTCTCAATAGATAGTCTAAAACTCGGTCAATTCGCTCTAAAGCAGCACCCGTAGTGAGTTTAAACTCCTGAAACTGAGATTTTTGTTCCTCATAGTTTCGATCAAGCTTTAGCATGAGTGCTTCTAATCGCTCAGTTCGTGCCTTTGTTTCCTCTATCTCACTGCCTGTCTTTGTAAATAGGCGTTGCGTGTGAGTGATAAAACTATCAACCTTATCAGAAACTTGGTCAACCTTTCCCCCTATCTGGTCAACACTTACCCCTAGCTGGTCAAGGTGAGATTGGGTACGGTCTTGTTTTACGGTCAACTCGTCAAGGTGAGATTGGGTACGGTCTTGTTTTACGGTCAACTGGTCAAGGTGAGATTGGGTACGGTCTTGTTTTATGCTCAACTCATCAAGGTGAGATTGGGTACGGTCTTGTTTTATGCTCAACTCGTCAAGGTGAAATTGGGTACGGTCTTGTTTTATGCTCAACTCGTCAAGGTGAGATTGGGTAAGGTCTTGTTTTATGCTCAACTCGTCAAGCCGCCTGCTTGATGATTCTGCGTAGCTAGCAGTAGACACTAGCAATCGCTTAACGGTTTCGAGTTCATCTTCTACATGGTCTAGTCGCTGTGCGTTGGTCATGCTGTTTTTTCTTGGCTAGCTTCTTTATCTTCTGCGATCGCCTTATCGCCTTCCTAAGAATAACTTTTGTTAATTGTGCAACGCTTAAAAATTCTCTTGCCGCCCATCGTTATCCCCATCTGTATCATACCTTTGTGTCTCGCTGTCTTTTACCTTATCAGGATGAAAGATTTCAGATAATCTCAGAAATGTCTGACGAATTTTTCTAGATTCATCTGTTCTGGGTAAAGATGGAGATTCTATAGACTGTGTTAATTAAAATATTGATTTTTTAGAGTTGACTTGATTCATCTATTCAATCACATCATCTTGCGTCCGAATGTTGACATTGATAGAAAGTTCATTCGGATCAAAATTTTCCAAATTTAGATCCCCGACTTCTTTAAGAAATCGGGGATCTGGACATAGGATTGCTATATGTTGAGTTTTAACCCATTTGACAAGACTCTAATTTTCTTAACTTGACACCAATGGGAAGATGCCCAATCCCACAAGAGATACTTCTACCATTCTCTTTCCCGGAACGCCGGATATCAATACCGCCCTTTAATCTTCTGGGGTACGAAGCCTGGGATATCAGTAGTGTCAATTGCAAAGACGAAAAACTTGTTTGGGTTGTCAATACCTGCTGGATGGTAAGTGTCCGGCGTTATGCTACCAATGAAGTCGTTATCGTTGCTGATGAAAAGCGTATGCTTGATTACACCGTTGATAACCACATCTGATCCGAAAGCCAAACCTTCAAGCTTGGCAGGTATGTCCTCTGTTTTAATCCCATTCTTAATGAGCGTAGCTACTACATCAAGGAACAGGGTCTTGCTAACTGCCTTACCAGCAAGGTTCTTTTCCCCGGTGATATTGCTTACTTCTTGAGCATTGGTCAGATCGATACGGTATATCTTCTTGAAGGCAGCCTGAGAGCCGTCGCCTAACCCCTTGCCATCTCGTTCGTCTACCAGGAATTCGCGATCGCTGATCGCCAAAATCTCACTTACTGTCGGGTATTTCGGTTTAGCTGCGGTGCCGATATTATCTAGCTTATAGGCGTATTCCTGGGTGGCACCTGTTGCAATGTCGATCTTAACAATTCTGGTGTAAGCGCCATTAGTACCGCCGTCCTGGAGCAACGGACTCTGCATGATGCCGACTAGAGTCTTGCCATCAGGGGTAATCGCCAGACCTTCCATACCCTTGTTTGCAACACGTCCAGACGTGTTACTGCTAATCTCTGTATCACCAACAGGATTTAGGTTTTTGACTGCGAACTTGCTGTCGAGCGTAAAGACCTTGATGCGCTTACCTGTCTGGCGGTTGAATTGGTACACATAGGGGCCGTATTCATCGGAGATAAAGATGGACTCACCGTCATTGGATACACGCACGCCTTCAGGATCGAAGCGGGCATTATTCGGATTGGTCGATATCTGGGTGGGGTCGAAGTTGTCTGAGCGCCCAGTGAAATAGTAGGTATTCTTGGCATTCAGTGCAGGGACACCGCTAGGCACTCCCAGCCCCACCCCAGTACCGTAGTAGAGAGGTTTCTTGCTCGATAGCAGGGTTGTGTCAATTAGAGAAGGAGTAAGAGTAAAAGGTAACGCTGAACCAAAGCGGCTTGGTTCGAGTTTCAGACGGATGGTTTGGAAGCGGTTAATATAGGATGTTGTGTCATCCACAGCGCTATTGTATGCCTTGGCATTCGGCCCCCGATCTGGGATAGCGATGAAGGTGTTACGGCCAGCGTAGGCTAGTCCTGACCCAAAACCACCGAGGAGGTTTCCCGGAACACCACTTTCGAGCGGAGCGGAGGTTTTGCTGGAGAGATCGCTGATGTTACCACTCAGGCTTCCAATTGCGACCAGCTTAACCTCTGCGTTGGCGGCGGGGGCAGCAAAAAATGACGCTAACAAGAACACAATTAGATTTCTCTTGAGCATATCAGTATTTCTAATAGAGACAATATTTACTGAGGGATATTGTATTTTTTTTCACTTTGTCATTATCTATGCCTAATGATTAAGCTATCTTTAAGCAAAGATTAATTCAAAGTTAATGCAGGAATGGCTGATGCCTACCAGTATCAGACGGGGCAGAAGAAGGCAAAGGAGAGTACAAACTTTTTACCCGCATTTCTGACTTGGGAGAGATGCGGGTAAAGTTGCCCTTATAGTTCATAAGAAAAATATTTACGACTACTGCTGTTTAGTGCAGTAGTCACCTTAAAGATACACCAATCATTTTCTATCAAGTCGGCACTAATTCACCAGGACGCAACTTCGACCACTTACCCGTTTCCCGCTTAAAGCTCAGACAACCAACAACATCCCATTCCATTTCAATTACATCCTCTTGAGTCCGAATGTTGACATTGATCGAAGGTTCATTGGGATCAAAATTTGGTGTTTCGGTCAAGTGAGGCTGTTGGTGCTGCCCTTCTACGGCATGATAGGTAACACATCTGTCTACATAGTGGCAGTTCACGCAAATACACATAATAGAACCAACTCCAGGGGCCTTTATTGTTAATCTAGCTTAAGCCCAACTGTTATTCATGAGTTGCTAGGTTGATTTTTATTACAATGCTTGAAGAAGAATTCAGAATTCAGAAGTCAGAAGTCAGAATTCAGGAGCAAAGCAAGGAAAGTCCGCCTTCTGTGAAAATCAATAGCGTGGGGGATTCAGATCCGCCACTGAGAGCGTAGCCTCTATTTCTCTACAAGATGCTACTCGTAGCTTGCTTCACCGTAGGAGTACACAATCTAAAATCTAAAATCTAAAATCCAAAATGGTATTAGCTCCCGAAAATTGGCCTTTTAGCTTGGAATTCCTGCCACAACCCGCTTACATGGTAGGTGGCGCTGTCCGAGATGCGATCCTTGGCAGAACTCGTGAATATCTGGATCTAGATTTTGTTATACCATCTAAGGCGGTAAAGGTAGCCAGAGCGATCGCTCATCATTATAAAGCTGGTTTTGTGTTACTCGATGCCAAACGACAAATTGCCCGCGTGGTTTTTCCCCACGCTACAGCTGACTTTGCCCAACAGGAAGGAAATAGTTTAGAAGTTGATTTGCACAGACGAGATTTTACAGTAAATGCGATCGCTTATAATCCCCATACACAAGAAATTATGGATCCTCTGCAAGGTTATGTAGACTTACAACAGGGGATTTTGCGAATGGTATCACCACAGAACCTAGAAGATGACCCTTTGCGGTTAATGCGAGCTTATCGCCAAGCCGCCCAACTAGGTTTTAGGATTGAGCCAGTTACCCAAGCCGCAATTCGTTCTTTGGCATCACATATCAGCAAAGTTGCAGCCGAACGAGTTAGGGTAGAAATTGGCTATCTCCTCAGCAATTCTCAGGCTACTCCTTGGATTACAAGTGCTTGGGAAGATGGTTTACTTGCCCCTTTCTTCAAAAATGCCACCCGTGAAAGCTTGCTCAAACTTGCAACAGTTGACAATGCAGCTGCCTTACTCACCCAAAATTGGCCACAATTAGGGACACAACTGCAAGAGTATGTCCGCGATAGTATCAAAACCACTTGGTTAGGTATTGCCAAACTTGCTTGTCTTGTCAACCCAGATCCAGAATTAGCAGAAATAGAGCTACAGAAACTAACTTATAGTCGTGCCGAAATCCGGGGTGTAACCACTGCCCTCAAACTGTTACCGCAGTTTCAAGTAGTCGATATGTTACCGCAGTTTCAAGTAGTCGATATGTCCTTACGAGAACAATACTTTTTGTTCCATGACGCAGATATGGTGTTTCCCGCTACGGCAGTGCTAGCTGTAGCACTTAATAATTTGGTAGAGGCGATGTCTGGTGACAAGCCACTACACTCAGCAGTCGCTACAACAGAGGAAACCAAAGCAAGAGGCTACCAAGTCTTGGCACCTTTGATCAACCGCTACCTGAACCCTGATGATCTGGTCGCTCATCCCACTCCACTAGTAAGCGGGAAGGAGTTGATTATAGCATTAGATATTCCAGCTTCGTCAATCATCGGCCAACTGTTGACAGAAATTGGTGTAGCACAAGCTGAGGGGAAAGTCTCAACATCAACAGAGGCGATCGCTTTTGCACGTCAGTTACTTGAGGGGTGAACTACCCAAATTTGAGGAAGGTAAAAGTTGTTAATCGGAATAATATAGCCCTGTTCATCCAAATGGTCATCAATGGTGGCGGTATATAGGGGCACATTTAGTATGCCAAAAAGTGAACGTGGATTAAATAAAAAAATTAAACAACGCTATTTTTTGGCTTGCTCCTGGAAACCTCGTTTTGTTTTGGCATAGTCATTAGTTTTTATGGATTATTAGTCACTATGGTTCTGTCAACTACCTTTAGCGAGTTTTTCTTTTAAATGGTATCTTAATGACTAACTATTTATGATTCTAGATGTCGAGTATGGTATTAGTCATATTACTGAATACAAGAAAGAACACAGTAAATTCATAATTAGCAATTAATCACCGCAAATTTAAAGATGACTTTAAAAATGATTTAATCCATATATTTTGTGAGAAAGTTAATACAAAGGTATATTCACTGATCTCAAATTCATGGATTCTTTATCTATTAATTCCTTACTTGAAGAATTGAAAAACCCGGATGCCACAGTCCGGGAAAAGGCAACTAGAAAAATCTGGCGAATCTGGTTTCAGCAAAAGGGAATCTATGGGCTGGAAATAATTGATCGCAGTCAAAAGTTACTGGATGCAGGTGAAATTACTCAAGCCCAAACAGCCCTGACGGCACTAATAAAAGAGCAGCCAGATTTTGCCGAAGCTTGGAATCGCCGTGCTTTCCTCTATTACAGTATTGGTGATTATCAAAAATCTCTGCTAGATTGTCAGATGGTTGTGCAGATAAATCCAATACATTTTGGAGCGCTTCACGGTATGGGCTTGTGTTATGCGGCACTAGGAGAGTATAGTCAAGCGATCCGAGCTTTTCAAAGTGCTCTAGAAATTCAGCCTTATTCGCTAGTCAATCAAAAGTTGATTCTAGAATGTACATTTAGATTCAGCTACAACAGCAGATAAGCAATTCAAAATGTTCAAGGAATGCTATCGGGTAAGCATCCTGCTGGTAGTCGGCTAGATGCGAATTCGAGCAAAGACAGTTAAAACAGAGAATTATACTGTTTTATGAATCTGTCATCACCCTCATGAACAGCGATTCATCGCCTTAGTCGCCGCAATTTTATTCAATACGGTTCTATCTGGATTGATAGTAGCGTTATTGCTGCTTGTACTAACAGCAACCAACCGTCAAATAGCAATTCTCGGTTGGATAAAGTTAGCTTTAGTACAAACTGGATAGCATAAGCAGAACACGGCAGATTTTACCAGGGAACCGCCACGGATATCTACAAAGACTACGGTTTAAATGTCACGATCCAAATCGGTGGTCTCTAGATTCCCAGTGGTAGTTAATTGTTGATGGGGGTGCGGTAGATTTCTTTATAGGTTATGGCAAAATTGCGATCGCTTGTTATAGTCAGCAAGAAACTCTTTTGTAAATAGCTCGACCAAGCTGCTATTTCAGGATAGATATTGGAAATCTGCGTTACTTTTAATACAATTTTTTCGCAGAGATGAATGATCTTCACCTCCGCCTTGAGTTTATCTCTACAGTCCGTCACTTTTCTCAACATTTAAAAAGAAAAACAGTCATTGTACGGTAGTTAGAATATGTTGTATAAATTGCTTACGACTCACTAACGTATTTATTTTGCGATCGCTGCCTTTTTAGTGTTCTTGATGAACACTGGTTTTTGTAACTTATTTTATCCTATGAAAATTTTATGGTTAAAGGATTGAGAGTTAGTATACTGCTATTGGCAGTTCTGGGAAATCTGGCATGGTCATGTAGTGCCAAGGCAAATTTTAACGGCAAACTCACCGTGGAAATTGATGGCTTGAAGAATAAACAAGGACAAGTCTGTGCCAGTATATTTGCAAGCAGCGAAGGATTTCCTAGCGATCGCGATCGCGCCTTACAAAAGCAGTGTAGTAAGATTACTGAGACTCCCTTAAACATTACCTTTGAGAACTTGAAAGCAGGTAGTTATGCCGTTGCTGTCTTCCACGATCAAAATAATGACGGCACTCTCAATAGCAATATTTTTGGTATACCAAAGGAAGGCTTTGGATTTTCCAGCAACCCAGAAATTCGCACAAGTGCGCCCAAATTTAGCGAAGCGGCATTTTTAGTCGCAGGCCCGAACACCAATATCCAAATCCAGTTGAAAAATTTTTAGATTTATTGTGGTGAATCGTTGTGCGAATCTTCCGGTAGACTCTGTTGTTCTGGCAAGCCACGCATTCGATTCATCTGAGTCAAAGCATATCGTGCAGTTGCTTGCACTTCAGCATCTGGGTCTTCCAGCGCATGGCACAACATTTGACTCATTTGACCCATCATGTCATAAACGCGCGTCAGGTCACGGATCGCATTTTGCCGCACTTGTGGACTTTCATCTTGGATTGAAACTGCTAAAGCACGGTTCATCGGTTTGAGTGTGCGGATGCCAATTTCTGCCAAAGCTGCCAAAATTAAGCTGCTTTCTTGAGAATCAGCATCAATCATCAGGTCAACCATAGGCTGAATTGCCCGCGAATCTCCCTGCTGACCCAAATCCCAAATAGCCTTGCGCCGCTTCGCTGGGTCAGAACTGTGTAAGTCTTGAATTAATTCGTCAACGATATTGAGTTTAGCAAGCCGCGAGGTTTTTTCTGGTAGCAGTAATCGTGTGGTGACTGCTGGCGTAGCTGTTTGTGGACTAGTTACAGTCTCTGGTGAGGATGGTGTCATCGGGTCTATCTTAGCTTCACTCAAACTTTTAGTATTTGATATTTCAGACTTTTGCACTTGTTTGACCTGACGAAACCACCTCAGCAGGTAAATAAGTGCGCCAATACTTCCTAGAACTCCGATGGCAAATATTAACCACCAGGCAAAACCTCTCTCGATTGGCTTGGGTGTTGCAGTTGATTTGGAAGTCGGAGCAAAAGAGGTGACTATTGGAGAGGTGATAATCTGATTTTTGGCCTCCATTGCTGCTTGGAGTCTCCCTCTAGTCCCTAGACCCGTAATGCCATCTACTTTTAAACCCTTTGCTTTCTGGAATTTAGCTACAGCGATTTCCGTACTGGCGTTGTACTGTCCATCGACCACGCCACTGTAGTATCCCAACTGCTTTAATTGAGTTTGTAGTCTCTGCACATCTGACCCTTGACTACCGAGACTCAAAACAGCCGGACTAGCAGAAACTGTTGAACTGGCTTGTGCAAGTTCTAAAATTTCAGGTGCTAGGTTAGGTGTAGCTGTACTTGCAGGATTTGGGTAAAAACCCAGGCAAGAAAAACAGGTAAATATCAAGATTGAGGAAGGGCGTAGCCTCATATTGCAAGTTTCAGCCTGAACGTGCTTTTGAAGTCTTCGATACCACAATAACAATTCATAATTCAAAATTAAAGAGACTTACTACTTATGGCACAATTTCTGGTTCAGATTCTCTGACTGCTAGGGTTATGGGATTCAATTTTTTAGCAGATGGTTCTAAGACAGGTTGCTGTGTATTAGCAATTTCGCCGACAGTAACTGTGTCGTTTTGTCCTGCTAAAGTATCACGTTGGTTAATCAGATAGATACTGATTAAAGTGAGGAAAACACCGACCCACTGCAACGGGCTGAGGACTTCCGAGAGGAAGAGATTGCCGAATAGTAGGGCAAATACGGGTGTGAGGAAGGTGAGGGAACTAAGACTAGTGAGACTGCCGCTAGAGGCAAAGTAGAAGAATAATCCGTAGGCGATCGCACTGCCAAATACGGTAGCATAACTCAAAGCCACTAAATCAGATGTTCCTAAATTCTCCCACTGCTGGGATTCCACAACTGATGAAATTCCCCATAGTGGCAATCCACCTAAAATCATGTGCCATCCCGTAGCGCTTACTGGGTCAGCATGTCGGCAGACAAACCGAATCAACACTGTTCCCACTGCCATTGATAGCGCTGCTAACAGCATTAACCACTCGCCACTAGCAAACAAATCTTGCCAGTTGCCAACTGTGATATTTGCGCCTGAGTCGAGAAAATGTAAAATCCACTCATCAGGTAAGCCAATTAAACTAATGCCTGTGACTCCCAAACCTAGACCCAGCCATCCCCAAAAACCAATGTGTTCTTGGAATAGCCACAACGACAGCAAGGCAACAGCCAAGGGTTGCGAGTCAATCATCACAGACCCTAACCCCGCACTGGTTCTGACTAATCCCTCTGCCAAAAAGCCTTGAAACAGCGTCCCATCTATCAGGGCAAATAAGGCAATCCACAGCCATGCAGCCCAACCCTTCGGCTGAGGTTTACCCATGAATGCTGCTGCAATCAGAATTAACACCCCTGCTGGTATCAAACGCACTCCCGCCATGAATAGCGGTGTGGTGTGGGGTATCACTCCTTTCATGGCTACCATTGCCGTCCCCCATAGGAAAAAGGGGGCAATTAACAGGAGGGGGGCGAAGGGAAGTTTAGATGCACTGAGTTTCAGTTGCATGGGTTTGCTAATGCCTTTGTTTAACAAGCGCAAAAATTGCTTTACCCAATTTTACCGAATTATGTAGTTTTGCGATCGCATAGCCTCTGGAAGAAAAGAAAAGAATACTCAGGTGTAGCCAAGGTTACAGGAGGCTGAAGATTTTAATGAGATAGGTAGATTTAAGAAGCTTTATAGCGCTTTTCATTTGTATGCAATAGACTCTGACCTCTCTCCAAACCTCTCTCCTAAAAGGAGAGAGGCTTTGAATCTTACTCCCCTTACCTTGTAGGGAAGGGGCTGTTCTTGTTAGGTCTGTATTGGACTCAACCGAGAAGCGCTATAAGTAGCTAGACAAAAATATTTACTGTCATTGTGTAATTAATTCTGTTCGAGTACTTATCAGCTAACAAGTACAAACGCTTTCAATCAGGCAAATAGACAGTAGTATTTATACGTAAAAATACTACTGTAAAAGTGTGTGTTTTAGCGAATAATGTAGGTGATTGATCTCTCAGACCAGTTGACTCAATTTAGGAGCGTCGAATGCCTGTAGGATTGCCTGAATTCGTTGAAAATCCAGAAAATCGTTGCCCTGTAATTCTCTTACTCGATACTTCTGGCTCTATGTCAGGTCAGCCTATCCAAGAGTTAAATCAAGGACTTGCTGCTTTCAAAGAAGATGTACTAAAAGATTCCCAAGCATCGCTGAGTGTGGAAGTAGCCATGATTACATTTGGCCCCATAGTTAAACTCACGCAAGACTTTGTAACGATTGACCAATTTACACCGCCTAGATTAGAAGTAGATGGTGTTACCCCAATGGGTGGGGCGATTGAGTATGCCTTGGATTTTCTAGAAAGCCGGAAACAGACTTATAAAGACAACGGTATTCTCTATTATCGCCCGTGGGTGTTTTTGATTACAGATGGAGCGCCAACTGATTCATGGAATTCAGCAGCGCAAAGATTGAGACAAGCAGAAGCACAAAGCCGACTGTCATTTTTTGCGGTTGGTGTACAGGGTGCTGATATGAATATCCTTAAACAAATTTCTCCACCTGAACGTCCACCAGTTACGCTAAATGGCTTAAATTTTCGTGATTTGTTCGTCTGGCTTTCTGCTTCGATGAAACGAGTTTCTAGTGGCAAAGTGGGGCAAGCTGTAGCTTTACCGTCTATGGGATGGGGTCAAATTAGCAGTTAGGAGGAAATTTTGTGAATTGGAAAGCTGTTGCGGGTTCTGCGATCGGAACAAGTCATGAAAACCAGGGTATAGTTTGTCAAGATTATGGGAAATATTGCACCTTTAAGGATGTGATTGTAGGCGCGGTTGCTGATGGTGCTGGTAGTGCTAAATATTCTGATGTTGGTTCTGAGTTGGCGGTAGAAACGGCACTTAAATATCTCTCAAAAATTAGTGAATATCTTCGCAAGCGTCAACATTGGTGGCAAAAAGTTTCTCAAGCACTTTCGCAACCAGAAGCCGAGAGATTATTTACTAAAACTGTAAATAAGGTAATTGCTGAGTTAGGCAAAAAAGCAGAGAAAGAAAATTATTCTGTCAATGATTTAGCTTGTACATTGTTGGTTTTCGTAGCAACTCCTGACTGGGTTGCAGCTATGCAAATTGGCGATGGATTTATTGTAAGGCGTTCCCAAGAGTCAGAATATCAACTGTTGTTTCAGCCAGATAAAGGTGAGTTTGCTAATGAAACGACTTTTATCACTTCAGCAAATGCAGTAAAAGAAATGCAGGTAAAAGTTATTTCCGAAAAACAAGAGTTTATTTGTGCTTCCACTGATGGACTAGAGAAAGTAGCAATTCGCTTGAGCGACTGGAAACCCTTCTCACCTTTCTTTAAACCTTTGGAGGAATACTTGCACGAACCTGTTAATGAAGAGGAGAAAGATAAATATCTGATGGAATTCCTCAACTCTGAACGGCTAAATTCTCGCACTGACGATGATAAAACCTTACTTTTGTGCTTCTTTGATAGAGAGTAAAATTCGATGACAGTTTTCACCTGTGCCAGTACGGGTCAATCGATTACTCTGTTGGGTGAACCTAAAAATAGTGGTGAAGCGAAGGTTTGGCAAACTAATCGCAATGGTTACTTAGCAAAAATTTATCATGACCAAAAACCTGAGCGTGTGCAAAAGTTGGCGGTGATGATAGCGCACCGCCCCAAAGAGCCAAACTCTCATCTCAATCATATTTCTTTTGCTTGGCCTAAGTCGTTACTGAAAGATGCTCAGGGTGATTGTGTGGGCTTTTTGATGCCGGAAATTAAGGAAGGCAAAGAACTTATTGATATATACAACCCCCAACTTCGGAAGCGGCTAAAACTTGAGGTTGATTGGCGTTTTCTCCACACAACGGCGCTGAATATCGCCTCAATTATTGAAGCAATTCACATTTCTGACTATGTTTTGGGTGACATCAAGCCGCAAAATATTCTTGTTAACGATCGCGCCTTACCTTCAATTATTGATACTGATTCTTTTCAGGTTCGGAATCCGAAAAATAATAAGGTTTATCGTTGTTCAGTTGGTTCAGATGGCTTTACACCACCGGAACTCATTGGCAAAGATTTTGATAGCATTGATCAAACGGAAGTACACGATCGCTTCCGGTTAGCAGTGATTATCTATCAGTTGTTGTTTGGTGGTCAAACTCCTTTTGCGGGAAAGTGGACAGGTACGGGAGACACACCACTACCTAATGAACTTATCCGTCACGGTTTTTGGCTGTATGCACCAAACAATTTGATTCAACCTGTAGAAAGGACAATTCCTCTTGAGATTGTTCACCCAGAGGTTCAGCGATGTTTTCTCAAATGCTTTAATGATGGTTATCAAAATCCTAACTTACGCCCAACTGCTGAGGATTGGGTAAAGGCGCTCAGACTTGCTGTTAATGAGTTAACTATCTGTGGAAAGGTAGACAGCCACTACTACAGCCAAACTTATGGTAAGTGTTATTGGTGCGATCGCTTTACAAAACTTCATATTGATATATTTCCTGGCTTTGCTAGACCAAAACAACAATCTGCTTTTGCTGTATCAACATCACAACCTAAAGCTTTTGCCGCAGATAAAACTTTAGAAAATGTCGCAATAGGAGGGCAAATCCATACCTTACAAGGGCATTCCAACTCTGTTAATTCGGTAGCTTTCAGTCCAAATGGCAAAACTCTTGCAAGTGGGAGTAATGACAATACTATCAAGTTGTGGGATGTCGGCACGGGAAGAGAAATTTACACCCTTCAGGGGCATTTCTCAAACGTTTATTCCGTAGCTTTCAGCCCAGATGGCAAAATCCTTGCCAGTGGGAGTGATGACACGAATATCAAACTGTGGGATGTGACAACAAGAGGGCAAATACGCACTCTCCAAGCACATTCCGCCTGGGTTCTTTCGGTTGCCTTTAGCCCAGATGGCAAAATCCTTGCCAGTGGGAGTTGTGACAGGACTATCAAACTGTGGGATGTCACAACAGGACGGCAAATCCGCACTCTGCAAGTGCATTCCTCCAACGTTAATTCCGTAGCTTTCAGCCCAGATGGCAAAATCCTTGCCAGTGGGAGTAATGACACGACTATCAAACTCTGGGATGTCACAACAGGACGGCAAATCCGCACTTTCCAAGCACATTCCGACTGGGTTCGTTTGGTTGCCTTTAGCCCAGATGGCAAAATCCTTGCCAGTGGGAGTGATGACAAGACTATCAAACTCTGGGATGTCACAACAGGAGGGCAAATCCGCACTCTCCAAGGGCATTCCGACTGGGTTCGTTCAGTTGCCTTCAGTCCAGATGGCAAAACCCTTGCCAGTGCAAGCTTTGACAATACTATCAAACTATGGGATGTAGGCACGGCAAGAGAAATCTACACCCTTAAGGGGCATTCCTCCTATGTTTATTCCGTAGCTTTTAGCCCAGATGGCAAAATCCTTGCCAGTGCAAGCTTTGACAAAACTATCAATATTTGGCAGCTTGCATCATCAAGCAATACAGCTACTTCATCACTAATTAAGCCAACTCAATCTAATATTTCTCAACCAGCAGCTTCTACACCTCATATTCAACCCGTAATAACCCAACCATCGGCAACACATACCACTACAACTACTTTAAATTCTGATGTGAACGTTTTGGTAGTGGTTATTGTTGGGATTGGATTATTTTTTTGTTTGCTTGGTTGGTCTGCTTTCCTTGCTTGGTTTGCTTTTTTTTGGTATTGCGTTGCTATTGCTTTGCTTTGGTTTGACTCCTGGCGGGGTCACAAAAACCCTAGACTATAGCATTTTAACAATAGCCTTCAAAAATTCATCTAGTAGTCGTGATAAGTAAGGAGAAATACATGAGTGAATTTCTAAATGTTTCAATAGACGCAAAACAAGGCATACGTGAAACAGTGGAACAAATACCCGCAGAACCAGGAACTAAAGTTTTTTATCTTGATGGTAAAAAAATTAATAGCAAAGAAACATTTTTAAGTAAAGCTGCTGAAGCAATCCAATTTCCTACATACTTTAGTGCAAACTGGGATGCTTTTGATGAATGTATCACCGATTTAACATGGTGTCCGGCTGAGAGATACGTCATATTGTATGATCATGCTGATATCTTTGCTCAAGCTGACCCTACACAGTACCAAATAGCATTGGATATTTTAAATTCAGCCAAAGAATACTGGGAAGCTAATAATATTACTCTGAAGTTTTTAACTATAAACAAATAGGTTAAATTAACCTTGATAAGAATTAAGATATAGTCCAAGACGGTTCAGTTAAGCATTTCTTCCTTCTGTTCCTTTGCGTCCTTTACGTTTCCTTAAAAAATTTGGCTTTGACAACAGAGTTTTAGCCTTAACTGAATCGTATTAAGATATAGTCCAATCTTCAAAACGCAAATTAGGCACTTTTTCAAAATCCTTGCGGTTGCGGGTTACTAAAATCCCATTCACTGACAGCGTAATTGCCGCAATGCGTAAATCTTGAGTACCAATGCGAATTCTTTGACGAATCAAATCTTCATAACAATTGATAGCATACTGGTCAAATCCTAGCGATCGCACATTTTTGAAAAACTCTAAGGTAGCCTGTAGGTTTGCATAAGCTAATACCAATGTATCAGATGAGGAAGCCTTTCTGATTACATTAAACCTCCCACGCAGTTGTTCTTCAACTGTAATTATTGTTACAGCAATGTCTTCACGATTGACTGCATTGATACGCTGCGTGACAACTGGATGCCTTTGTTGAAAAAGTGAGACGTGATCTGTATCAAGTATCCATATCACTTAGTTTCATTCTCCGCATCAAGTTGCCGATAATGTTCCTCCATTTTTGCGTCAAGTTCACGGCGATCAGCTTCTATATATGCCAGCATCTCGTCAAATTGCGGATCATCTTTGAACATACCCGCAAATTTCATCCAAGGGTTTTCTACTTTGGGCGCTTCAATTTCTAAAGTCACAATTTTGGCTGTTTCTAACCGAGTTTGCAAACTTTGACTGAGTTTCTCTATTGCTTCCGTTTCCGTATTTCCTAAACCTTGGCAGTCTGGTAAACCTAGCAATGTTGCTTTAACTGTACCATCTGCTTGATTTTCAATCAGCACATCATAAGTTAACTTAGGTGCAGTTGTCGCAGAGGTAGTTTTTACAGCTATATTCATAATATTTTGATTTTTCAAGTTGAATATTTATAATAACATTAATCAATAATTAAGTCGTAACCGAAAAGATAAGTGATGTGTATCTAATATCCACACAACACTCACTTTGTCTCATTCTCCAAGCCAATTTGACTGCGTTCAGCTTCTATATATGCCAGCATCTCCTCAAATTACGGTTCATCTTTGAACATACCCGCAAATTTCATCCAAGGATGTTCGGTTTGGGGAGGTTCAATTTTCAAAGTCACTATTTCTGGAGAACCGAGCAATTGAGCCTGCTTTATTGAAATTTTATATAAGGATATCTAAGTTTTCCCGGCTTAGATATCCAATAGCAACATAACCTACATTAAATAGATTGTTAACTATATTATAATTACTAATTTTTATTTTTAAATGCTTCTTAGGACAGTTTATAAATTGATCCTTAAGTATGATGCAAAAATTAGCTAAGAGGTTGACTTTAATTTTGAAAGCATATTTAGATAAAAAGTCTTGTTCTCTAATAAGGTATTTTTTGCTAATTATAGCCCATTTAACACCTCCCGCATAAATTTATTTGATTTTTACCTCAAGCTTTTATATTGATTGAGCCTAATTTCTCAAGGTGATAAATTATCACAATCATAGACTACAAACTATGTACAGGTGCGTTACACTGCGTTAACGCACCCTACTTTCTAAGATAAGTTAGCAACGCTAGATTTTTCTAAACTCGCTACTAATTTCACTCCAAATTCTTCCTCAAATACTCCTTTCTTGTAATCTAAACTCCAGAGTTCTAAAGCACAGTCATCATCAGATTTAGATGGAAAGATTAGCAAGTTTACCTGCCGAAATTGTTCATAATACTCACATTGCACTTGAGCGATCGCACCAATTTTTCGTCTATCCAATGCCACTGCCAATCTTAAAATTGCACTCAATTGACTAACCATTTGTCGCTGGTGTTTAGTCAGCAAATTCTGGTACTCTTCATGTTTTTTCTTGGGCGGCGATTTGCGATGATAACGCGCTAAATTGGCAATGATTTCAATCTCGGTTTCTGTATAACCGAGTAATTCACCATTGCGAATTAGATAGTAAGAGTGCTTGTGGTGAGACGAATGACTCACATAATGACCGCAATTATGTAATATTGCAGCTGCCCACAGCAGTTGTCGCTCGTCAGATCCCCAGTGGTGTAGGGTACCTTGAGTTTGGTCAAATAAACTCTCGGTAAATTTTGCCACGCGATCGCTATATTCTAAATTGACATGGTACTTATTAGCAAGTTTTAGAACATTCCGTTCTCGAACTGAACTTTGGTAACGTAGCTTATCTTCAATTAAACCGTGGGTTAACATCCAATCTACGATTACGCCTTCCCTGAGAGAACGCTCACAAACTGTAACCGATTCACTACCCAAAAGGGTCATTACTTCCTGTAATATGACTGCGCCAGCCAGTATAACTTCCGCCCGCTTCTCTGGCATCCCAGGTATGGCAGCCGTTTCGGAGTTACTCAGCTTCCGCAAGCGATTTACCAACTCTCGCAAGTCTTTAAGACTAAACTGGTAGCCATTGAGAGTGGAAGGAATAACACCCGACTTTTCTCGTGCATCAATCATCGCCAGGGTTTCAATCGTGCCAGAGGTACCCACCAAACGCGGAGATTCCCCAAGCTGAAGGTTTGCTAATACTTCATCCACGGAACGTTCTAACATCCCGCGTGCATAGGCTTGCAGCTGCTGAAACTCCGTGTTGCTGATCGGGTCAGTGGTGATTAACTCGCTAGTGAGTCGTACTGCACCGACTTTGGTACTAGTAAGAGTGCGCGGTTCGTTACTGTCGCCTAAAATCAATTCTGTGGAACCACCGCCAATATCAACAATCATGTGAGGCTGGTTGTTAAATTCCATCCCCGACAGAACGCCAAGGTAGATTCGTCGCGCTTCTTCTTGACCAGAAATCAAGTCAACGCTTAAACCCAACTCCGTTTCTACTATCTGCAAAAAATCTTTACCATTGGGGGCTTCCCGTACAGCACTAGTTGCCACAGCGATGATAGTTTCAGCGTTGATAGTTTTGGCAACTTCTTGGAAGCGTCTTAAAGCAGCGATCGCCGTTTTAATGATCTCCGGTTTGAGTTCCCCAGTAGTTAGATTGCGATCGCCAAGTCTCACGGTTTCTTTTTCTTTGGCGATAATGCTGAAAGCTGGTAGTGTGGGGTCAATCTTGACTACTACCATGTGTAGAGAATTTGTTCCCAGGTCAATGGCAGCAATAATCCGATGTTGGTTAGGTGGTTGAGTTGGAACACTCTCCCCGCTAGCCGAAGCTACTAAATTCAGCATCTAGTTTTCTCTCTTTATAAGAAATGATGGCAAACGGTGGTATGTCGGGGTAGCTGGCACTGATATTTGTTGCAACATACTTGCTCTGAGATTAACCGTAGGTCGAGGGTAACTGAGCTAAGTATATTCACCCTAATGTTTCTAACCGTAGTGACTATTTAAAAATATTTAAAGTTACCACTTGAGGTTATGTTTTTACAAATAACAAATAACGTTATTCTATAAATATAAAGATGTGTGAATTAGGGCATGGGGCATGGCGCATAGGGCATGGAAGAAATAACTAATTCCCAATGTCCAATTCCCAATGCCCTGTTTGCCCAATGCCCAATGCCCAATCCCCAATGAATACTATGTTAACAACGCCAGAACACCCCCACAAACCAATTTGGCTTGTGATTATCCGGCTTTTGCGCTGGCATAAACCAGAAGGACGGTTAATTTTAATGATTCCTGCTCTTTGGGCTGTGTTTTTGGCAGCTTCTGGGAAACCGCCTTTACCTCTGGTTGGTGTGATTATATTGGGTACTCTGGCCACGAGTGCGGCGGGGTGTGTTGTCAATGATTTGTGGGATCGGGATATTGATCCACAAGTGGAGAGAACACGCGATCGCCCCCTGGCTTCTCGCGCCCTGTCTTTGAAAGTTGGGATTGTAGTCGCGATCGTATCGCTAGCATGTGCAGCAGTCCTGGCCTTTTATCTTAACCCCCTGAGTTTCTGGTTATCTGTGGCAGCTGTGCCTGTAATTCTGCTCTATCCAGGTGCAAAACGGGTGTTTCCCGTACCACAACTGGTGCTTTCTATCGCTTGGGGTTTTGGGGTATTGATTAGCTGGAGTGCAGTCACACAAACTATCTCCCAACCAACTTGGTTACTTTGGGGTGCGACTATATTGTGGACATTGGGATTTGATACAGTTTATGCTATGAGCGACAAGGAAGACGATCGCCGCATTGGTGTTAATTCTAGCGCCCTATTTTTTGGGAATTATGCCCCCGTAGCTATTGGAATTTTCTTTGCTGGCACAATCTTGTTATTGGCTTGGTTAGGTGTACTCATACATCTGCACTTAGCTTTCTGGATTAGCCTTGCACTTGCTACTATCGGATGGGTTTGGCAGTCTCTGCGATTAAGAAAGCAAGATTTACCTAATCCTGTTTATGGTGAGATGTTCCGGCAAAACGTGTGGATTGGTTTTATTTTACTTGCTGGGATGATTGCTGGATCTTTTTAATAAGTAAAAAGTAATGTATAGAATCCCCTTGAAGAAGTATTTATTTATGAGTTTTTGTATGGATATATTCTTTAATTGTTTTAGTGCCTTCTTTCAGCATCTACGTACTTGGACAGCAATAGGTTTGCTATGTTTGGTTGTCACCTGGTCATTTCCTGCACAAGCTAACAGTAAGATTGATCCGCAGTTGGAACAGCAAGTATTACAAATTATCCGCGAACACCCAGAGGCAATTATTGAATCTGTTCAAGCCTATCAGCAGCAACAACAACAGAAAGTAAACCAAGCACAGCAAGCATTTTTACAGGATTTAAAAACGAATCCTCAAATAGTAATTGGCGATTCTCCCACCACAGGTTCAACTAAATCAAAAACTTTGCTAATAGAATTTTCAGATTTTCAATGTCCCTATTGTGCTGAGGCGCATAAAACCTTGAAACAATTGTTAGCAAATTATCCAGATAAACTGAGATTAGTTTACAAGAATTTACCTCTTACTTCAATTCATGCTGAAGCATTGCCATCTGCGACAGCAGCTTGGGCGGCACATCAGCAGGGCAAATTTTGGCAATATCATGATGCGCTATTTACTAATCAAAAGCAACTGGGTCAGGCGTTATATTTAGATATTGCTAAAAAACTAAATCTGGATTTGGGTAAATTTAAACGCGATCTTACTCTTGCTACTCCCGCAATTAAGAAAGATATCGAGCTAGCTGAGAAATTGGCTGTTTCTGGTACACCTTTCTTTATAATTAATAGTCCAGCTTTTTCAGGAGTGGTGCAGCTAGCAGACATCAAAAGCATATTGACTGATGCTAAGTAAATTGGTGATTTAGTCTTAACCCAAGCGTATTACTTTATAAATGGTCTTTCAGAATCCCTTTTTGATCCTCTAAATATTTCTTCTGTAATTCCTCTGGAATGGGAATAAGACGATTATCTTGCAAACTGACAAAACCACCCTTCTGGGTAGCCACTGCTGCTAACTCATTGTTAGATAAAATTTCAGCTTGCACAGTCCACTTCAGCCGTCCTAATTTACTCAGCCATAAACGTCCAATTACTTGATCAATAATCTTTATCGGACGTTTATATTCAATTTCAGTTCCAGCTAGAATCGGTGTATATCCTTGCTCAATTTGTTGATTGAGTTGCCAATGTTCATCTAAAAACTTTAAACGTAAATCCTCTAGCCATCTGATATACACAATATTACTAACGATTCCCATAAAGTCAATGTCATAAGTTCTTACAGGAATTGCTAATATTATCTCGAATGGTCTATGCAAATTGTTATTTACTAGCATTTTTATCTCGATAAATTGTTTTTAAGACTGATGGGTATGCTAAATATTAAAATTATCGAACATAATTCAGGAGTCAGGAGTCAGAATTCAGTTGGGTATTCTGTACGACTGGCGGATGAATAATCGGCGTTTTTGCACCCCCACCAAATTTTCAATTTGGTGGTCTTCTCCCAAGGGGAGACGCCAAAGGCGAACAATCAGTCGCGGGTCTGAATCCCCGACTGATTGATTCTGACTCCTGAATTCTGACTTCTGAATTCTTCTTCAATTACTTCTTTTAAGTACGGGTAATTATTAATTGTCTAATAACCGATTACCCATAATAATTTTAAACTTCTACTTTGTAGTTTACAATTAACTCATCGCCAGGTAAACCTCTAATTCCCCAGTTATATTTAGGCGTTTCAAAAATTGTGATTTCAATATCGTACACAGAAATATTCAACTGAGCATTAATATTTTTAATCAGCAGGCGAATCAACTGTTTTTTTGTTTCCACCGAGCGTCCATCAAACATACTAATTTCAACGATCAGATAATTCTCTGATCTATCAGATGGATAGTAAAAATCTGATTTATCCAGTGGAAAAAAACGGTGAAATCTTTTTTCAGGCGTAAGCTGTAAAACCTCAATAACAGAGGTATGGATTATATTTGATAGCTCCGTTTTAAGAGGATTTAATTTGTCTGCTAAACCATATACCTTGATTTGTACCATACATTTAAAGGTGAGTTTCCAAATATTGATTCAGGTGATTAATTACCCTATGCATGTGAATTGAATCTCCATAAAGCTTGCTCATCATTATGGCTCCTTCCAGCGTTGCAATTATGATGGTAGCGATTTCATCAGCACTAATTTCCGGGCGAATTTCACCCTTTTCAATTCCCGTTTCAATAATTCGACGAATCAGATGCAGCCAAGAGTTCATCGCCTGTTGAGCACGTTCTCGCAACGCCGGATGAGCATCATCACTCTCCACAGCAGTATTCAGTAGTGGACACCCTCCCTTGATAGGTGGATTTTCTGCGAAGCTACTAAATACGCCAATGATTGCTTGCAGGCGTTCTACTGCGTGGCGTTTGCTTCGTAATGCAAATCTAGTATGCTGTTTGATGCGAGCGATCGCAAAGTCAAAAGCCTGTAGCGCCAGATCATCCTTGCTTTGAAAGTGATTGTAAATTCCTCCTTTCTGCAATCCAGTGACACGCATGATATCTGACATCGATGAGCCTGCATAACCCTGTTGATTAAACAGTTCGGCTGCTTGGTAGAGAATTCTGCTTTTTGTTTCTTCGCCTTTAGACATCAATTTTTTCCGACCGAATGGCCTGATTTAGACTATCATGATCAATTCCTCACAGTCAATATATTTGAATTAATTATTAAATACAAATTATTAGCTTTTCTTGCAATAAGGTTAGTTATGACTCCTAGCGCTAACTGCTTGCGCGGTAAAGCAAGCCAACGCAGACTTCACCTAGTCATAAACACCGTTAGTTTTGATGCTACCCCCACCGTAAGTAATCAGGATTTTGGCATTAGCAGAAATTTCAGCAGCAATTTTGGCGATTTGACCTTTGCCAAACAAAATTTAGACTAGGGAATCGGATTTGACTTTGAGTATTGTAATCACTTTCACGGCGTTACCAAATTGTAAGCTGTTCCACATCTAGTTTACATATCTAAATTTAATTAAAATCTTGTGGGGTGGGCCGGAAAGCCCGCCCTAATGGGAGCAAGTTAAATGTGGAACAGCTTAGTATCAATCCAGACGTAGAGACGCGATATATCTTTTCTACAAGGTTTTGAATTATCCCTATGGTTCTTAACTTGTAAGTAATTTTTTTAGCAACCAGTCCTCAGAAGTTTAACCGACTGCGGTGTATTATCCAGAGAATTTAACGATATACAACGCGAATACGCTGGACGTTTGCTCATGCTTACAAGTAAAATACGGTAAGTGCATCGCCTTACGTGCTTTTACATGTAAAACCGCAAAAAAACCAGTTAGAAGTTGAGTTTAGCAGAGCAACTGACCCATAAGCAGTTATCAAAGCCTGTTTCAGCTAAATGCCTGTTGTCATGCTGACAAAAAGTTCCAGACAGGTTTTAAGTTGTCCAGGAATCCTCTGCCCTAACCTTTAGCTGGATAACCTTTGTGTCACTCATCCCTTGAGAAACACAATAACTTGCCATCACTAGCTCCGTCTATCACTGGGCTATAGTTTGGCTGCTCTCTAGCGGTGAAGCTTTAGCTAACTTTCGCTTCTAGCTGCTCGTAGTTAAGTCAGTGAACAGTTATCAAGGCTTCCTTTGGGGATATTAAACCCTAACCGACGCCTCACTTATAGAAGTGGGAGACTCAACAGGATGATAACTGATAACTCAATTGTTGAAACACCCGAAGAGTATGCACTATTTATTACTACCGCTCTTAAGCTTTTTTGTTGGCATCATCGTTGGTTTGACGGGAATTGGCGGAGCCTCTCTCATCACCCCAATGTTAATTTTTGTTTTTCAGGTTCCACCTTCCATCGCTGTGAGTTCTGATGTTGTGGCTGCCACATTGATGAAAATTGTTGGTAGCGTTAAGCATTGGGAACAGAAAACTCTTGACACAGAAGTTGTCAAATGGCTGGCATTTGGGAGTGTTCCAGGTTCACTGTTCGGGGTGGGGATTTTGCACTTCATTAAACGTACAGGTGAATATAACCTGGATAACATCTTGCTTCGTTTGCTTGGCGCGATGATTTTGTTAGTCACAGTGTTAGCACTAGTGCAATTGTTGTTATTGACTTTTTTCCCCAAGTTTAATTTACCCGAACTGCCAAAGTTCGACTTAGAAAATAATTTTGGTCGCTTCCTAACAATCACTGTGGGAGCAATTTTAGGCTGTTTGGTTGGTCTAACAAGCGTCTCATCAGGTTCAATGTTTGCCCTAGTGCTGATTGGGTTTTTCCGCCTTGATGCACGCAAGTTAGTGGGTACTGATATTTCACACGCAGCAATTTTACTGCTGTTTACAGCCCTCGGTCATCTCAGCTTGGGAACAGTTGATTGGAGTTTGGTACTGCCTATCTGGCTAGGCTCTGTGCCAGGGGTGTTACTAGGTGCTAAAATCTGCCAAGTAGCTCCGCAACGACCACTACGGTTTATCATTTATGCGATTTTGATGATGGTAAGTTGGAAATTAGTTCATCAGGTGTGAGCAATTTGAGATTTTCAATTTTAAATCCAGCATCCAACATTGATTAACTCCTCACCCAAGGTAGTAGAGTAAATGTACCTCGTTCATACATAATGAACAGACCCAAGCCAATTAACACAAAAGGTACGACAGCTTGACCGTAGCGACTTAAAATATCAGCAATGCTAGGTTGACGGCTTAAAAAATAAGCGATCGCACACCAAACCCCTACCATGACAAAAAATATACTTAAAATTACTCCCAAGCTGCTAAGATCGTGACCAGCGAATAAAGGGATATATATACTAATATTGTCACCACCATTAGCGATCGTTACTGCCGCTACTTTATAGGTTTGGGGGTGCAAAATACTCAAAATAAAAGACAATACAGGGTTACTAGGTGTGGACTGCGTAAAATCACTACTGACTGTCTGAACTGTTGTAGTTTCTTCTTTTCTAGATACTAGTTGCTGAAGACCAATTGCTATTGGTAGCAATCCTAACAATCCTATCCATTCTCGCTGGACGACCAATCCACCAAAAAATCCTGGTAAGCTAGCGATGATAATGGCTGTAAAACCGAGATACTGACCAAGTAAGATATGCCGCCGTCGAAAATTAACATCTACCTGTGAAAAAAATATTAATAAAATAATGATGTCATCTATGTTAGTGGCTATGAAGGCAATTATCCCTTCACTGAAGGCTGTCCCTAACTTACTCATGCTGGATTTTTAGAACCTACGATTTATCACCATACCAAATTAACCTTCTGGCACAACTAAGCTTTAAAATAGACAAGTAATTATTCAAGGAATTTCAACGATTCACCAGATTTATTGCAAAAATTAAGATTTAGCGTTTGGCATTGCAGATAAACACAGATAATTTAGGGCGTGTATCTGTTGTTGAATTTCTTTGCATTCTTCTCTTTGGGATGCTTCTCTACCAGAGGCTTTGCTAATGCGAACGCGGTAGCTGCTACAAGATAAAAGCAAATCTATGTTTCTCTTAAAATATGAACGAGTTAGTTACTGCAATTACTACAGGGGCGATCGCGTTCATTGCCACTAACATTGATGATATTGTGATTCTATTGTTGTTTTTTTCTCAAATAAATGCTAGTTTTCGCCCCCGGCATATAATAGCTGGTCAGTTTCTCGGTTTTACGGTTCTATTAATCCTTAGTCTTCCTGGTTTATTTGGTGGATTAGTTTTATCAAAAAGCTGGATTGGATTACTTGGTTTACTACCAATGTCCATAGGTATCAGTAGCTTAGTGAATCGGGAAGAAGATTCATCAAAAGAAGTCGTAGCTGTAACAGAAGAAGCTGAAGCATCAACAATTACTAGTTTTTTTTCTCCCCAAGCTTATAGTGTGGCAGCCGTTACAATTGCCAATGGTAGCGATAATATTAGCATCTACGTGCCTTTATTTGCTAGCAGTAACTTAGAGAGCTTTTTGTTAATTATCGGAATATTCTTTTTATTGTTAGGAGTTTGGTGCTACGCTGCATACAAATTAATTAACAACAGAGTTATAGCTGATGTATTAACTCGTTACCTTAATAATCTTGTGCCTTTTGTCCTGATAGGATTAGGCGCTTTTATTGTATTAAAAAGTGAAGCTTTAAGCTTAATAAAGCTAGCTGCTAGTTGTTTCTGTTTGATGATTTTGGTGAAAAATAATCAAAGTGCCGATAAAATTGGCGAAACTTATAATAAATAACCAAGCCAATTTTAGATTTTAGATTTTTGATCTAAAATCTAAAATTAGTATATTGGATCAAACTTTACTCAACCACTCATTTTCCTCTGGGTCTTTGAACAGTGAGGTACTGAGGTAGCGTTCGCCGAAGCTAGGCTGTATCATGACGATTAGGCGACCGGCATTTTCTGGACGTTGTGCCACTTGAATAGCCGCATATAAAGCAGCGCCAGTAGAAATCCCCGATAGTAATCCTTCTTCTTTTGCTAGGCGACGGCTGTAAGCGATCGCCTCCTCATCTGCTACCTGAATCACTTCATCTACCAGTTCTGGACGGTAAATTGCTGGGATAAATCCCGCGCCGATACCCTGAATTTTGTGAGGCCCCGATTTACCACCTGCTAACACCGGACTGCTGCTTGGTTCAACTGCGATCGCTTGAAAACTCGGCTTCCGCGCTTTAATAACTTCTGAAACTCCCGTAATCGTCCCACCAGTACCGACTCCCGCCACAAGAATATCCACCTCTCCATCGGTGTCATCCCAAATTTCTTCTGCTGTGGTTTCGGCGTGAACTTTCGTGTTAGCGGGGTTACGGAACTGCTGCAACATATAAGCATTGGGCGTTTGAGCTAAAATCTGCTCTGCACGACCGATCGCTCCTCGCATCCCTTCTACCCCTGGCGTTAACTCTAGTTGAGCGCCATAAGCTTTGAGCATCAATCGTCTTTCCTGGCTCATTGTGTCAGGCATCGTTAGAATAAGATGATAACCCTTAGCGGCCGCCACCATCGCCAGCGCAATTCCTGTATTTCCAGAAGTCGGCTCTACTAAAACGGTTTTTCCGGGGTGAATCAAGCCTGCTTCTTCTGCCGCTTCCACCATACTCGCGCCAATCCGGTCTTTTACAGAAGATGCTGGGTTCATGCTTTCTAGCTTCACCACAATCTGAGCAACCGCTCCCGAAGCTTGGGGAATCTTATTTAATTGAACTAAAGGAGTTCGTCCGATTAACTCTGTGATATCTTTCGCTATCCGCATGTGGGTACTCCGTCGTGTCTAAATATAATACATCGGACTCTGCTGTGCGCGAGTTTCTCTTTCGTCGCACAAGTTTTGGAGTGTATAGCTACCCAAAACTTCAATTGAGGCAGCGTTAGCTTGCTCCCAAACTTCATAAACCAGAGTCTTTTCCAGAGTCGGAGAGTCAGAGGTATCTTTCTCTTTCCGCTCGCCTTCTACCAAAGTGACAATTTCAAGTATTGTAATCTGCCAAGGTTCACGAACTAAAACGAAACCTCCTTTAGAGCCGCGTTGACTCTGCACGACACCAGCACGCCGGAGGTTCGTCAAAATTTGTTCCAGATAGCGTTCAGGTATGGGTTGCTTGGCGGTGATCTCGCTCATGGTTAGAGGAAGTTTTTTTCCGTGGTGGCTTGCCAGTTCTAAGAGTGCCAGCAGCGCGTATTCCACTTTGGAAGACAGATCCAAGAGAGCGTAGTTTTGGCTATTCAAGACTGTACTCAATATAATACTACGGTGAATTGGGGGACTTATCGCAGTTTATGCGAAATTAATTTTTTCCAAGTGTGGAATGTGATAGCATCCCACTTACTACCCAGGAAAACACTTTACTCTATCGATTTACCGTAGATTATTATCTTACACAATTCCCATGAATGAGCTGATCCTTTTGTGGGAATTATCCTGAGTTTCTGTTTTCAGAGCCTCACCTAACAACAAAAATCCCAACAGAGTATGCTACTAACTGATTTGCGAACCATTTTTGAGCGTGACCCAGCAGCCCGTAACTGGCTAGAAGTATTGTTCTGTTACCCTGGACTTCATGCCCTAGTGTTTCATCGATTGGCACACTGGCTGCATAAAATGGGAATTCCCTTTATACCTCGATTTATCTCTCATATTAGTCGCTTTTTAACCGGAATTGAAATCCATCCTGGGGCATTAATTGGTCAGGGTGTTTTTATTGACCACGGTATGGGAGTAGTGATTGGTGAGACAGCGATAGTGGGTGATTATGCCCTAATTTATCAAGGTGTCACCCTTGGCGGGACTGGGAAAGAAACCGGCAAACGCCATCCTACTTTAGGCTCTCATGTAGTTGTAGGAACGGGTGCGAAGGTCTTGGGAAATATTCAAATAGGCGATCGCGTCCGTATTGGAGCCGGTTCTGTAGTGCTGCGAGATGTGCCCAGTAACACTACTGTAGTCGGGATTCCAGGGCGCGTGACTCGTCAGAACAACTTGGCTACCAATGTTCTGGATCATGATAAAGTACGCGACGTAGAAGCTGAAGTAATCCGCGCTTTATTTGAACGCGTCAAGTCTCTAGAGAAACAGTTCGAGCAGTTGGAAGAATCAAGTTTGTCCCCAACTGAGCTTGGCGAGGAACCAACCGACAAACCTAAGAGCAAAAATTCTGATGGCATGATTGAAGATTTTCTTGATGGTGCCGGAATTTAATTTTGGGCATGGGGCAATTCAATTTTGGATTTTGGATTTTAGATTTTGGATTAAATTTCAATTCTTTAATCCAAAATCTAAAATCTAAAATTCTTACTCCCCACCCCACTCCTAACTCCTAACTCCTAACTCCTAACTCCCCACTCCCCACTCCCCACTCCCCACTCCCCAC
>NZ_JABXKP010000082.1 GCF_017114985.1 Nostoc sp. JL33 | reverse complement strand
TGCCCAATGCCCAATGCCCAATGCCCAATGCCCAATGCCCAATGCCCAATGCCCATTTTGAATTAATTTATGCCAAACTACGTTGCCCGTGTTCGCGATACTCAAGGAAAATCCCAAACACAAAAAATTGTTGCCGAATCCTTGGTACAAGCTCGGACTAATCTTAGAGATCAAGGTTTTGTAATCCAAGAACTGAAACAATCTCAAGGATTTCAACCAGATGTTGCCTTCAAAAATTTCCAGAATTCCTTAGTTAAGGTTTCTGTGAAAGACAAAGCTGTTTTTTCGCGTCAATTTGCCGTTTTGATGAATGCGGGAGTTGCGATCGTTAGAAGTCTGGGGGTACTTTCTGAACAGTGTAGTAACCCTAAACTGAAACAAGCTCTTGTGGAAATTAGTATTGATGTTCAAAGCGGAATGAATCTTTCCGAGTCAATGCGGAAGCATCCTGACTGCTTTGATGGATTATATGTGAGTATGATTCAAGCTGGCGAAGTTGGTGGTGTTCTAGACGAAGTATTGAATCGTTTAGCCAAGTTGTTAGAAGATGTTGCCCGCTTACAAAACCAAATTAAATCAGCATTGTCTTATCCAGTGGTCGTGGGTTTTATAGCAGTTGCTATCTTTCTCGGCATGACCATTTTTCTTATTCCCATTTTTGCCACGATTTTTGAACAAATTGGAATTACATTACCACCTCTAACGCAATTCTTGATGGATGCTAGTAAATTTTTGAGAAGTCCGAAAGCTGTCATCCTTCTCTTTATTATTGCCGGACTGAAAATTGGCTATGGACAATTCGGTAAAACTCCTGGTGGTCGCCTAACAATTGATCGTCTTTCCCTGAAGGTGCCGTTGTTTGGCGACTTAATTCAAAAATCTTCGGTCGCCCGCTTTAGCAGAACTTTTGGTTCTTTGACTCGTTCAGGTGTGCCAATTTTAACTTGCTTAGAAATTGTCCGGGATACATCAGGAAACCAAGTGATTGCCAATGCCATAGATGCAGCCCGCCTTGAGATTCAACAAGGAGGTATGATTAGCATTGCTTTACAACAAAGTGAAAGCGTTTTTCCGGCTATGGCAATTCAGATGATTAGTATCGGAGAAGAAACTGGAGAATTAGATGCAATGTTGATGAAAGTTGCCGATTTCTATGAAGATGAAGTTGAGCAGGCAGTAAAAGCAATGACCAGTATTTTGGAACCAGTGATGATTGTAGTTCTAGGGGGAATGGTTGGAACCATTTTGCTAGCGATGTATCTGCCGATGTTTAAAGTATTTGAAACGTTGGGATAGAGGATTAATAGTTAAGAGTTAAGAGTTAGGAGTTAGGAGTTAGGAGTTAGGAGTTAAAACTTGTATTTCTAACTTCTAACTTATAAATTTGATTCTTAACTTATCACTTCTAACTACTCACTATTTAATAAATTATGACTGTGCAAAAATCTCAGTACGAAGCGAGTTTGGCAGAGTACAGCAATCATCTAGCTGCGATCGCCTTACTAAAGCAATATCGGCCATACTTGGAGATGATTCCCAGTTTGCGCCGTCCAGATGAAAGTGTCATCACTATACCCTTGCCCATTGTCCGTCTTCGCAACACTGCTACCATAGCCCCACAAACGATTTGCTTACCCTGTGATCTGGCAATTTTGATGTGCGACCCAGAGTGGAAAATCAAAACTGAACCAGAAATTTTAGTCTTTATTCATCGTGCTCATGAAGATTTTTCTGATTTGTTAGGACGTTGGCGACAAACCCAAGTTTGGCTAGACAATGATTATGAGTGGTTGATGCCTCTGCGCCACAGCCATATTTTGAGTGAAGGATCTAATACCATATATCCTCTGTTTGTCGTTTTTAGTGAGACTTTAGAACGCATCCAACGAGGACTCGTGGGAGCCGAACTCCCATTTATCATGCAAACATCAGATTCGCTGCTTGAGGAAAATTTCACAGATATTTTCTCTCCACAAATTCCACCAGCTTAGAAAAAGTGAGGAGTTAGGAGTTAAAAGTTAGGAGTTAAAAGTGAGGAGTTATCAGTTAGTTCTCGGTAGACAGCTTCAGGAATTAGGACTGTTCCGTAAAGCTGTTGTAGTAAATGAAGATGGTTAATGGCGGCCAGGTTATTGATGGGCGAAGTATCACTGACAATGATCGCAGTCTACCCATCGCCCGCAAGTTTTCTATATCTTGTTCCAAATCCTCCACACCGTAATGCACTGAAATTTGACGGCTTGCGAGTAGATGCTGAAATGCTATACGATTCATTCCTGCAAATCGGCTGGCTTGAGCAAGGGTTAACTTTTCTTTTTGAAAGAGGATCGCCGCAATTTCCTGCTTCATTTCGCCTTCAGTCATCCGAGTTGCGGTTAGTATTTCATTAGGAATGACGACGTTCATAGATGGAAATGCTAAATGAGTAGCCAGATTAGAACCTTTCAAACAATAGAAGATGCTTAGGAGTTTCTTGAACATTTGGGAGCTTCATCAAAGCTGATTCTCCACGTCATGTTAGTTGGTGAAGCTACTGATTTGTTGATTACAAAACTGCAACAATTACGAGTTCCATTTGATCGAGACTTTGTACATCTTGGTGTTGCGTTTCATGATGCAGGAAAGATTCTTCATCCAGATGAGCTTGTTGCAAAAGGAAATAATCACGAAGCCGACGGTGAAGAGTTGTTAATTAGTAATGGTATTAATCCAAACCTTGCACGATGTTGCCGTTCTCATGGGCAATGGCAAACAATGGAATGCTCGCTTGAGGAGTTACTTGTTGCCTTAGCTGATAACCTTTGGAAAGGTAAGCGTAATACTCAACTTGAAGATATTGTGATTAAAAGGTTGGCTACCCAGTGCAGAAAAGATTACTGGGAATTATTTCTTGAGATGGATTTTTGTTTTAAGATAATTGCAGCAGAAGGTGATTCGAGGTTGTTACGTAGTCAAGCAGCATAACATTTTGCTACACCAAATGGACGCTTCAACCCGCATTTCTCACAAGCGGTGCGATCGCTATGACCAAACCTTTATCAGGCTTAGATTTTGAGCGTTTTAGACACTGCATGAATCACAGCAGTATGTGAACGGGGGATTTTATCTCAAGTCTAAGTGGCATAAGCGTTTTGGGCTAATCGTTTAAACCTTTGTGAGAAATCCGGGTTCAATAAGTATAAGGCTAGCGATCGGATTATTACTGGTGAACCCAGAGGATGTACGCCGTTGATGATAACTACTATCTTGTGGGAAACCTTGGAGGAATAGGGCAAACTTAATAATGATGAAGTTTTTCAATAGATTTTATATTTTTGTGAATTGTCTTGCTGGCTATACTACCTCTAATGCTTATTCTTACGGCTTTTCCAGCTTACTTGGCTTTTTTCAGTAGTTACCTTGACTAATCGATCAGGTTAAGAGAGACTAACTAAATACTGATGTGTATGCTGATAAAATTAATAATTTTTGTAAAGATTATGAAATATATATGTTGAAATATGGAACATTAGTTAAAAAATGGCAAGTTTGTATCTAAGTAAAAATGTTCCCACGGGTATATTTGTATCCTTCTGCTAAGGCAGTACTATTTATTTAAGCGTACTTATCGTGGTTGGCCAAGAGCATGGAGACATTAGAGTTCATAATCTATCCAGATGGTCGGGTACAAGAGAAAGTCACTGGCATTGTGGGTGCTTCTTGCGCTGAGGTTACAGCAGCAATAGAGGCACAGCTGGGGCAAGTAGTTAATCTTGAGCCAACCTCAGAATATTTCGCCGCTAAGGTGCAGCAATCTAATGTGGCGAATACGCACACCACTTACAGCGATTGGTAAGTTTTCACAGTAGTTTAGTGTTATTAATTCATAACCACCATGTCACACTTTAGCCAAATTAAGACTCAAATCCGTAACCTTGATTCTTTGAAAGATGCTTTGACTGAATTGGGCGTAGACTGGAAACCAGGTCCACGAGAAGTACGTGGCTATCGCGGTCAAACCCATCCTGCGGAAGTTAGTATTGAGCAGGAAAATGGCTACGACATCGGTTTTAGATGGAATGGCAAAGAATATGAACTGGTGGCTGACTTGCAATATTGGCAGCAAGACTTGTCTGTGGACGGATTTTTGCGCCAGGTAACACAGCGCTATGCTTATCAAACAGTTGTGAAAGAAACCGCTCGTGTTGGTTTTCAAGTCTCGGAACAACAAAAAAATGAAGATGGTTCAATTCGCTTGGTAGTACAACGCTGGAGTGCGTAATGGCTGATTTTCTGCCGTCGCCGGAAGAACAAGAAGATAATCGTTCGGGTTTGGAACCAGAATTAGGGGGTTTTTTACGGGATGCCCCAGAACGTTCTGGTTTAGAACCGGAATTGGGCGGTGTGCTTCGCCAAAATGGTGTTTATGTTGACGAAATCACCTGTATTGGTTGTAAGCACTGCGCTCACGTTGCGCGTAACACCTTTTACATTGAACCAGATTACGGGCGATCGCGCGTGGTTCGGCAAGATGGGGATGCTGAAGAAATTATCCAAGAAGCAATTGACACTTGTCCGGTTGATTGCATTCACTGGCTTGATTACACTGAACTGAATAAGTTAGAACAAGAGCGCAAATATCAGGTAATTCCTGTAGTGGGTTATCCGGTAGAACATGCAGTTGTTGCTAGCCAACGTCGGCGTAAAAAGCAAAAGTTAAAGACCAAAAAATCGCGTTATTAAGATAAAAACGTTAAATAAATATAACAAAGGACTGGTATATCCAGTCCTTTTGTTTTTCGTCATACTAGTTAATTTCTGATGTGTAAATCACATCAAATGGTAAAAGCTAGTATTGTTTAATATTGCTGAAAGGGATTTTTGTTTAAGTCCGATTAATCCAAAATTGGCAATCCAAAATCTAAAATTGTTATGGCTGCCTTCATTTGAAATTTAGAGGATCGTGCTGTGAAAGCAATTTTTCTACTTTCGCCTCGTCTAACCTAGCAGTTAATCTTCTAGTTTCATGCAAGTCTCTAGTAGTTTTTGCCAAAGTAAAAGTTGAGCCAATAGAAAAAGCCAAACCCATACCCATAAAGCCTTTCACCCAGCCATCCACAGGTAAGTTTACAACGCCGAAGGTGGTCATAGAAATAGAAATCACAAAAGCTGCCCAAGTTTGAATAACCCAAGCTGGACTGTCTTTTTGAGTACCAATTGTTTGCATATTTCCTACTTTGATATGAGTGATTTATACCAATTCGTAATTCGTAATCAGGCTCGATAGCGTTCGCAAAGTGTCTGACTCGCTCTTTGTGACGTTAAGGTAATTCGTAATTAAGAGCGTCAGATTTCATCTGGTTTTCTAGACTTGTATCTATAATTTAATTTTGGAGAATTGGTGTTAATAGTGATTGTATTGATTGGTAGGTTTACTGGTATCAATAGTAAGACCAGTTTGGTAACTGGACTCTAAAAGGCAAGCTTAAGAGCAATTGGCATAAACAGAAACTGGTACAAGGTTTGTACCAGTTTTACAAGTGGCATTAAACAGATTAATTTACTTATTCATCTGAAAAAGTCTGTACCTTGCCATCAGGACTGAGAACAACTCGAATTTTGACATTTTGTCCGCGTGGATTGGCAGAAACAAAAGGTTTACCAAGTTCAGGCATCCCAGCGCTATCGACAAATTCTCTTGCTGCCTTATTAAGGGGAAAAATTCGTTCAACTGTACCGTCAACACTGACTATCAAACTGTACTCTAATGTTTGTGCTAGTCCAGTCGGTGGTTGCCAACGCTTTATTAAATATTCTCTAGCTTCTGCTACTTGAGGTGTATCAAATAATGTGCTGTTAGTTGCCACTTGTGTGGATGTGGGGGTTTTGCGTCCGTTCCCTAATTGATCGATAAAGGGATTATTATCCGCAGTTCTAGAGGAGGGAAGTTTTGAAGTAGGTTTCTCTCCAGGAGAAGGTGTCTCCAAGGAATTGATTCTTTCCTCTAGCTGCTGTTGTGAGTTTAGTGTGGAGGGTTCGGTAAGAGTATTGCCACCACTATTATTGGGTATGGTGTCAAGAGACGGGGGGACTGGTGAGATATTAGTTGGTAAGCTGCCTGTGGTAGAAGATAGTCTCGGTGGTAAATTCCGCCGCAGAGGCAGAGTAGCAGTTTGGGGACTTGACGCTGTAGGGTTCTGTGCCAGATTTGGTAATATGGCAATTTCCTGGCCTGGGATTTTGCTGGATGGTGCGTTAGCGAAGCTCGCCGAAGGCATCGCTCCATTGGTGCGAAGGGTTGAAGTCGTCCCCGGAGGTATTGTCAGTGCATTATTTGGAAGTACAGCTGGCGGTGTAGAGAAACTGGAACTAGGGACTACTAGAGGTGCTTGGGGCAAAGTGGATGTGGGAAGTGGAGGGGTCGAACCAAGCAAATTATCTGATGGAGTGGTGAGTCCGGGTTCAGGCGTAGGGAAGTTTAGTGAAGGTGAAGGTTCTAAAGCAGTCTTTACGGCTGCTGGATCTGCTGTTTTGGCTGTCTGCTGTTGCTTTTCCCTGATGTTGTTGGCATATTGCCAGGTAACTGGTAATAAACCTACACCTAATACTAATACTGCGGCAACAGGCGCCCAAGTAGGGAATCTGAGACTCGAAGTACTGTTAAGAGTTGGAAGTGCGATGACATCAGTCGAATATTCATCTAAAGCACTTGCCAAATCAAATAGTTGCAGCAGAGTGAGTTGAATTACGGGGCCAGATGCGTGGTTGGCGAGAGAACCGAGAAATAAGTTGTGAGTTAAATAGCTGTTTGGTTCTAAGTGGATATTTGCCCCAGGAATCTGGGTACTAAAGGAATTTAATATTTTTGTTGAGGACTTTAATCCCGGTTCATCCAATGCTGTGCTTGACTCCTGGTTACTGGAGAAAGTGGCCCAAAAGCTTTCTGGAGGCTGTTGGAGAAATTGTTGTACGTAGCTGGTGACGGCATCGGATAAGGCTTCGAGTTGTTCGCGATCGCCCCGAATTGGAACTCTGTTTTCTTCTGGTAGTCGCGGATCATCAAAACGTAGCTCAAAGCTTAGGTGCTTGAGAACAGTTTTCCCCATCCAACGAGACAGAGGTGAGCTTTGCGCGAATACTTCTAGCGTGCAAGTCGGGGGTGTGTAGCAACGAATGACAGAATTTGATAGAGGCATGGCAGGAACTGCGAGGAAGACTATTGGGGATTTTGCAAAAAAAGAAAAGTTGGAACGGCGGATTCCTCCACTCAGAATTTTGTCAGGTTCCTTCCGTTATCCAAACTGGTGTGCAAGGAGGAAGCAGTGCTGATAGTGTATCGCCCAAGAGCTAACGACTATCAAAAGAGTTTCCTGACCTAGCAAACTTAATTTGAGTGAATTTTGCTTGAGGAATTTCAATTCTTTAATTTAAAATTTTGTTGAACGGTCTATAAGTGCTAGCCAGAGACGGCGATGCCCACCAGGAGCGCTATAAAAAAGTAAATCTACAAGCAGTTTTAGTGCCAGGTTGGTTAGTAAATCCGTTGAGATTTGCTCGTCCTCTTCCATCCGCTCTTGGTAGGTGTTGCAAAAAGCATCAATATAATCTCCAAGTAAAGCAGCCTGATGAGGTTCCCGGTTATTTTCTGCCATTTGTTCCAACAGTCCGACAGCGCGGCGAATCAATTCCTGGTGCTGTTTGGCTAGGTAGCAAGTGATCAGAACAAGCGATCGCGCTTCTTCGACATCTAGCTTTTTTCGCCCTCCTTGACCTTTGCGTAGGGGATTTGATTGGCGCAGTCGCCATAAAGCTACGCGGTCTGGCACTCTTGACTCTAAATTCAGATCAGTTGCCGCCGAAAGCATAGCCTCTGAACCAATGCCAGTTAAGGTTTCTAGCGCCAACAGCACCAAGTCTAATTGGGTTTTGATATTATCCCATTGAACTGTGTTTGGGGCTGGAAGCTTGATTAAATCCTCCCACTGGGAATTTGGAGTGGCTGAGTTGGCGGCCGAGTGCATAACTTTTAGCATAGGTGATCAAGCTGATAGGTGATGTTGCTGTTACCCATTTTGAAACCAGACTCTTAAGAATCAAGCTTGGTTTCCCATAGCTATGAGCCAGAGGCTTCATTTAGCTTTTTTATGTGGTAAACAGCAGGTATCTTTGTCTTACTCTAGATGAAAATTTATTTTTGACAAAGTAGAAAATTATCAATTCTAGTTAACGTTTACTCGACTTTCGCTGCTAGCTCCGTACAACAGTATAAATAAACTATTGTTTTGAATGTTAACCGCTAATTATCGCTAAGTAATTATGTACAATACCTCCTAATTCGTTTGCGGTTTTAAATTTTGAAATTTCTTGATGTTTATTACTGGGTCTTCATGTATACATAATTACTATACAAATCTTTTGCCTGTTTGCTAAAGCCGCTTCTTGCTGCTTTCCATCATCCCACCCCAGTTTCGCTTGTGTGCAGCCTGTTATTTCAGCATAGGCTGGGCAACATCAGGACGATTGATGCCTCCATGAAAATTTGCTCAAGTCAGCATTTAAAGATGTTGGCTACTTGATTATATCCAACTTGGTTGGTAGTATGGCTCTAACCGCAAACCACGCACATATCAGAACTGATTTATAAAATCGATGGGCAAAGGTAATAGTTTAGACATTTACCAAAACCCATGCTTAAGCATGAGTTACAGATAATTCACTCAGTAGTAATCGCAACGCAATAATATAAAAACTATGAAAAAGCATTTTTTTGCCTTTTCACTGATAGCTTGTGCTGTCGGTGTGATGATGCCAACTCAAGCATTTGCAGTTAAGCTATATGGCGCTGGTAGTTTGCGCGATAGCCTCACAGAAGTAGCTGAATCTTTTAAGGAGAAATATGAGATTCCAGTAGAAACGCGATTTGGCCCGTCTGGTTTAACACGAGAATTTATAGAGCAAGAATTCTCCGAAACCGGAAAATCCGCAGATGTTTTTGCCAGCGCAGATATTGAGAACCCTCAGAGATTGTTTCAAGAAGGTTTAAGTGAACCTGTAGTAAACTTCGCTAGCAACCGCATGACTGCTGTTGTCAGATCAGGACTTGGTATCACATCAGATAATTTGTTGGACTTTTTGCTAAAACCCGAAATCAAGTTGGGAACTTCGACGCCTGTGGCAGATCCATCTGGGAACTATGCGTGGCAGATATTTGACAAGGCCGATCAGGTTACACCTGGTAGTTCTCAAATTTTGAAAGATAAAGCCTTGCAGTTAGTAGGTGGTAATCCTAATGCTCCTATAGTTCCTAATGGCAAAAATAATTTAGTCTACTTTTTAGAAGAAACAAAGCAGGCAGATATCTTTTTAGCTTATTACACTAGCGGGAAGACTGCCCAAACAACAGAAGGTGGTGAGAATCTACAAATAGTAGAATTACCCAACTATTTAGCAACGAAAGCTAATTATGGATTGGCTACACTGAAAAACGCCGATCCTGATGGTGAAAAATTAGCTGAATATATCCTGTCACAAAAAGGCCAAGAAATTTTGGCAAAGTATGGATTTACCCCACCTTCTACTTCTATTCCCGAACATCAGGGTGCGGGTGGAATTTTCCTGGCTGTAGGTGTAGCTTTAATCCTGAAGAAAAAACAAGCATTTGTCTCCTCGTAGCCAAAGGTGGCCTTTCCTGCCCACCCCACAAGATGGATAATTTATTTCTTGGAAATCCCTGAAGTAGAAACCGCCTCGAAAGCCTCTCTCCTAAAAGGAGAGAGGAATGGAAGTGAGGTCAGAGTGTATTGCAATTGCCACTTTATTTTTTTATGTGAGCAACGGTAACACCACTGCCGCCATCTGCTTGTTCTGCTGGTTCGTAGTTGTTCACCCTGGGATGCTGTTGCAAAAAGGCGTGAACTCCTTGTCGCAGCTTACCAGTGCCGTACCCGTGAATAATCCAGAGTGGGCCTGTAGCTTCGGAGATGGCTTTATCTAAAATGTATTCGGCATCAGCCACCCGTTTACCACGCAAATCGATGGTGTTTTGGGAAGTCCGAATTTCTGGGACACTTTGCGGTGGTGGCGTTACTACTGCTGGGGCTGGTTTGGGTTTGACAACTGGTTCTGGTTTTTGACCATCTAAAGATTCTACGTCTTCCAACTTCACAGTCATCTTCATTAGCCCAAAGCGAACGCTTAACTCCCCATCTTCATCAGGGGCGGTGATCACATCTGCTATCTGTCCGAGTTTGGGAACGCGGACACGATCGCCTACTTTGGGCATAAATCCAGCTTTTGGTTTTGCTGGCGTTGCTGGCTGATATTGCTGGCCAATTTGATTCAAAGCATTGGTTGCTTGCTGGGCTTCTTGGGCTGTGGGCGTACCTTTTTGCAAGCGGCGGATAACTTGGGCAATTTCACTTTTTGCCTGAGCGATCGCTTGTTGGACTGCTACTTCCTGTGAAGCCCGCAAACTGCTTTCCCTTTCCTCCAAACTTGCGGCTTTTGCGGATACTTCTTTGTATAAACGTTCCGCTTGCTGCAACAAACTTTGGGCTTCCGCAGCTTTGGTTTCCTGGCGGCGGCGTTGCGCTTCTAACCCAGCAATCACCTGGTTAACTTCATCTGTGGCTTCTCCCACTTGAGTTTTCGCCTGTTCTACCACTTCTGGTTTTAATCCCAAGCGCAGGGCAATAGTTAAGGCGTTAGAACGTCCGGGGATGCCCCACAGCAGACGGTAAGTAGGCGAGAGAGTACTTTCGTCAAATTCTACAGAGGCGTTTTCAAACCGCTCATCTTCGTATTTCAGGGCTTTTAATTCCCCGAAGTGAGTCGTGGCGATCGTTAACTGGGCATGGTTGGCTAGATATTGCAACAAGGCGATCGCTAAGGCGCTACCTTCAACTGGATCGGTTCCTGCACCGACTTCATCGAGTAAAACTAGGGAGTGGGGAGTGGGGAGTGGGGAGTGGGGAGTGGGGTATGGGGCATTGGATCCCTCATCTCCCACACTCCCCAAAGCTTCTAAAATCCGACTAATCCGGCGGATGTGTCCAGAGAATGTGGATAAACTTTGCTGTAAGGATTGTTCATCGCCAATATCTGCTAGCACCTGATCAAACCAAGGTATTTCTACTGGTTCGCGGGCGGCGATAAATAAACCGACTTTCGCCATCAATGCTGCTAACCCCAAAGTTTTTAAGGTTACAGTTTTACCGCCAGTATTTGGCCCGGTAATTGTCACTACCCGAATTTGCGGACTTATTAATAAATTGACAGGAACTACTGGTTGCCCTTGTTCGTGCTGTTGTTGCCACACTAACAGAGGATGTCGTAAGTTCCGCAAGGTAATGATTTCATTGTCTTTAGGATGGATAAATCGCGGCGGATTCGCTCCTAGCCAGTAACTATATCGTGATCTAGCGGTTGCCAAATCCAAAGTGGTAGCGATCGCTAACAACCTCTCTAAATCTGGTTTAACTGCGGCTACAAGTTCTGTTAAAACGCGCCGAACCGTTTCCTCTTCGGCTTGTTCTCTCCTGATGATCTGTCGCAGTTGGTTGCCTAGAGGCACTACTGAATTCGGTTCCACGTACAGCGTTGCACCGCTAGTAGAGGTATCGTGAACAATACCAGGGATTGCATCTTTTTGGGGTGCTTTTACGGGGATGACAAAGCGATCGCTCCGTTGGGTAATCAGTTGTTCTTGAACTGCCCCAGATTTTGCCTGTAAGATATTTTGCAGCTTTTGAGTAATTTGGCTGCGTAATCGCCGCAAGTCTGTGCGAATTTCTCCGAGTTTTTGACTGGCGCGATCAGTTACCTGAGCGCGTTCATCAATACAACGGTGAATTTCTTGCTCTAGTTCTGGATAAGTCCGCAAATCGGCAACCAAATCAGTCAGTATCGGCAAATCTTCCTGATTGTCAATCACACGGCGCAAATTTCTGGCACCAGCGAGGGTGGTGGCGATCGCTAACAGTTCATCTCCTGTCAAAACTCCGCTACGTTCTGCCCGTTCTAAGGAATCGCCAATATCTTGAATTCCCTCAAATGACAGTCCTGTGGTCATGCGAGTTTCCAGTTGGTAGACTTCTTTGGTTTGCTCTAACAACTGTTCGCTTTGGCTCTGAGAATCGGGTATTTTCAGATGACGCGCAGCTCTAGCCCCCAGCTTAGTTGCCGCAAAGGTGGCAAGGTGCTGGCAGAGGCGATGCCATTCTAATAGTTCTAAGGTTTCAGATTGGATCAAGGTTTCAATATCTAATCTGAAATTATTGTAACAATTCTAGCTCCTAGATGGATCAATCGTAAAGTACCCCAACTGGATCACGCCAAGTCTTAAAGAATCTGCGTGTCTTCTCCCAAGGGGAGACGCCAAGGGCGAACAGACCGCAGAGTGTCAAAAATACCGCCTCACCTCTAATTCCAGGATTGGATAAAGGTAAAGTTATTATTGCACCAGATTTTAATAATCACGTCATCGCCACAAGACTGAAAAATGCAATTATAGCCAGTGTTATCCTAAGAAATATTAGGAATTAACAATTACTTGGGCAAATGACTATCACCGTCAATGTTTCTGAAGTAACTGCCAAGTTTTCTGAATTGCTGAGTCAGGTATTACTTGGTGAAGAGGTCGTGATTGCACAGAAAGGGATTCCAGTTGCACGCCTAGTCGTCACAGATACAGCCTCACCTCGAATTCCAGGATTGGATAAAGGTAAAGTTATCATTGCACCAGATTTTAACGAGCCTTTACCAGAAGATATCCTAAATGATTTTGACAGTTCTAATCTAGTTTAGCGATGAGAGTTTTACTGGATACCCATGCATTTCTTTGGTGGGTGACAGATGACCCTCAGTTATCTTCCACCAGTCGCAGTATAATTGCTGATTCAGGTAATCTTTTATTTCTGAGCGTGGCAAGTGTCTGGGAGATTGTCATCAAGACTAAATCGGGTAAGCTAACTTTACCTGAACCTGTAGAAGAATATATTCCAAACCGACTAGCACTGAACCGCTTCCAGAGTCTAGATATTCAAATGACACACACTCTACAGGTTGCCACTTTGCCAAACATTCACCGAGATCGGTTTGACCGGATTCTGATTGCCCAAAGTCAAGTAGAGAATTTGCCAATTGTGACCATCGACCAGAAAATTGCACAGTATTCTGTCGAGACTATCTGGTAAAAGGATTTTTTTAGACAACAGCGATCGCTACGACGGGCTACGCTTACGCATTTGTGTTGATAAGAGAAAAGCGATGTCTACGACAGGCTGTGACGCTCGATAGCGCAGCGTTAGCGACGCAGGAGCGTCTGACTCGCTAACGCTGCGCTATCGGTGACGCGCAAAGCCAATGTTTTAATTACGAATTAATTTTTTAACAACTCGCCACAGCAGGGAAAACGGTAGAATAGCTCCGGCGTAGCCCACACTTCAACAAAGCTCAGTGACCATCGTAGACATTGCAATCTTAACTTTTAATAGGAATCTTTGCTACTTTAGAGTAAAAAGGATGCCCAGTCATGCCTAACGTTGAGAAAATTAGTGTTGCTCTTACACCAGAAATAGCTGCTTTTGTGCGTGATGCGGTGGAATCTGGTGAATATGCTAGTGGCAGTGAAGTTATCCGAGAAGCACTACAAGACTGGAAACAAAAACGCCTGTTGCAGTTGCAAAATATTGATGAATTACGCCGTCTTTGGCAAGAAGGAATTGACAGTGGTGCTGGGCAGTATAAAGATATTGAAGCTATTAAACAGGAAGCCCGTAGGCGTTTAGGTCAAATTCCTCAAAAAGATGCATGATTTGTGAGACGTTTTATCCGCACTGCTAAAGCCGAAGAAGACCTGATTGAAATCTGGATTTACATTGCGGCTGATAATCCAACAGCAGCTGACAGATTGCTTAACCAGATTGATACAAAATGTCAAATGCTAGCTGATAACCCAGAACTTGGTCAAGCGCGTCCTGATATTGCGCCAGGGTTAAGGTATTTTCCAGTTGGTCGCTATCTGATTCTCTACCGGAATATCAGCGAAGGTATTGAAGTCGTGCGCGTTGTGCATGGTGCAAGGCATTTGCCCGATATTATTTACTGATAAACTAATTATTTTCTACAATTTTAATCGCCCTCACCTAGTTTTTTAATTACGAATTACGAATTACGAATTAATATCGCCCTTAAGATTTGGAATAACTGACCTAAGCAACGTTTGCAGATGGCACGGGGAGTAGACTGGCGTTGTAGGGTTGCTAGATTTTTACGAATTGTGTAGTGGGATGACTAACTCCTAAAATGCGATCGCACATCTCCAAGGCTTGGGTGTAGAGGGGTTAGGCTTCGCTGTACCGCCCTTCGTTTTTGTAGAGTAGAAGTTTATGCCCGTTAATAATTTGAGTGCCAATGGAAGCTTGAGGTTTTTTTAATTAAAAATTAAAAATTTTGCTTTTTAAGTTTGTAGTCTGGCTGTGCATTATGGCAATTAAGTTAAAAAATTGAGATTTATCTGAATATTTCCGATTTTAGAGACTTTAGTGTAGCTTTTTCAACTCATTGCGTCTTATATCTAAGCTTTCCTTCTTAAAATCACGATTTTTTTCTTAAACTCATGATTTTTTTCTTAAAATCATGATTTTTTTCTTAAACTCATGATTTTTTTCTTAAAATCACGATTTTTTTCTTAAACTCATGATTTTTTTCTTATTAACATCGTGTTATTAGTTAATATTGCTGAGGTTAATATTACACTCGCTACTAATTCGTGTGGATTCTACTGAACCAAAATCTAGCTTTAGTAAGGCAAGCTAGCTCTAGAAGACAATCAAAAGAATATTATATATGCCTCGTCAAAAACGTACATACCGCGCTCTAGAAAAAGCAGAATTAAGACTTGCTGGACTCAGAGCAATTGATCCTGATATGGATTTTGGAGAGACTCGCAACGTGCAAAACATAACCCAAATAAGCCAGCAATTACGCATCAAAATTGATGCTTATAATACTGCTCTTTCGGTGATTGACTCTTCTAAAACCAATATGGATGAATTGGAAAAAACTTTAACTGACCTCACTGATAAAATGCTAATTGGAATTGCATTTACTTACGGCACAGACAGCAGTGAATATGAAATGGCGGGTGGTCTTCGCAAAAGCAAACGCACCCGCAAAACCACGGCGACACCCTCAAAGGTAACTCCATAATCACACACTACTTTATCTGGCGGTGCGTTAGGTTAAACTCCTAACGCATCCTAATAGACATAGGCGTGAAAAAGAATTGTTTTGACGTAGCACTGCTACGTCTCTACAAGGGTTCTGGGTAACGCATATTTAATTTCACGCCTATGTTTAATAGCTCTATTTCAGAGGATGTTTAAAAAGTATTGGGCAAATAGAATTAGCTACTACACAAACGTACTCCTTCCCTGCGGAACGCTACGCGAACGGAGAAGCAAGCTACGCGTAGCGTCTCGTAAAGAAGTCCACCTCCGTGGACTAAGAGAAAATCAAGGATTTTTAACCCACGGAGGTGGGTAAAGTCTCGTGTAGCCGCGACTTCTAGTCGCCCGACTTTTTAAACATCCTCTCAGCATTTACCTCTTTTTAAAGGTGTCAAACTAGGCGGGGGGGTGTGGGGATTTGAATATGGGGAGCAGGTATAGGTATAAAACGATCGCAAACAGATTTAAGAATACGATTAATTTGTCCTTCGTAAGCACATCCAATTACAGTCTTTCCATATTCATGGAGCTTTTTAGCTAAAGCGGCAAATGCACCATCACCTGATACAATCACAAAAACTTGCAGTGTCGGACGATTCTGAGCTAATTCCATAACATCAATCGCTAGCTGCATGTCTGCTGCATTCCGTTTGTGACTATAATCAAAAATTTGAATTGCTTCAATGCCAAGTTCTTGAATCTCATTCTTGAGTAGCTTTAATCGAGAATCACTCCAGTCAGCATAAGCGCATTGGATAGCAATTTTATTAACTAGGGCAGTCTTTTCTAAATTTGTTTGAATTTGTTTCAAAGAAAAATTTAAGTTAGGATTGCTTCTACCCATTGTTAAGTTCTCAATATCATAGAAAATAGCTGTGTTGAACTGCTCAGTTTTAGGTGAAACATTAGCTGTAGTAGTAAACTGCTCTACACAAATCTGACGCTGCTTTAAATCTTTAAACTCAGCTATTAAAGATGTGATCTCTGTCTTTGATTCAGAATTTCCTTCTTTCTGTCCTAACTGTGTAATTACTGTTGTTAAATCATTGATTTGCAGCCTTGCTTGTTCTAATTCCTGCTGTAACTTTTCAGTTAATATATTGATTTGACTCTGGGTTTGAACAGTCTGCTCCCGAAGTTCCGCCATATTTCTGGAGAAAATTTGCTGGCGTTGCTGATAAGCAGTTAGCAAAGCTTGCTGTACGATATCCCATTCTTTGGGAAAAGCCTCACGGGTATATACTTGTAAAACTGTTTCATAACCAGCAATGGCAATTTCTAAATTACTCGCACGGTTCCCTTGTTCAAACTCTTGAATAATCCTACTCAGTTTTACAAGGACTCTAGCTATATTAATCGCATTGGCGGGTTCTTGAGCAAAGCGATCGCTTATCCATTTTCGCAACATTAAAGCTAAGTTATCATTGAGTTTGCTTAAGTTATGTTGCAGAATTGGATATATTTCCTGATTTTGATAAGTAGCTCTTAATAAATCGATTAGAAAGGTTTGCTCCTGGTTAACAGCTTCGTTTGGCATAGCTAAACTCTTGACAATACATATTTTAGGTTAGTATTCCCAAGTTTTGATGCTATCTAACAATTAAAGTGGGGTAATCCAATAAGTAATGCCCCGGACAACTTGTTTGTTAAAACCAAACAGAAGTAAATTATCTTCAGATAAACCTACATAAGTCCAATGTGGAGCATCGTTTTCTACAGTTTGAAACCAACTATTTTGATTCAGAGCTTTTATCTGTTCTTTATTAGATACGTGTAAATCAATTGCTAATCCCCAGAGATGTTGTGAAGTTCCAGGAGGTGCAACCAAACCGAGGATTTTTGTTTCTTGGCCATGTTGAACTTTTGCTAAAATTCTATCGTTAGCATATTTGTGCCAAAATTTTAAATTCGTGTTGAAAGTGCGAGTACAATCACCAGAACCATAACCAGATTTTAGCGGAATCTTTTGTTGGATTCGCGCTTTGTTTAAAGCATCAGCCGCCGATTTTTGTAAGTAACAGTCGTTAGTGCCATCAACATGACCCATTGTTAAAGTAGCTTGAAACTCTTGGGTTTCTTGTTCATTTGCAAAGATATCTTTTGGCGGTAGTTTAATTCCGACATCTTGATTTACAAAGACTGCGCCATACGCCCGCAGCAAAATATATTCATAAGTACCAGGCTGGGGAATCGTGGGTAACTTCCTAGCGATCGCAGATAAAAAACGCTGTTGTTTATTTAATTCTGGGTTGGGAATAAATGGTTGTAATATTGCCTCGTGAGAAGTATCTCTACAAGGTAATAAATCAGTAGTTAAGCATCCGTTTAATGGTTGACCAGTTCTACTCAACTGGTTGTGGGTAATCTCATTACTAGCTACTAATGTAAAAATAATCAAGATAACTATACTGAGAAAAGTTAACTTTTTGATAATTCTAGTAATATTTCTTTTCTTTCTGATGGTGAGTTTCATTTTTAAATAGTTGACTAATTGATTCAAGGATAAAAGTCAATCCGGTTTAGCTAAGGCTAAAATCTTTTGTAAAAGTCAATTTTTTAACGAACCGCAGAGGCGCAGAGAACGCTGAGAGAAGAAAGAAATAAGGAGAAGGGTTGGGGGTGACGTTTACTCATTACTCGTTCCCAGGTTCCGCCTGGGAATGCATTCATTGAGTCTCTGACTCAATTTATGACTGGAGGCAGAGCCTCTAATCAGGCATTCCCATGCAGAGCATGGGAACGAGATAAATATAGCTTTTCTTAATAAGAATGAAGTACAGCTTAACTTCACACCAATAAAACTATGCTTTATCTCCCCTCTCCGAACTCACGGAGAGGGGTTGGGGGTGAGGTTTTAATCTAAGGTACTTCATGCAATTACTAACTGCTAGATATGGTTCTATATAACTTCTGCAATATCTAATATATATCCGTAATAAATCCATTTATGTTGATGGCTAACCATATGTAAAATAGCTGTGATGAATGAACCTGAACATTGCCACACTTCTTAAAAAAGATCATATTTTTTACTTATTACTCCAGTTAAAAAAAGAAACTTGTCTCTAATTGAGTATTAGTAAATTTGATAACTTTATTATCAGAAAGATACCTCCAGGAAACCACTGGAACAGTTAAAATTGAAAAGAACTCTAAGCTAGCCGATCCTGTAAGTATGACCATGCACAATTCCGTTGAATTCCAAGACGCTTTTGATGTCATAGTCGTCGGTGCAGGTCACTCCGGTTGCGAAGCAGCTCTTGCCTCTGCCCGCCTCGGTTGTCGTACCTTGCTATTGACGCTCAACTTGGATAAAATCGCTTGGCAACCTTGCAACCCAGCAGTGGGTGGCCCGGCCAAATCTCAGTTGACTCATGAGGTAGATGCACTCGGCGGCGAAATTGGTAAAGTAGCAGACCGCACCTACTTGCAAAAACGTATCCTCAACTCTTCACGGGGGCCTGCTGTTTGGGCATTACGCGCCCAGACGGACAAGCGCGAATATGCCGCAGTGATGAAAAATATTGTTGAGAATCAAGAAAACTTGACAATCCGCGAAAGCATGGCAATAGATTTGGTGCTGGGTGCTAACGGTGAAGTCATTGGTGTTGAAACTTATTTTGGTGTCGGGTTCCAATGTAAAGCAGTTATCTTGACAACTGGCACCTTTTTGGGTGGCAAAATTTGGGTTGGTAACAAATCAATGCCAGCCGGACGCGCTGGGGAATTTGCAGCTGAGGGATTGACACAAACCCTAAATCGCCTGGGATTTGAAACCGGAAGGCTAAAAACTGGAACTCCAGCACGGGTAGATAAGCGATCGGTAGATTATAGTAAAATGCTAATCCAGCCAGGGGATGAAGATGTGCGCTGGTTTAGCTTTGACCCAGATGTGTGGGTAGAACGGGAACAGATGCCTTGCTACATTACGCGCACAACCGCCGAAACCCATCGCCTAGTTCAGGATAATTTGCACCTTTCGCCCGTCTATGGCGGTTGGGTGGAAGCCAAAGGGCCGCGTTATTGTCCCAGTATTGAAGATAAGATTGTCCGCTTTGCCGATAAGGAAAGCCATCAAATTTTTATTGAACCGGAAGGAAGAGATATACCCGAACTGTATATTCAAGGGTTTTCTACAGGTTTACCAGAAAATTTGCAACTGCATATGTTGCGGACTCTCCCCGGCTTGGAAAAATGTGTGATGCTGCGTCCGGCGTATGCTGTGGAATATGACTATTTACCAGCAACTCAGTGTTACCCCACACTGATGACTAAGAAGATTGCGGGGCTGTTTTGTGCTGGGCAGATTAACGGCACGACAGGTTATGAAGAAGCCGCAGCTCAAGGGCTGGTGGCGGGAATTAACGCAGCTCGATTTGTTCGCTCTCAAGAAATGATTGTCTTTGCCCGCGAACAAAGTTACATTGGGACGCTAGTTGATGACCTGTGTACAAAAGACTTGCGGGAACCTTACCGGATGCTTACCAGTAGGTCTGAGTATCGATTGCTGTTGCGTTCTGACAATGCCGACCAACGCCTGACACCCTTGGGACGGGAAATTGGTTTAATTGACGATCGCCGTTGGGATCTATTTACCGAAAAACAGGCAAATATTACCACAGAAAAACAAAGATTGCAAGTTACACGCGTCAAAGAATATGATCAAATTGGCATAGCGATCGCATCTGATACGCAGCAATTAATTAAAGGTTCAATTACCCTGAATGAATTACTGCGCCGTCCGGGATTCCATTACGTTGATCTCGACAGGTTCGGACTGGGAAACCCCAACCTGAACCGCGCCGAGAAAGAAGGTGCAGAAATTGACATTAAATATTCTGGCTATCTCGCTAGACAACAAAATCAGATTGACCAAATTGCCCGCCAAGGACACCGCCAGTTACCTGGGAATTTGGACTACACAACAATTGATACTCTTTCCAAAGAAGCACGGGAAAAGCTAACTCACGTAAAACCACTCACTCTTGGTCAAGCGGCACGTATCGGTGGTGTAAACCCAGCAGATATTAACGCCTTATTATTATATTTAGAATTGGGTAGAACCAAGAGCCGGGCGGAGTTTCCAGCGTTAGCTTCACACAAAGTTGATAAAGACTGAGTATAGTAGTAGGGAGGGAGATTGGTATGATAGATGACATAAATCTTAGTACTGCCATCATCAACAATTTCCAGATGAAAGTTGAGTTTAATACCAACGCTCAATCAACTCGTCTCAATCGGACGGGGGATTGGATGTTGGATTAATAATTTACGCTGTGTGCAACTTTCTCTCAAACCTAACCCCCAACCCCAACCCTACAAGGTAAGGGGAGCAAGAATCAAAGCCTCTCTCCCACAGGGACAGAGGAATAGAATCGGGGTTTCAAGAATAAGTCGCACCGATGCGTTAATCCTAATTTTCAGGCAGTAGGGGCGGCGTTTCTCCGTCCTCGCAACAAAGATAGAACATCTATGTTACAAGAAGCCAGCACCCGTCCGCGTTTTATAGTACCGGAACCATCAGAAGACTTAATCGCCAACGAGCCTTGGTCGATAGAAAACTATGCTGATGGATTAATGGATGAACTCTTTGCCGATATCGACTACATTCTGGATTTTAGTGGTAATCTCCCTTCTCAAACTGTTAAGCGCAGTAATCAGAACAAATCGCAATCTGTTGCTGGGGTTTCTCCCCAACCTCAACCCCAGTCGCCTCCAGAATATATGCCTCTGCAAACATTTACGATACCCACACCAAAGCAAACACTACAGTCAGTTGCTCAAGATAACCACAAGCAATTGAGTACCGTTAAACCAGTTAGTAGAAAGCGTCAGAAAAGTAGTCGTACTTTGGGCAAACTGCTGATTGTGGGAACAACTTTAGGCGTGGCGATCCCTGGTATTATCTACCTGGTGCAGTCTGGAGTCATATATCTTTTAAATACCAAATTGCCTGAATCAATTCTTTTAATACCGCAATCGCAGTCACAGTTGCCTGCAAAAATAGAAATTGAGGCAGAGTTAGTTGACTATATGCTCGGAGCGCTGACAGTTATAGACAAGCAAGAAACAAAAGGCAATCGAAAACCAGAATTCTCCAGTCGGGCAAATACTAACCAAATAGCCCTTGGTAACGAGCAAACAACTGCTAATCTACCAGCATTTCCAGCAGCCCCGAACCGTTCTGGAAGTGTTGTTGAGCGCATCTATGTTCCCGTTTATCAAGCGCCCTCGCCAATGCATTACGCGTTCCCGGCGATTCCTGGTAGTCCCACACTTTTACCACAACTTGCCAGTGCGTTAAAGGGATATCAACCGAATGTTGTAACAAGTGCCCTGAATAGAGTGCAACAAGCTGCCAAGCCTGTAACCGCCAACTTTGCTGCGGCTGTACAAGCCCAACTTAAACCTGTGGCTGGGAAAACTGCATCGATTACCGTGCGGCAAACACCCAAGCCACTGCCTGCATTACCAGTAGTTCCATTACGTGCAGCACTGGCACCATCAGAACCAACTATTACCCAGGAACTAGTATATCCGGCAACTGCGATCGCGATCGCTCAGGCTCCTAGTGATACCTTAGAAGGATTGCTAGAGTTGGGCAACAAATCTGCCGCTTTGTTTAAAATCGATGGCGTGACTCGCCGCGTTAATATGGGTGAAAGTATCGGCTCAAGCGGTTGGACACTAGTAGATGTTAGTAATGGCGAAGCTGTTATCCGGCGTAACGGCGAAGTGCGATCGATTTACGCAGGACAGAGATTGTAAAAGTTCTTCTGTCAGCAATTCCACACACTAAAATATTGCGATGTGCCTCAACTCATAACCGTCTAGTGCAGCGACTTGTTAGCGTGCGGTGGTAAATACGCTTGAGAATTACTCGTAACGTCCCTTCTTAGATTTAATCACCTCAATTACATCATCGTGCCTTTGCCCTTCAATAATATCCTTGAGATGAATTTGCCTACTAATGTATTGAACGTGGATACGCCAGGCTGACACTTTATCGATATCAGCACGATAAATTGCTTGCTTCACACCTTTTACTTTGTGCAGTCTCGTTTTGGGAAATTTTCTTGTTCTGTGACACTCGTTATCTTCAAGTTCTGCCAATGCTTCAAAAAAACAAATCTTTAACTCGTCATCTGGCAAAATCTTCATAGCCTCGTAAATAATGCCGTATTCATCACAGAGAGTAAGGGTTTGCGCCATAAACAAGCTTACGGGATCTGGGCAATTTCTTGATTATCATGGACTAGCTCTTGATACAAAGATTCTGCTACACCTTTATATGCTTTATCGAGGTCATCGCGTTTGACTACTCGAAAAAGAGTAAAAATAACCTGTCCAAAGATTGGATCTTCGTCAACTGCCAAAATCACCCTTAGCTTTTGAGAAACCCGTAGCGTATACAACGAAGATTCGTAACCATTAAGATATGACAGTAGAGGAAGACGACGCAACTTACGATAAACATCAGCTTTTTGAGTTGGGAAAAGGCTAGCGCAATCGTTAATTTTTTGAATCGCCGTTGCTTTCTCATCTTCGCTTAACTTAGCAAGATCCTTTTCAAAGCCTCTTGTTGACTCAACTAGAACATCCACGTTACAAACCGCCAATCTAAATTTAGCTACTTGCTCTCATAATTTAAGCATAACAACAAAATCTCCTTGCCCAAATAGCCCTGCGAGAATTTAAGAACCCTTAAGCAGAAAGATCGTAACTTTTGAATCGATCTTCCAGAATTTTTGGTTGTTGAGGATTGAAGGTATCGATTTTTTGTTTAACAATTCTACCGGGGGTTATCCTTCTAGTACACTCTGGGAATTGCTATATCTATTGCCGTTTGCATTAGGTAATGCCAATATATAAATATATAGTTTTTAAGCAAAAGATAGGACAATAAACCCATGAAAATGAGCGTAACAGTACTAGAATTATCTGGTAACTTAGATGGTATCAGAGGTAATGAACTACGTCGTGAAGTTAGCAACATTGTGTCCAATGGAGTCAATGTTTTGTTACTTGATCTTAAAGAAGTAAGCTTTATTGATAGCTCTGGTTTAGGTGCTTTAGTAGCAGCAATGCAAATGGTACGAACTGCTAATGGTAAATTTTTTGTCTGTTCGATCAGCGCCCAAGTCAGGATGTTATTTGAACTGACTAAAATGGATAGAATTTTTCAAACATTTGCTGACCAGGATGAATTCAAGCGCCAAGTATGGACAACACAGTAAGCTGCTAGAAAAGACAAAATTCAATATGCACATTTGACTAGACTAACCAAAGTTAACTTTTACCAAAGATAAATCATCATCAAGATTATCTTGAGCATTTAAGGTAAGAATGTTCGCTAATAGTTGATTTAGGTTACAGGTATCTTTCTGGCTATATTCGGTTAGTAAGTCAATGAAAGCATCAATACCCCAAATTCTCCCATCTGACTGATTAATTTCATAAGCACCATCACTAAAGATATATAAAGTGCTATTTTGTTCGATATCAAAAACAGTATCCTCAAATTGGACATCAGGTAAAAAGCCAATTGGTAGGTCTAAAGAACTTAGCTGTTTAACTTGGATGTTTGTTGTAGAGGTATTAGATAATAGTAAAGCTGGTGGATGTCCGGCGTTGCCATAAATGAGTTGACGTTTAAGGCGGTGATAAACTCCATACCAGATTGTGAAGTATTTATCACCGTGCTTGCTCATTTGGAAGGCGTGATTCAGGGCTTTCAGGACTTCACTTGGTTGACAAAAGTTAGTGTTCGGTAGAGATTGCGATCGCAAAATATTCAGCACAGATACAGATAGGAGGGCTGAACCCACCCCATGTCCTGATACATCTAACAAATAAATTGCTAAATTATCCTCGTCAATCCAATGATGATCGAAGCAATCGCCCCCTAGCTGTGCTGAGGGAATAAACAAATTTTCTGTAGTTACTGCTCCAACAAGCGGTGAAGGTAAAAGCGATCGCACATAATCAGCCGCCTCAGCTAATTCTGCCTCCAAAATTTGCTTTTGGTTTTGTAAATCCTGATTGAGTGTCTCCAAAGCTTCTTTTTGACTTTGTAAATCCCGATTCAGCTGATGTAACCTTAATCCTGCTCTTACCCGTGCTTTCAATTCATTCATCTCTATTGGTTTAGAGATAAACTCGTCTGCTCCAGCGTCAAGTCCCTTAACTCTATCTTCCTCATCTCCTGGAGCTGCTCCCCTAGCCGTCAATAAAATAAAAAAAGTAGTTGCCAACTCTGGATCTGCTCTAATTCGACGACACACTTCTAGTCCATCTAGCTGGGGCATCATCCAGTCACAGATAATCAGAGCTGGATGTAGTAATTGTGCTTGTGTAATTCCTGACTCGCCATTGCTGGCTACACTGGTATCATAACCCTGCTTTTCGAGTGTTCTTTTCAGTACTGTTCGCACTATAGGGTCATCATCAATAACCAGAATTTTAAACATAAATTAAATTTTCCTAAGTAAAATGAGCAGTAAATAGTTGCTTTAATTTAACTTATATGCAATTTAATTTTTAATGTATAGTGAAAATACTCAAATTAAATAAATTAATTACCGAATCCGATGATTTAAAAGTATTTTCTTGGTTAAAAAGTGAAAAATAAAATTTATCTAAAAGTCAACACAGACCTGACAGCATCGCCTCAAGTGTTGTCTTGGTTCGAGCAGATGAATGAACCAGCTATTCCCGATCAACAAATTTGGTGGCAATGTCAAACGCTTTTGATGGAAGGCTTTACTAACATTGTTGAACATGCCCATAGGAATTTACCCATTGAAACTCCTATTGAAATAGAAGCTCTGCGGTTAGATGAATACATAGAAATTCGTATCTGGTCTCAAGGTGAACCCTTTGACTTAGAGCATAAATTGCGGCAAACATGTGAATTTGAGGAGAATGAGCAAAAGCGTGGTCGTGGTTTAAAAATCATGTCCGCGATTGCCGACAAGTTGACTTATGAGCCGACACGAGATAATCGTTGCTGTTTATTTATTAGGAAATATTATTAAAGAGGAGTTATGAGTTAGAATTATTGATTAAAAATTCTTGGATGCGTTTAACAAACTCTTCTAATTCTGAGATGAAGTTAGTAGTACCTCGACGCTCTTGCTTGCGAGCGAATTCTTCTAGTTTTTCTGCGGCCAGATGCATGGTTGTAGCCCCCATGTTGGCACTAGCGCCTTTAATTTGATGGGCTTGGAGCGCTAGTTCCTGAAAGTCATGAGCAGCGATCGCTATTTTAATTACCTCTAGACGCGGTTGAATATCTTCAACAAACATTTGCAGTAGTTCCAATTCAAATTCTGGGTTGTTTTCTGAGAGTTGATGCAAACGTTCCCAATCAATTTGGAGGTTAACTAAACCTGCATCTGACTCTAAGGCTGCTGCTTGTTTTGCCGTGAATATCACACTTCTCCAATGCTCTAGCGCCGCCCCCAATTTTTCTTTGATTACTGGCTTGCTCAAATAGTCGTCCATTCCGGCATCTAGACACATTTGTTGGTCTTCTTTCATGGCATTAGCTGTCATCGCAATTACTACAGGACGATGACCACTGACAAAGCTGCTTTCTTGCCAACGATGAATTTCTTTTGTGGTTTCTAAACCGTCGAGAACTGGCATTTGGGAATCCATCAGAATTAAATCGTAGGGAATTTTTTTTAATAACTGCAAAACTTCTTTGCCATTACCAGCGACATCAGCGCTATAACCCAGGCTTTGGAGTTGCTTTAAGGCAACTTTCTGATTCACCAAATTATCTTCAGCTACGAGAATTCTAAGTCTGGGGGAGTCAGGAGCCAGGAACGGGCAGCTAGGAGAAAGATAGTTGCTGTTATTTCCGTAATTTTTCAGTTTTAACTCCTGAGGAATGTATTCTGAGGAATGTATTCTGACTCCTGACTCCTCTTGTTCCGGCTTCATTCCTAAAATAGTCATGATGGTATCGAGGAGTCGAGACGGCTTAACAGGTTTGACCAAATAAGCCGCAAATCCTATTTTTAGCGCCCGTTGGATTCCATCCCGTTGATTAGTAGGAGTAAGTATAATCAAAGGCAGCCCAGCGATCGCTGAATTTGTCTTAATTTGTTCTCCCAAAGTAATGCCATCTATTTCTGGCATCTGCATATTAATCACAGCAACGTCATAGAAATTTTTTTGCTTGGCAGCCTCCTGAATAGCTTTGAGGGCAGTCGTAGCCGAAGCAGCCTGATCCACCAGCATTCCCCAACGGGTAGCTTGATAGTGGATGATTTTGCGATTAGTAGCATTATCATCGACTATTAACAAGCGGCGATTGAGCAAAAGTTCGGGTTCGCCTTCTGAGGAAATAGGGTTAAGTTGCTTGGCAAGAATTACTTCAAACCAAAACTTAGATCCTTTCCCCAACCGACTCTCTACGCCAATTTCTCCTGCCATCAAGCTCACCAGTTGCTTGCAGATGGCTAATCCCAAACCTGTGCCGCCATATTTGCGGGTGGTGGAAGCATCTACTTGGGTAAATGGTCTAAAGAGTTTGCATTGATCTTCAGGGGTAATGCCAACACCAGTATCTGTGACGGCAAAATAAATGCTGGCTGTAGTAGAGGAAAGCGATCGCAATTCTACTCGTAATACTACCTCTCCATTGCTGGTGAACTTGATCGCATTGCTGATCAGATTCATGATAATTTGCCGCAGGCGACCAGGATCGCCTTGAAGGTGGGTGGGGACATTATCATAGATCAACGCTGCAATTTCTAATCCCTTATTATGAGCTAAGGGAGCCAATAATTCCAACACCTCTTCTACACAAATAGATAAGTCAAAATCTAGAGTTTCTAGTGCCATTTCCCCAGCCTCAAGTTTGGACAGATCCAAAATTTCGTTGATCAGACTTAACAGAGCGTCTCCGCTAATGCGAATTGTTTCGATAAAATCCCGTTGCTCCGAGTTTAGGGGAGTTTCTAACATTAAGCCTGTCATCCCCAACACAGCATTCATCGGAGTCCGAATTTCATGGCTCATGTTCGCCAAAAACGCACTTTTGGTTTTAGAAGCTAATTCCGCTTGCTGACGGGCAATTTCGAGTTCTCGTCGCTGTTGAGTTTCCGCGTTTAACATTTGGGCTTGGGCTAAGGCAATACCTACTTGGTCAGCTATTTGCCGTAAAAGATGAGTTTCAAAGCTAGACCAGTGGCGGGAACTGCCACACTGATGGACAATCAGCAAACCGCAGAGTTCTTCTTTGACAAGAAGGGGTATGACCAAATCGGACTTGACGCCAAATTGTTGCAGCAATTCCATTTGGCTTTTTTGGGCTTCAACTATATCGAATTCAGCCAGCGCCAAAGACCCTCTTTGACGGTGCTGCTGTAGATGGTACTGCTGTATGTATTCGGTTTGAAAGTAAGCATCGGTGAGCTTTTTATCTTTGATTGCCAGCCAGCCAGAAATTACTGCCTCCACCACGGTGGCTTCAGATCCATCTGCCAAAGGTTGATAAATTAAAACTCGATCGCTATGGAGAATTTTTTGTACCTCCGTAACAGTGATTTGGAGAATTTCTTTGATTTGCAAAGACTGACGAATCTTCAGGGTGATTTCAGTAAATAGTTGCGATCGCAAGTTTTGGCGTTGCAGTTCTTCTTCTGCCTGCTTGCGCTCAATAAACTGCCCTACTTGCTCACCAATAGAATTCATCACTTTTGCTAAATCTGGGTCAGGTTGCTCGATCTGATGGCTAAAGCAGGTAATTACACCGAAGATTTTTTTACCACTACGGATCGGAAAACCGAAAGCTCCGTGCAGTTCTGCTTGGGCAGCGATTTGAGAGCGGATGAAATTCTGATCTTTAACGACATCAGCGATCCAAACAGGTTCAGCACTAGCCCAGACACCACCAGGCAGCCCAATTCCTGGTGCAAACGTCGTCTGCCGACTTAGGATGTCAAATTCTTGCATCTTGTAGGATATTTTATACCATACATTTAGCAGACTTAGTAGATTTGCTCGTTGATCTACTATCCAAAATTCACTTAAATCCCATCCCAAACTTTCGCAGATTCCTTGGAGGATTTGGGGCATGGCTTCGTTGATTGTAGTTGAATCTGCTAAGACGCGCGTTGTAGAATACTCTGCTTTGAGATGCTCTTCAGCTCGTTTGCGTAAGCGAAGTTCGTCGTAGACATCGCTGATGTCAATACCTGTGCCAATAATATATTCAACGTCGCCCTCATCGTCTTGCAAAATAGTGTTAGCCCAGGCAATCAGCCGCCGACTGCCATCTTTAGCTACCCAATAGTTTTGGTATTCTTTGAGCGCTTCACCAGATCGTAACTGCTGAAAAACTGCTTTAATCGGCTCGATATCTTCTGGAAGTAGAAACAAATTCCAGAAATGCCTTCCTCTCACCTGATCAAATGAGTAACCAGTTGTTTTTTCACAAGCTTGATTGAAGCGGACGATTTGCCCTTGTGTGTCAAGAACTATTACCAAAGTGCTGGCTGTATCAAGGACTGCTGAGATAAAGTTGCGTTCTTTGCTCAGTGTCTCCTCTGTTAATTTACGCTGTTTTCCCTGACGATAAATCAAGTAGTAGAGTATAGCCAGAATCAGAAAACTTAGACAAATAGCGATCGCAAGTGTCAAAAGAGTATTGCCGACACTAGTTTTTGTGATTTTTAACTGCTGCTGAAGTTCTTCCGTCTCTTTGTTTTCCATCTCACGAATGATATTGCGGATATCACTCATTAAGTTATTTCCCTGATTTGTATTTATTACCTCCAATGCAGCATCTAATCCTAAATTCTGGCGCAAGTCGATAGTCTTTTTCAGTTCGGTAAGTTTTACTGCAATCAGGGGTTCAAGGGTGTTGATTTGACTCAGTTGCTTAGGATCATCTGCTGTTAATTTTCTTAGCTGTTTAATTTCGGGAACAAGTTTGGTAATTGCTGTCTGATATGATTTTAGATACGCATCCTGTCTAGTGAGTATATAACCGCGTTGTCCGGTTTCAGCATCCTTGATATTAGACAGCAGTTCTTGCAAGCTATTGATTGTCAGTTGGGTGTTGTTCAACTTTTCACTAGTATTAATCAACACTCCCGTAGTCTGATAGAAGAACGCGCAAATCAGGACTAAAATTGCCAACGCCAACCCAAACCCTACGGCTACTCTTTTAAAAAATTGTTTGCGTCCCTTCTGCGTCTGTTTGCGTGTATCACTTCCCAATACCAAACTTCCTAAGTTGCGCCGCATTTCTAATTGCTTGATTACCTGGCTACCTAGAATTCGTAATGCTTCAACTTGTTTGGCAGAGAGGTTTCTTGGTACATGGTCAATTACACAAAGTGTTCCTAGTGCATATCCTTCAGGGTTAATCAGGGGTACACCAGCATAAAACCGAACATTCGGGTCAGATGTGACTAGCGGGTTTGTAGCGAACCTTTCGTCTTTTGTGGCATCAGGCACAATAAAAACTTCAGGTTGCATAATAGCATGGGCGCAGAATGCGACATTTCGGGGTGTTTGTAGGGCTTCCATTCCAACTTTTGACTTGAACCACTGGCGATCGCTATCAATTAAACTGATTAAGGCAATCGGAGTTCCACAAATATATGAGGCTAAATGGGTGAGGTCGTCAAAGGCAGCTTCCGAACGAGTATCGAGGATCTTATACTGCAAAAGAGATTCGATTCGCTGTATTTCGTTATCAGGTAATGGTGCTTTCATTCTTCAGGCTTATACCATTTGGGATTTTGGATTGGGAATCGTCTTGGTGCGAATTCATCTGTCGCCATCATTTTTCAAATTGGTATTAGGGACTGACAACAAATCGCATTGACAAGAAATACCAAATATGAATCAAGGTTAAAAACCATATCTTTCGGTAACAGCATTGCTGTGTCCCTACAGCATGGTCTATTTACGTAGTTTACCGCCGTAGGCATCGCAGCATAATTAAGAAAAGCCTGAAAACTTCGTCAACATCGTTAATTGGGATCACGATGCATTTCTACAGTGCGTAAGTACTAGGTTATTAACCTTGAAAGGGTTAGTACTTGGTTATATCATGTCCGGTTAAACACTGCCCAATAGACATACAATACGGTTAGATAAGGTTTTTGATGACACGCCACTAATCGCAAAGACGCGATAAATCGCGTCTCTTGCCTTAACCGAACCGTATTGAATAGACTTTCTTGCAAAAGTCCCTAACACCCCACCCCCAACCCCTCCCCGCAAGCGGGGAGGGGAGACAAAGCGTAGCTTTGGCGGGGTGGGGTTCTTATTTTTGATTTATGCAAGAGGTTTAATAGACATAGGAGTAAAAAAGAATGTAGAGACGTAGCACTGCTACGTCTCTACAAGGATTTTGGATAACGCATATTTCAAATCCCCTGCTCCCTACCTCCTGATTAACAGCAAAATTATTGCGGCGGTAGTTTTGGGTGTGTAGTCGAATACTTTGCGACGATGCTAGAAATCTCAGGGTTGTAAAGCCTCAGATAATTCCAATAGTTGCCAAATACTTGCCGCACATAATTTTTGGTTTCATCAAAGGGAATTTCTTCAACAAACTCATCTGGATCTTTTGTAGTTTGAGTTTGCAGCCATTTAGAGACATTGCCGGGGCCAGCATTGTAACTGGCGATCGCCAGCAAGGAGTTATTGTTATATTGCTGATGGGTATGATCCAAATACCATGTACCCAGCATGATGTTATCGTTGGGATTTTCTAAGTCTATGGTTTTGATATCCACCTTAATTTGTGGCGCAATCCATTTAGCTGTACTCGGCAACAGCTGCATTAAACCAGTAGCGTTCGCAACGGACTTGATTTTTGGCTCAAACCGTGACTCTTGACGCATTAAAGCAGTGACTAACAGGGGATTGAGTTTACGCTCAGTAGACCACTTTTCAATCTCCCGGAGATAAGGAAATGGATAACGGGCTTGCCAGTAGGTGATTTGTTTGCTCAGAGTCTGATATTGGGCAAGTTCAGCTGGTGTTTCCCGATCTTCCAATTTAGAAATTTTGTCAATTCCGACGATATTTTCTCCCTTAGCCTGCCGCATCAACCCTTCAGTAAATTGCTCTGCTACCGTTGGCTGAATTTTGTTCTGAAATTCTGTTTCCCATTGTAACCAGGCATCGCGGTCTTGACCCAGCAGATATAATTCTTTGAAAGTTTCAGAACCAGCAGGCGGTAATGGACGCTGGGGTGTGATTACTTCCGGGTTCATGACGCGCACGTTGTCAAAGTTGCCAACATTTAGCCCCAGCATCGTTGCTGCTCGCCATGCATAGTAAGAGTAGGCAAAGTTGCTAATCACATACTCATAAGCAGTTTGAGATTCCTGCTGTTTCCCTAGTAAAGCTGCCCATTTCCCTACCCAAAAGCCCGCTCTCGGAGCCAAAATACTGTTGGGATTGTTGGTGACAATTGGTTGTGCCCATTGCCAAGCCCCGACGTAATCTTTAGTTTTGGCTTTATCTTGGGCGATTTTCCAACGGTACTCTGCGGCTTCATCAGAATTGCCGTATTTGGCTATGAGTAATTGCCACGCCTCGCTAGCTGACTTTTGATTATTCGTGGCTTGGAGAGTTTTAGCTTTTTGTACCAGTGCAGTACCAGCTTGTTTCGGAAATTTACTAATTACCTGCTCAAGATAGGGTAAGCCGTCTTTAGCTGTTTTTGCGGTTTCTGCTAACCGCAGTAGTGCAGTTCCAGTTTCTTCGCTATTTGGAAATTGCTGTACCACTTGTTTATAAGTGGCGATCGCTTTTTCTTTATCTTTGCCTCCTACCTGTAACCCCCGTGCAGTACGGTAGAGGTTACGCGATGTTTTCGGTGCATTGGCATAAGCATTAGCCGCCTTCAGAAATTGATTATTTTCCCAATAGCTTGTACCAATTAGTTCCCAGTCTTCGGGTTTGAGGGTAGGCTCTTTTACTAGCTGATCCAAAACGCCCACTATGCCTGGTTCGTCATAGGCATACTTAGCCAAAATCAATTGTAATTGTGGCTGGTTCGGATTTTCTTGCAAGCGTTTGCGGATAATTTCCCAAGTCAGAGGATTGGAAGGAAATTGAGCGATCGCAGTTTCTTGTTGCTTCGGTTGGGCAATCAGATATAGCGCTTTGACTGTTGCCGCTTCTTTGGGATACTGTTTGAGCACGCTTCGCCTGAGATCCGAGGCTTTGCCATCCTCGCCCAGTATATCCTGTGCCTGTGCCTGTTTCAGCAAAATGTAGGGCGCGAGGAGGGGATAGTCTTTCTCTAATCCATCCAGTAAAACCAGCGCTTTTTTTGCTTGGCTTCTTTCAATATAATCACTCGCCAAAAGATAACGAGCGCGATTTCGGTCTGGCGATCGCGATTCTTCAGCGATCGCTGTTAGTTTTGCCGCCCGTTCTGGCAGCGATTCTGATACCAGTGGGAGAACGGCTGATTGGGCAATGCTACCCTCTAATGTTTGCTCTGTTTGATTCTTACTCAGTTTGAGCCATTTACCCAGAGACTTGCCAATCTCAGGTGCTGATACCATTGCCCCAGCTAAAAAGGCAAACAGTGCTGCACCCGCAATTATCGAAATTTGCTTTTTCTGTAGTTTCTTCAGCATGAATACCCGCTGAAAAGTTCCGGTGAGTTTCTTGAAACTCTAACACTCCTAACCATCACTGTTACCAATTTTTAATTTTAGATTTTTAATTTTATGTAGAAAAACCCTAATTTTCAACCATAGGGTTGGCAGTATTGAGTAACTAACACATTTTATATACTATTACATCTATCTTGGGTAGTTGATAGATTCATATTGCTGGATGCAAATAATCTCTGCTACTCATCTGACCATACTGGTATGTTCCGGTGCAGTGACTTGTCAACCAATGAATGCATTTATCCCACAGCCAGCAATTCATTCAGCTTGCTCTTCAAGTCTGGCGATGCCATTAGCGGTTTATAGAACCCATTTGGGATCTTGGAAGAACGGGTAAAATGAGAAATAAATGCCGTACTCCAGCAGCTTAACCGACAAAGAGTGGGCAATCATTGAACGTTTTATCAGACTCATGCTTAAGCGGTTAGCTCAGGCATAGATATCAAATGGGTTCTATATATCCTTGGACTCCATAAACCTGTCAGTTCACAGATAAGGGCACTCTACTGCCGAGGCAAGGTCGGATCAAGTTATCTGGAAACTTCTCAACGTCTCCCCTCTATCAGGTTTCTGCGATGCGATCTGCTTTGCAGCAACGCTTCGTGATCGCTTTGGGCCCCTACTCATCCCTACTCAATCTTCCAATTAGGCGTATAACCAGAAGTAACTTGGCTATACATTTGCAAGACCGATGCAGAAATACGTCCTGAGAGTTTTGCGATCGCCCATAGCGCTCTTGTAAAATCATTTTCAATTGTTGAGAATTCGCCCAGGAAAAAGTTTATGGCAGATATGTCCGGTCAAGACCCCTCGGAAATCACAATGGCAACGGTTGATGAAGAACGAAAAGGCGCAACTTTCAGCGGTACGGTCATCCTTGGTATAGATCCTGAGGGTGGGGAAGTCGTTTTCTTTAGAGACTTTTTAATTGAAGATTATAAAGGCGAACTTACCGCAAATCTTGCAACAGATGGCGATATCACGAAAAGCATTGATTTAGGCGAACTCGATCATAAAAGCCCCAGTTTTAGGCTGCCAATTCCGCTCTTAACGGATACATTACCCTACAATACAGTCGTGTTGAGCGACAAAAAAAGCAAGAAAAAAATCCTGACGATCAATCTATAAAATTTGTAACTTAGCTCGTAGTTCAGCCAAATTCGATTGCCCTCCTGTATAGATCTCAAATGGGTTCTATAAACTTCGTTCTCCCGTTGAATGAATTTGCTCCTCCCTTTCCATTTCGGAGAGGGAGGCTGTCCGGGAGAGGTTCATCGAACTCAGCTTACTTATGGGATGAAAATGCGTCCAACTCCTATGTAGTTCTCAATATCAAGTACGATCTCAATAATACGGTCAGCACATCGGCTGCGGTAGCTAGCTTCTTTACTGAAACGGTCAAGATTTCCAATTGTGATGACTGGCAATGAATCAGGTGTATTGTCTTCGCGAATAACTTGCTCTAATGAATCCTCTCCTTTCATGTTGCGATTCGCAGTCAGCAAAATCACTCGGTTTTGTTGAGCGAGTTGCCATACAACTCGATCATTGCTATCCGTTGGCAACTCAATGTCTTGAAAAAAGATAAAAGACAGAGGTATCAGATCAAGCCAACCATCATTTGCAATTTTTCCCAGAAGAATAGCAGCGTATTTCTGAAGATTGTAATCAACCAGAAAATTCATGACTCCACTGCATGTTTAGCTTTCTGCGCTTGGAGTTTTTTCCATAGAGATTCTTGACCGGGCTTAGGCGGCATCGTGGCAATCTGAGTAAGGCGATCTTGGTTCCGTTCTTCCCAATACTGCTGGATTTCTTCTGCTGTTTTCAAAACTTCTTGGTACTCAGCTTCAACCTCAGTACGATTCGTCTCAATGTAGGATAAAGCCGACTCAAGTTGGTTTTTTGTCAGTGGAAGCCAATTCAAGACTAATTCTGGTGGTCGTCTAGCTGCGAGATGATCCATCACGTCATAAATAGTAATACGAGTGCCTGCGATCGTTAATCCCCGCTCTGTACGGATGATGGCTGTTTGTTCACTTGATCCTATCATACCCTCAGATCCTTGAAAATTGATCGTATATTATCCTAGCAAAAAGTAGGGTGGGCATTTGCTTACCACATCTGAGTGAAGCGATCGCTTCCAAAATGCTACTATGCGTCGCCGAAATAGCAAATGCGTAGGCGTAGCCAGCCGTAGGCATCGACGATATAACAAATGCGGTTCCCGATATCACAAATGCGGTTCTCAATATAACAAATGCGTAGGCGTAGCCAGCCGTAGGCATCGCCGATATAGCAAATGCGGTTCCCGATATAGCAAATGCGGTTCCCGATATAGCAAATGCGGTTCCCGATATCACAAATGCGGTTCCCGATATCACAAATGCGTAGGCGTAGCCAGCCGTAGGCATCGCCGATATAAGCGCGTTTTTAACCGTGGTGAAAAAGCTGTCCGCATTCGCCTAGATTAGAGATAATATTTCTATCATCAGTAATTCTCTATCATCTATGACTCAAGCCATACCCAAGCTAGTAACCTTTGAGGAATTTGTCGATTGGCTACCCGAAAATCGACGAGTACGCTACGAACTACACAACGGACAAATTGTTGAAATAGCGCAACCAGTAGGGAAACACGAAGAAGTTAAAGGATTTCTAGGTATTGAAATTGCTGTTGAAATCGAACGTCTAGGATTGCCCTACTTCATACCCAACCAAGCTATAGTTAGACCTGCTGAAAAAGATTCTGGTTACATCCCAGATGTGTTGGTGCTAAACCGTGCAAATTTGGCAAACGAAAAATTATGGAAAAAAGAATCTATCGTTAGTTTAGGTGGATCAATACCTTTGGCAATTGAGGTTGTATCAACCAACTGGCGAGACGATTACTATATAAAATATGCTGACTATGTTCGCGTAGCGTCTCGAAGAGAAGAGATGGGTATCCCCGAATATTGGATTGTCGATTATGCTGCCTTGGGTGGACGTAATTTTATCGGCAACCCCAAACAACCGACAATCTCTGTTTGTAACTTAATTGATGGCGAATATCAGATAAGTAAGTTTCGAGATAGCGATGCCTGCGGCGGTAAACTACGCATTATTTCCCAAACTTTTCCCGAATTGAATCTCACCCCAAATCAAATTTTTCAAGCTGGTGTGGTGTAGCATTTAACCCTTATCGTTTTGCCAATTCTGGAGTACGCCCCTTCAAACCGATCATCAACTTCAGCATAAACACCTTTAATACAGGTACTCGCTGCAAAAACCATAAACCCAGCCGACGCACCACCACCACAGGTAAGAAATTATTAGAAAACATCCGATCTAACAAATCGGTGAAACCTAAAATCGTCAGGTTTTCCAGCTTGCGCCAGCGTTCATAACCTTTCAGAATCTGAATATCGCCGATATCTTTACCCGCCTTGTGCGCTGCTTGGATTACTTGCGCCAAAGCCGCCGCATCCCGAATACCCAGATTTAAACCTTGTCCGCCGACAGGATGGCAATTGTGCGCTGCATCACCAATTAATGCCAGTCGGGGGAGAACATAGCGATCGCTTTGCATGAGTTGTACCTGAAATACAAAGCGATCGCCCAGTAATTCCAATTTCCCCATCTGATTCCCATAGCGACGGGTGAGTTCTCTTAAAAATTGCTCGTCATCTAAAGCACATAAAGCTTTTGCTTCTTCATGTGGGGCTGTCCAGACAATGCGGCAACGGTTCCCCGGTAAAGGTAAAATTGCAAAAGGCCCGCTAGACCAAAATCTTTCGTAAGCGGTGTTGTTGTGGGGTTTTTCTGGTTTGACAAATGCCACGATGCAAGATTGCCAATATTTCCAGCCAGAGGTTTTGATCCCAGCAGCTTGACGAATTGGCGATCGCGCCCCATCTGCTGCTATCAGTAATTTGCTCTTGAGAGTCCGTAACTGATCGGCAACTTTAATATCTATCGCTACTATATCCGAATGGTATTGCGTATTTACCACTTCCGCCGGACATAGATAAGTCACATTTGCACAATCTTGGACAAACTCTTGCAAAGGCTGCAACAACGCTTGGTGTTCCGCCACATAACCCAACTCTGCTGTACCTATATCATCTGTGGTGAATTCCACCACATTGGGATAATCGGCATCAGAAAGACGAACTCGGCAATATTTGGCGATTTGAGGCAACATTTTGTCCCAAACTCCAATTCCTTGGTAAATTAACGACGAAAGCTGATGAACTGCATAGGCTTGCCCTTTAGCCACAGATGCTGATGCCACTTTCGCTTCAATCAACAACACACTCAAGCCAGAATCTTTTAAAGCAGAGGCTAGAGTTAACCCAATAATCCCACCGCCGACTATTACCAAATCATATTCATATCCCCGCTCATTTGGCGGTGTTGGTTGAGGGGAAATACTTTGCTCAAGCTGCGTTAGGGTCATTGTTAAGTTAGGTTACAGCATCTTACCTCTTATTTTTACGCGATCGCGCCCCTGAGAGCAAGTTAATAGAAGCAAACATTGAAAAACCTCGCTGATGACTGAGGACAACAGCGAGGTTACAAAGCTTTATTTATTTTGCAGATAAATAAACTAGAAATTTTGTTACACAGCTACGACAAACTATTACTACTAACAGTAACTTCTGATTAAATATGCTGTGTTTGACGGCAGAAGATTATAGATGATGTCTGCGAACGTAATGGTGACGTATTGGTTTGTGATGATGTCTATGATATCTAACAGCAGCTGAAGCCGGTGTAGCTTGGAAGATTGGTGCAGCAATGGCTATGGGGGTAGCAAGTGCTAGAGCTAGAACTAAACCTTTAGCAAATTTGTTCATCTGATTTATTTGATTCTATTTATTCAGCGAATCTCTGAATTAAATATGACAAATAGATATGTCGATATCTTGTTATTTATATGAAGTTTTTGTGGAGATTTTTACCAATATTCGCATCTATATACAGCTTAAACTTTATTAGTCTACAGAGAAAAATTACGGAGTTTTTCGGCAAGTAGCCAGAATTAATTCTGGGACTAACTAAGGGTGATTCTATTGTTTTAAAGAAATTTACCAACTTCAAAAAAAACCTGCTGTGGATCACGGCAGGTCTAAATGGTATGGTATGTAGTTTGAGAATAGTAGAAAATAAGCTTGGCAGACTATGACTACAAAATATAGGACTAATATTTGATTTCTGAAAAAGCTCGGTACAACTCGAAAAGCCTTATTCCTTATTCCCTACTCCCTACTCCCCACTCCCCGCCTACGTAGATAATTTCAAAAATCAAATACGATTCCTATATGAAAGTTAATAGCAACTAAGTAGCTAGGCGTAATTAAACATAAGATCAAACCTCACCCTCAATCCCTCTCCTTATTAAGGAGAGGGAAGCCGGAGGCAGGGTGAGGTTTTATATTTAATTTGACCCACTTACTTATAAGAACCATATTTGAGCAACAAGACACTCATAAATAACCGTCTCTAGTCTGCGATCGCTGCCAGCTTAACCATTATTAAAACAGAATCAAAAATTAGTTATTTGGGGTGGTTGGTGTAGCTGCGGGTGACGTAGTTGCACCTGTTGGAGTAACGTGTTTTTTAACTAGGGATTTACTTCTAACAGCTTGGCTGGAGTTGTGGTGTTTATGTTTATGATGATGCTTCCGTTTTGCAGTCTTGGATTTGGCAACTTTAGCAGTTGCTTGCGTTGCTGTCGGGGTAGAAGTAGTTTTGGCTTGAACAGTAGATGCAGAAAGGGCTACAGGGGCAGCAAACATTAGAGTTAAAAGTAAGGCTTTAGCGAACTTATTCATTTGAGATTCCTGATCAAATAACCAATTGCCTAACTATCTACTAGCCGTATGTCATTAGTTTGTAATTTGTGTGAATCTTACGTGTGATTTTTTAATTATCTCTATTCAAAGATAGATGACTTGAAGTGAAGACCTTGCTATATAATACTGAGAGCGATCAATTCTTCTGCCATTTCAAAGTTAGCTGTGACATTTTGCACGTCATCCAGGCTTTCTAGAGTATCGATTAACTTGAAAAGCGATCGCGCCTGATCGGGATCAGTAACTTCTGCACTAATACTGGGAATCCAGCGCAATTCGGCTTCAGTAACTTTAATGCCTTGATCTTTAAGTGTCTGGCTAAGGGTTTCTAAATTTCCAATATCAGTAAATACCTCAGCCATCTCATCTTCAGTCATCTCATAAGATTCGGCACCGCCTTCGAGGGATGCTTCTAAAAGCTGTTCTTCGTCAACGACACTCTGCACGACACAAACGCCTTTTTGCTCAAACATCCAGCTAACGCAACCTGTTTCACCAAGATTGCCACCATTTTTACTAAAAGCTACACGCAAGTCAGCAGCAGTGCGATTGCGATTATCTGTAAAGGCTTCGATTAAAATCGCTACACCACTAGGGCCGTATCCTTCGTAGCGAATCGCTTCAAAAGTAGCATTATCCCCGCCATTCGTGCCAGCACCTTTAGCGATCGCTCGTTCAATATTATCATTGGGGATACTCGCTGCCTTTGCCTTGTCAATTGCCGTGCGAAGTTGAAAATTCAGCGCCGGATCTGGTACGCCGCTTCTAGCCGCAACGATAATCGCCCGCGATAACTGAGTGAAGGTTTTTCCCCTTTTTGCATCTACTACGGCTTTTTGGCGCTTAATATTTGCCCATTTACTGTGTCCTGCCATAATCTGAAATTATCAAAACTCTATTCAACATTAGGATATATTCGCTGGCAATAACCATAACTTTAGATAATTGTGCAAAGCTAGATCAGGGCCGATATACTAAACTCACAACGATGCCTGCGGCGGTTCGCAAAGCGACCATCGCCATCATCACTGGTAAGGTGAATATTCTGTCTCGGAATTTTTTCTTTTCTTCGTTTTTATACAACTTTAGTGGTTTAAAGTTGCGGGGAGAGAGTAATGAAAATATTTCTTGTTCGATTTCCTCTATTGGCGGCGCTGGTACATGCTTTTGCTGCCGCAAATCTGGGTTTCCTGTTCTCGCTGGACGTTTTCTACTCATGATGTATCACTAAGAACATCGAAATTGATGTTCTTAGTGATACATTTTATGCTGACTTTTTGCTTAAGTTGGCACCAATGAGCTTTTTCTGTGCCCCTACAACATATGTGGTTCTTCAGTTATTCTTTTATGGCTTTTTCACAGCTTCAACTTTTGCTTCCAGCTTCACTGTCTTCACACCTTGAACTTCTTTAGCCAAGGTTTCAGCTTTTTGAAGTTCTTCAACAGAAGCTGCTGTGCCTTTGAGGATAATTTCACCCTCTTTGTTTTCAACTTGTAACTTATTGCCTGGTAAGCCTTTGTTCAGCTTTTTGCTAACTTCGGTTTTTAAGTCGCCCTTGGCTTTGGTTGCTGCCGTTTTTTCAGCATCGGTTTTAACTTTAGTGTCTGTGCTAGCTGCTAAAGGAGTCGTTTCTGTTCCTGGAATTTTGGCAGTAGTTTGATTTATCTGCGAAGCTGGTGTTGCTGCTGGTTGAGCGGCTTCATTAGTAGTGCTAGGAGTTTCCGAAGCAGTTTTAGGAGCCTCTTGGCAGCCAAAAGTACCAATTAACAAAATGCTACTAACTAGTAATGGAATTAGCTTTTTCATTATCTATCTCCGAATTGAGTACTTGAAGTGTGTGTCATGGTGAGGAGCAGATGTTAAAAAATAATCAAATGTGAAGCAGTAAATGTACCCAAAGCTTGCACTCAGGTTACTGAAAATTGAAGCTTGGACGATTTCTTGAAGCTAAGATTTTTCGGCCAGTTTTGAGAAATGCAAATTCAATTTTCATGGCGGCTGCTAACCAGGATGGCTCTGCATACAGCCTATAGCTCTCGATGAATTTAACGCGTAGATGCTGAGGAGCTTTCTCAATGGTAGACTATGCCATCCCACAGTGGTGACTCGATGTTATCAGATTTGAGTCAGTTTGGCGATGTTTACGACGGCCGTAGCTGCGGCAACTCAAAAGTAAGAAAGTTTTTGCAATACTGTGCCAGCAAAATTACCAACAAAATGTTACTTTAGAAAACTATGGCTTGCTTACAATGCCCTAAATATCAGGAAATATTAGCCAATGCCGTACCTTACTTCCGCCCACGAAATTCGTGCCATTGTTGCTGAATATACCAACGCTAAAACGCTGTGGATAGATACAGAAGTGGCTGACTATAAAAGTCGTAATCCGCGACTATCGCTGATTCAGGTATTAGATAATCCTAAAGATATGAGTGGCGATCGCGTCTACCTTTTAGATGTCCTAGATCAGCCTAACATTATATCTGAATTTATTGATGAAATTATGATAAATTCTGCAATTGAAAAAGTTTTTCATAACGCCAGTTATGATCTAAAGCTTCTCGGTAACAAGAAAGCCAAAAATATTACTTGCACTTTGGAAATAGCAAAAAAAATTCCCTACTATCTTTTACCATTACCCAATTACCAACTCAAGACCATAGCTACAGCACTTTGTAGCTTTAACAATATCGACAAACAAGAACAAAAAAGCGATTGGGGAAAACGTCCCCTGACTGAAGAACAGATAGAGTATGCTTACCTAGACTGCATTTATCTTGCTCAAATCCACTTAAATTTGTTAGGATTACAAGCCCAAGCCTACCCGGACTCTGCAACGGAAGACTTAATATCACTAAGTACCAGATACTCGGAACTTGAGCAGCAATGGAAGTTGTTGAGTTCAGAATTTGAGCATTTAGAAGAACGCATGAAAAAAGCCATGCAAGCTCAGAATATATTGGAAACTTCTAATTACAAGCTGACTAGTTATGAGCGTACTACAGTCAAAGCTGCATTTACAGAATTGGCAAGGCTAGCACAAAGTGAAGGTATTAATTTAGATTTTCCGATCACACTAACTCAGAAACTTCAAAAAGATTTAGGGCCAAATCTGGAACATCTGTCTGTAGATATTGACAAAACTACCTCTTGGCGGCTAAATCCCAAAACTCAAGAGAGTGAAACTGAGGATGAGTAAATTGTTAATCTGGCTACAAATGCCAGAATTTATATAGCAAGTTTTATACTTGATAGTTAATAATTGCTTTTAGAAATAACCATTAAATAAAGCTATTGAATATCAGAGAATTTTGTAAATTGATTTTAGACTTATATCAAAAGTAAAATAATTATTGGGTTCAAGAATTAAAATCTAGATTTTGGTAGTAATTTTGTTCAGGTGTTATGGCAGTTTATATTAACTTATGAGACGGCGTTTATTTGGGCAAAAGCGAACAAGGGTAAATACTTTATTTACCATAGCTATTTTTACTACATTGACTGCAATTAGCAGTGTTTCTTGTAGTAAGAATGACAATGTATTGGTGACAGAAATAGGAGTCACTCCACCTAGCCGTCGTTCAGCGACAACAGCCATTGGTGGGGAATTCTATATTCAGGGAAAGAATCAGCATTTAAACGGCGACTTGCAAGCTGCGATCGCTTCCTATAGTAAGGCAATTGCTGAAAATTCTCAATATGGCGCTGCCTACAACGGCCGAGGATTAGCCTACTTTGATTTGGGAGACAAGGAAAAAGCGATCGCAGATTACAATCAAGCACTTCGGATCAATCCTAACGATGCCGAAGCCTACAATAACCTGGGGAATGCCCGCGCCTCACTAGGAGGTAACAGAGAAGCAGTTAAAGATTACAGTGAAGCGATTCGTCTGAATCCCAACTATGCCGAAGCCTACAATAACCGGGCAAATGCCTACGCCGCCTTGGGAGAAAAAAGAGGGGCGTTAGATGATTTTGACCAAGCGGTTCTCCTCAACCCCAAATATGCGATCGCCTACAATAACCGGGGAAATGCCCGTGCTGCCAATGGAGATCCACAGGGGGCGATCGAAGATTACAATCAAGCTATTCGCCTCAATCCTAACTTTGCCCCTGCTTACAATAACCGGGGAAATGCCCGCGCCACCAATGGAGACAAACAAGGGGCACTCAAGGACTTACAACAAGCAGCAAACATTTTTCAAAGTCAGGGTAACAATGACTTATACCAACAAGTGACGAATAACATCAAAGAACTTGGACAGTAGGCAAAAGCAGGGCTGCTTCACCGCTTTGCATCTACGGCAAAAGCCGCAGCTCCGACTTTTCACTGCGGCGGGCTGCGCTATCCGTTGACGCAGCCTCTTGGAGTCATTGAGCCTCGAAAAAAGCGCTACTGGCATTGAAAGGCTGCAATCCTTTTTTTCTTTCATAGCTTTCAGCTTTTCAAGCGTGCCATTTGCCTTCGACCTAGCTACTATTAATATTCGAGTAAAAATAAATTACTTATGTCTCTTTTACATAATGTAATAATTGCCAAACGGTGCAGTAATAATGCTAGTTTGTAAAAGAATGGCGAATCTTCAAAATAAATTAAGCAACGAATTCTTGAAAAGCGTTGTTTAAGTTTTTGAACTCAGAAATAAGCTTGTGTATTTAGAGATCATTTCCAGTTGGTACTAATTAAATTGAGGTTAAAAAAATGGAAAATATAAACCTAGAGAATTTAGATAACGAACTAATTAGTTTTGATTTAAGTCCAGAAGACATGGAGGCAATCAAAGGTGGTACAAGCGTGCCAGTAGATACCTCGAATAGTAGTAAGTGTCCATCCCTTCCGAAGCGCCCTTTTGGAATTCTAATCGTTGCAGTAACACCCAAGCACCCTTTTCCAATTAGAATCGTTGCAGTACCACCCAAATCCAAGCACGATTAATCATTAAATTAGGACTTACGCAAAATATCTCTCAAACTCCTATTTCTCCGTGTCCTCTGCGCCTGGAGTGGTAGCCTGCGGCAAGCCCTTCGGGTTCAGCAGTCGCTCATGGGGGAAACCCCCAAGACCGCGCTGCTTCACCGCTCCGCGTCTACGTTATTCCGTAACTCTTGCGTAAGTCCTAATAGCGAATTATATTCGCCCAATACTTTTAAAATATCCTCTAAGGAATGCTATATAGTTTTTTTTAGATAAAATATATGAACAATGTTAGTGAGTTGGCGCTCAATTATTTACAACGTTATAACTGCCAGATTCTTGAAGATTATCAAAGTGTTTTGAGACAGGCTTGCGAAATTCATCCACCACCACACGGTATGGCATGGTACGGTAATTCCTATCGTCAGTTTGCTCGTAATGCTGAGTGGTTCTCTAATTCCCTGATTACTAACGTCGCTGAAGAAGGAACTGGTTCTAAACAAGTTTGGCAATTCTCCGAACAGATAGAAAATCAGGAGTTTGCCCAGTTGGTGAGAAATCACTCGATTGATGAGTCGCGCCACTCACTAATGTTTGTGGCACTGTTGAATATTATTTTTCCGACGAAAATAGAAGCAGATTTCCGCACACAGTTGAAAGCCTTTTCTCCGCAATACTATCACCATAAGCATCCGCCCCTAGTACCCATTTCTTCGGCTCAGATAATGGATGAAAAGTTGGTGATGGATGAGATTATCCAAATCAATCTCTTAGAAATTCGGGCATTGATCCTACAATTATTGTTGCGTCCAGTACTGCAAGCATATGCTACACCTAATAACTTAGCAAAAGTAACTCGCATGTCTGATTTGTTAATTTTCGATGAAACTAAGCATATTGAGTACTCTGGTTACTGTATTGGTAAGTACATGGAGCAAGGTCATGGCTCTTGGGTGCGGGAAATGATGATTTACCGTCAAAGGACTGTTAATGAAATGTTTTTAGAAGATATGGAATTAGCAGATTCTGTGGGCACTACTGTTTTACGGACACAAGATCGCTCGTAACTGTTTAGGTTTACCTAGTGCAACAAATCAGTTTCCACGCTAGTTCTGAGCGGCTTTCGCCGCTTAGACTTGTTTATGCTTTGACATTCATCACATCCCAGAACCAATGTGGATGCGATCCTCAACTTCCGCAAATTTGTCTAGTGCCTGCTGTTCAGTACTTAATAGTGAAACGACGATCGCCACAATAAACGCTAGGGGAATAGTAACTAATCCCGGATTTTTCAACGGAAAGGGTGCAGAAGCGTGCTTGAGAATCGTTACTTGAATGGTGGGTGACAAATAAATTAGCACTAAAGAGGAGAGAGTACCTACTAACATACTCGCAACCGCCCCGTTGGTGGTGAAGCGTCGCCAAAGCATTGATAAGAGCAACGCTGGGAAGTTTGCACTAGCTGCGATCGCAAATGCTAAACCTACCATATAAGCGACGTTTTGCCCTTTAAACAAGATGCCCAGGAATATCGCCACTAACCCCAAAAGCATTGTTGCACCGCGAGCCACTTTCAGCTGTTCTGACTCGTCAGCATGACCCGATCGCACCACGTTCACCCACAAATCGTGGGATAATGCAGCTGCACCTGAAAGTGTCAACCCAGCGACAACTGCCAAAATCGTCGCAAAGGAAACAGCAGCAATAAAGCCTAAGAAAGCATCACCACCGAGAAATTCTGCTAACATCGGCGCAGCCATATTACCACCAGTACCAATTTGCTTGATGGCATCTTGACCGACTAACACCATCGCTCCAAAGCCCAGGATGAAGGTAAGGAGATAAAAAACGCCAATAATAGCTGTGGCATAAGTAACTGAGAGCCGCGCTGCTTTGGCATCGGGTACTGTGTAAAAACGCATCAGGATGTGGGGTAGTCCAGCAGTGCCGAACATCAACGACATCCCCAAGGAGATGGCATCCAAGGGATCAGAAACTAGTTTGCCCGGAGCTAATACACCTGTATACTTTTGGGATGCAGCGGCGAAAAGAGCGATCGGGTTAAAGCCAAATCGTGCCAGTACCAAGATAGCTAGTAAGATGGTTCCGCCGAGCAACAGAACTGCTTTGATAATTTGTACCCAAGTGGTGGCAATCATTCCGCCAAAAATCACGTAAGCCATCATCACGCAACCGACGATGACCACAGCTAATTCATAATCAAAGCCAAACAATAGTTTGATTAATTCACCAGCGCCTACCATCTGGGCAATTAAGTAAAAGCTAATCACTACCAGCGTTCCGATCGCAGAGGCGATACGTACAGGTTTTTGCTGCAAGCGAAAAGCCACTACATCGGCAAAGGTGTATTTACCTAAGTTACGTAGTGGTTCGGCAATTAGGAACATGACAATCGGCCAGCCCACCAAGAAGCCGATAGAATAAATTAAGCCGTCAAAGCCATTGAGTGCCACCAGTCCAGCGATACCTAAAAAGCTAGCTGCACTCATGAAGTCTCCCGCTAGGGCCAGCCCATTTTGGAAACCGCTAATTTTACCACCAGCTGTATAGAATTGTGCCGTATTTTTGGTGAGCTTTGCCGCCCAAAAAGTAATGCCTAAAGAACTGGCAACAAACAGAAAAAAGAAAGCGATCGCCAACGGGTTAAACTTACCAAGACTGGTAATATCCGCCGCTAGTGGCAGATCGAACCACACACTATTCATGCTTTTTTTGGTTTAGTATTTTGGATTTGGGATTAGAAATTGCTAATAGCTAATTTACTTGCGTGTCAACCTGGCGATTTGGTCGTCGTAACTGCTATTTGCCCAGCGCACGTAGATAAAAATTAATACCCATGCTGAGACAATTACCAGCGCCCCTAGTAAAATTCCCAGGCTGAGGCCAGGAACTATTAATGACCCCAGCAGGGGCTTATTGAATGCAATTAGCAAGATAAAGCCAAAGTAAATAAACATCATGGCTCCAGTGAGAATCAGGGATACCCGCCAACGTTCAGCCGCGAGAGCCTGGAGAGCCTTTGTGCGATCGCTCATGTCTTCCTTTGGGTTGAGAAGATTAGGCCAGATTGTCTCATTGAAGTTGATTTCTGCGTAATTTTCTTAAAGATTATTAGTAAATCTATTGCTATTTCAGGTAATAAAATTAACTTATGCTTAGTGATATCCCAAATTGACAAGACAATAGCGGCTCTGTTTTGAGTCAGAGAAACATGAAACTATACATACAGTTAGGCTGATCTATTTATGATTTGTGATTTTTTAATTTCAAGTACTTAATTATACTAAAATACTCTGCTGCATCTAAGATAATTCAATTTTTATATACTAAAAATTAAAATATTATTTGTGATAATTGAAAGCCACAAATCCCCGACTTATCAAAAAAGCCGGGGATCTTGTTGTTCACGAATGATTTAGGATAGCCACCTTTTTACTGTAGTATTCAGTCTTGGCATAGATGCTGATAATACTATCACCAACTGCAAAAAAAGTACCTTCTTGCTCATTTTTAGAAAATTGCAAATTTGGGTATTTTGCGCCAACTTCCTCAGCAGTCATAGCTTTTGCTTCCATTTGATCTGGCAATAGTCCCGTAGAACCAATGTAAAATACCAAGGGAGATATTTTCTCTTGGTAGATATTTTCTGCATATTGTTCTAGCTTCTTATTTGCCATAGTTAAAGCTGCAACCATTTCCTCTTTGCCGATCTGCTTACCAGCTTGCTTTTCCTGCAATAACTGCGCCAAACTATCAGCACCAACTTTCTTAAGAATACCTACAACTATGCCATTTTGCTCAAGCCCAAGAAAATCATCAAAAATTGGTTTCATCAATTCGTCAACTTTTGTAATCTTGGTGCGCGATGACAGAAATCTGTGCCTAACAGCGAGATTCTGATTAAATGCGATCGCCAAACTCGGCTTAATGATAATTTCTCCAGTTCCTTTGTCATAAAAACGATACATTCTATCTAAAAACTTGTTAGCAGAATGTAACTTACTCAGGTTCAGAATATCTTGACTGCCGATATCGATTTTATAGCTCAATCTTGAGTCAAGAGTACCATTAACTAAAGCTTCATGGATGTCTGTGTATTCGTTAGTTGTAGGAAAGTTGATGTAAATATTCTTAGAGAGATAGTGCTTTTTAAATTCATCTAACTGCGCCTCTATAAATACATCTGACTCCTTTTTCAAGTGAGCGCAAATAATACTAGTCAGCACTTTAATTTCTGCTAGTTCATTGAATAGTCCATCAATACTGCTGTAACGACTATTAGCAGCTACAAGCGGTAAATTATCTAAGTAAATGGTATGTTCAGCACGAAAGTTAAATTCTTCTGCATTCAGTATGCCTTTTTCTTTTAGTAAGTTAAAGGCTTTTTTACTACTGATTTTGACTTGTAATGACTTTACATTTATTTTGCCGTCACTCACAATCGTGTAATTATTAAAGGTATTGAGGTCATTGACTAGCAAACCTGCTACCTCAATAGTAGGGGTTTGGTCTTCAAATTTGGCAAGTTTGACTTGACGTTTGATAAGCATATTGATAGTAGCAGTATTGCGATTAAACTGAAACTCGCCCATACCAACATACTCAGCATTATCGATATATTCTGTTCTCAACCAAGGTTGGAGCAGTTCTCCATTTTCGTTTCTCACACCTTTAACCCGCTTGATACCTGTTCTTTGATAATGTTCTTGCAGGTGCTTTATATTGACGATAATATTGTTGCGATATTCTGCAAAAATTTGGATTAGTTCTACCAAGGAAATTTTATTATTCGTCATATTGCTACCTTCCATATAAAGGTCAAGAATCTTTTAAAGCCTGTTAAACCGTGGAAAATTGAAGGGCAAACACACAATAAATTGATGCCAAAATGCTAAATTTGGCATATACCACACAACTATTGTGTGTTCATGATTGCATTCACGAACTAGCTAATATCGCGTTTATTTACTACAAACTTTGGGCCTCGCCTGGTAATACCAATTCAATTAATGATTGCAACACATCCTTGGGTAAAGACGCGATGAATCGCGTCTCTACAAATGGTCTATTTGTCGCATTCTTTTTTCCAATTGGTGTAAACTTTGCGTTGCATACTCACCGGATATTCTTTTATAGTACAATTGTATCATAAAAATGCTCAGTTGTGTAGGCGTAGCCCGTGATAGACATCGCCCTGCAATGAGTTGTTATGGTATTGCTGAACGCCAGAATAGATGCTTTCTAACCTTTGCGCCGATTATTTTTTTCCCACATTTAAGCTCCGGGTTTGAAATAATCGAAGAGGCGATCGCCTGAATCTGCGCGAATTAATGCTACAACGATATCGGGTAAGGCAGCTAAACTGGGGTAAACCAAATAACGTGGTTCCCAACGGGGGCGGAACTTCTCTCTGTAGGCGTGCAGTCCCTTGAAATTGTAGAAGCGATTCAAATGCCCGTATAGATAGTGCAATACTTTCTCTAAGCGGCGTGATTCTGGGTTCTCTCCAACTCCCGCAAGGGCAGAAAGACCGAAATTAAAGCTGTCGTAGCCACCTTCTTTAAAATGTTGAAGTAGGGAAATAAATAGAAAGTCCATTGTGCCATTTTCGAGGGACGCACGATGTCGCATCATGTCAATAGTGGCTTCGTTAAGTTGGTACTCCCGGAGAATGTTGGCAAAGGCGCTGATTTGACCTTCAGGATTATGCACCACAGCAATCTCGCACTCTCGCAGGTAAGCTTCCTCAAACCAACCCAAAGAAAAGTGTTTTTCCGAACCTTGTACCATTTTCAGCCATTCATCACTTACAGATTTGAGCTGGTGCAATAAATCATTGGCGATCGGTGGTTGGTAAAACTCGATTTGGTATCCTAGCTTGGTTAAACGACTGATTGATGGTCTAAAGTTTTTACCGGCTTTACCTTGTAACGTAAAACTTTTTAGGTCAACGATCGCTTCTTCTCCAATTTTGAGTACCTTAAACCCCAATGACTTGTAAAGTTCAACATCATCGGGCAAAGTTTGGTAAAAACCAGGATACCAGTCATTGCGTTGGCAAAACTGCTGAAAAGCAACAATTGTCTCTTTCCGGTCTTCAATGGGGCCAATGGGATCTCCTAAAGCGATCGCGCCTCGTCCCTTGGGAACATAAGCAATTAAACTATTACCCGAAGGACTGAAATAATAACTTTTATCATTTAAGAGTGTGAACGCTGCTAAAGAAGAACGTCCATATTGCTCGACAATTTCTTTAGCTTTTTGTCGCTCATTTGTAGTTGCGAGATTCCGCCAAAACACAGGTTGCAACAGCATTACCATTGCATAAGTAATAGTAACTGCGGCAATAATATAGATAGAATTAGCAAAAAAATCTCCAAATCGGCTTTTTGGTTGCAGTCCCCAATTATCCTCGGTGAAGAACATCGCCAAAGTCTGAACTATCGCTTCCCGCCAATTAAAATTCTCGGAAAACTTGCCGTCTAACAAGTAAAATCCAATAGTTCCGTATGCCAGGGTAAATAATAAAGCGCCGATCAGCGCTCGAACTCCCCGTGCAATCGAAGGACGGTCTGATTGTGCGGTGAAAAAATGGCGCATCAAAATTAATTGCACCAGCAAAACTCCAGAGAGTAGACTTTCTTCATAGTCCAATCCCTTCAGCAAGTGGCTGAAAATGGAAATCACTAGTAAACCAATCGTCAGTAACCAGGCTATTCTTTTTCGGCGTAATAAGTTAGTAGCAAGTGCTAGTAAAACAAACCCAGTCAACGCTGCAAATATATGACCACTGGCACGAATTTCAAATGGTAAAAATCCCTTCAACCAGTGATTTCGCCCGTATAGGGTAGGTGTCACTGCTGACAACAAATTTACTACTCCGACTAAACCTGTAAGGAAAGCTGCACTCCAAAGTCCAATCTGAGTTTTTAAATTATTAGTCATTAGTCTAAAAGTATTAATTAGGAGTTAGAAGTTAGGAGTCAGAAGTTAGGAGACTTCAAAATTAAAAAACATCCAAAAATATCATATCTCTTCTTCATGTCTCCGTGCCCTTGAGTTTTCAAATTTTAACTCTTAACTCTTAACTTTTTTAAACTGTTCACCTACATACGAGAGCGAATCTTTGAGATGTTTGTGAAAGTAGTTCCAGCCTATATCTGCACCAGACAAACCATGACCCCCAGGAAATGCATAAAATACGTGAGCAATGCCTAATTTATTTAAGGTTTCGTTGAAGGCTTTGGTAGAAGCTAGTAAACTAGTATCATTCAGACCCGCATCCAGGTAAACACGCAATCGCTTCCTATCTTCAACTGGTAGCTGTTGCACAATTTGTTGGGGACTATTTTGTGAACCGCTATTATCGGTAAAATAACCGCTATGGCTAAACAAAATCTGGAAGTTGTTGAGATAGTGTAACCCAATATTAAATGCCCCCCATCCCCCAGAAGACAAACCTCCCAGCGCCCAAAACTGGGGTTGTTCCAAAGTGCGGTAGCGCGATTTGACAACTTGTACTAATTCTGAACCAATCAAAGTCCCCACTTTGCCATTCGGCCCATCAAAATAATCAGGATCATACAAAGGACTGGAACCGCGATTATCATTACCATCAGGTGTAATCACAATCGATGGCGGTAATTTTCCACTTTGATAAAGTTCATGCAGTACGTCTAAGAGTGCGTATTTATCAGCGTAAGCACGAGCATCATCATGACCACCGTGCAATAAGAATATCACGGGGTAGCGCTTTTGCTGATTTTTGTTATAGCCAGGGGGCAAAATCACACCGTAGTTACGGACTGCACCCATTGCTTGGGAGTTGAAGGTTGCTAATTGAAACTTTAGCCCAGTATCTGCCTCTTCTGGGGGCGGGTCTAGTTGTGGCGCACCTAAGATGAATACATAATAATAGCCAGCGCCCGTGAGGAGTGCGATCGCTCCTACTAAACTAATTAAAAATTTAGAAATCTTCATATTGTTTTAGGATTGAAAAATCACCTCCATTAAAACTTACTATAGTGAATATGCTGACAAATTGCACCAACTTTTTGGCAAAATCGCCTTTTTTAGATTAAAATTTCTAATAACTTCGAGTATTTTTACTCCGATTAAAACCTAAATTTTCATCTCTATGAGCTATCTGAGAATATCTAAATTGTTTTCCCACAAATGTCAAAGAATCCGCTAAGTGTTCACGCCAGTATTGCCAAGTGTGACTCCCAGGAAACTGACGAAACGAATTAGAAATTTTGAGTTCGTTTAATACTTTAGTAAATCGTTCGGCTTCGTCGATTTCTTCAATATCTGATTTACCTGAATCAAGGTATATCCGTAACCTTTTTTGAGCTTGCAAAGGAATAGTTTTGATATAAGAGATTGGGCTATTTATCGGGCCGCTTTTATCCTCAAAATAACCACTATGACTAAATAAAATTGAGAAATGATCCAGGTTGTGTAATCCCACATTAATTGCTCCCCAACCACCTGAAGATAAACCACCTATCGCCCAAAAATCTGGATTAGTTAGTGTACGATAACGGCTTTGGACAACTTTTACTAACTCATCCCCCACGGCTGTAGATACTTTACCGTTAGGGCCATCGATATATGCAGGATCTCGGAAGCGACTAGAGCCACGTTTGTCGTTGCCATCTGGTGTGATGATGATGCTGGGTGGCAACTTACCTGTAGTATAAAGTTGTTGCACAGTCTTGAGAGCTTGTCCCTTGTTCTGAATAAACCAATCACTGGGATAACCATGTCCACCGTGGAGGAGAAAGATTACAGGATAGCTTTTTTTTGGGTTTCGCTGATAGCCGGGGGGTAAAGAAACGCCGTAGGTACGACTTGCGCCCATTACTCGACTATTGTAGGTTTCAATCTTGTAAGTTAGAGAAGTAGCTTCGCTAGTATTGGGCTGGGTTGGAACAGAGGAAGGCGTTGTTTGTAAATCCTGCTGTTGAGATATTGCTGTTACGCTTTGACAGGAATTACAGCCAACTAGAGTTAATACTGAAACTAGCAAGAGAATTTTAGATTGTTTATAGTTCATTTATAATTTATCAGTTGTCACTAGAAAAACAATGGTATCTGGTGTTTGTCTTCAAAAGTTTATGCAAATGATATGTCAATGCTGTGTCAACCTGATGGAAACTTTGCGACTGCTATTGAAGAAGAATTCAGAATTCAGGAGTCAGAATTCAGGAGTCATTTAAAATGCTTAAAAAGTTGCGACTCAAATTCAGCACACTGTTCGGTTTATCGCTGCTGGTGCTTTCTCTGTGGGCGATCGCTAACGAATTGCATGAGTATAATTATCGTGATATCCTCAATTCTCTAGTCGCTATCCCCAAAAGTCGCTTAAGCTGGGCAATTTGGCTGACAGCATTCGGCTATCTAGTGATGATTGGGTACGATATCTTAGGTTTTAGCTACATTAATCGTTCCCTAAGTTGGAATAAGATTGCTCTAACCAGCTTTATTAGCTCTGCATTTAGTAATACCATAGGTTTTGCCTTGCTGACTGGCAGTGCTATCCGTTATCGATTTTACTCTAGTTGGGGACTGTCAAAACTTGCGATCGCTCAAGTAATTGCTTTCGCCAATTTTACCTTTTGGTTGGGGATGTTTGCTGTTGCAGGTTGCTTGTTTATCATCAACCCCCTGAAAATTCCCACTCAATTACATTTACCTTTTGCCACTGTGCGTCCCATCGGCGTGATTTTTTTGCTATTGGTTGCTATCTATTTACTTGGAAGTATTTTTATTAAACAACCGTTAGTAATTCGGGGACAAGAGTTTCGATTTCCTTCTTTGAAAATATCCCTGGCTCAAATCGCAATTTCTAGTTTTGACTGGATTCTGGCGGCGGCGGTTCTTTATGTTGTGCTTCCTACTAATATATCTTTGTCCTATCTAGACTTTTTGGGAACCTATTTACTAGCGATGTTTGCAGGTGTTGTTAGTAATGTCCCCGGTGGTTTGGGAGTATTTGAAACTATAATTTTGCTGATTCTCTCCTCAAAAGTTTCGGCTGCGGCAGTTTTGGGTTCAATGCTAGTTTATCGGGGAGTTTACTATTATTTACCTTTGCTATTAGCCGCAGGTTTGCTAGGACTTTATGAAATTAGATTTAAACGGGGAACTTAAAACATAGACCTCTTGCATAAATCAAAAATAAGAACCCCACCCCGCCAAAGCTACGCTTTGTCTCCCCTCCCCGCAAGCGAGGAGGGGATTATGATGTACTTTGTATGATTAGGAAAGGCTATAACCTGTGAGGTTCAGCCCTTAAATTGTTTTATGATTATTCTGCTATTTGCTCTCCATTACGTGTTTAGAGGCTGTTAAACTGAGAACCATAAATAAAATCTCGTGTATTTTGGCAAACTTATGGAGCCAGTATCACTTACAGCAGCTGCGATCGCAACCTTGGTAATCACCAAAGCTATAGAAAAAACCGTAGAGAAGATAACAGAAGGTACACTGGACAAGCTAAAACTGCTGCGTCAAAAAATTTGGGATAAGTTCCAGGGTAAGCCGAATGTACAACAAGCTTTAATAAAGGCCGAACAAGGTTCTAAGGAAGATTTAAATTTTGTTGCTGCGTACCTACAGGTCGAAATGGACACCGACACCCAATTTGGCGAAGAAGTTCAAAGTCTTGCCCAACAGATTCACCAAGAAATTAATATTGGTAAAGTTCAAGGTAAAAATGTCCAGAATGTTTACGGTGGCCAAGGTTTTCAAAGCAATGATAGTAAAGCCCCCACCTTTCAAGGCGTAGACAATAGCCCAATTACTATCAATTACAATAATCATCCCCCTGATTGACTACAGTCGCCTGAAGGGGAACGGGCAAAGTCAAATCCCTCTACTGAAATACCGCAAAATTTACCCTTGAGTGGGGTAGAGAAGTTTGTCGGGCGTGAAGAGGAATTGGAAAATCTTCATCAACTTTTGCAGAATAATGACCGTGTAGCCATTGCTGCTATTGCCGGGATGGGTGGAGTTGGTAAAACAGAACTCGCCCTGCAATATGCCATCCAGCGCCGCGAAACATACAACGGTGGGCTTTGCTGGTTGCTACCAAAAACTGGGGATGTGGGCATTCAAGTTGTGCAGTTTGCGAGAACGCAGCTTGATTTAAAGCCGCCAGAAGATTTTGATTTACTCGCCCAAGTGCAATATTGCTGGCGGCGTTGGCGTGACGGTGATGTGCTGCTAGTGTTGGATGATGTCAGCAACTACGAAGAAGTTAAGCCTTACTTACAGTCGCTACCTTCTCGGTTTAAAGTGCTGATGACTACGCGCCAGAAGTTGGGACGCATCGCACAGTTATCTTTAGATGTGCTGCAACCAGAGACGGCGCTGGAGTTATTAAAGTTTTTACTCAAAGAAACACCGGGGCGAATTGAAAAAGAATTAGCTTTAGCAAATCAGTTGTGTGAGTGGCTGGGATATTTACCTTTGGGTGTGGAATTAGTGGGGCGCTATCTGGCGCGGAAACAGGATTTATCTCTAGCAGAAATGTTGCGGCGGTTGAAGAACAAGCGATTAGATGAGCGTTCCCTCTCTAAATCTAAGTCGGAAGCTGATATGACAGCACAACGGGGAGTGTTAGCAGCCTTTGAGTTGAGTTGGCAGGAATTAGAGGACAGCGATAAAGAATTGGGCTGTTTATTGAGTTTATTTGCAGCCGCACCTATACCTTGGAAGTTGGTGGAACAGTGTTTACCAGAAGAAGATGCAGAAGATTTAGAGGAAATTAGAGACGATCGCTTGTTGAACCTGCATTTTCTCCAGCGCAAAGGTGAGGGAATCTATCAATTGCATCCACTGCTGAGAGAATTTTTCCAATATAAGTGTACAGGTTTAGAACAGGCAGAGGAATTAAAGCGATCGCTTTGTCGGGTAATGGTAGCAGTTGCCCAAGATATTCCTTACTCGTCCACCCTTGAGCAAATCACCGCCGTTTCTCCTGCCATACCTCATATAGCTGAAGTAGCGAATCATCTCATTCAATACGTTAACGACAATGATTTAACTGGAGCATTCATAGGTAACGCTCGATTTTACGAAGGTCAAGGGTTCTATAACCAAGCTTTACCTTGGTATAACCAGTGTCTAGAAGTTACCAAAGAGCGCTTAGGAGAGGAACACCCATTTGTTGCAGAAAGCCTCAATAACCTAGCGTTACTCTACTATTCCCAAGGCAGATACAGCGAAGCCGAACCCCTTTACATCCAAGATTTGGCACTCACACGTAAGCTGCTGGGCGAAGAACATCTAGATGTCGCCACTAGCCTCAACAACCTAGCGTTACTCTACTATTCCCAAGGCAGATACAGCGAAGCTGAACCCCTTTACATCCAAGCTTTGGCACTCACACGTCAGCTGGGCGAAGAACATCTAGATTTCGCCCAAAGCCTCAACAACCTAGCTGTACTCTACGATTCCCAAGGCAGATACAGCGAAGCCGAACCCCTTCACATCCAAGCTTTAGCACTCAGGCGCAAGCTGCTGGGAGAAGAACATCCACATGTCGCCTCTAGCCTTAACAACCTAGCGGGACTCTACCGTTCCCAAGGCAGAGACAGCGAAGCCGAACCCCTTTACATTCAAGCTTTGGCACTCAGGCGCAAGCTACTGCCAGAAGATCATCCAGATGTCGCACTTACTCTCAACAACCTAGCGACACTCTACCGTGATCAAGGTAAATACAACGAAGCCGAACACTTTTGCATCCAAGCTTTGGAACTTAGGCGCAGACTGCTGGGAGAAGAACATCCATTTTTTGCCCTTAGTCTTAACAATTTGGCAAAAATTTACCACTTACAAGGACGTTATACCGAAGCGGAACCATTGTATCTGCAAGCATTAGAGATTTTTGAGCAACAATTAGGGGTGAACCATCCTTGGACTGTTAAGTGTCGTGAAAATCTGGCAAATCTTTGCGATCGCCTCCCCCCACCACAGTAAAATTTGACTTCTGGGCAAAGCATACCGTAATAAAACTGAAAAGAGCGTTAGCATTCGCGGAGCGTCTCGTAGAGAAGGTATCGCCTAGACTAAAATTCATATTCAATTAAGTAAAAATGCCTGATTACTTATTCAAAAGCAGCTTTTACTTTATCAAAAGCAGCTTTTAATCTCGCATTTTAGTGTTTTCCGCAAACAAAAGCAGCTTTTACTTCCTCAAAAGCAGCTTTTAATCTCGCATTTTAGTGTTTTCCGCAAACAAAAGCAGCTTTTAATCTCGCATTTTAGTGTTTTCCACAAACAAAAGCAGCTTTTAATCTCACATTTTAGTGTTTTCCGCAAGCAAAAGCAGCTTTTTCTTTCTCAAACCCCAGTTTGCTTACTCATTTGAGTAATTCATGCATTCATTTTGGTATATCATTGAGCGGAAAGCTATTATGCAGTTATGAATGAATGATCAAGAGCAATGTCTCCCACAACAAAAAATCAGCTACGATAAATCATATAATTATCTTCACAAACACAGAAATGTTAATTACATACACTGCAAAATATACAAAAACTAATAGCGGATATATGGGACAACTCATTGAATGGCAAGAAGTCATCACAGAAGGAGAAACCATAGAAGAATGCAGGGCGATGTTGCAAGACGCAACAAAAGAAATGATTCTTGCCTATCGTCAACAAAATAAAGAAATTCCCACAGGTGGTTATTTGCTCGAACAAATTCCTATAGAGGTTTGAGTGTGTCCGTCAAACGAAAAGAGCTAATTAAATACTTAGAACAAAATGGCTTTTATTTATTAAGGGAAGGAGGAAATCATTCTATTTATACTAATGATATCAAAACTCTTCCGGTAAAACGGCATCGTACCATTGATCGTATTACTGCTAATGAAATTTGTAAACAAGCGGGTTTATCACCTAATTTTTAACTGCCACTTAGAACCGTCGAAGGTAATGAAATTTTGTGCGGCTTGTAAACTTAGTGAAGGCGACTATTTGCAAGTTAAAGAAAAACTATTTGCTAAAGAAACGGTTGCCAGCTTATATGCCAAAATCAAACAATTTCAAGATGATGAGACTATACTTTAAAGTATAAATCTACAAGAGATGTCTCCGACGGGCTACGCCTACGCTATTATGTGGTTGTGAATGATGGAGAGCAATATCTCCCGCAACAAAAAATCAGCTACGATAAATCATATAATTATCTTCACAAACACAGCAATGTTAATTACAAGTTAATTAAAATTTAGGATTACTCAAATAAATCAAATCCCTTTTCATTTCTCAACTTTCTGTCAAAAGTCACTGTTGAACTACAACCAGAATGTTGACCGATGCCTGCGGCGGGCTGCGCCAACGCCCCAATTAAATAATCAGAAAAATCTGCACTTCCCTGCTTAAATCTTTGTAATGCTTGATAAACTAAAGAACGATTTTCTAGCTCAAATACCGAACATTGCAGCATTAATTCTATAGTGTTACTAATTTCTTCTCTACTAAATTGATAAGGTTTACCTCCTAGAACCTAAACCAATTCACAAAGAACTATATTAGCAACAAAACATTGCTCTCCCCTTTCGATAATTTCAGCAGCTTGCTCCCACTGCTTTTCATCATCTTTTGTCAAGTACCGCACTAAAATATTTGTATCAAGTCCAATCACTTGAGCCTTCTTTAATTGCAGCTTCCATTTCTTCTAAAGTTGCGCTTTTCATTCCCGGACGGTGTAAAATCCCTGATAAACTTTGGATAGAGATATTCAAGGGAATTAATTTAACTATTCCATTTTCATCAATGACAAAATCAACTTTACTACCTGTATCAAGGTTAAGATAATCCCTAATTTCTTTAGGAATAGTTACTTGCCCTTTAGTGGTGATGGTCGCACTAGCCATTATCCAGGTTCCTTACATAACTTCCTTACCTGATTATAAAGTCTACTGCGTCTAATGCACCGCCACACGTAAAATCGGCACAATAAAACCTTTAAAATATGATAGCCTCACCCCAACAAAACTATCTTACTGCTGAAGAATACCTCCAAATGGAGGAACAGAGCAATATCAAGCATGAATATATAGACGGCTACATCTACGCAATGGCTGGGGCGCTTGACCCACACGTTACTATTGCTGGAAACCTGTTTGCTCTCCTCCGTAATCATGTGCGCGGTTCTGGTTGTCGTGTTTACATCGCTGAGATGAAAGCCCGAATCGAATCTCTGAATCGCTTTTATTATCCCGATGTTATGGTTACTTGCGACCAACGAGATCAAGAAACGCCAGCTTATAAAAGATTTCCCTGTTTAATTGTCGAAGTTTTATCTAATTCTACTGAAGCCTTTGACCGAGGCGATAAATTCGCCGATTATCAAACACTGGAAACTTTGCAAGAGTATGTTTTAATTAATACAAAACGTCAGCGAGTCGAGTGTTTTCGACGCAATGAACAAGGGTTCTGGGTTTTACAATCTTACACATCAGAGCATCAATCATTTCGACTCAATAGCGTGGATTTTGAGGAAACAATGGCAGCACTCTATGAAGATATAGTTTTTGAATAATCAATTATGATTGAGTATGCTACACAATATTTAGTAAACTATATAACTGATAAGCCTTCAAAGCTTCGTGACCCGGCGGGGCATTGAGCAAAACAGGCACAATTGATTAAAAAAAAAGTTATGGCGCTCATAGTTCAGAAATACGGTGGTACATCTGTCGGTTCAGTCGAACGTATTCAAGCTGTTGCACAGCGTGTTTATAAAACTGTTAAAGCTGGAAACTCTCTAGTCGTAGTGGTTTCGGCAATGGGCAAAACCACCGATGGACTCGTCAAACTAGCTAAGGAAATTTCTCCAAATCCGAACCGCCGGGAAATGGATATGCTGCTTTCCACTGGCGAACAAGTAACGATCGCCTTACTCAGTATGGCATTGCAGGAACTCGGACAACCCGCAATCTCGATGACTGGCGCTCAAGTCGGAATTGTTACCGAAGCCGAACACAGCCGCGCTCGGATTTTGCATATTGAAACTACTCGCCTGACTCGTCACATAAATGAAGGGAAAGTAGTTGTAGTAGCTGGTTTCCAAGGCACATCTAGCACTGGAGAGATGGAAATTACGACTTTGGGTCGTGGTGGTTCCGACACGTCAGCAGTGGCGATCGCAGCCGCACTTAGAGCAAATTTTTGTGAAATTTATACAGACGTTCCAGGGATTTTAACTACAGATCCCCGCTTAGTCGCCGAAGCCCAGTTGATGGATGCCATCAGCTGCGATGAAATGTTGGAATTAGCTAGCTTGGGAGCAAAAGTGTTGCATCCCCGTGCTGTGGAAATTGCCCGTAACTATGGTGTTCCCCTTGTAGTTAGGTCTAGTTGGACGGATCAACCAGGTACTTGGGTGACATCAGCCAAACCCCAAGGGCGATCGCTGCTCAATCTAGAAATTGCCCGTCCGGTGGATAATGTAGAATTTGATACTGACCAAGCAAAGGTGGCTTTGTTGCGCGTACCTGATAAACCAGGTGTGGCAGCAAGGTTATTTGGGGAAATTTCTCGGCAAAAAGTAGACGTAGATTTGATTATTCAGTCAATTCATGAAGGTAATAGTAATGACATTGCCTTTACTGTGACAACACCAATATTAAAACGCGCAGAAGCAGTAACAGCAGCGATCGCCCCAGCACTGAGGAGTCAATCTAACCCCAAATTGGACGAAGCCGAGGTAATGGTAGAACATAACATTGCCAAAGTCAGTATCGCCGGCGCAGGAATGATTGGCCGTCCGGGTGTAGCTGCAAAAATGTTCGCCACCTTAGCAGCAGCAGACGTAAACATCCAGATGATTTCCACCAGCGAAGTGAAAGTAAGTTGTGTAGTCGATGCAGCCGAATGCGATCGCGCCGTAGCCGCACTCCGTACCGCCTTTGAGATCGAAGCAGGAAGCAGGGCAGAACTCCTAACTCCTAACTCCTCCCCCCTAACTCCTAACTCCTCACTCCTAACTCCTAACTCCTCCCCCCTAACTCCCCACTCCCCACTCCCCACTCCCCCCGTTCGCGGCGTTGCCCTTGATTTGAACCAAGCGCGTCTTGCTATTCGCCAATTGCCAGATCGGCCGGGGATGGCGGCAAAATTGTTTGGACTATTAGCGCAGCATAATATTAGCGTTGATATGATTATCCAATCTCAGCGCTGTCGGGTGATTGATGGTGTTCCCAGGCGAGATATTGCTTTTACAGTCTCGCGGATAGACGGGGAAAGTGCAAAAGAAATGCTTACCCAAGTAGCAGCAGAATTAGGATGGGGTGAAGTTGTTTTAGATAGTGCGATCGCTAAGGTGAGTATTGTCGGTGCAGGTATGTTGGGACAACCAGGTGTTGCCGCTAAAATGTTTGAAGCGCTAGCCCAACAACAAATCAATATTCAAATGATTGCCACCTCAGAAATAAAAATTAGCTGTGTTGTGCCGCAAGAGCAAGGTGTTAAAGCTTTGCAAGCCATTCATACTGCTTTTGGGCTTGCTGGTAGCGAGAAATTTGTAGTGCCAGCCTAAAATCTGACTCTAACCCCCTCTTTATTGTGCATACAAGAACTATTTTCTTTTTGGATTGCTAATGCATCGACTTGCAAAAATTAGCCCACGCTTTCCTTAACCTGTTCTGGTAAGTATATTGTAGAGACAGGGAGCATCCCACTTTTTTGCATGTCATTGCGAACGCATTGACAGTTATTCTCTCATAGGAAAATAAAAACTGGGATGCACCCGTAGAGATAGTTCGTAGTAGTCTACGCATTTATCTTATTTTTAATTGCTTAATAAATAAATATTTATATTTTAAAATCACCATTAATAATACGTAAGCTATAATCAAACAATTTATCAGACTATATTTATATATTGATGAATAGTCATTTCCTAGATGGACATTATCGAATACTAAAAGTTCTCAATGATGGTGAAAAAGGGAAAACCTATCTAGTTGAAGATGCTAATCTTGCTGGTAGCCAATTTATAGTAAAGCAGTTAAGTCCTCGTAGCAGCAATCCTCAAAGTTTAACAATCCTACGCAGCTTGTTTGCGAGTCTTGCAGCAAGTTTAGATAAACTAGGACAGGAACACGATAAAATTCAAAAGCTAATTGCTTATTTTGAAGAAAATGAACAATTCTATATAGTTCAAGAATTCATATCCGGTAATCCTTTAACTGAGGAAATTATCCAGGGACAACCTCTGAGAGAAGATCAAGTTATTACTCTTTTATCAGAGATATTAGAAATTTTGGTGATTGTACATAGCTATGGTGCGATTCATCGGGATATTAAACCAGCAAATATTATTCGCCGGGAGTCAGATAAAAAGTTAGTTTTGGTTAATTTTGGTACTTTTAATGAAGCCATCACTAATATCGGTGACAATATCGAATATATGCCTAGAGAACAAGTTAATGGCAACCTGAAATACAACAGTGATATATATGCTTTAGGTATGGTTGCGATCGCAGCACTTAGAGGCTTACCTGCAAACGAAATATCTCATTTGCGAAGTCAGAAAAATAAGCTGACAGGTGAAATAGTTTGGCGGGAAAAGAATATAAAAGTTAACAAAAAATTAGCGAAAATTATTAATAGAATGGTGCGTTTGGACTATCGTAAGCGCTACCAGTATGCAACTGAAGTTTTAGACGATCTGAAAAAGCTAACAAATGTTGAGCAGGATCAGCAAAAACAGGATCAGAAAAAATTATTACTAATTCTGGCGGGGGTAGTTGGCTGTATTACACTTGGTGTTGGAGCGTGGCAATTGAGGTTGCCAAAACCTGTAAGTGATGCTCAACAAAAATTATATCAAGAAGGAGTAAATAAATATCAGGCAGGAAACTATGAAGGAGCAGTTGAAGATTTCAATCAGGTTATTAAATTAGATCCGCAAAACGCTCTGGCTTATAATAGCCGAGGCGATGCTTATTATCGATTAGGAGACTACGAGCAAGCACAAGCAGATTCTAGCCAAGCCATTTTGCTCAATCCTCAAGATGCTAATGCCTATTTTGACAGAGGATTTGCTTTTTCGGAATTAGGTAAGTACAAAGAAGCGATCGCTGATTATACCCAAGCAATTAAGTTAAATTCTAAAAATGCTTATGCATACTATGGACGGGGTTTAGCCCTTGCTCAACTGAAGGATAATAAAGCAGCAATGGGAGATTTTAGCAAAGCGATCGCTCTCAAACCTCAGTCTACCGAAGCCTACTTGCAGCGAGGGATTCTCCGCCGTCGCCTCAGACAAAGACTTGAAGCAATCCAAGATTTTGATACAGTAATTAAGATTAATCCTAGTGATGCTAGAGCTTATTACCAAAGGGGTTTAACTCAATCTATTAATAAACAAAAATATGTAGCACTTAAAGATTACACGGACGCAATTAACATCAATCCCAAGTACATAGAAGCCTATCTTAATCGTGGTGATGTTTACAGTGATTTGGGAAATCAAGTCGAAGCTACTGAAGATTACAACACTATTTTAAAAATTGATCCTAAATTTATTGCAGCTTATATTCACAGAGGAATTCACCGCTTTTCTTTCGGAGATTATAAAGGCGCTATTGAAGATTACACTGAAGCATTGAAACTAGATACTAATAATGTAGTAGCTTACAACAACCGTGGTAACGCCTATCTCGAACTGGGAAATAAAAAAGCTGCAAATCAAGATTATTCACGAGCGATCGCAATTAATGCTAACAATGCCTTAGCCTACTATAATCGGGGTGTGATTCGCACCAAACAGAAAAATAAACAGGGTGCGATCGCAGATTTCCAAAAAGCTGCAAAACTATTTAAACAGCAAGGGGAACAAGATAGTTATCAAGATGCACAGAGAGAAATTGCAATTCTGCAAAATAATTCAGTACTAGCACCAACTACTCGCCCTAAGTCGAATAATTACTAATTATGAATAATTAAAGAATGGGTATACTAATTCATAATCTCTAATTAATGTACTATTAATTAATTTGACATTTGATGCGTCATTGTAGTCAAATAAATTATCGCTCAATATGAGTCACCGGGTTTTATCACGACTCAATTAGGATTCCTAATATGCTAATTCTCCTTACTTTTTCTCAAAATAACCTGGAAATATTCACCAGTAGGGATGTTGATACGGTACTGAAAAAGATTGATGGTTCTCAGAATATTTGGTTGCGCTGTATTCACTTCCGCGATCGCACTGGAACGGCTAGAATTATTAAGCACTTTGGACTCAATCCATCTCGCGTTAACATGATTTTCAACCATTCCCCTCTAGGAATTGATGAAGACGTAGAAGATTGTTTATTTGATAGCTATGAAATTCTAACTCCTCAAATAAAAAATCACGAGTTTGAGGTTGCGCGTGGCAATATTCTGGTTGGAAATAATTTTATCATTACTTTTGAAATCACTGAACTAAAAGTTTTAAGTATTCTAGCTAATAATCTGCAAAAGCGAACTATAGATATTCCCAAGTTGGGAATTGATTATCTTTTTTATCTCATTTTTAAAGATATTTTGAATAATTACGAAACTGTATTTGACTATATTTCTAGAAAGCTTGATGATTTAGAAGATGAAGTTTTAGAGAATTCCGGTGATGAATCTACCTACCAAAAAATTGCCACGATGAGGCAATCTACTCGTTCGGGACGCCGTAATTTTCAAAGTATCAAGTCACTTATGGCTATTATGGATCACGAAGATTTCCAATGGATCACCCAGTCGGTGAAGGAACTATTCAATCAAGAATTGGTTCATCAGGTTGATAAACTCTGGCAAGAATATCAAGCTCTCAGAGGCTGGATGTCAGAATTAATGGAAATTCAACGCGATAATATTGCTAGCAAAACCGGTGAACGAATTAATCGTTTGACTATCCTCTCGACGATATTCTTACCAATCACTTTCATGTCTGGTTTTTATGGTATGAACTTCAAATATATGCCGGAATTAGAGCAACCTTGGGCTTATCCTGCGGTGATCTGTATGATGGCATTAATTGTCATTGGTAGTATTGTCTATGCTAAAAAACAACGCTGGTTGTAGCATCTATTAATCTAATTCATAATTAATAATTCATAATTCATAATTAAAAAGAGTTTAATTACCCTTTCTCAACTGGTTTTAGATGAAGTAGCACGAGGCGATACAGAGATAGCAACGAAGCGACTTGAAATAGTGCGTGATTTTCCTTTACTTGAAGTCAGTGAAGCTGTTTAAAATCTAGCAGCACAATTTCTCGCAAAAAGTAGCCTTCCACCGAAAGCTGCTGACGATGCGCTTCATATTGCGGCGGCTACAGTTTACGAATTGGACTATCTGTTAACGTGGAACTGTAAGCATATTGCCAATGCTCAAATCCACAAGAAGCTAGCCCAAATCAGTCTTGATGCCGGATACGAGTTGCCAACCCTTTGTACACCCTACGAACTAATGGGAGAGTAGATATGTGGAAAGATGAAATTCTTGAAGAGATTTATAGAATTCGAGAAGAACAGGCAAAGGCTTTCAACTACGACTTACAAGCAATTTGTGATGATTTGCGACAAAAGCAAGCTGTAAGTAGTCGGCAGATCATTTCACAGCCACTCAAACAACCCAGTCGGCAGCATGGCAAACCGCTGCACCCAACTAGCTAAAAGTTATCTCTTGGGTGTTGCATTCCTGTGTGGACGAAAAGCACTTTGGAAATTAAATATGCGTAATTCAAAACCCTTGTAGAGACGTAGCACTGCTACGTCTCTACATTCTTGTTCACGCCTATGTCTAATGAACTGTCCCTCTCAATGATTCAGCATCAACGGGTTTGATTAGGTAAGTCTGCAATAGATGCCCAACGATGGAGGCTATCAAGGGTAATTTTTGGCAGAATTTGACAACTGGTGAGCGATCGCTGTTGTTAATCTCTGCTATTTTCAGATTAAGGTCAGAACACTTTTCCAACCGCCGGAAAAACTCTGGGTGATTTGTATTTAAAATCAGGGGAAATGCGCGGGCGGCAGTGTTATTCGTCTCTTCAATGACTTTAGTATTATATTCGCGCGGATCTATCCCAATGGATTGATAAAACGTGGCGCGTTCAAATACTGTCAAGGTGTGAGTCGCAAAAACAGTCAGCAAAAAGAAACGCACCCACAATCTAGCTCTCCAATTGTTCCATAATTGAGGTTGCGATCGCAGCAGCGCTTTGAAAAAATCTCCATGTCGATTTTCATCCTGACACCAACTCTCAAACTTGCGGAACAGAGGATAAATTTGATGTTCTGGATGTTTTTCCATGTGCCGATACACCAAAATATAGCGCCAGTAGCCAATTTTCTCAGATAGGTAGACTGTGTAAATAATCCACTCTGGCGGAAAGAAGGTATAAGTGCGATTTTTGGTTAAATAACTTAAGTCAAGGGAAAGATTAAAATCTGCCATTGACTTATTCAAAAATCCCGCATGGCGTGCTTCATCGCGTGCCATAAAATTAAATGCTTCTGCCAGAATGGGATTGCGGTTTTTCAGACGACGCGATAATTCTTTGAACAGCAGAAATCCCGAAAACTCGGAAGTGCAGGAACGTTCCAAAAAGTCAATAAAGGCAACGCGTGTTTCCCCATCAATGTGATCCCAACACTGCTTAAATTCTTCATCACGTACAAAATGATCGCGGTTATAGTCTGCTCGTAACTCCTCTACAATCGCCAGTAACTCCGCTTCCTGCGTCGAAATATCCAACTGCGCCGCAGCTTCAAAGTCAGTGGTGTAAAACCGGGGTGTTAATAATGTTTCCTGAACAGGTGCTTTTACACCTGGTTTCAGCAACTCAGATTGGGAGGTTTCCAGAGACTTAACCATAAGAATCCTTTTATTTATTTATGCCTCAAAAGTTATATAACCATAAATAGACTATTGAGGACATCAGTTAAATTATTGAAAGTAAATTGTGAGAAATAAGCTTACTGCCTAAGCTAAACTTTGTGCATAACTAATGACACATCATTACTTTTGCTAGATGCAAATACCTTGACGATGGATATTCAAAAGATTTTACGTGACCGACGAATTATTCACTCTGATCCAGAGATAATGAGCGGAACTCCAGTCTTTGTCGGAACGAGAGTTCCATTGCAAACCTTTTTCGACTATCTCGAAGGTGAAGCAGGCTTGGCCGAATTCTTAGAAGATTTCCCACATTTGCAGGCTCAGGTATTGCTAGTTTTGGAAGTGATTGCAAAAGCAATGCTGGTTCAGGAGCGAACTGCTGGTGCTGATTCTACTTGATGAGAATCTGTTGAGCAAGAAACTCAAGAAACCACTTGTGGATGCAGGACACTTGGTGCAAAATGTGGAGGATATGGGCTGGCGCGGTGTGAAAGACCGAGAGCTTTTAGCATTGGCAGAGGCGCATCCTTTTGATATTTTCGTTACAGCAGATAAGAACTTGCCATATCAACAAAATTTGAAGTGTCTTACGTTACAGGTTGTAGTGCTGGATGCAAAGAGTACGCGCCCAGATTACCTACTACCATTAATTATTCACATTAACGGTTTACTGCAATCTTTAGTTCCTGGCTCTGTGACGTTAATTAACGATGCAGGCGAAGTTACAGCTTTGAACCTTGGTACTGGTTAGAAATAGAAATTGTGTATTCAGACTCATGGCTCGTCAAACAATAAATAAATATTAATAACTTAATCGTTATACAAATATAAATAGTTAAATAATCTTAGGAGAAATAAAAATAGCTGGGATTTGCATCGGCAGTGGTACTTGTTGGATAAAGTGATGCAGATCCTCTCTAAACCTAGAATAACAATCTTTGAGCTGGCCCTGGCAGACACCCTGAGTCGGTGACTGCCCAGAAACCTTGCGCTTGAACATGAAGGAAGTAACAATGAGTAGCAATCTCGCCATCAAACTGCGCTCTGGAACTCAACAAGCCCACACATCAGCAGAAAATGTGGCATTCATGAAATGTTTTCTCAAAGGAGTTGTGGATAGAGACTGCTTTGCCAAGTTCTTAAGCAACTTATATTACGTGTACAGCGAACTAGAAGCAGCATTAGAGAGCCATATAGACCATCCTGTGATTAGTGCAGTTTACTTTCTGGAACTTAATCGCCAATCCTCGCTCGAAAAAGACATGGTGTTCTATTATGGGGATAATTGGAGAGAGCAAGTTACACCCTCATCTGCTGCCCAAAAGTACATTGACCGCATTCGGGAAATTTCTGCTAGTGAACCAGCCTTATTGCTAGGTCATGCCTACACTCGCTACATGGGCGATCTTTCTGGGGGTCAAATGCTACAAAAAGTTGCTCAGTCAGCCCTGAAGCTTTCTGGCTACGAAGGCACGTCCTTTTACAATTTTGAGCAAATTCCTGACAAAAAGGCATTTAAGGATAAGTATCGTCAGGCATTAAATGCATTACCCATTGATGATATAACAGCAGAACGGATTGTTGTAGAAGCTAATAATGCCTTTGGGTTCAATTTACAGATGGCTCAGGAGTTAGAGGGAAGTTTAATTAAAGCACTCGGTCAAGTTCTCTTTAATAGCCTAACTCGTTCTCAAAATTCAGGTAGTACTGAAGTAGCAGTGGCTGATTAATTTTGTCATTTGTCATCTCCCTCATCCCCCTCACTCCCCACTCCCCACTCCCCCCATAAATTCATTGGAAAGCAACTCAATGGTTTTTCTATTACCTGGCGTCAAGTTTGATCTGGATCTGATTCAAAAGTACGACACTCGCGCACCCAGATACACCAGTTACCCGCCCGCTACAGAGTTAAGCGAAACATTCACCGAAACTGATTTTAAGGATGCGATCGCAGCCTCAAATCAACGCAAAACTCCTATGAGTTTATATTTCCACATCCCCTTTTGTCAAAGTGCTTGCTACTTCTGCGGCTGTAATACGGTAATTTCTAACAACAAGAATATTGCTAAACCTTACGTGGAGTCTTTGGTTCAAGACATCAAAAACACCGCAGCTTTAATCGATCCAGACAGAAAAGTGCTGCAAATCCACTGGGGAGGTGGTACTCCTAATTACTTGGAACTTGACCAAGTAGAAGTTTTATGGAAAAACATCAATCGCTATTTCAACATCGATCCACAAGCAGAAATCTCAATTGAGATTAATCCCCGCTATATCGATAAAAACTACATTTTCTTTCTCAGAGAGATAGGATTTAACCGTATTAGTTTTGGCATTCAAGATTTTAATCGCCAAGTTCAAGTAGCTATTAATCGTGTTCAGCCAGAAGAAATGCTATTTGATGTCATGAGTTGGGTTAAAGAAGCTAAGTTTGAAAGTGTGAATGTAGACCTGATTTATGGTTTACCCTATCAAACCCGCGAGACATTTCGGGAAACGTTGAAAAAGACTGTTGAGTTAGACCCTGACCGAATTGTTGTCTTTAACTTTGCCTATATACCGTGGCTCAAACCGACACAAAAAAATATTCCTCAAGAGGCGCTACCCTCAGCAGAGGAAAAGTTAGAGATTTTGAAAATGACCATTGAAGAATTGACGAATAACCAATATCTATTTATTGGGATGGATCATTTTGCTAAAACTAATGATGAACTAGCGATCGCTCAACGCAATGGCACTCTTAAACGCAATTTCCAGGGCTACACTACCCACGCTGAGGCAGAACTATTTGGTTTTGGTGCTACATCCATCAGTATGCTAGAAGATGCTTATGCTCAAAACCACAAGGAATTAAAGGATTATTATCAGACACTTGCAGCAGGTGCATTACCTGTTAGTAAAGGTATCAAACTTACTCAAAATGACATCATCAGACGGGATGTGATCATGGGTATTATGTCTCACTTTCAGCTTCACAAACAAGACATTGAAAACAAATATCATATCAATTTTGATGAATATTTTTCTGAGGAACTAGAGGCGTTAAAACCACTAGAAGCCGATGGTCTAGTCAGTTTATCAAAAAATCAGATCCAGATTACAGACATCGGTAGATTACTAGTCAGAAATATTGCCGTTATATTTGATAGTCATACAAGAACACGAGAGACAAAATTCTCTCGCGCCATTTGATACCACTTTTGCAAATAGTTGCTAGATAGATAAGCTGAAAAACGCCTAAATTGCATAATCGGGTTAAATCAAACTCTTGTGGGGTGGGCCGGAAAGCCCGCCATAATTATGCAAGTTAAATGTGGAACAGTTTATTATCCCCTTAATCTACCTTGAAAATAACGGTTGAGGAGATTTAAATAATTACGAATTACGTTAGCGATTATTCGTACTCCTGCAAAAAAGCAAGCTACACGTTGGCGGAGCCTCTCCTAGAGAGCATCATTAGGAATTGCGAATTACTTTAACGCATCTCCAAAAAGTTAGATCATATTTTTCCATCTTAAGATAGATATAAAAAACATAGATTGATTAATTTATTAGTATCTATCTCTATAGCAAAGAATATCCAGACTTATGTATTCAATAATTCCTGATTTATCTGGCAAAACTTTTGGTTAACATATTTATGCTAGAAATGCCAATTTTAATCCCATCTTGATGTAAAGTTTTTTGTCTAACTTTTGGATTTAGCATTTATCCCATCTGGTAGAAACAATTTGGAATCAGAGTTGATAACTTAGATACAAGTGAGATTGTTGAGGGAGTTATGAGTATTATTGCTTGGGTAGTTTTAGGACTTTTGGCAGGTGCGATACCTACGGCGGGCTTACGCCTACGCTAAAGCTATTTATACTGGCTATCAAGGCGGTGAAATTCTCTCCACAATGATTTTAGGTATCATTGGTGCTTTGGTCGGTGAAAGTCTGTTTACCTTTCTACAACAGCAACTCTGGAAATTACTGCGGCTGGCGCTGGTTTAACTCTTCCAGGTATTTTAGTGGCTGTGCTTGGCGCAATTGTTGCTATTTCTCTGTGGGGATTAATCAGAAGAAACAGCAATGCCTAATCGCTAATTGGCAGTTATCAACGCTGACATAACTACTGTATTTTATTAGTCTTCTAGTTCACCAGATTAAGAAGCTATCAAATATCAAATTAGCTCTGTCTGGAAAAATACTGGGAGACAATAAAATAGCTGATACTTTCTGTAACATCACAATTTTTGGAAGTGTAAATCTATGTTTTTTCACAAGAAAGAGCTTATTCATACAGTTAAGGTTACTGAACCAAACCCTCGTTTTGCTCAGTTACTTTTAGAGCAGTTTGGCGGTGCGACTGGAGAACTTAGTGCAGCACTTCAATATTGGGTTCAATCATTCCATGTGGAAAATGCTGGCATTAGAGACATGCTGCAAGACATTGCGATCGAGGAATTCAGCCATTTAGAAATGGTTGGTAAACTCATCGAAGCTCATACTAAAAATGTGGATCAAACAGAGGCTTATAAGAGTACCCTGTTTGCAGTCCGAGGGATTGGGCCTCATTTTCTAGATAGTCAAGGTCAGGCTTGGACTGCTGCTTACTTGAATGAGGGTGGAGATGTAGTGCGTGATTTAAGAGCTAACGTTGCAGCAGAAGCTGGCGCTCGTCAGACTTACGAAGAATTGATTAAGTTGGCAACTGACAAAGGAACCCAAGAGACTTTAGTCCATCTGTTAACACGAGAAATTTCTCATACCCAGATGTTTATGAAAGCTCTAGATTCACTAGGTAAGTTGACTGATCCATTCTTTGGTAATGTTAAGCCAGATGAAACTGTTGCTCTTTACTACAACCTATCTACAAACGGTGATGGTAAAGATGAGCGTGGCCCTTGGAATTCTGAGCCAACATTCAAATATATTGCTGATCCGCTACAAAGTCACTCCTAATTCCATAGGTTGATTTGAAGCAAAGAGATTTTTGGGAGATTCTTGAAAACTCCCAATTATCCGGTGGGTAAATAGCCCACCTTGTTTAGCAATTGTTGGATTGTTTAGCTACATCTAGTGAACAAAAAGATTCCCGACTTATGACAAAAGTCGGGAATTTCAGCTAAGTATTTGAGTATTACACTCAAATGAGAATGGCTATAAATATTCAGCCACACTCAAAAATTCAGAGCGATCGCCCCTTCATTATCTACCCCGACGTTTCTGAATTCAGCAATTAATTCGACTCAAAATCAAAACTCAGAATCAGGAGATTTTTTTTGTGATTGTCAACGCTACGCCAAATGGTTGGGAAGTCATTTATCATCGTGCCCATGCTTTATTAGCAGCTCAACTGGCTGGACAATGGCGACGTAAAGATGCTCCAGCAAGGTTATATGAAACGATAGCTGCAATTTCCCATCACGATGACCTAGAAAAAGAGTGGGAAGAAGATATTCTGACCCAAGCGGGTGCGCCAAAGGACTTCACCCTCAGTTCAGATGCCGATATAGATGCCGGTGTCGATAAATTGGCTGAACTGGCAAAGAATGCCCTTTACCGTGGACGATGGGTGGCTCTATTAATTTCCATGCACATCAGCCGTTTAAATGAGTCCAGCCGGGGTAAGTCTTCCAAACTAGACAAACTTTTGGATGAACAACTTCAAAATCAGCAACGTTGGCGCAAAGAACTGGGCATCAAAAAGGAGGAAGTTGATCCAGCCTATGCATTTATGCAATGGTGCGATCGCCTTTCTCTGATTCTCTGTCAGCAGGAATTACCTGACGATGAGCGGTTTTTAGAAATTAGCAAAGGCCCTGAAGGTCAGCGCTATGATATCATGCAGCGCAGTGATAACTTGGTTGTTGTCAAACCCTGGCCCTTCGAGGAGGATAAATTCACAGTCAACGTCGAAGCCTGCGATATCTCCCAGGTAAAATTTGAGAGCAGCGCCGAATTAACTCAAGCACTACAAGAAGCCCCCATCAAGGTATTAGAGTGGACATTCGTTAAGAGTTAGATTACACACAGCTGCAAAAAAGACAAAGGTTAGGACTAGGGCGTGTTTTAAAACTACGACCATAAAAGAATGGATGCGCCAACTTTTTCTGGTGCGATCGCTAGCATAGCTGTATAATTTGCTGCAATTTTTTCATATCAGCTAGCAATACCCCAAAATTGCTTGAGTCGATTGTTCGCAAGCTTTTCAGGATATAACAAGTTTGAGAACACGCCCTAGTTGCCCTCTCCTAACCGCTACATACTTAGTTTATTAAGGTATAATTACAGATGTTTTTATATAAATACTGAAGCTATAAATAAATGAGATGTTTAACAAAATCTCAAAAATAAGTTTTTTGTGCATTTATGAAATTAATCCAGATCCTAAAAGTAGCTGTAATTCCTGTTTTAACTGTATTTAGCTTTCTGTCTACATCAAATACAGCACTAGCTGACTACTTAACAAGCAATGGGATAGAAGGTAAATACCATTATGAATTATGGTCTAGCGATGATAACAAGGATTACTACTTGAAAATTTGGCCAAATGATCAAGGAAGTCCAGAAAGTGCCCCATCATACTCCATAACTCGACATTTCTCCTCTAGTAGGGAAGCTCTAAGTTATGTAGGGAACCTCTAAGTTAGGGAGGTAGTCCAGTAAAAGATAAAGAGAGTTTCAGACTCTTATTTAAACCCCAACTGAAACTGAAGCTACGTGTAGACGAACGCGAGTGCGTCTCCAAGAGTTGAGGGCTTAAACCCTTTAATTTACGATAAAAAAGAGCCAGAGAACTAACTTTCTGGCTCAAAGTTGGAGACAAAAGAATCATCAAATAAAGGCTAACTTGGGTAAGAAGCTAAATTCTTCCCAGGTTATGCAGCCCTAAGACAGCGCCCACACCTAAGATATGACCAAAGGCGGCACTTGCTAAAAAGGCTGGTAAACCAAAATCACCTAAGAAATTGCCTAAGGGTAGTTTTGGTTCTGCATTGGGATACTTGATGGTAGATTTACCAAAGGCAATGGCAAGGATATTAGCGAGAATTATAATCAGCCCAACTGTCGGACTCCATTGCAGAGGTGTGGTTGCAGCAGCGAGTAAGGTTGAAGTAAACACCTGATTTGCTCCTGAAATTGATTAATGTATTGAAAACATAATCTGAAACTTTCCGAAGCAAATTCCAGAAAGTACCCAATTTTGCATCAATATTTAACACTTATTCTTACTACTTAATACAACGTGAATTCAACGCGATGAGTTGACTGTGGTAACTGCTTTGAACTTAAATCTAGGAACCAAGCGGTTTTTTAGTTTTAAATTATACTTTAACTCCAACTCTAACTTCGTCGAATTCACGTCAATGCATCTACAGTAATCCGTGCAGGAGTTACCAACAAAAAGATCCCCGGCTTCTTCAATAAGTCGGGAATCTGAGCCTCTCGGTGAGAGTAAATCAAATAAAGAATTATATTTGTATCAATTAGATTAAAATATAATTTTCATCTATCAAAAGTATGAAATATTATAAATAGAAGAATTTTTTATATCTAAAGAAATTAAATACAAATACTTAATTTAAAAGCATACTTCTAGCAGAAGATATAAAAATATTAGACATATTAAATTAAAATAAATATTAATCAAAGTTTTTAAACAATTCCGGGAAGTGTGCTAGATACGAACTTGGAACAGCCTAAAACTTTGTTAAAATCAGCAACACACAAACTATGAACTCTACCACCGAAAAACGTATCGCCTTGATTTCCGTCCACGGAGACCCAGCGATTGAAATAGGGAAAGAAGAAGCTGGGGGACAAAATGTTTATGTGCGCCAGGTAGGTGAAGCACTAGCGCAGCTAGGATGGCAAGTTGATATGTTCACCCGCAAGGTAAGTCTAGAGCAAGACTTGATTGTTCAACACAGGGACAATTGTCGAACTATTCGTTTAAAAGCTGGCCCCCTTGAATTTGTGCCACGAGATGAGATTTTTGAATATCTGCCAGAATTTGTGGATAATTTGCTCAAATTTCAAGTAAAAAATGACATTACATATCAGTTAGTTCATACTAACTACTGGCTCTCTAGTTGGGTGGGGATGCAGTTGAAGAAAATCCAAGAGAGTAAACAGGTTCACACATACCACTCATTAGGAACAGTCAAGTACAACACCATAGAAAAAGAAAATATTCCCCTGATTGCAAGTGTGCGATTAGCAGTGGAAAAAGATGTGTTGGAAATAGCAGAGCGAATTGTGGCGACAAGTCCGCAAGAAAAGGAACATATGCGATCGCTCGTTTCCACTAAAGGCAATATCGACATCATTCCCTGCGGTGCTGATATTCAGCGCTTTGGTTCGATTGCACGAGAAGCAGCCAGACATGAATTGGGTATTGACAAAGAAGCGAAAGTTGTATTATATGTAGGACGTTTTGACCCACGCAAAGGTATAGAAACCTTGGTGCGTGCAGTAAACGAGTCTGCGCTAGGCGACTCCAACAATCTCCAGCTAATTATTGGTGGTGGTAGTACTCCAGGTAACAGCGACGGCATAGAACGCGATCGCATTGAGCAAATCGTCAACGAATTGGGGATGAGCGACTTTACCATCTTTGCTGGTCGTCTGAGTCAAGATATTCTGCCAACTTATTACGCAGCTGCTGATGTTTGCGTTGTTCCCAGTCACTACGAACCCTTTGGACTCGTAGCGATCGAAGCGATGGCAAGCCGTACACCAGTTGTAGCTAGTGATGTCGGCGGACTTCAGTTTACTGTGGTTCACGAAGAAACTGGTTTATTAGCAGCAGCACAAGATGTAGATGCTTTTGCGTCTGCCATTGACAGAATTATCTTAAATCCAGAGTGGCGAGATGAATTGGCTAAAGCTGGCAGAAAGCGTGTCGAAAGCAAGTTTAGTTGGCATGGCGTAGCAATTCAGTTGAGTGAACTTTATACTCAACTGTTGGAGCAACCAGCCGAAGAACCCTCATTATTACTTGCTAAATAATCTTCCAAGTAACCGAATACGGTTCGGATAACGATCATCTACATACCGATAACTTCTGTAGAGACGCAAAATTTGCGTCTCTTTTAGTGCTTCTGGGATGCCCGCCTGCGTACTGCCAGCGCGGCTGAAAATCCTTCTTTGAGCCGCTCTGCCTGATCTTCAGCGTGGGAATCAGCACCTGACTGTCGGGCTTGGCGCTGTAACGGAGCCGAGATGGCAATCCTCTCCTGCTCGTAAGTACGTAGAGCAACGCCGAGTTGTTCCTCATCACCTAGATCAATACCGGCTAGAACCTTAGCCAAGGCTACCACATCCTGTATGGCCATAGTTGTGCCCAATCCTAACGATGGCCGCATCGGGTGGGCCGCATCACCCAGCAGGGTAACGCGTCTCAAGTCCCCCCACTGCGGCACTGGTTCCCTGTCGAAGACACCAGTTTCGATGATCGCCTCAGGCTCAGTGGCTCGAATCACAGTTTCAACCAGAGGGGGCCATTGCTCAAATATTTGGAGTACTGTCTCTAGCGGTGATGAACTTTTCGAGTGATTCAAACGTAGGGCTGTGCCACCCCAGGCAAGCAATTCCGTACCAGCATCCATTATCCAGAAGTTCTTTTTTTCTCCAACCACAAGTTGAAATCCAGCAGATTCAACGAAGGGAGCGGCAAGTGGGGGCAAGTTTTTCCGCTTCACAATCCCCCTCCAGGTCATGGTTCCTGTATAAAGAGGGGCACCATCTGCAACGGTAATAGTTCTCACCGCAGAGTTATAACCGTCGGCACCAATTAGAAGTCGGGCACAGACATCTTCCTGTTGACGGAACTTCAAACGCAATTGCTCTTGCCCCTGGACTGAATTCCGAGTGAAACCGATGAGGGTATGGTTGAGATGAAGTGATACCGTCGCGGGCAGTGCTTTATAAAGACAGGTCTGTAGGTTATACCAGCATAGCCAGGTGAAGCTTGTCCCGGCAAGCGGGGATTCATCAGCGAAAAGAACCTCGCCATTTGGCCGCATCAACATCTGCTGTTTGGGATTCACCCCCAACACCCGCACCTGCTGCGCCAGTTCGGCATCGATCTCTGCTAGGGCAGCATAGCCGGTATCACCCATCCCCAGCGCAGCACCAATTGGTCGCAACAGGCGGGCTTGCTCAAAAACCCCGATCGAGAAGCCAAGTCGTGCTAAAGCATGAGCGGCACAGAGTCCACCTGGCCCGGCTCCAATGATAGCGACATCCAAAACATTATCGGTCGAATTGACTTCAATCATCCCGTGAACCTTGTTCCAAAGCATGACTTTAGTGATTAATTTGAACGAGGAGCATTATCACATACGATACCAAAAAGTGGGTTCCGACTCAGGAAAAATGGGGCAATGCAGTGATTAATGTGAATAAAGTTTTGCTCAATTACCCGCAGTGGTATGCCAGCGTTACTCATCTGGGTTAAGGCAGTACGCCGAAAGCTGTGGGATGGCGGTGCGATCGCTATCACGTTTTTATTCTTAATAGTGGGAAGTGCTTTGAGAAAATTCCTGATAATTAGTGCGTAAAACCTGTGTAAGTTTTTTGAAAAACGAAAAAACTAACCATAAATATAGCGGTTCTCGTTTACGTGAGATACACCCGTAGGGGCACGGCACTGCCGTGCCCCTACACCTCGGAATATAATCTTGTACCGCATCTGAGTCGGAACCGCTATATCTCAAAACTTTATTCTCTTGTAGAAACTAGCCTGACTACTAGACTGGCGTAGGCATCGCACCCCATAAGTTAGTCACAAAGATACTTATACAGTTTTCAGAGATGTCTATTGAGCAACGTATCTAAACTAATCACGAAAAATAGAGAGTGGGATGGTAAATTAGAAAACTTATATATCCCTAATTTGATTAATATTTGAAATTTCTACTTACAAAATCCCAAAATCTAAATGACTGACAAACCCCCCCTAATTGAGTCAAATAATTCGTCGATCTACAGAGAATGCGGTTCATCAGAAACTTGACATCAGTAAATTTGACTTCCAATCAACCGCCTTGACTGATGGTAAATTTTAATTATATGTTCAACATAGTTAGGGGTGGGCTATGTGGTTGTGGGAAAAGGAATCGGTTGAGTACGAGGTATTTAATAAATATGAAGGAGCGCTGATAACTATTGGCGTTAATTTTGCAGATGCCGAAGTCCAAGATGCACTTGAAGATTGTTCGTATGATTTAGAGAATGCCTTGCGAAGTGCAATTGAATATACCCTGTGGTTGAGTGAACACGAGAAAGAAATTTTCCCCAATGCCTTATTAATCCGTGCGTTACAAGATAATTGGAAGCCTAAAGCATGGCGTGATGAATATTTAGAAAGGGAGATGTTCTATAAGCCTGGGCAACGGTGGTGGAATGCCTCAGAAAAAATGTGGGGACGCGATGTGCGGAATCAATTGGTTGTTGATGTATTTTGTGAGGACGGTAGAGAATTTATCAAATTCAGCAACGGTAAAGAGATCCTAGTAAAAACTGCATGGGTCTGGGGATGGGAACGATTGCTTGAATATGCCAGCCCAATACCTGTTTCATCGATATGGTAATTTAATTGACATAAGTATTTACTTGTGTGCGATTTCTGAAGCTGAATTTATCGCAGAATTCCTTGGAACAAGGGCAGACCAAAATGACTTATAGCGGTTTTCGTTTGGATGCAATACACTTTGACCTCACTTCCATTCCTCTCTCCTAAAAGGAGAGAGGCTTTGAATCTTACTCCCCAACGCTAGTAGGGAAGGGGCTGTTCTTGTTAGGTCTGTATTCCACTCAACTGAGAACTGCTATATGCAGTGTGCCCTTTGGGGCTAATCCTTTATCTAGGCTGGTGCATCAAGCCAGCGGCAGTTATGTGTTAACGACGACAAATAATTAATTTTTTATTTGACACAAAGGGTGTCCTCTGCGAAAAACTTATGAGCCGGAACTGTCAAATTATCAGGCAGGATTTTTTTATTAACTTTTATAAAAAATTGGCTGGTTCTGCATAAAACTTGTGCGTCCAACGTAAAGTAAGCAGGTACTAGCTTGACGAACATTAATAAATAGTCGTTTACTTGATCTGGTATTGCCTAACCATTGTTTAAAAACTACTGCTTATAAACTATTATTCGCCACAATTAGTCAAGGCACAGGTATTCTTAATACTAATGGCATTATTGATGGAGGGGAAGGATCTGATATCCTTACTGGCTATGGCACCAGCATTGGTATTCAAGGCGGTACGATTGATGGCGGAAACAGTAACGATTACTTCAAAGCCCGTCGAATTGATGATAGCGGTAATTCCGTTTCAGACCAAGGGGGCGCTATTGCCGATGTCTTGATTAAAGGTGGATATGGAGACGACATATTTGATGTTGGTTACGGTAATGCCACGATCGATGGTGGATTGGGATCGGACAAGCTAATTCTGGCTGATCTCAAAAGTGATTACATTATTACAGGCACCTCCAACAATTACACCTTTAAGCGTGATCAGTTCACATTGAATGTATTGAATGTTGAGGAAATTGCCTTTCTTGGCGTTCCTCTACAGGACAGTATGCTTGGGATTTCTCTTTAGGTATTTCCAACAAATAAATTATCCAATCTTGTGGAGTGGGCACGATGCCCACCCATAAGAAGTAGTTGGATGTTTTTTATCAACTGGTATTAATCAAATATTTAAATCGCGTAGAGCCAAACGAATTTGTTCTACACGCCTGCGATTAACACCAAGATCCGACTCTCCCACGCGAGATGCCGAACGCAGATGAATTACTGACTCATTGGGAGGTAAATAAAACTCTACATCATCAACAAATTTGAAGATGCGGCTTAAAGATAGAGCATGGATGTAATTAGCAGTCTGTTCTACAATTTCTGTGCGGGGAACAACAGTGAGAACTTTTAGTAAGATTTCTCTGGCTGCATTGTGGTCTACATGATAGGGAATCGGGTCGATAGCGTGTTTGTCATCAGCATTTTGACTGACAACACAGTTGTTTGAAGCGGGACAAGAACTCAGATGGCCATTATCAACTCCCAAACCAGAAGAGGCAGCCCAAGTAGCCCCAGTCAGTATGAAACTACTAATCAAACTTAGGAGTATTGCAAAAGTGATACTCAGTAGGAGTCGTTGTGCGATCGCACTTAGCAGACGGGACATGATAAATTTACGCCTCTTCTTTTAAATAGCACTTCCTTTATACATCCTCTTAAATCCAATTTCACAAACGTCTGACTATACTTGACTATGTGATTTGGAACTATACTGAGCATCGACCTTTGAACGCGAATGGCTATGCAACCAGTTGACTTCACCACACTTACAGCTACTTGTAGCGAAATCCGCGCTAACTGGCTGCCCTCGCGGACAGAACAGGTTTATCAGCGCGATCGCTACACTATTGCCATAGCATTACGCACCCTGAAACAACGGGATTGGCTACAGATTTCTTGGCATCCCCAAGCTGCACATATTTGTATCGGCGATCCACCACCGCGATCGCCAGATACCTTCACCTTTAGCCAACAACTGATACACCAATTGGGTGGTTTGGCACTAGTAGGAATTGAAGCGATCGCCCCTTGGGAGCGTGTTATTGATTTGCAATTTGCCCGTCGTCCCGGAGAAATCGCCCTGTATCATGTCTATGCAGAAATCATGGGCAAATATAGCAACGTCATCCTCACCGACGCGAGCAATATAATTATCACCGCAGCCCATCAAGTCAGTCAGCAACAATCTAGTGTCCGCCCCATCCAAACCGGACAACCTTATGAAACACCACCGAAACTGACTGGAACTGTCCCCAGTTTCAGCGAATCCCAAGAACGTTGGCAAGAACGAGTAAGTTTAGTGCCAGGAGCAATCAAGCGGCAATTGCTGAAAAGTTATAGTGGTTTGAGTGCAGCGCTGCTGGAGTTAATGCTGCTAGAAGCAAATATCGCACCAGAAACATCCACCGATAGCCTTAACCCTAACGATTGGCAACGGCTATTTGAGCGTTGGCAAGAATGGCTGCAAGCCTTGGATTCCAGTAAATTTCAACCCGCTTGGACAAAAGATGGCTACACCGTAATCGGTTGGGGTGCAGTTGAAAACGTCAAAAATATCCAGGAGTTGCTTAACCGCTACTACAGTAACCAGATCAACGAACAGTTATTTTCCCAATTGCGCCATCAGTTGAGTCAGAAATTGCATAATATTCTGGTGAAATTACGTAATAAAGCTCAAACCTTTAAGACGCGCTTGCAGCAATCAGATCAAGCTGATGAGTATCGACAAAAAGCTGATTTATTGATGGCTCACCTGCAAAATTGGGAACCGGGGATGAAGGAAATTATCCTTGCTGATTTTGATACAAATTTGCCAGTTGCGATCGCTCTCCAACCAGATAAAAATGCCGTCCAAAATGCCCAAAGTCTTTACAAACAGCACCAAAAGCTCAAACGCGCTCGTGCTGCCGTGGAACCGCTATTGTTGTCAGTGCAGACAGAAATTGAGTATTTAGAGCAAGTAGAAGCTACGATCATTCAGATAGACAATTATCAAACAGCAGAAGATTTGCGAGCTTTAGAAGAAATCCGCGAAGAGTTGATTGGGCAAAAGTATCTAGAAGATCCAGAATACCGCAAGAGCAGCGCCAATGAAGCCCCCAGCACCAACTTTCATCGTTATCTTACCCCCGGTGGCTTTGAAGTATTAATCGGTCGCAACAATCGCCAGAATGACCAATTGACCTTTCGTGTAGCTGGCGATTATCACCTCTGGTTCCACGCTCAAGAAATTCCAGGCAGCCATGTGCTACTACGTCTAGAACCGGGTGCTGTTGCAGAAGAAGCTGATTTGCAATTTGTAGCCAATCTTGCCGCTTACTACAGTCGTGCCCGTCAAAGTGATCAAGTACCAGTAGTTTACACTCAGCTAAAACATGTCTACAAACCCAAAGGAGCAAAACCGGGAATTGCCATTTACAAGCAGGAGAGCATCCTCTGGGGAAAACCACAAATGGTCATTAGTCATTAGTCATTAGTCATTGAGCATGGTTATTCTTCTTGTCCCCTCATCCCGCTCATCCCGCTCATCCCCCCTGCTCCTCTACTCTCCCCCTTTTCTACCCTGCGATTTGCTGAATTATCCTGATGGATAGAAGCTTTTAAGCTTTGTTCGGATATTTTTTGATGAAGTTTCACGAAAAATCTGTGTTGACTGTTACAATATTGTTAAGAAAAGTTGCCCGTTGCATTTTGGGAACGCGCAATTGGGTTTTAACTCTCTTGAGAAGACAACGCAAAAAAAGATTTTCCAGACCAGCTGTGGGAGGCTGGTCTTTTTGTATTTAAATTCCTATATAGTCAAAGTTGTTGGACTATCCGTTAGAGAACTTTTGCTGTAAAGATGGGATGTATGCCCTTGGTACATCAATAGTAATTTTGAGCTAAGGAAAAATGTAAGGTTAAATACGTTTTTAACTTACAAAAAGCTCTAAGATAGTATGCTAATAGTATGAATAATCTTCTTAATAGCTGACACTATTGTTATGGCCTAATTATGTGCCAATTGCTCGGAATGAACTGCAATGTTCCAACGGATATTTGCTTTTCTTTTGAAGGGTTTTCTGCACGCGGAGGAAAAACGGATGATCATAGCGACGGTTGGGGCATTGCTTTCTTTGAAGGAAAGGGATGTCGAATGTTTTTAGATGCCCAACCTTCTGTTGCTTCTCCAGTAGCGGAGTTCGTGCGGAGTTATCCCATCCACTCAACCCATGTCATAGCTCATATCCGCAAAGCGACTCAGGGTGAAGTTGCCCTACACAACTGCCATCCTTTCCGCAGAGAATTATGGGGTCAGTATTGGGTGTTTGCCCATAATGGTAATTTGCCAAATTTTGAACCGGAGAATTTGGGCTTTTATCAAGCCGTAGGTGACACCGATAGCGAAAAAGCATTCTGTATGATGCTAGAAACATTGCGATCGCGCTTTCCTGAGGGTAAGCCTGACATAAAAGAACTGTACCATGTGCTGCAAGAAATTACTGATATAATTGCGAAGTTAGGTATATTTAATTACTTATTATCAGATGGAAAACACTTTTTTGCTTATTGCTCAACTAAACTCAGCTACATAGTTCGTCAAGCGCCGTTTGCAGCTGCCCATTTAATTGATCAAGACATGACCGTAGATTTTCGGGAAGTGACTACTGAACGCGATCGCGTCGCTGTGATTGCTACCACTCCCCTCACTGACAACGAAATTTGGACACAAATCCAACCGGGAGAATTACTAGTTTTTCAGGACGGATTGCCTCTGAAATATGCATTCACTTAAGAATCTGATTCTGTTAGCGAATTCAAAAATTAACCAGATATTTTTCCCATTTAGATACTTTCTAGATGGGTTTTGTTTTTCATGCTTTTCATATTCAGTAATTTACAGTCAATTTTCAGGTAAATAGACACGCTATTTAGGGACACAGTAATACTCATACGTGTCAACTTCAGGTAAAAGCTAGTAAGCAAAAAAGTTTTAATATATTGCCTCGTTCCTAGTCTCTGACTAGGAATGCCCTCTGTAAGGCTCTGCCTTACTTCCTCGCGGCAGAACCGCAAAAACAAGCATTTCCTTCTTAGACCTGGAAACGAGGTTTGAAAAGGGTTTCAGCTTCAGTTAACACGCATGAGGAATATTCTCTATAACAGATGTATTTCACTGTTGTAATTTACCAATTTATACAACTCTCTCCCAACTTAGTTGTTACCAATTTATATAAAAAATACCGCTTTTCTTGGTATAAAATCTATAGCTTTACACTGAATTATATCTAGATTAATATAGTTTAAAAATGCTGTAGCTCTTGTTTTACAAGAGCTACAGTATTTTTTAGCTATTGTAAGCATACTTGCAAAAAATGTATTACTAACAACATAAAGATAAAATATCTAATGACTACTACTCAATTAGTATTCCTCATTGCAATTTTCTTTATAACAAGTGTCATAAGTGTCATTACAGGCAGCACTTCTTTAATTACCGTTCCTGTAATGTTGCAATTGAGTATTGAACCGCGTACTGCTCTTGCGACCAATATGCTGGCATTAACCTTTATGAGTGTTGGTGGTACATTGCCTTTTATTGGTAAAAAAGCAATTGACCACAGTCGCTTACCAATAATGATTTTCTTAACGCTTTTAGGCTCAATTATCGGTGCATTTCTTGTTTTAGTTGTACCTTCAAAATCGATGCCTTTGATTATCTCGATTTTGATGATTGTGGTTGCCGTGTTTTCAATCAGCAATCGGAATGCTGGAATCGTTTCCAGAATAAAGAGTCGATCACGAATAGCAGAAATTGGTGGATATGTGGCAACTTTTGTGCTTGGTATTTATGGTGGTTTCTTTAGTGGTGGCTATGTCACCATGCTCACAGCAGCTTATGTCAGTCTATTTAAGATGACGTTTGTTCAGGCGGTAGCAAACACAAAGTTTATCAATATTTTTTCTTCGCTGATTGCCACCATTATTTTCTTTATACAGGGAATAGTTGATTACAAACTAGGTATTATTCTGAGTATTACTATGTTTATCGGTGGAATCGTCGGCTCGCGGGTTGCCCTTAGACTAAGCAACATCTGGTTGCGGCGTATATTCCTCACAACAGTAATTGCCCTTGCACTCAAGACGTTACTTGATTTTGTTGCACTGCATTGAGCGAAGCCCATCGCTAGAATAAACTATCCTCAAAAAATTAGCTATTCCCTAGCAATTTGCTTGATACATAAGCTAGCTGATTGCGATGCCTACGGCGAGCTGCGCCTACGCAACTTGATAGTTGGAAGTAAAGTATTTCTAATTTCTCACAGAACTGGTAGAATCACCATATTCTTGATAAAGAATGTGAGGTTTTTTGGTGTTTGCAACTAGATAGATGGAATCATCCAGTATGATAAACACTATATAACTGTATTCCCATCAATTATTTGTAGATTTAGTGGAGAAAATAGAATGAATTTGTGGCAACTCCTACTGAAAAGGTTACAAGCGATGCCGTTCGCGGAGCGTCTCCAAGAGTTGGCGGGCTACGCCTTCAATAGAACGTATCGGTTCAGACTAAGTTCGCTCAAAGGCTTTGTATCACTCTTTTTAGTCGGTACAGTATTGAGTGTAGCGCTTGCCGCCTGCTCTGGTGGAAGTCAGAATAATTCTTCCACACAAACGCCTACTGCTAATCCTGTTTCTGCAACCAAGGAAAATGTTGAATTAACTCTTGTGTCGTTTGCAGTTACCAAAGCGGCTCACGAAGCGATCATTCCTAAGTTTGTAGAACAGTGGAAGAAAGATCATAATCAAACTGTCGTCTTCAAGCAAAGCTATGGCGGATCTGGTTCCCAAACTCGCGCCGTTATCGATGGTTTGGAAGCAGATGTTGTTCACTTGGCATTGTCTGGAGACACTTCTAAGATTGAGAAAGCTGGATTGATTCAGTCAGGATGGGAGAAAGAAGTTCCCAATAATGGTATTGTCTCTAAAACTGTGGCAGCATTAGTAACTCGTCCAGGTAATCCTAAAGGAATCAAGACTTGGGAAGATTTGGCAAAAGGTGGTATAAAACTGATTACTGCTGACCCCAAGACATCAGGTATTGCTAGGTGGAATTTCCTGGCGCTTTGGAACTCCGTGATTAAAACTGGTGGAGATGAGGCTAAAGCTACTGAATTTGTGACCAAGGTTTACAATAATGTGCCAATCCTGACCAAGGATGCGCGGGAAGCCACAGACACATTTGCCAAGCAGGGTCAGGGGGATGCCTTGATCAACTATGAAAATGAAATTATCTTGGCACAACAAAAAGGCCAAAAGGTTGAGTATGTCGTTCCCGATGTGAATATATCCATCGACAATCCGATCGCTGTGGTAGATAAAAACGTTGACAAGCACGGAACCCGCGAAGTTGCTGAAGGTTTTGTCAAATACCTCTATAGCCCCTCAGCACAGCAAGAGTTTGTCAAATTCGGATTTCGACCTGTGGATGAAACTTTAGCTCAAACTAAAGAAGTCACAGACAAATTTCCCAAGGTGAAAAGTTTGGGTACAGTTGCAGACTTCGGCGGTTGGGAAGCAATTGATAAAAAGTTCTTCGCAGATGGGGGACTGTTTGATAAGATTCAAGCCCAAAAGAAACGGTAATTAGTCATTAATCAATGGTCGGTAGCTAGTAGAAAAAACAATCGACCATTGATAAAAAACTTTTTTTGAATTTTAAATTTTGAATTTTTGACTATGACGACTGTATCTCCTTCTGTGCAAGTGGAACGTAAAACACCGTTCTGGAAGAAATTGGGGCGCGTTCCCTGGACTTGGCGAATCACCATAGGATACCTGACGGTGATGTTATTTATACCCATAATTGCCATGTTCCTGAAAGCGAGTACGGAAACTCCGGCGAGATTTTGGGCGATCGCAACCAGTGATATTGCATTAGCTACATATAACGTCACTTTTTTTACAGCCATATTTGCTGCCTTACTCAATGGCGTATTTGGCACTCTGATTGCTTGGGTTCTGGTTCGCTACGACTTTCCCTTAAAACGCTTGATTGATGCCACAGTAGATTTACCCTTTGCACTGCCAACTTCGGTAGCCGGGTTAACCCTGGCAACAGTTTACAGCGATAATGGCTGGATAGGTTCGCTACTAGCACCACTGGGAATTAAGGTAGCTTTTACACGCACGGGAGTAGCGGTGGCAATGATATTTATCTCACTACCTTTTATCGTGAGGACTGTGCAACCTGTGCTTCAGGAAATGGAACGTGAAATTGAAGAAGCCGCCTGGTGTCTAGGTGCTTCTCAATGGCAGACCTTCTGGAAAGTGATTTTGCCGCCTTTATTTCCGACAATTTTAACTGGTGTTGCTTTGGGTTTCTCCCGTGCAGTTGGAGAGTATGGTTCGACTGTGATTATTTCTTCCAATACGCCATTCCAAGATTTGATTGCACCTGTGCTGATTTTCCAGCGCTTAGAGCAGTATGACTATTCTGGTGCAACAGTAATTGGTATAGTTTTACTATCAATTTCCTTGGTACTGCTGTTGGCAATTAATTTCTTACAAGCATGGGCAAGGCGATATGACAGTAGATAAGCCAAGTTTTCACTCATCTGCATCTGATACAGATACAGCCAAGCCTAAAGAGCAGAAGAGTTGGGTGCCAATAGTTTTAATTGGTATAGCGATCGCCTATTTAGCTCTGGTTCAATACATCCCTGCAATCAACGTTTTTGTCCAAGCCTTCAGCAAAGGAGTTGGGCCATTTCTATCCAACCTGACGCGGCCAGCTTTTCTCCATGCAGCTTGGCTGACGCTATGGTTAGCTTTGATTTCTCTGCCTGTAAATACAGTATTTGGGCTATGTGCAGCTTGGGCGATCGCTCGCCACAAATTTCCCGGACGCGCCGTAGTTTTGAGCATAATTGACCTACCCTTTTCGATTTCGCCCGTAGTCGCAGGATTGATGATTGTACTCCTGTACGGTCGAAATGGCTGGTTTGGCCCTTGGCTCCAAGCCCATGATATCAAGATTGTCTTTGCCTTTCCAGGTATGGTGCTAGCTACAGCATTTGTAAGTATGCCGTTTGTGGCACGAGAAGTGATTCCTGTTTTAGAGGAATTTGGTAAGGATCAAGAAGAAGCTGCTAGAACTCTAGGTGCGAAAGATTGGCAGATATTTTTGCGCGTCACCCTGCCCAGTATCCGTTGGGGCTTACTGTACGGTTTAATTTTGACCAATGCCAGAGCAATGGGTGAATTCGGCGCAGTTTCGGTGGTGTCTGGCAACATTGCTGACCAAACCCAGAGCCTACCACTGTTTGTAGAAGATGCTTACAAACAGTATGAAACCGAGGCTGCTTTTTCTGCGGCTGTACTGTTGGCGCTGCTAGCAGTAGTAACCTTAGTGCTGAAGGAGATTGTGGAACGTAAAACCAGCATTAAAGATGTTGAATAGAATCAAGCGATTATAGTTATCCTTTGAATAGGATACAAGCAAATCATGGGACATGGTACGATCTACCTAGTACCTATCAGGAAATTACCATTAGGGTTAAGGACAGTTCTGTACCAATCCCGATCAGGGATTGAAATAATTCAGATATGGCTACTGACAATACACTTACCAATAAACGGATTCGCCTCAGAATTCCCAAGGATTATCACCAGGAACCTGTGATTTCTCGCCTGGTGTCTGACTATGGACTGACTGTAAATATCACCGCAGCAATTTTGGGAGCCAATGCTGTCGGTGATGGTTGGTTTGACCTTGAACTACAAGGAACAGATGCACAAATTCAGAGCGGGTTAACCTATCTTCGCGACTTGGAGTTGGAAGTCTGGGATGACACTAAAGCAAGCGATTGGTAAAGGTTATAGCAACACATTCTAGTGGCGCACAGCTAGCTGTGCGCCACTATTGAAGATTTTGGTTCAAATGTCTGAAACCCTTGCCAACAGGTAATTACGTTAGCGTAGCGGGGCGTAGCCCATTACGAATTCCGCCTTGCGGTACTAGTGGGTCGTCTACAAAAGGATATACCAAATACCGTTATTATTTTGATGTAAAATACGGTATCTTTGCTCAATAAATTCCAGCATTTTGGGAAACTTTTCTTTAATGGTAGGCTGCTGAATATAATCAATAAAGATATAAGGAGGCTTTGATGAATCTAACTGCTGTAGAAGTTCTGTCCATTGCTCAGGTAGAAAATATTCAAGTGCCCAACCACGCAGTGATGTTGCCTGAGTCCGACCAGAGAAGTAGTAAATAGATGGATCACCAGCTACATAAATCTCACCAGGAAGACTTCCTGGTTGAGAGATAAAGTTAGCCTCTGAACGAAGAGATGGATATTTTGGTCTAAAAATAGTCTGATATTTCAATCGTGTATTTTCAGCTAAAGCAAAATTGTTATTAACCAGAAAAACACTCTTTTTTGTAATAGTGTACGAGAAAGGGAACATAAATAAAAATATGAGCAAAATTGTAGTAAGCGGAGAACTCAATTCTTTTAAAGGCTGCCATAATACATCTAATCCTTTAGTTGCTAAAATACCTACAGGTACAAATAATAGTAAATAATGGTACTCCCAGAATGCCCCACGTTGTAGAACAATAACACCCCAACCAAAAATACACCAAACAACAAGTAGCAAAGTCAATATATTCTTCGACTTCCGCAATGATACATCTACCCCAACAATAGCCACTAAAAGTAGAGGGTAAAAACTATTTAAGAACCATTTGATTCCGAAAAAAAACTCATTTGGATCAAATCGTGAGTTCGCAAGAATCCGAGGTGGATCTAAAAAGAATGTCTGATACAAAATTGATAAACTATTAAACCAGGCAAAGTAGCTAACAACAAATAGAATAGGAAATATAATACCTATAAAAATTGGAAGACAGATTTCTACAAAAAGTTTTTGAATTGTCTGCCGTTTTATTACTAGAGAATATATCAGGAGAGTTAGCCAAAAAGAAAGTAATATTAGCAACAATATTAATTTAAATATGATGAGAATTCCACCAATAAAGCCTGACAGTAAAATTAGAAAAAATCTTTGCTTCCCTTCATATTTAAAAGATTGATAAGTCAGCCAAAGACAAATGAATAAAGGAAAACCAACCAGTGCTTCCACTTGAGTAAGATGCCAAGCCCCTGAAACAGTATAGTAAACGCCAACCGTTAACAAAGGTACTAGACTTGCGATTATCTGATGCCGAAAATAGCTTTTGAGAGTCAGCAACAATATTATCGAAAAAAACACCATGTAAATAAGTTCAAAAACATGGATGCCAATCTCATTAAAACCAAATAAAGTTCCCGCCAAAAAATAAAAGTAAAAAATCCCTGGTTGCTTCACATCCCAAAAATCACGATAGAGTACCTTTCCTTGTTGCATTTCCAAAGCACCTAGCCTAAAAAATGCTTGATCTCCGTCAAATGGAAAAGGTAAATGTATAAGACCAATTATCACAATCACAATCAAAATTAGAAAGTCAATTCTATTTAATTTAGTAATACTAATCATTAAATTTTATAATCCAAACTTAAGCCATTATTTTATACTGAATATTATTCTAACACAGTAAACCTAAACTCGATTTTGTGATATGAGTGGGCTTCGTCGGCTATAAATCAAACCCAGCAATGGTTATGAAGGATTAATCGCAGGGTTTTAAACCCTGATAACTACCGTATAGCGCGATATAATTATGGTGTACTTTTATGCTTTAAGGCTTGCTTGCAGTTATTTCACGTATCAAGGTGCTAGACAGTTCTTAATAAGCGATAGAAATTAGTTTTTCAAAATCTTGTCAACATACTCTTTTCCCTATTTCAATGCTATTTACTTGATACTTGCAGTATGCCCACTAGCAATACGGTTCGGTTAAGGCAAGAGACGCGATAAATCGCCGTCTCTACAAAGGACTGATTATTGTAAAGACGGCGATTTATCGCGTCTTTGCGATTAGCGGCGTATCATCAAAAAACCTTATCCGAACCGTATTAGGCGATCGCCTAAGCATAATTTAGGTTAATTTGCCAATTGTTTTTTTGCAGCCTTTGTGGTAATTTGCTTTACATAACAACTAAGTCCATTAAATCGATATAGTTACCGTAGTTTAATAAGAGCCAAAAAGATGAAAATCTCTATGAGGCTGATATCCAACCAGGTACAGTTGAGTTCTGGAGGCACGGGATCAGCAAGATTCTCTGCCGAACTCAAAAATTGCGTAGGCGCAGCCCGCCAACTCTTGGAGACGCTCCGCGAACGGCATCGCTATTGGGAATTAATCTGATGTCTGCCACAAAATCTGTAGAACCTGCTTCAGTCCACAGCCGAATTCTCGTGCCTCAGAGGTATCACGGGCAACCTGTAATTTCCCGACTGGTGTCTCGTTATGGTTTAACCGTCAATATCAAAGCTGCATCCCTGACATCAGACAGTGACAGCGACGGCTGGTTTGATTTGCAACTTTCAGGAAATCCCGAAAAACTGACAAATAGCCTATCTTACTTGCAAGGATTGGGAGTGAATTTGCTGCAACTAGCGATCGCTAACCACATTCAACCCAACCAGCACTCTCTAACTTTCCCAAATCCAGCTAGCAAACTGAGTTCCAAAGGCTCTGCATCGCTGACAAATCAATGGCAAGAAGAATTCCAGCAATGGGTTTCTCTCGGTCAAACCAATCGATTGCGCTTGCAACTGTGCATCTTAAAAACTTATTATGAAGAACCGGTGATTTCGGAGTTAGTTTCTCGTTATGGACTAACAGTCAATATCACCAGTGCTAGGCTTCAACCCGATACGCAAGATGACGGCTGGTTTGACTTGGATTTGTGGGGGAGAACAAAGCAACTCTACTCTAGCCTGAGTTATTTAGAAAAACTGGGGCTACCGATTTGGCTGGATTTGTTTAGCGTTTATAGCGATCGCTAGCCAAATAATTCATAATTCATAATTCATAATTCATAATTTTTTGAGCCATCAAAGTTATTAGTAGGGTAATTATGAATTATGCTGAGGGCGATCGCTAGTTTTGCTGAAATAATTTAAATTTCGTAGTACCAAATTTCTTCTTCTCGCAGCACAATTCGATGCAGGGAGAGACGATTAATCAAGCCCTCTTGCTCAAACTGCCCAAGAACACGAGTGATAGTCACACGAGTTGAACCGAGCATTTCCGCCAAGTCTTCATGAGTCAGACGCATATCTATTAAACGTCCCTTCTCAACTTCCGAACCAAACTTTTTGGATAACCATGCCAACAGCTTGATAAGCATAGTATCCACTTTTTTATGGCTACGAATAATCATCAATTCTTGAGCCTGTTGGATATGGGCAAGTAGAGTTTCTGTTAGTTGAGTCCATTCCTCTAAGGGTAAGACTGTCGCTTCCACTTTAGTTAGGCATTCCATCTGATAAGGTTCTAATTTTGACAAAGCCTTACCAACGATATCTCCAGGGCCCCACAATCCCAGAGCGACGGTTGTACCATCTTCCAGATAGGTAAAAGTCCTGACAAAACCCGTTTCAATCTTCCAAAGACCGTTTTTATGCTCTGGCAAAAATGACCTACGGGCAAAAATTTGCTTAGTATTATTACTGATTGAGCTAGATAAGCTTGTGTACAAAGACACCATATTATATAACACTATTCTCCGATAAATTAACCGTAGTATTATATTTATATCAGGTTCTAAGAGGCTATGGGTATTTTAAAGAGGGGAGTGGGGAGTGGGGAGTGGGGAGTGGGGAGTGGGGAGTGGGGAGTGGGGAGT
>NZ_JABXKP010000030.1 GCF_017114985.1 Nostoc sp. JL33 | reverse complement strand
ATAGGGAATAGGGAATAGGGAATAGGGAATAGGGAATAGGGAATAGGGAATAGGGCATTAGTTATTCTCCCCCTGCTCCCCCTGCTCCTTCATCCCCCACTCCCCACTCCCCACTCCCCACTCCCAAGATACCTTTGCAATAGACCAATGAAAACTTCTGGTATTTCCAAATGAGGTAATATTCCTGCATCTGCGATCGCATAAAAATCTTGAATTGCACTTGGATTTAAATTTGCCAAGCGTTGTCCTAATTTGGTGCTGGTAAATTGTGCCTTTTCTCCCCAAAAGATCACAGTGGGAATTGTCAGTTGCTGAATATATAAACTTAGGTCAAAGTAAAGATCGCCCCGCAAAAATGACAAAGCGGCAAACTTGGCATTAGGCTGTTGTGCAGAGGTTAAATAAGCCTCCACCATCTCTTGGGATACTCGTTGTGACTTAGCAAACAGAAAACTTTGTAAAAAGTTTCGGACTGCAATTTCATTTTCAGCACCAAGCATGTAAATAAAATTGTCCAACAGAGGCGCATTGATCACCGAAAGCGGAAGTCTGCGTCCAGCACCCTGCCCAAAATCATCAAATCCAGAGGGGGAAACCAAAAACAGTGCTTTGAATAAATTGGGTTGAACAATAGCTAGGCGGATAACAAAAGCGGCTGTTAGAGACGATGCTACCACCGTCACCGGCTGGCGACAAGTTTCGATGATAAACTCTGCGATCGTGCTGAGATAATCCCTAATTTTATAATCCCGGACTGGATGAGCCGATTCTCCCCAGCCGATTAAATCGGGGGCTAAAATGTGGTAATTAGAAGCAAAAGCTGGGTAAACTTTAGACCATTCATATGCAGACGCCCCACCACCAAAGTTATGGAGAAACATTAGTGGGCTTAAATTTTCAGTGTCAGCGAACGCCCAAGGTGCATTCGTTTGGGTATAGTAAACCATTGCCCCCAAGGATGTATGGATAAGTTTATGTCCAAAGCCAGGAGGTTGAAACTGAAGCATAAAATTAAAAAGTATAGTTTAATGGGACTTTATCCGAAGGCAAAATTACGAGGTATAAAGTAAAGCTTACCGATAAATATCGGAGTAAGTAAACTTTTTGTCTCCTAAGCTATTTCATATTTAATTTGCATACATCCAAACTAATTCATAATTCATTCTTACTTTTGGTTACTATCTCCTGTGATTTGAACAACTTGATTGAGGTTATCACCACTGATGTGATAAGCTCCTCCAAAACCAACTACAAAACGGCCTTCACTAGGAATTAGCTGAAAAATCCGAAAGTCAGACAAGCCGCGCAGAACCTCGATAATTTCACCAAACCGCCCTTGAAATTGCTCAACAATTTGATTCCACTTATCAGTTTCACGCTCTATCAAAGTTGCGGTACAATCAAAACTCAAACGACGACGGGCAAAAATTAGATTACTCTTGGCTTCATCCTCGATAAACAAGACACTAACATGAGGATTGGCATAGAGATTTTTGGTATGAGTCGAAAGACCACTGACGTAAATGTAGATGTTTTTGGAATCATCCATTACAAAGGGAGCATAACTAGCATTGGGTATTGCCTCGGCGCTCACTGTGCTAATAATTACACTCTCCAATTCTTCTGGAAACTTTTCGTACTCAGCTTGAATATTTTCAAGTTGGCTCATAAGTAAATTACCGTTTAATTAGTAACAATTAGTTCTTTATTGTAACGTGGTTGAGCGATGTCTACGACAGGCGTAGCTGCCGCATGGAATGCCAAAGATTTGGCTTAATTGTAGCTAGTACAGCACGGCGTAAATAAACCACCGATTCCAAATCAATGAAACGCTTACGGTACATTAATTTTGAATCCAAGAATTCCGCCTTGCGGTACTAGTCTCCCTCATTGAAGGGAATAGATTACAGATAAGCTAATCGGCATTTAAGTTGCTGCCATTAGGGCGGGCTTTCCGGCCCACCCCAGAAGATATTGAGAAAATTTTAATATGCTTTCTTAGATGTGTTTTAGCTTATCTCCTGTAGCCTGTCCCCTTTCCCCTATAGGACTGACGCAATACACGCACTCAGAGGCAATTCATGAATTGCCCTCAGAAGAAAATAAGGGTTTCGGCTATTGTTTGCGTAAATCCTGCCCTAATTAAAGCAACTCAGCATTATCCAAGCTCTGAGTACCGGAGGATTTAGAGAAACAAACATTGGGCTAAACTGAAGAGAGTTATGAGGACGCAAATATGACTGACAAAAATCGTTCTCAATGGGACTTAGGCAGGTTTATCGAAACTCTGACTTACTTTGAGGTAATTCCTTTCCTTAACTGGGTACAGCAGTTAATCCAAGGTCGTCCTAAGGATAATCAAGATAGACCCAATGGAGGAAGAAACGTGGGTGTAATATTAGTAGCAGGTGCAACAGGTGGTGTAGGTAAACGAGTGGTGCAGCGATCGCTCCAAGGAGGTTATAAAGTTCGCGCCCTAGTTCGAGATATTGACAAAGCGCGGTCAATTCTTGGTAATGATATAGACTTTGTAGTTGCGGATATCACTAAACCAGAAACTTTAACTCCTTTAGTTATGGCTGATATCCAAGCTGTAGTTTGTTGTACAGCAGTGCGTGTCCAACCAGTTGAGGGAGACACAGCAGATAGAGCAAAATATTATCAAGGTGTTAAATTTTACCAGCCAGAAATTGTTGGTGACACCCCAGAAAATGTAGAATATCAAGGTGTTAAAAACTTAGTCCAAGCGGCGGCAAAATATTTACCCCAAGCAAACGAAAAACCGATATTTGATTTCACCAAGCCATCAGCAGAACTAAAGGATATTTGGGGGGCGCTGGATGATGTCGTCATGGGCGGCGTGAGTGCCAGTAATATCCAATTAGTAGAAAATACAGCTTTGTTTGCTGGTAATGTCTCCACGGCTAACTCTGGCGGATTTGCTTCTATCAGAACCAAGAATTTTGATCCACCCTTCAACTTATCTGATTGCGAAGGTGTAAAATTGCGCGTCAAAGGTGACGGTCAACGTTATAAAATATTTTTGCGGACAGATACAAAATGGGATGGCATTGGCTATAGCTATTCTTTCGATACCGTAGCTAATACCTGGATAGATGTTCAGATTCCCTTTGCAGATTTGATTCCCGTATTTCGGGCAAAAGTTGTCAAGGATGCGCCGCCAATTGAGCAGAATAGAGTTTGTTCATTCCAACTGATGTTGAGCAAATTTGAATATGATGGGGCTTTGAATCCCAAATTTTCTGCCGGTGGTTTTGCTTTGCAGTTGGAATCAATTAAAGCTTACGGCGATACAACTTTACCACAATTTATCCTCGTCAGTTCAGCAGGCGTGACTCGTCCCGGCCGCCCTGGTATTAATTTAGATGAAGAACCGCCAGCAGTGAAATTAAATGACCAATTGGGAGGAATTTTAACTTGGAAGTTGAAGGGAGAAGATAGTTTAAGAGAAAGCGGAATTCCTTATACGATTATTAGACCTTGTGCTTTAACTGAGGAACCAGGGGGTAAGGAATTAATATTCGAGCAAGGCGATAATATTAGGGGCAAAATCAGCCGTGAGGATGTGGCAGAACTTTGCGTGCAATCTTTAAAATTAGCAAAAGCTTCTAATGTCACTTTTGAAGTAAAACAGGGAGATAATACTCTTAACTCTATCGATTGGCAGAAGTTATTTTCTGATTTAGTAAAGGATAAATAAGTGAAGTGACTACAGACTTATAGCGGTTCCCAGGTGCATGAAGTACATATACATATCAAAATCAAAACCTCACCCCCAACCCCTCTCCGTGAGTTCGGAGAGGGGAGATAAAGCACAGCTTTATCGGGGTGAGGTTAAGCTCGCTATATACTCTGTAGCCATCCCAAAACATCCTGTCTAAATAGACTGTTATGAAAAAAATCCAAATGCTAATACTTGCTGGGATTTTAGCAACAATTATCTGGGGTGGGTTATTTGCAAACACTGCTTCATCGCAGCAAGCCCAGTCCCGTATCAACAACCTGGAAGCGGACTTTAATCGTATGGAGTCGCAGTTAAACCAGATACAGTCTCAATTGGGTTCAAGCCGCCAGTCTCCATCCCGAAGAACAACACTTACCCCACGACAATCAAGTGGTTCTAGAGGGAACTTATCACAGCAAGATCGGATGTTTGATCGGCTGGCAACTTTGGTGGTTGAATTGAAGCAACAAGTCAACAAATTAGAGGCGCGAGTTTCTAAATTAGAAACTCGCTAAATATTTAAATTAGGCTGTCTAGTTTTAAATCAGACTAGGGAGCAGAATTGAGCCAACAAGAGACAGAGTTAAAATCTGGCTACTTAGCCAATCAGCGTTTTCGCGCAGGATATGTAGAATACTACCGTGAACCACTGTTTCTATTTGTATCCGCTCCTGTATAGGTAAAGAGTAGCGGCTTTTGGGAGTGCTGGATAATTCCTGTACCCCTTCCACTGCATAGCGGTTAGGAACATGACTTAGAATGTGGGCGATTAACTTTTGGCGCAATTCATGAATCGAAAAAGCTAATTGATAAGGATGTTCAGGATACTCATCTAAGAGGGTGTTTATAAATAAAAAATAAAGAGCACCATAGTAATTCCCCCAGGACAG
>NZ_JABXKP010000003.1 GCF_017114985.1 Nostoc sp. JL33 | reverse complement strand
TGCAACTTGTCCAACTTCTTCTTCCAAACCTGTCCAAAATCTTCTTCAAGTCACAATTCGAGTGCGCTGGAGGAGTCGGTGCAGAAGTTTTTGGAGTCGTTGGGCAAGCTGAATCGCGCTTATTTGACAGGGTTGGAAGAAAAAGTGCTGAGTCTCTTAGAATCGGAAATTACACATAAGGAAGCCTGGGGATAAGGCAGGAATTTATGCGAATGATTAAGTTATCGTCAATGAAGTCTGCTGTTCAAGCCGAGTTTGTAAATCTACAATCAGGTTTTCTCCACTGCGTCGCGCTGACCATAAACCAGAATACTGCAAACCTATATTCCACTCTCCTTGCATATAATCTTCATTTTCTGAAACTATGCCTGTATATCTAACTGGTACAGGTGAGGTAACTAAATAACGCTTAGTAAAACTGACACTGCGCCCAATTACCTCGCCATTGACCTGTGCTTCTCCTAAATAGTTGTCATCCAAAATGGAACCACTAAAAGTATTTCCACTCTGAACAAAGGTTGCTTCAAAGCGACTAGGAATGTCATCTTGCCAGTAAGTACCTAACCAATTACCGCTAAGGTCTGCCATATTGTTTCCTAGTAAAGATGTCTATGCGCTCACCCAAATTGAAGTAATTAACGCAGCAGGTAGTTTGCTTGCTATTGTTAAGGTGAAACTGTCAACCACCTAATTTTATCCTGTTAAAATCCAGGCATTGCAACGTAAAGAGGAAGCTGCTTGATGCGAGTAACCCAAGCGCTCACTTGCGGATATGCCTCAAGAGAAATTTGAGCATCACTGGCAAGTTCGATATAGGGATAGCAGGCAACATCTGCGATCGTTGGGTGATTTGTCTCTAGCCAGTCTCGATTCAGAAGATGCTTATCTATCACCTCAAGCGTATACCTTGCTTTTTGCTGTGCGCCTTCTAAATCGACAGGTGTACCTAATAGAAAAAACCGTCGAGCCGCAGATAGACTATTCTGAATTTCATTGGCAGCAGTAGACAACCATTGTAAAACTTTACCCATTGCTTCCGGTTCTGAAGGCAACCAAGATTCTCCGCCATACTGACGAGCCAAGTACACCAAAATAGCTTGCGAGTCACGCAAAACTAGATCGCCATCAATCAAAACTGGAACTTGCCCAAAAGGGTTGAGTTTCAAAAACTCTGCTGACTTCTGTTCCCCCACTACAAGATCAACTCTAATGATTTCATGTTCTAGCCCCAGCAGGGATAACAAGAGTACAACCTTGTAGCAATTTCCTGATAGCTCGTGAGCGTATAATTGCATTTTTGATAAATTCACTCCTGGAAAGGGAATATAATCTGCGTGCATGAAAACGATTTTACCCAATGCACAGGCTTTGGTAATAGCTCTTTGAAAGGTAAGCCTAAACTTTGATGAAATTTATCTTTGAGGATTTGTACTCTTAGTGTCACAGTAGTATTTATTGTGTTTGCTTGCTCGTCTTGCTGAAAGTATTTTATGAACGAGTAAGCTTTCTCTAGCTACACAAATTTTTGGGCAACTCTACATCATCTCTCCATCAGCGATCGCCTGCCTATACCATTACTGCTCGTCCAGCATTTCAAGCTATAGCCCTTATTACACATAGCTTAGAGCTTTTCTTAGTGCCATTCAGGCAAAGATGACAGTCTGCTTGTTGAATCAGGGACGTTATAACCAAACAGTATTCACAGGAAACCAGCAAATATATTCTTCGACTTTCCCTGAGCTAGCACTGACAGCCCAGTAAGTATTAATAGCTTAGGGATTTTTTATATAGGGGACTTATTCACTGCATTTCTTTCAGAGGTTGCATTTGGTACTTGTTTAGAAGCAAGAAGAACTTGAATGTAATTTTTTTGAGAATCTTCAGAAAATTGCTTAAAAAGGTCATTTTGTTGAGAATGAGTCAGGTTGTTAAACAGACTTGAATCGCTTTTATTCCTACTGCTCCCTAAGTGTCTAAGTAATATTCCCTGATAACCAAAAAAAGCAAGTTCATTAATCTGAAGCCGACAAAAATCGCCGTCAAAGTATCCACCATGAACATTAATCCTTCTAGGAAAACCAAAAAAGTACGCGATTATTAATCGAATATAGTCGATAGTGTTAAGAGCAGATTGCTTCTTTGAAAAACTTAGAATTCCCTGATTGCTCTTTTCTTGATAATCAGTACAATCAAAATAAGTGAAGTAGTCAGCAATTTCTTTTTTTTCAGTTTTAATTTTGCCAATTTCGTGAGAAGAATTATTTTTTTCTATAAGTTTATTTAGGGACTTGCGCTCGATGCCTGATGCTCGAACCTCAAGATGTTCGTGAGGGTTATTAGGGTTACTATAATCATCATCTATACAATTACAAACACCATAATTATTTAAATTTAATTTCTGTTTTAAACTTTGGCGATTAACAGTCACATTACCCAGCTTATAACCTCTAAACCGAGTCCGATATGGGAAACTAAAGTAGTTAGCTGCTGTCGAAGCAAGGCGTAATGCTAAATCAGCCTCATTACAAAACACATAGGCTTCTTCGCAACGGCGCAGTGAAGATTGAAGATAATTAGACCTAGAAGATAAAATTGATTCCAAAGGAATATCTGCTGCCACAAGTACTAATCTTCCTAAACTAAATACATTCCCAATTTTAGAAGAAGGATTACTAAGTGCATTAGGATCAAATACATCAGAGAGGATACGAATCGTCTGAGTTGCTACTTCACAGCCTAGACTATGAGCGATAAACGATACTTTTATTCTAATTTTATCTCCCTCTATTTTCTCTTCATTTACAAGCTTCCATTGGGTAAAATGTGAATATCGAGAATTCTGTTCATTCAATATTGCTTTTTCTAATTCTTGAAAGAACTTAACTAAATCCATTACACCATAATTACTCGCCCTAGAGCGATCACGGAGATAAGTTGAGAGGCGAAGTGCCATTAATGTAACAACCAAAGCTAGTAGAAATACGCTAATTACAATGATGGCTGAAAGAAAAAGATTAAGATTGTTGAAAATAGGAGAATAAATTCCAATTGCAGGAATTAGTAAAGCCAAAAATACCAAGATTACTCCATGAATTTTAATAACTAAAAGCTCTGTTGCATCTGCTACTTTCCTTATAAAAATTCCCAGTACACTTGAAATAAAAGTAATTACTAAAGAAGTTAATATGAAATTCGATGCTGCATTTGACCAAAGCAATAAGAAAATAGTAACAAAAGTAAAAACTAAAGAAATAATCAAAGTTCCTAGAAGTAAAGTTGGTAGGGCTTGTAATGCATATCTAACTTTATCTAAAAAAGTAATTGGTTTACTTGTCCCAGGTTGGGGATTGTCTGACTTCGGATTTTCAGCAGGCCAACGATAGCCAACAAATACATGGTTCTTAGAAGTAGGGTGTAATAATTTTTTGATATCATCATAGGTTTGCTTGTAACGTATCTTTGCATCACTTTCTGAATTAGCATAACCATGTATATGTAAAACTAATTCTGGTTGACTACTTTTGATTAGATATTTTGCAATATTTTCTAGTTCTACTGAATTTCCACTGGTATGTGAAACATCGGATAAATCTTCAACATTGATAGTTGCAGTACTTGTTAAATAATAGCCAAGCATTGGAAGAGAGAGATTCTGCTTAGGCTCTATGGAAACGATAGTATATGTTTGATCAGAAGTTAAATGTGGTAGTGTGGGCATAGGTTTTACTTCCCTTGGAGTATTACTTTGCAGTTTGTCGTTCTTTCTATGATGAGTGGTTGCTTTTAAGCCTTTGTTATTATTAGCTTTGATTTCAAATTGCAATTATTGCTTTGAGATATAACTTAATATTTAGTTTTGTCATATCCCTCTTCTGTCACTCTCCGAAAACATTTGCCTTTTCTAAAATCTAGAGCTTTTGTATAGCAAGCGATCGCGCGATTCTTTTCTAATAACAAATACAAGACCCATTTTTTTCTAATAGTATAGCTTGTATTGATTGCCTCATCAGGCTTCTAGCGATCGCCCTCCCGGAGAGTGACAGAAGAGGGATATTACGCACAATACAGATCAATTAAATCGAGTTCAGAGGCTAGAGAATTAAAGATGGGGAGTAAGAACATCGCCTTGCGGGGGGACAAAATGGTCTAGAATGCTTGTACTACAAAGAGTGCAGCAATTTATGGTAAAAGAAAAAGAGCCTTTATTCGCAACAAGCTCTTGTCAACAATCTAAACCTGAATTTGAAGAGAGGAGCTAGTAATGGCGGTAACTTAACCCCAGATGTAGATTTTGAGCTTGATTCTAGGTCGAATTGGAATTTAGTAGTTGATTTTGGCATTGCTTTTGATGCTCCAAGATATACCTTAGAAAAAACTTCAAGCTCTGAAATTACCTTGATGGGTGAAGTGGGACGGGCAGGAACATACATCTATCAAGATTCTGCTGCCAATATTATCCAGAGTTCCTCATCTACATCAGTACCTGAACCCACTTCCCTGCTAGGTCTATTGTTTGGAGTTGGTGCAATTGCTGTCTCTAGAAAAGCTGGGAAGACGAAATCTGAAGCATGAATTACTGAACTCTTTACCAAAGCTTTCTCTCACCTGGAGTTTAGACTAACGCATGAAAAAATGACTCAAAGGTACTGAGTTAATGAAC
>NZ_JABXKP010000106.1 GCF_017114985.1 Nostoc sp. JL33 | reverse complement strand
CCCCACTCCCCACTCCCCACTCCCCACTCCCCACTCCCCACTCCCCACTCCCCAAAATGTTCCTCACCCAAACTGTTCCCCGTCAACGAGAAATTCTTGAAGTATTCCTTCGCAATGGCTGGGACTATATGCGAAGGTTGCTTACTGGTGGCAAAGCTGATGAACCCCAGCTACCTACACCTGCGGTTTTAAAAAATATTCTGGTAGACTTGGGCCCAGTTTACGTTAAACTTGGCCAGCTACTTTCCACTCGTCCAGATTTACTGAGTGCCGCCTATATTGAGGAACTATCAACCCTACAAGACGAAGTACCGCCAGTTCCTTGGTCAGAGATAGAAATAATCCTCCGTAAAGAATTAAAACGTCCAATAGCAGAAACCTTCAGCACAGTTAACCGTATTCCAGTGGCGGCCGGATCAATTGCCCAGACACATCGAGCTACATTAGCAGACGGTCGAGAAGTTGCTCTCAAGGTGCAACGTCCAGGAATTGATCTGACTATTGCCCAAGATATTGCCTTAATTCAAGGTATTGCCGATTTAGTGGCGCGTACTGAGTTTGGGCAAACCTATGAAATCAAATCCATTGCCGAAGAATTTACCAAAGCTCTAGAAGCCGAGTTAGATTTTACACGGGAAGCGGGTTTTACAGACCAACTGCGGCGCAATTTATCTAAAAGTCGCTGGTTTGATCCCACGCAAATAGTGGTTGCGGAAATTAACTGGGAATTGACCACTGCAAAATTACTGGTGATGGAATGGCTGGATGGAGTGCCGTTCCTAGCGGCGGATTTGGATAATGACCCCAACGTTAAAGACCCTGCTCTCAAGCGTAAAGAAATAACTACTTTGTTATTTCGGGTATTTTTCCAACAACTATATATTGATGGCTTTTTTCACGCCGATCCCCATCCAGGAAACTTGTTTTATCTCAAAGATAGTCGTGTTGCCCTTTTAGACTGTGGCATGGTGGGAAGACTTGATCCGCGCACACAGCAGATATTAACAGAAATGTTGTTAGCGATCGTTGATTTAGATGCTCAAAGGTGCGCTCAGTTAACTTTGCAACTCTCAGATTCTGCTCAACCAGTAATTTTGTCGCGGTTAGAAAATGATTACGATCGCATGTTGCGAAAGTATCACAATGTCAGCCTAACGCAAATAAACTTCAGTCAAATAATTTATGAAGTTTTACAAGTTGCCCGCAACAATAAAATTAGATTACCTAGCAATATGGGTTTGTATGCCAAAACCCTAGCGAATTTAGAGGGTGTAGCGCGGACATTCAACCCGGAGCTTAATTTTTTTGATGAAGTCAAACCATTAATTACAGACTTGTTTCGTCGGCAATTAGTGGGCGATAATCCAGTGCCGTCGCTCCTCAGGACAATCTTAGATATTAAAAGTCTGTCTCTCCAATCTCCCCGCCAAATTGAACTGTTATTAGACCGAGTTACCTCGGAAACGTTACAGTGGAATTTATCGCTGCGGGGGTTAGATGGTGTGCGGCGCACTATGGACGATGCGGCTAACCGACTATCTTTTAGTATATTAGTGGGTTCGCTGATTATGGGTGCAGCAATTATTTCCACCAAAGCACAGACAACTCAGCTATCTTTTTTAAGCACCACCCTGTTTGCCGTCGCTAGTTTATTGGGTTTGTGGTTAATTATTAGTACATTGCGATCGGGACGTTTACGGTAAAACCTTGTTTGAAACTTTCTTGATCAAAGAAAGATTTCTCGAACACTGACATCTACTACCTCCTGATTTGCCAAACTCAAGCAAGTTCCATTACTTCAAATGAATTGCCGTAATTCATCTAGAGTATTCGCGCTCTTTATTCCTTGCTGAATTGCTTTTAATCTATCTAAATCTGAAATTTGAGAGATTTCTGGCATCAGTTGCAATCCCTCAGTGCCGAATTTTATCTCCAAAGCGAGTTCAATACCTGATAGTATCTCTTCTCGCCGTCCTTCTCGCCGTCCACGTTGTTCACCTTCTTTCAAAATTTGCTGATACCAGGGAGATTCACGTAATATTGCCATATCCCACCTCATGATTTGCTGAACTAAAGCGCTGTCTAATACGAAGGTAGCAAAAAAAGCCATGACGGTTTCTAACTGGCTCAATTGCTCATCGGCACGGAGAATTTGCAATGCCCGTTGCACAGTGGATTCTTCTGCACCTCCTTTGAGAATTGGGACAAAGGGAAGCAAGGAGGGAACAGGTTGAGTAAAAGCGATTTCCACATCGACTTCCCAAAGGTTGATTACGCGGTAGTCTTGACGCGCCTGTAAACCAGCAAACTGCGATTCATAGCTGGTGGGAATTTCAACATCACTTTCTTTGAGGATGTTAACTAGTACCGGATAGGTGGGCAAATTGTACTTTTCTTCAGCTAGTGCTGCGTATGCCCGCATCCGTTTGGGCATTTCAGTTTTGTAGCGTAATTGTAAAAAAGTTGAGTACGATAAATTCGCCATATTGGGGACTGGTGGCGCGGACTAAGACATCACTCTCACGGCTAATCCACTGGAATTCGGAGTTGTCCGCATATAATATCAGGAATTTTTGTTACCCATTTTACCCAATTTTCGGGTGCGAGGCTGATTAATCGCTTGGTGCTAATATCTGCTGCTTTAGCCATAGAAGATGTAGATGACCATAGTTGTAGTTTATAGCTAAAGTGGTGATATCTACGATGGGTTAAGCCTATGCACTGATGTACTTTGCTAGAGATTTTACAAATTACTTGGTATCGTCTTAAAGTTTTCTGCTGACCCCAAAGAATAATCTTTTAACTTAAAATCAGCAAAAGGCTTTTTTTCTAATCTATCCCGTAATGCTTCATCCAGAATTAAACCTGCTGATTGTTTTTTAACCCCAATGATTATAAGGCTTCTCTGATATTTAGTTAAATCCTGGTTTGCCTGACAATCACTCCGTTGAAATTGTCCCAAATTTAATATCCGATAACTTTTAACGCTTGGTGTATTAATAAATAATTTTTTAACTAAAAATTGTATTTGTTTGGAACGTTCTAGAGCCATACGTTGTTGAACTGCTATATCACCCTTGCAAGAAACTGTACCTACAGAAATGATCTCACTGGGGTTTTCCATTATATTCTGTATACCTTCTTGTTCTAAGTTCAACTTTAAAAGGTCTAGGCTAATAATTTCATCATTATATTTAATTTGAAAATTGCTACCTAAAAGCCATTTATATTCTAGTGATAAAACAGCTATATTAAATTCGGCTACCTTCCCCTGACTATCCCTACCTTCTTTATAAGGAAAATAATCAATTTTACCTTTTTTTTCGGGAGATTGTTCGTAATTTTGCCTCACAGAGAATTTTGATGTCCGCGTTGCCAAAGCGACTATACTAAGTAATCCTAATATAACTAGTAGCCCTACAAAAAATGCCAGTAGTCGTAGTTCTTCTGGCTGTTTATGTGGATAAAATGAACTTTTAGTAATTGGCGCGGACAAATGCTCAGTGCTAAAATTGCTTACTAAATTAGGATTTTCAGGAGTAGTTTCTGTTAGTTGAGTTTCAATTTCTTCGAGGCGCTGCAAAATTTCTTGAGTATTGGCAGGACGCTTTTCTATATCCAGCGCTGTTAGCCAATCAATTAAATTCAATAGTAAGGGTGATATCTGGATGGCATGATTTTGCCAGTGCAATAAATTGTGCTGCATATCATACATATCTAAGGGATGGTATCCCGTGAGTAAAAATACAAAGGTGCGTCCCAAGGCAAAGAAATCTGATTGCGGTACTGCTTGAGCGTTCATTTGTTCTGGAGCGCTGTAGCCAGATGACATAAGTGCTGTCATCCCGTCGCCGAGTTGGTCTGGGTTGGTTCTGTCAATTTCAGTGGCGGTGCCAAAATCAATCAGTACCAAATCCCCCCAACCCTTCCCAAGTGGGGATCGAATCATGATATTAGATGGCTTAATATCTCGATGCAAGTACTGTTTACCATGCACTAAATCCAAAATTTCTACTAACTGTTTTAACCAGGCTATGGCTTGTTCTTGAGAAATAGGGTGATTATGCTGCTGTAGCCACTGTTCTAAGTTGTACCCATCGATTTTTTCCATTGCAATGCAATGCAACACTAAACCATTTCGGGTTTGATACTGGAAGTAACTATCTTCGTTGGGAATGCCGGGATGCTTAAATTGTCCTAATACGGTTACTTCTTGCTGAAATAGTTCTACTGCTTTGGCGTCACTTGATAAATCCTCTTTGAGTATCTTGAGGATTTTAGGGGTATCTTGTTCGTATGCTTCATAAATTTTACTAAACCCTGTTTTGTGACTCAACAGGCACGTCACCCGATAACGCCCTAACAATTCCAGATGAGAACCACAACTTTGACAAAAGCGATTTTGATGATTATTCGGGTGATTTGGTTTAGGGCAAACGGGATTGATACAAAGGCTCATGACTGGCTTATCCGTACTTTAACAGTTATCAGTCATGAGCTATCAGTGTTCACGGGTTACTGATAACTCATAACTGATTTAAGGGGAGCGTAGACGCGTAGCTACTTGTCGCTAGACATGGCTCCCAATACGGTTCGGTTAACATGTTTGTCTCTCGAAGATCCCCCCAACCCCCCTTAAAAAGGCTTGCTCTTTCTCCTTTCTCCTCTTTACCCTTTTTAAGGGGGTCGCCGCAGGCGGGGGGATCTTATCCGAACCGTATTGACATCGCTCCTATTAATTCTTCTGTTGCCGGATGATAATCCCGTCCAATAATAATCAGATTTTCTATCTGTGTTCTGCCAAGAAAACTGCTACAGCTTGGTTAAATGCCTCTGGTTGTGTCAAAAACGGCCAATGATTGCCAGGAACTTGGCAGATACGTAGGTTTTTGAGATAGGTTTTGTAGGGTTGGATTTGCCAATCTTGGCGATTTAGACCTTGTTCTGGTTGGACAAAGAGGGCATGGGTATCAAGGGGGATTGTAAAACCAGGCACTTGCATGACTTCCTCAAAAATCCCGTCGCGGGCGGCTATAGTAAATTTGCTGCCCCAACTACCATCGAGTTTTTGTTCTATTCCTGCTTGGAAGACTTGCTGCTGGAAGGGACTCCATCCTTGATATTGCTTTAACTGCTGTGCTTGTTGTTCGGCTTCTTCATAACTGACAAAGGGGCCCATACTTTTGAGAAAAGGCAAGAACCGATATAACATCGGAAAAGTTACCCTGAAAAGGCTGGGCATTTTCCAGATAAAAATTGGATCGACCAGAATTATACTTCGCAAACGCTTTGGGTTTTGCCTTCCCCAGATGGCGGCTAATTTGCCTGTCCACGAGTGACTTACAATATGGGCAAAAGTCCATCCGAGATCATCCATGAGTGCTTCGAGGTCTGCGATCGCACTTTCAAAACTATAATCTCTCTCAGGCTTACTACTTTGGCCATGTCCGCGCATATCTGGTGCAACTATATGGTAGTCTGCCGCTAAGTAATCTCCTAAACTAGACCACACTAGAGCATGGTCGCCTAAGCCGTGTAACAGCAGTAAAGGTTCTTTACCTTGGTTCCACTCTAAGTAAGAAAGTTGGATATCAGACTTTGATAAAGTTTGACGTACAGGCATCATTGCACATCCACCAGTGAAGAAATAGTTTCGCGTTTATATACTACTGCGAAAGAAGATGGACGCGGCCAGATGGGACTTGACAGCTATAACCAAGTTTGGAAATTCTTCCCAATCTCAACTTTTCTCATAGGTCAAATTACTTGGATGCGATCGCGCATTTGGAGTCAGAGTAATTAAATCGTCTATATTGCGTTTCATTGTCTGGCAAATCGTATCTAGAGGTAAGTCGTTAGGATCATAACCAAAGGGGTTTTCTATCTCTAAGCCGATGGCTTCAATGCCAAATACTGTAAAACCAACGAAAGCAGCAATTAAACCTGTCCACCAACCCAGACTCTCCACTATTTGAAATGGGAACAGGAAACAATATAGTAACAATAATTGCTTCAGATGAATCGAATAAGCTAATGGCATAGGTGTTTTTAAAATCCGTTCGCAAGCTCCTAAATTATCCACAAGATTATTCAATAATTCTTGCATAGATGTTAACTGGTAGCTATTAAGGCAATTGCGATGATACTGCTGCTGTAAATAATCTCCTATCCAAAAGGCAACCTCTATGGGGGGATTATTCATAATCTTCAGTTTTCTATACTTACTAGATGGCATTAAATCTTCTAACTCTCTATTTACTGCTTCTCCCCGCAAATGTAATTTAGTTGTCACAGCAAAAGCTACCAATAAATTTAATGCTGTAATTTTATTGTCTTTATCTTCTGGAGATATTTCGTCAATTGATACCCAAATTTGCCGTGCCAGATTTCGGATGTTATTTACTAGAGATCCCCAGCATTTTCTCCCTTCCCAAAATCGCTCATAAGCAGTATTGGTGCGAAATACAAGTAACAAACCTAAAACAATACTAGGAATAACACTTCCTAAAATAGGTTGGGATACAGGCACCTTAAAATGGTAAAGTAGAGAAATCAAAAATCCGAAAGCTCCACACCATAAAATATGTTTGTAAATTGCTTTGAGAACTGAACCTTTAAGTTGTAATTTTATGCGTAGCCATGTGGGTTTTTCGGCTGTCATGTAGTCTCACCCTTAGAGAATATTTAGTGAACCGATAGATTAAACATCGGTACTTTAAAAATAATAACTATAGAAATAGCACAATTGGCAAAGAGGATAACTAGAGCGGCGTAAATAATTAAAGGTTTGTAGTGTACCCCTTTGGGGATCTTGCTACGCGAACACTACAAACTAATCTCAATAATTTTTACATTACTTAACCTACTTTGATTTATTCTCGCTTACTTACTTAGTGTAATAAGTAGTCTTGGGAAGATAACAGGATATGCTGGCGGTAATGACTGTATCCTACGTTCTGTTAGAATCCGCCCAGATAGGTAGGGGAGGCTGGGGAAGAGAGAAGGGTTATATAAACAGTCAAAAGCGATGCCTACGGCTGGCTACGCCGGAGCGGTAATTGTAAAGAAATATAAATATTTCCCAGTGGCTGCATAAATCCCGCATCCCACCTTGATAAATCGATAGAAGAAAAGGTACATGCCTATCGATGATGGTTATATAACATTAGTCGCTATCATGTATCCCAGTAAATCAAAAAGCTCTAACTTGTACAAATCCTGCCCTGTAAATTAAATGTTTAGGCATAACTAAATAAATAAGTTATGTCTTTTTTTTGTGGTTAGTCTCAAAACGTTGAATTTCAATCAAATAACCACTGGGGTCACGGAAAAAACAATGGTAAATGTTGTACTTTTCGTTTAGTGTAGGAGACTTTTCAAATTCGATGCCACGTTGTTTAAGATATTCAAACCACTCATCCACCTGTTGTGTTACCAAGGTAAAAATGACGCTTGATTGCTTGTCGGCTGGAGGAGTTGAGATTTCGCTTGCTTGGCACAATCCCAAGTATCCAGAGCCACTAACAGTATAAATTCGACAGGTTCCTTGGTCAAGCCACAACTCCAAGCCCAGCTTTTGTTGGTAGAATTCTGTGGACGCATCGAGATCATCGGTATAAAAGAAAGTAACCTGCTGTTCAATGGGCGGATGATCAGACATAAAATTAAATTTGAGTATATACCCCAACGACATCTGGCGATCGCATAGGCAAAAATTGATTGATGTTAGAAACCTGTTACTACTTCAGATGCCTTAAGCGCATCTGGAGTTTCTTTTTGGAAAAAGCGATGTCTACGACGGGCTGCGCCTACGAAATTTTCCAAATCATCCGGATATGCCAGAACACGCCTGAATAGGTATACATACTGAATTATCTATATTTAACACGGGGCATCACTTATTGATGTACCCCCCCTTGCCAAACAACTCTCGCAAAACAGCCTCAGATTACCTGGGGCTGTTTTGTCTACTTCCAACATCAAACTAAATCGAAGGGCTTATCCTCAGACACCTTTATCTAGATTTGAGTGTATACCCTGATGACGTAGGATGCTCTGACGGTGAAAATTTGATGTAGGTAAATGCGTATCTTTCCTGACTCCAGATTTGCCACAAACATTTCTGGAGTTTTTTCATTACTATAATTTAAAATTACCCATCTAGTGCTGAGTGAATTAAAATTTAATTTCTAAAAAAGGGCGGGCTTTCCAGCCCACCCACAAAATTTCGAGAATATTCTGTTGCTATTAACCTAACAATTGTTTAGCCTTAGCTAACACATTATCAACGCTAAAGCCAAACTTTTCTAGACAAACATTGCCTGGAGCCGAAGCACCAAAGCGATCGATACTAACAGTATCGCCTTCAGTACCTACGTATTTGTGCCAGCCGAAACTGCTAGCAGCTTCTACAGACAAACGCTTGGTGACAGCTTTCGGCAAAACGGACTCTCTATAAGCTGCATCCTGTGCTTCAAACAATTCCCATGAAGGTAGCGAGACAACACGGACTTTCTTGCCTTCAGCCGTGAGTTTTTCGGCTGCGCTGACGGCGAGGCTTAGTTCTGAACCAGTGCCAATCAAAATGATCTCAGGTGTACCTTCGCTATCCACCACGGTGTATCCACCCTTCGCCACCTTCTCAATCGATGTACCTGGCAAGTTGGGGACGTTTTGACGGGTAAATGCCAACAGAGACGGAGCATTTTGCTTCGCCTTCTCGATCGCTATTTTATAAGCGCCAGAGGTTTCGTTACCGTCTGCGGGACGAAACACCGTTAAATTAGGAATGGCTCGCAAGGAAGCCAGAGTTTCAATGGGTTGGTGCGTGGGGCCATCTTCACCTTGTCCAATTGAGTCGTGAGTCATCACCCAAATTACGCCAGCTTGGGAAAGGGCGGATAAGCGGATGGCAGCACGCATATAATCTGTGAAGATTAAGAAAGTAGCACCGTAGGGAATTAATCCCGAACTGTGCAGCGCGATACCATTACAGATTGCGCCCATACCATGTTCGCGTACCCCAAAGTGGATGTTGGGGTTTTGGTATTGCCCTTTTTGGAAGTCGCCCTGTCCTTTGATTTCGGTAAGGTTGGAGTGAGTCAAGTCAGCTGAACCACCAATCAATTCAGGTAAAACTGTCGCTAGTTTGTTGAGGCAGTTTTCTGAGTGTTTGCGGGTGGGTATTCCTTTATCTTCTGGGGTGTAGGTGGGTAGTACCTTATCCCAGCCATCGGCTAGTTTGCCGCTTATGTAGCGTTCAAATTCAGCGGCTTCTTGGGCATACTTAGCTTTGTAGTCCGCAAAGGTCTTGTTCCATTCGGTTTCGTAACCTGCGCCGCGCTCAACTGCTTTGCGTGTGTGGTTGAGAGCCTCTTCGGGTATTACGAAAGGCTCGTATTCCCAACCCAAATTTTTCCGAGTCAATGCTACTTCGTCTCCACCAAGGGCAGCACCATGAACACCAGCCGTGTTTGCTTTATTGGGCGAACCGTAACCAATGGTGGTTGTTACCTTAATCATGGATGGCTTGTCGGTTACAGCTTTAGCTTCGGCGATCGCTTTCTCAATCGCGGCTAAATCGGTATTGCCTTCTTTGACGTGCAGAACGTGCCAACCATAAGCTTCAAATCGCTTGGAAACATCTTCGGTGAATGCCACATCTGTGGAACCATCGATGGAAATGTGGTTGTCGTCGTATAGAGCGATGAGTTTGCCTAATCCTAAGTGCCCCGCGAAAGAAGCAGCTTCGCCGGAAATTCCTTCCATGTTACAACCGTCACCTACAATTACGTAGGTGTAATGGTCAACAATCTTGGTATCGGGTTTGTTAAATTTTGCGGCAAGGTGCGCTTCGGCGATCGCTAAACCGACTGCATTGGCAATTCCTTGACCTAGTGGCCCGGTGGTGACTTCCACGCCTGGGGTCATGAAGTTTTCGGGGTGTCCAGGGGTTTTGGACTCCCATTGACGGAATAGCTTGATATCTTCAATGCTTACGCTGTCGTAGCCTGTCAGATAAAGCAGGGCGTACTGCAACATCGAGCCATGACCGGCAGACAAGACAAAGCGATCGCGGTTAAACCATTTGGGATTCTTGGGGTTAAACTTCAAAAAGCGATCCCAGAGGACAAAAGCCATCGGAGCCGCGCCCATTGGTAGTCCCGGGTGTCCCGATTTTGCTTTTTCTACGGCATCAACAGCTAAGAAGCGGATCGAGTTAATACAAAGTTCTTCGACGGACAGTTCTTTGGCGGATTGGGTTGCAACAGTCATAATCTCTTGTTTTTAACGACGGGTTAGCACTCTTGGTAGCTTCTCTTGCTGGGGTTATTTTAGATTCCCCACACTACCCTCATCATCCCACTCCCGCCTGTGGATGGACAAGCGGGATCTCCTGAGTTTCTGGTGATAAATCAAGCTGATAATTGGGTCATGCTGAACGCTTAAGTTATATCCGAATGATATTTGTGATACTTTTGGCACACTCATCTCAGGAGAGCCGAGCAGCAATAAAATGGGAAATTTTTAGCACAAGTAGTCAGGAGCCAGAATTCAGAATTATTTTTATGGGATTCGTGAAAGACTATTGGTTTAAAGCCTTTTTTCTTTGTGGGTGAAATAGAGGTTCTTAATTTGTCCCAGTTCTCCTGACTACTGACTACTGAATTCTGACTCCTTTTAGAGGTATTTCTTAAAGGCCAGTGTGACATTATGACCCCCAAACCCAAAAGAATTGGATATTGCCACCTCGACTTTTTGAGCGCGGCTGGAGTTAGGCACGTAATCTAAGTCACACTCTGGATCGGGATTTTCTAGATTGATTGTCGGTGGAATTTGGTCATTAGCGATCGCCAGCACTGTTGCCACTGCTTCAATACCTCCAGAACCGCCCAATAAATGACCTGTCATCGATTTGGTGGAGCTAATTGCCACCTTATAGGCATGTTCTCCCAAGGCTTTTTTGATGGCTGAGGTTTCAGTTGAATCATTAGCTGGGGTACTAGTGCCGTGGGCATTAATATAGCTGATCTGTTCGGGAGTTATGCCGGCATCTTTGAGCGCTAGTTCTATCGCTCTAGCTGCTCCGAGTCCACCAGGTACGGGGGAAGTGATATGGTAGGCGTCACAAGTCATACCATAGCCGATCATTTCGGCATAAATGTGAGCGCCGCGACTGATTGCGTGTTGCAGTTCTTCTAGAATTAAAATTCCTGAACCTTCACCCAAGACAAATCCGTTGCGATCGCGGTCAAAGGGACGGCAAGCTCTAGTCGGGTCATCATTGCTAAAAGAGAGTGCCTTGCAGGCGGCGAACCCAGCTATCGACAATGGTGTGACAGCTGACTCCGTTCCCCCACAAATCATCGCCTGGGCGTATCCCCCTTGAATGAGACGAAAAGCATCTCCGATGGCGTTGGAGCCAGCAGCGCAGGCAGTTACAGGACAGGAGTTTGGCCCTTTAGCACCCGTGTGAATTGCCGTTAATCCTGCGGCCATATTGGCGATCATCATCGGGATCATGAATGGACTACAGCGATCGGGGCCACGGTTGAGGTAGATAGTTTGCTGGTCTTCTAATACCTTGATGCCACCAACGCCAGAACCGATCATGACACCTACCTGTTCTGCATTCAGGTCATTGATCACTAACTGTGCGTTAGATAGAGCCTGTTTTGCTGCCGCAACCCCAAATTGGGCAAATCGATCCATGCGCTTGGCCTCTTTGCGCTCCAAGTAATCATGTGGATCGAAGTTTTTCACCTCACCAGCAATGCGGCAATCATGGCGAGACGCATCAAATAATGTGATGTAGTCTATGCCATTGCGTCCACTCAATAATCCATCCCAATATTCTGTTGCTGTGTTACCTATAGGTGTAATCGCGCCAACACCAGTTACAACAACGCGTTTACGTGTATGATCTGTCATGATTAAGTTAAAAATGGCGAAATAAAGCAGCAGGCAAAAAATTCGAGACTAGCGACTAGGTACTGGTGAGCCAGCGCGGTACGAGCGTCACCCGAAGGGTCTTAAAGATTTCCTTTACGAGCGACTGGCGTTAGTGTCAGCGTTAGCGACGTTCCTAACCTCACCCTTCGAGTGACTAGGTACTGGAGGAAAATCTTCCCAATCCCCAATCAATAGTTAAGCAGATGCGGTAACTTTGTTATTGATGTAATCTACTGCGTCTTGAACCGATATAATCTGCTCGGCAGCTTCGTCGGGAATTTCGATATCAAATTCCTCTTCCAACGCCATTACCAGTTCAACGGTATCCAAGGAATCTGCTCCTAGATCGTCCATAAACTTGGACTGGGGTGTGATTTTGGCAGGGTCGTCAACACTCAATTGTTCGGTGACGATTTTCTTAACCTTTTCAAAAAGTTCCGTTTGGCTCATAAATAATAAAAGTCCTTAACCAGTTGCTAGGTTCTGCTCTTTACGGGAAACATTGTTTTGAGCATATACATCTTATCGTCAAGCGCGATCGCCCGCATACTGCCAAGGGGCTTTATGTGAGAAAACCTTTCTTCTAAAAAGAATCGGGTAAGTTTTTTGGTAACACTTGGGCAGTGGAGCGTGCTACGCGATCGCCGATAGGGTGTAAATGCTTCGGTTTAATTATTGCTAAAATTTTTTACAATGTCTCGTTCAGTATTTACAGCCTTGGTAGCAATAAGAATATGTAGACGCGGCGGCTTTGAACCTAGACGGTTAAAGGGTCGCCCAACGTCAAACATCAGAACTTTGGTGCTAACAAGGGATGATAAAACAGATAAAACAGTTATTGCTTAGAGCGATCGCTCTAACCCAAACATACTTCTATGCTATCTCAGACACTTAAATACGCTTACTTCCCCGGTTGTGTTGCCCAAGGGGCCTGTCGGGAACTTTACCAGTCAACTCAAGCCCTTACCCAAGCGCTGGGCATTGAATTGGTTGAACTTAAAAAAGCTGCTTGCTGCGGTTCTGGCACATTTAAAGAAGATTCTCAACTGCTGGAAGATACAGTCAACGCCAGAAATATTGCTTTAGCAGAAGAATTAAATCTGCCCTTACTTACCCATTGCAGCACTTGTCAAGGTGTTATCGGTCACGTCAACGAACACCTGAAAGAATGTAAGACTTCTAACCCTGCTTATATTCAACAGGTTAATGGCTTGCTGCATAAAGAAGGCTGTTCACCTTATCGCGGCAGTACTGAGGTTAAACATCTCCTTTACGCCTTAGTCACAGATTATGGTTTAGAGGAAATTACCAAACGTGTCACCCGGAAGTTAACTGGATTAAAATGTGCGGCTTTTTATGGCTGTTATCTCCTCCGCGCTCAAAAATATATGCCCTATGACGACCCGTTCCAACCGGAAGCGATGGAAAATATGTTTCGGGCGGTGGGTGCAACACCAATTTATTACCGAGGGCGGACGCAATGTTGTGGTTGGCCGCTTTCTAGTTATGCCACTACCCAATCTTTTAAAATGGCGGGGATGCATATTCAGGACGCTTTGGCATCTGGTGCTGACTGTATAGTTACGCCTTGTCCTCTGTGCCACTTAAATTTAGATTCGCGTCAACCAGAGGTGGAAAAAGTGATTGAACAGAAGCTAGGTTTACCAGTGTTGCATTTACCCCAGTTAATTGCTTTAGCACTTGGGGTTAGTCCAAAAGAACTGGGTTTAGAACGCCACATTGTTTCCACAAAGCCAGTGTTGGAAAAATTAGGATTTTAGTTGATGGAGTACAAGGTAGGGGCACAACATTCTTGTGCCTCTACCAATTGTGTGTACTATATTTGGAAATTCTCAAAGTTCCGAGTTTTGAGCTTGAAGTTCCGAGTTTTGAGCTTGAAGTTCCGAGTTCTGAGCTTGAAGTTCCGAGTTATGAGCTTGAAGTTCCGAGTTATGAGCTTGAAGTTCCGAGTTCTGAAGCTGAAGTTCCAAGTTCTTATCTACTAATCACTGCTATTTTTGAATTTACGTTGCAATTGTTTTAGCGATTGATACATATCTGGCAGGCGACCATAAACAGCAGATACCTTGAGATATAGTTTGTAAGGAAGGGCTGGAGATCCGCAGACAACTTCTCCTGGTGCAACATCGTTGTGAATTCCACTTTGAGCAGATGTCATCGCCCCATCTCCGATCTTCACTTGATTGACTATTCCTGTTTGTCCAGCTAAGATAACGCGATTTCCCAGTTTAACACCTCCCGCCATGCCAACCTGACCTGCGATCGCACACCCAGCACCGGTTTGGCAACCATGACCTATTTGCACTAAGTTATCAATTACTGTATTGCGACCTATCCGTGTTTCTCCGACGGCTGGGCGGTCAATACCACTGTTGCAGCCAACTTCCACGCCATCTTCTAAAACTGTATAGCCGGATTGTTCCATTTTTAACCAACCAGTCCGGGTAGGAACAAAACCAAAGCCTTCTGCACCGATGACAGCACCACTATGAATGACGCAATCTGCACCGATGCGGGTGCGTTCGTGGATGGTACAGTTGGCGTGTAAGATGGTGCGATCGCCTATTTTGGCATCTGGATAAATCACCACATTCGGATGAATGATTGCGCCATTGCCAATTTCCACCCCTTGCTGAATCACAGCATGGGGGCCAATATAAACATCACTACCAACTTTTGCGGTGGAGTGAATTACAGCAGTGGGATGAATTTCTGGGCTAGGGCGATATGGTTGGTAAAAAAGTGCGATCGCTTTGGCAAACAACAGTCGCGGATCTGAGGTCGCTATCCAGACAATACCTCTCTCTTGTGCAATTACCTGTAATTTTTCGTCTTGGGGCAAAATTAAAGCACTAGCATTGGTCTTGCCAACAAAAGACCCAAATTTTGCCCCTTCTACGTAGCTGAGAGTACCGTTGGTAGCTTCATCAATAGCTGCTATCCCTGTAATTTCTGGGTCATGGTCTGGGTTGCTAGTCAGACTATGATTGGTGGCTGCTTCACCAAATTGGCGGAGGATTTCGCTGAATTTCATTGTTGGGTATGTTCAAAATTGATTTACAAAGGATGGTAGCTTGATTTTTGTCACTTTGTACTAGCCAGATAATTAGTAAACCTATTACGAAAATACTTAAACTGCCAGGGACTCAAGTCCCTGGCTAATAGTTTTAGTCCGTTGAAACGGACTAAAACTAATGTCATTATTTGGTTTAAACCGAGTTGAGCTATTAGCCCAAAAATAAATTTTTGGGCGGGTGTTTTACTTTTGCAAGAAGTTAAGTAAGGGACTTACAAATAAAAAAATACTCAACTACTTCTTGTGGGGTGGGCATCTTGCCCGCCTTTGGACATGGGCGGGCAAGATGCCCACCCCACAAGATTGGATAATTTATTTGTTGGAAATCCCTAATTAAGATACAGATTATTCATCCTCCAGAAAGTTCGAGGTTTTGAAATGATTAATAATATCCCAGAATTAAGAGGGTGCATCCCAGTTTTTATTTTCCAATAAGAGAATAACTGTCATTGCGTTCGCCTCCGGTCTGTCTGCGACACGCTATTCGCGTTCGTAGAGAGGAGGAACGACGTTCGCAATCACATGCAAAAAAGTGGGATGCTCCCGAAAGTGTTGGCAGAGGTGATATTGCATACAGCTAACTAGTTCTCACTTGGGGAAGAAGAATGTTAACTTAAACTCTTATTTATAAAGTTAATCTTAAAACTCTCATAAATATATTTTGAGCCTATATACTCATCACAGTATTTAAATTGTATTGATTTGTTAAAATTTTTTACTCAAGGAAAAAAGCATGAGCGATTTGAGCTTATCCCTAGCCACACAGTCAGCAGAAACCGATGTCATATTGGCAAGTGTATTAGAGGAACAAGCACAGAAAGGGCCTGACTTGCGCCAGACACATCCTAAAAGTCATGGTTTGCTTTGGGGAGAATTCATTGTCGAAGACAACATACCCGAATCCTGGCTGGTGGGTGTGTTTGCCCAAAAACGGAGTTATCCAATTTGGGTACGGTTATCTAATGCTTCTGCACCTGAAAAACGTGGCAAATTCAAATCAGACTTGGAACCAGATATTCGCGGTTTAGCTATCAAACTTCTGGAGGTAGAAGGGGAAAAGGTACTTGATGATGAGAAGTACACACAAGATTTTATTTTTCTTAGTCACCCAGTTTTTATAACGCGAACCCTGCAACAGTTTGCTGATTTGGGGAAAGTTGGTAGTGGTCAGGCTGATCCAGAATTATTGCGATCGCTTGCACCAGTATTTGAAATTATCCAAGCTGCTAGCAGCAAACAGATAGCGAATCCCTTACTCATCCCATACTGGAGTACGACTCCCTATAAACTTGGCTCTCACGTAATTAAGTTCTCACTTCAGCCACACCAACCGGATGAAATTCCCGATAGAAAACCTGATTCCGAAAATTATCTGCGTGAAGCAGTAGTCAAATATCTCACTCAAGAAGCAAAAGAAGTAAATTTTGACTTTCTAGTACAGCTTTTTGTAGACGACGAAAAGACACCTATTGAAGATCCCACTAAAGAGTGGAAAGAAGAAGATGCACCATTTATTAAACTGGCTACTGTCAAAATTCCGGCTCAGAAATTTGACTTTGAAGAACGCAACCGATTAAATGAGGGGTTATCTTTCTCTCCTTGGCACACCTTACCTGAACATGAGCCTTTAGGTATTATTAATTTAGCTCGGAAAAAAATCTACTTAGAAGCTGTGAAGTTTCGCCATCAATATACTGAACAGCGCCTAAGAGAACCTCAACCTTATAGTGAGATTTTAGATGAGCCTGATACTAACTCGTAATTAGTAATCAGATGCTTTTTCATTTTCAACCGGACTCGCAATTGCAAAGGATATCGGGGTTGACGACTGTTGCCTTGATACTGCTACTTGGTTGATCAAAATGAGAATCAACAATCTTGTCGTAGTTAAAAGCAACAACTAAAAAAGCCCCTAATCAGCAGTGCCCAGAACCGTAGTAAGGACTTTAGTCCTTATTTTCTAAGCACTAAACTGCTTACTACGAACTCTTTTAAGCTGTCATAATCCCTCTAGCGGGATTATTCGCTAGTTGCCATTGCTATCCCTGCTAAATACCCGGTTGTCCAAGCACTTTGGAAGTTAAACCCACCGGTAACGCCATCAATATCTAAAATTTCTCCGGCAAAATAAAGACCAGGAACTAATCTACTTTCCATTGTCTTAAAGTTGACTTCTTTGAGGTTCACACCGCCACAGGTAACAAATTCTTCTTTGAAGGCTCCTTTGCCGTTGATTAAGTATTGTCCCTGAGTAAGTTCTTGCACCAGTTGATTTAAGGTTTTATTAGATATTTCTGCCCAACGGTCTTCTGTGGTGATGCCTGCACGAGCAATGATATATTGCCAGAGACGATGGGGGAGATCAACGCCGCGATGCAATGCGATCGCTTTCTTTCCCCATTCATCTTTAACTGCTAAAACTTTTTCTCGCACTTCTTCTTGTTGCAATTGGGGCAGCCAATTAATCAATAATCTGGCTTGATAGCGGCTTTCGTGCAAAACTCTCGCACCCCAAGCAGAAAGCTTCAGAACTGCGGGGCCACTCAAACCCCAGTGGGTAATTAGTAATGGGCCAGTTTGTTGTAATTGGGATTTTCCGCCCGCAGATAACCGCAATTGGGCAGGGTTAACGCTAACTCCAGCTAAAGCCCGCAATTGAGGATCAGCAATATTGAAGGTAAATAGAGAGGGTACTGGCGGTTCTATTTGATGATTTAACTCTTGGACAATTTTATAACCCACAAGGCTGCTGCCGGTCGCCAGAAGTAAGCGATCGCATTTAATCGTCTCTCCCGACTTCAGAAAAATTTCAAACCCCCTATCTGCTGGAGTTCGTTTCACTGAAGTTACAAGTGTACCGATACGGAGTTTTACCCCAGATGCCGCCACTGCTTTAATTAGACATTCCACAATGGTTTCTGAAGTATTGGTGACAGGAAACATCCGCCCATCAGCTTCAGTTTTGAGATAGACTCCACCAGCAGCAAACCAAGCTACTGTATCTTCAGTCCCAAAACGAGTAAAAGCACCCCGCAAAGCTTTTGCACCTCTAGGGTAATTTTGCACTAACTCTTCAGGGGCAAAGCAAGCATGAGTAACGTTGCAGCGCCCGCCACCAGAAATTAGCACTTTCGCTAGGGGTTGGCGACTGGCTTCGAGTAAAGTAACTTCGGCTTGAGGATTGGCTTTAGCACAAGCGATCGCGCCAAAAAATCCTGCTGCCCCACCCCCAATAATTACAATTTGTAACGGTAACAATTTCAAAAATGTCTCTTTTACAGCACCTACTCTCTAGGCTAACTGTTATCTTCACTCTTCATCGGGTTCAAAGTCTGATTTTTGGGCACCGCAAGTTGGACATACCCAATCGTCTGGTATATCTTCAAAAGCTGTTCCCGGTTCTATATCGCTATCTGGATCGCCTACTTCTGGGTCATATTCATAGGCGCAAACAGTACATTTATACTTTGCCATGTTCGTTCCCCTTAGTAAATTGTTGCTATTGCTTCACCATTAAATACTTTTGGCAGTCAGTCAAAATAGGCACGCTACAATTCTTAAACGGGGCTACGCATGAAAACCATCAAATAAAGGCGTATACCAAAAGACATAGGCGTGAAATTAAATATGCGTTATCCAGAACCCTTGTAGAGACGTAGCAGTGCTACGTCTCTACATTCATTTTCACTCCTATGTCTTTTGGGGGAAATTTCCGAGATGATCACAAATCAGAGTGAAGTACCCCAACCTGCTTCGCTGAGGTTGGGGCTTCCAACATCATTGAACCAGTGACGGTCTGGTAGAGTCGAAGGCGGGTATTATCCCGCGCCCCTCTCTGTTAAATCTGGGCGTGCGGCTTTCACCGCACCCAGCTTCCGATGTTCTTAGCTTTCGCATTTGCTCATGTGTTTGTAATCGTGGCAACTCTCATGAATTGCTTCAAGATTATTTTTCTTCCAGTTGGTGTGATTTCCATCGATGTGATGCAGATGAATTCGTTCTTCATCGATGAACTTTAAACCGCAGGAAGCACATTTATGGTTTTGCTTCTTAAGAGTTTTAGAGGTTTCGCCGCCATAGAGTTTACTGTTACGTTCACTCCAATAGGCTGTATCTCCGTCATAGGGGGATTTGATTCCTTTGACCATGACGTGGCTACCTTCGGAGTAGGGAACCTTCGGAAATGCTTTGTCTAGTAATTTCTTGCTAGAGTGGCGGTTTTGCTTGGTTTCCTTGTTGAGTACCGTGTAAGCTCTTTTTTGGATGTGGTATAACGAGTTTCTAGACCCGTCCATCTTGCAGAACTTATGGTAATTTCTCCAACCTCTAACTACCGGGGCTAATTTCTCAGCCTTTGTGGTAGCACCATAATTCGAGTTGTTGACGATGTGTTTTACTTTCTTACGGAACGCTTTGAAGTTATCCACTGATGGGATGCTTCTGAACTTTCCGTTTGTCTGGACTTTGAAGTGCCAGCCGAGGAAATCAAACCCATCTGTCGCGGCGGTAACTTTGGTTTTCTTTTGACTTACATTCATTCCGCGTTTGCGGAGAAACTCGCTGATTCTCTCAAGTATCTCTATCGCGTTGTCTTCGGGTCGAAGTATAATAACCATATCGTCCGCATATCGGACTGATGGCTCGGCAATTTTTACTGCCGATGTTTTAGGTGTAATCCTTTTTCCCTCTTTGTATCCGTAGTGGTATCTATGGATACTCTCAATTCCGTTGAGTGCGATGTTGGCTAGTAGTGGGCTGACCACTCCCCCTTGGGGCGTACCTTGTTCGGGGAATTCTGGGTTGACTCCAGCCTTGAGGCATCGGAAGATTCCGAGTTTTAAGCCTTTGGGGGCGATGAGTTCGTCCATTATTGTTGAGTGGTTAATCCGGTCGAAGCACTTTTCAATATCGAGTTCAATTACTCGTTTTTCTATTCCGTTACCTTGTGAACATAGGTTTGAGAAGATGTGCTGTTGTGCATCGTGGGCAGAGCGCCCGGTTCTGAACCCGTAACTCCTGGCGTGGAAAGTGGCTTCGTGTGCTGGTTCCAGTGCATATTTTGCAAGGCATTGCCAAGCTCTATCCGCGATGGTAGGTATCTTAAGCATTCTGGTTGTCCCGTCCTTCTTGGGGATGGGGATTTCCCGTAAGCCTTTATGTTTCCAATTTCCACTATTCATTTTGAGTAGTTCTTCTAACCTGAAGCGTTCCTCGAATGATAGGGATTTCTTCCCATCAATACCAGCCGTCTTTTTACCAGCGTTTAGCTGAGATACTTGTCTTATTGCAAGAAATCGAGCCGAGGTAGATTTAAAAATAAGCTTTTGGAGTGACCTAGCTTTCCGCTTGTCTCCCACTTGAACAGCTTTGAATACGCGATGAGTGAAGGCGAAAGAGATTCTTGCGGAATTTCTTCCACGGTAGCCCTTTCCAAGATTCACTAGTTTTGTAACTGTGTCTAATCATTCTCTTCTCTAGTTTGTATTTTCTTAACACCTCAGACCAATTACGGTCTGTCCTACCCTAGCCGTGGGGATTCCTCCGCTCGTCTGGGCTACCTGGGGTTCGACTGCCCCAAGACCCACAGCTAGTTTTTATTCGTTCCCTCGGAGAGATTGATTGTTCCTTTAGGTGTGGTCAATTCGACTACTGGATTCCCTGGACTCTTACCGTTTTCCGAACAGATTACGGCGGGAATGAACTCCAGTGAAGTCAGGGGTTTTTGTGTTACGCCCTGCTCCGAAGTGAGTCGTTTTTCTAGACCCGATTTCACCGTGGGAACTCCCTGTTAGCGCCAGTGTCAGCCCGTAACGGCTGTCTGATTGCGCCCAGTTAAGAGCTTCACTCTACAAGAACCGAGCTTGTTCGGTGTGGGCAGATAAGGAGTCAAATCTGAGTCTGATTGGTAGGACTCTCACCTACATCTGACCGAGAGTTCAACCTTTGGTGACAGTAATCTGCTGTCAGGTTGGCTTAGTTATGTACGGGCTGATTACCGTGATTCACTAAGCAACGAGTCGCACTATTCGTCCTCGGAGTTTCCCGTCTCACTCGCCGTTGCCACGTTAGGAACTTGCACTGAAGTCGAGAACTAAATCTCGTGATGGTCTTACACAGCGTCCACAGGCAGCCGCCCGTCTACCACAGGCAGTTTGATTTTATTCGCACAACACCGCTTGGATTCACGGCAATAGCCAACCAGCTAACAGTGTTCTTTTCCCGATCTACCGATTTATCTGCGGCAAGTATCTTACTACTACTTTGAAGTTAGCCTGTCTGTTCAATACGGTCGGGGGGTCATCGACCATTTATATATTACCATAAACAGACGTACAATGTATGTCTATCTATGAAAACTGGAAGATTGAATTTAAGGATATCTGAGAAGAGATTAGCCAAACTCAAAATCTATGCAGAAAGCAAAGAAAAAACAGTTACGCAGTTGGTTGAGGATTGGATCGACAGGTTGCCTAGCCACAAGATTGACGACTCCTTATCCACCCCACTCCCTAATCAATCTGACGATTGATTAGGGAGTAGGGTGTTTTCGTCATCGTCCGGCTATCCATCCCCACCTCATAGGAGGATGGGGAATTCCGCCGAATTGGTTAAAAACGCCACCATGTCCTTTGGACATAACTGATAATCGCGATCGCGATCGCCCCAAGTAGCAATAGCCAAATAATTCCACCTGGAATAAAAGTGAGAATACCAAAGCCCCTCAGTACCCAGACGGCGACGCTAATGCCGAGAAGGATACCGAAAATCTGGATTAATCTACGATTTAAAGAAGATTGGCTCACCTACTTTTCCTCTCAACTCAACAGACATTACACTTGATAATTCATAATTCATAATTGATAATTCATAATTATGTAACAAGAAGCGGATTTAAACCCCACCTGAAACAGGACTGCCATTATGATAGTTGGGGAATCAAACCCTTTTTAATTATGAATTATGAATTAATAATTATTAATTAGGTTGATATTGATAATTAAGATATGAAGTTATGATGAAGTTGCAGTTTGATCATAAATAACACGTAAAAATCGAGAGATGCTATCCAAACTTTAGGGTAAGGTGCTTGATATTAGGCCGTGTTTGTGCCATTCTAGCTGTTAACAACTCAGTTTTTGAGCTACAAATATTGCGTTGATAAAATTCACTTAAGCATTGATTGTGTTAATTGTGATAAGAAATACAACTTTTACAGTAAACTGTGTGAAATAATTACCAAAAAATCATCGTTTCCAGAATAAGTCTTAGACTAGAACTAAAATTTAGTGGGTTGGATCTAAATCAAGTTTTATAGCTTGTAGTTTCAACTCTATTTAGGTGGATGAGTTGAGGAGTAACTAAAATCATTATGTCTGCGTCTTATATATCAGACCCAATTATTGCAGGTTCAGATATGGCTTGGAGTCAAGACAAGCTAAAGTTACTAGTACAAGGTGAAATTTTGGTAGAAACGCGATCGCACAAGGCGTGGGGTGGCGGTGTGACAGCCTGGATGTATTTGCCGGTGGTGCGATCGCAAGTCTGGCAGCAATTAACTGATTACCCGCGTTGGGTGCAATATTTTCCCGATATCACCAAGAGCGAGGTAGTACATAAAGGTGAAGTCAAACGTCTGTATCAAGCAGCACAAAAAGCCTTCTTCTTCTTCACGGCTCAAGTGGAAATTTACCTCAACGTTGTAGAAGTGCTGGGGCAGCAAATTCAATTTCGCATGGAAAAAGGGACTTTTGAGGATTTTAACGCCAATTTAGAACTCAAAGATTGTGGTAACGGCACAATACTTGCTTATACTGTGCAAGCTACACCTCTGATTCCAATTCCATCAATTTTCATTCAACAGGCAATGAACTTTGAGTTGCCTGCAAATATGCGTAAAATGCGACAAGTTCTGTGTAAGAATCAATAAAAAATTCAGGCGTTGCTGATTTAACTAATTTAGCAGAAGTCCCACATCTCACTTTTAGGAGTGTGGGACGCGAATAATGCTCTAAGCAGAGCTACACCGCATTTTCGCTCATGAATGCGCGTGAGTGAGGAATTGACCAAATAATTATTAATTCATAATTCATAAATTTTATGGGTTCAGAGCAACCACGCTCATTTTTTGAATGAGCGTGGTCTACAATCGGTGTACAGGGTAAGGCCCCCACTGATAGCGTAGCTTGTCCTCCGCAGGAGTACGCGTTCGCTTTTAGCGTCTGTCTGCGACACGCTATTCGCGAACGCACGAGAGCGTCTTGCAATTATGAATTAGTAATTATTAATTATGAATTAGATTGACTTTCTTGTTGACCGAAATTAATCGGATGCAAGCCCCGTCCTTATTTAGCGTTTAAATAGGAAATCGATTTCATGAATCGATTCATTATTGATTGGGGTAATCGTTGCGGATACTTAGAAAAATAGAAAACTCTTAATGGAATAAAAATCATGATTCGATTCAAACGGATCTCCCATTGCTCAATTAAGGGGAGTGTTTTAGCATACTCCTTAAACAACTGTTGGACTCGCGTTTGACTTGTTCCATTTCTAGAATCATCAAAAGTTTTTGTTCCTGGATAATATCTATAATTTCCCCAAGTTTCATTAAAATATTTGACATGAGCCACTTTAACTGCTTTCAGTAGGAAATCTATATCCATTGCATAATGTTCTTCAACTTTATAGACTCCAATTTGTTGATGCAAGGATTTGTGGTAGAAGTAAGCCGATGGATTCACCGGAAAACTAGCATCAATCATTCTGTCATCATTAATTTGCTTTCCCATCAGTAAATCAACTGACCGTAGTCGTTTAGGTTTATTAATATGAATTAACTTGTCTCGATGATCCCACGTATTACAATTGCCAACAATAAAGCTAGGTTCTGGTAGAGTTTTAAAGAGTTCCGAAATGCGGCTAAGAATGTTTGGCTCATAGAAATCATCAACGTTTAAAATGCCTATAATCGCTCCTTGTGCCATAGCAACTCCTTTATTCATCGCATCTGATTGTCCCTGGTCTTTTTCAGAAATCCAGCGGATATGCGGATGTTCATTAGCATAATGTTTGATAATATCTATTGTTTTGTCGGTTGAGCCGCCATCGACAATGATATGCTCCACTTCCGCAAAATTTTGATTAATGACATTTTGAAGGCAGGATTCTATAAATTTCTCACCGTTATAAACTGGTGTAATTATACTAATCATTAGCTATCACTTCGTAAAAGAGACTAGGGGCTGGGGACTTGGAAAAAGTTTTACTAATTTCCAATTCCTTTTATGAACATAAATTTAGGATTCCCACTTTTGCCCTAGATAATTCAAAAACCCGATCTCTGACAGAGATCGGGTTTTTGTGTGTGATTTGTGAGGTGTAATTAGCTAGTAAACACTTCCACAGGTAAGCGACTAAAAGAAAGACGCTCATTCTGCACATCTACAAAGATGGTGTTGCCGTCGTTGAATTCGCCGCGCAAGATGGATTTAGCAATTTGAGTTTCTAACTCTCGCTGAATTGCTCGCTTCAGTGGACGCGCCCCATATACTGGGTCATACCCTACTTCCGCTAAAAAGTCAAGTGCAATATCCGAGAGCTTGAGGGATATTTTGCGATCGCCCAATCTTTGGCGTAGTCTTTCCACTTGCAATAGCACAATTTGCCGCAATTCCTTCTTATCTAAGCCGTGGAAGATGATAATTTCGTCAACTCGGTTGAGGAACTCTGGACGGAAGCTATTTCGCATCGCCTCCATGACTCGACGGCGCATTTCGTCGTAGTAGGCGTTATCTCCGGCGACATCCAGAATGTACTGCGAACCGATGTTGCTGGTCATGATGATAATAGCGTTCTTGAAGTCCACCTTATGACCTTGAGCATCAGTGACGCGACCATCATCGAGAATTTGCAGGAAGATATTAAATACATCGGGGTGTGCTTTCTCGATTTCGTCGAAGAGAATCACTGAGTAAGGACGGCGACGAATCGCTTCTGTAAGTTGTCCGCCTTCTTCATAACCTACGTATCCTGGAGGCGCACCGATTAAGCGAGAGACGGCGTGTTTCTCCATATACTCCGACATATCGATTCGCACCAGCGCATCTTCACTATCGAACATATACGCCGCCAGCGCTTTCGCCAACTCAGTTTTACCCACACCGGTAGGCCCAAGGAAAATAAAGCTAGCGATGGGACGATTAGGATCAGCCAGTCCAGCCCGCGATCGCTGAATTGCATCCGCTACAGCTGTAACTGCTTCTTCTTGTCCAATCACGCGGTGGTGCAGTTCATCTTCTAAGTGCAGCAGTTTTTCTTTCTCAGATTCCACCAGCTTGCTAATCGGAATCCCTGTCCATTTAGAAATAATTTCAGCAATATCACCTTCTGTGACTTCTTCCCGTAATAGTGATTTACCACTTCTTTGAGTGCTTGCTAATTCAGCTTCTACTGCTTCCAATTGACGATGCAAACTGGTTAAAGTGCCGTATTTCAACTCCGCAGCGCGGTTAAGATCGTAGTCGCGTTCTGCTTGCTGAATCTCTAAGTTGGCCTGTTCAATCTCTTTTTTAACAGACTGAATTTTGTCAATGATATCTTTTTCAGATTGCCATTGAGTATTCAGTGTTCTTTGTTCTTCTTTGAGATCGGCAATTTCTTTTTCCAATCTTTCTAGACGTTCACGAGAAGCTGCATCGCTTTCTTTTTGCAGCGATAGTTTCTCCATTTCCAATTGCAGAATCTTGCGATCAATTTCGTCAAGTTCTTCTGGTTTGGAGGTAATCTCCATTTTCAGTCTAGCTGCGGCTTCGTCTACCAAGTCAATTGCTTTATCTGGTAAGAAGCGATCGCTAATATATCGACTCGACAATATGGCGGCTGCAACTAAAGCACTATCAGAAATCTTCACCCCGTGGTGGTTTTCATAACGTTCTCTCAACCCGCGCAAAATCGAAATACTATCTTCTACACTGGGCTGATCCACATAAACTTGCTGGAAGCGTCTTTCTAGTGCGGCATCTTTTTCGATATATTTGCGGTATTCATCCAACGTTGTCGCCCCAATACAGCGCAATTCGCCCCGCGCCAACATCGGTTTTAACAAGTTACCCGCATCCATCGCGCCTTGGGTTGCACCAGCGCCGACAACGGTGTGAATTTCATCAATAAATAAAACAATCTTACCGCCAGATTCGGTAACTTCTTTTAATACTGCTTTCAGGCGTTCTTCAAATTCACCTCGGAATTTTGCCCCTGCAATCAAAGCACCCATATCTAAAGCGATCAGCTTGCGGTCTTTGAGAGATTGAGGTACATCACCTGCAATAATACGCTGTGCTAATCCTTCAGCGATCGCAGTTTTACCAACACCAGGTTCACCAATTAGCACGGGGTTATTCTTGGTGCGGCGTGATAAAATTTGGATGGTGCGACGAATCTCATCATCCCGCCCAATCACTGGGTCAAGTTGACCTTTATGGGCGGCTTCTGTGAGATCGCGTCCGTATTTTTCCAGTGCTTCGTATTTGCCTTCTGGATTTTGGTCGGTCACTTTTTGGCTCCCCCGAATTTGTTTAATAATATTTTTGAGCTTGCCTTCGTCTAAACCAAATTCTTGGAATAAACCTTTGCCAAAGCGGTCATCTTTAACGTAAGCCAGCAGTAAGTGTTCAATTGAAATATATTCATCTTGAAACTCTTTGCGATACGCATCTGCCCGATCTAGAAGTGTATCCAAGCTGCGTCCCAAGTATACTGAACTGCTAGTACCGGATACTTTCGGCTGACGTTGGAAAAATTGTTCAGTGCGATCGCGCAGTTTTTGAAGATTAATACCTGCTTTGCTGAGAATCCCAGTTGCTAGACCATCTTGTTCTAGCAGTGCTTTCATCAGATGTTCACTTTCTATCTGCTGTTGTTGATATTGCTTAACAATATCGGGCGTATGGGCGATCGCTTCCCAGGCTTTTTCTGTAAATTGGTCAGGATTAGTAGGTTGCATAGGCTTTTTCAGGAATGTAAAGGCGTAGCAGCTTGTTGCAGGCTACCACCAGAACTCCAAGTAAAGAAAATTTCTGTTCTCAATAGATATTGTATGAACAACACAGCGATCGCCTAGATCGGTGTTCACGTCTTGTAAAAGTGGTATTTTCCCCTAGTTCCCATTTCCGATTTATTGTTGTGCTGTACGACTACGGAAACAAACTCAAGCGAATCCATAATTGTCGGGCTGCTACTTGAGAAGCACTGTTCATCTCCAAATATTCGATAGTGACTTTTCCAGAGGAAGTAATGCCTATAATTTTGCCAGATTGGGTATCAACCTGGAAATGCTTACTCCACTTATCCTGTCTGGGATGAAAGAAACTAACTTCAATGTTGGAAGCAGGCATAATGCCACTAATACGAGTTCCTTTACGAAGATTACAGGAGCGACACGCAAGGGCTAAATTTGCTTCGTCATTTTCACCTTGGCGAGAGAGCGGGATGATATGCTCAACCTCAAATGGAAAATTAAAGATTAGTTCAGGGGCTTGGCAGTACTCACAACGATGGTTAGCACGCCCAGCGATCGCAGTGTAATACCGATTCATCAACTCTCTTGCTGTATCAATACAGCCGTTCGGGCTGCTGCTGCTCTTAATTCAGCCTCAACTAAAGTATCCAACTCTGCTTGTTGCTCTGCTGGTAATGCTTGCCCCTGATCTCGTGCCAACCGCCATAAACTCATCAATTCCGATAACCGTTTTTGTTGTTTAGCACTAAAAAACGGGTCAGGGCTAAAATTTTGAATGACAAGCAGTGCGCTGAACTCAGTTTCACCCAACTGAGTAGTTAACGCATCTAGGGCTTGCCCCGCAGTTTTGCCAACAGAGTGCTTATCCCCTGCAATGGCGCGATAAGTTTTTTCACCATCAGCATCAAAGATTGGCAAGATTGCTACTGTTGTCATGCTTGGAGTTTGGAATCCTTTGCCTCGAATTATAGCTCTACGCGAACAACACCTGAGCAAGTGATTGAGAATTGTCAAAAGCGATTGAGTAAATACGATACAAATATAGGACTTACGCAAAATATCTCTCAAACTCTGATTTCTCTGTGTCCTCTGCGCCTCTGTGGTTCGTTATTCCGTAAGTTGTGAGTAAGTCCTAAAATATACAGGATTAGTCATGGATCAACTAAAAAAGGAACGTCTAGAAGCAAAGGGTTGGAAGGTTAGTACAGTTTCAGAATTTTTGGAACTAACGCCAGAAGAAAATGCTCTGATTGGAATCAAACTAGCACTCAGCCGGAGTTTAAAAGCACGACGACAAAAAGTAATGACACAAGTTGAATTAGCCGAGAGAATTCACTCAAGTCAACCGCGTGTTGCTAAGGCAGAGAATGGTGATGCTTCAGTTTCAATTGAACTGTTGATACGTGCGATGCTGGCAACAGGTGTAACCCTTCAAGAAATTGGCAAGGTTATTGCCGAAGCTGGCTGAACCTCAGCATAAATCTAAATGCGTACACCAAGCATGACGTATTAAAGTTCTTCTACCTTGCCTCCACACAGAGTTACCATAATTCCAGGTCGCCTAGTGGATGCTGAAAATGATTGACCCCTACGACTTTGAAGATGATGACTTTGACTTTGAGGATGAAGAGTTATTTAAAATAAAACCGATCAGCCAAATGACTGAAGGGGAAAAGCTACAGCGATTTAAGCGGTTCTTCGACAGCAGCAGCCGTGCTATGTTACAAGACTGTCTATTTCGGATCGTCAATTACGAAGATGGTACGGGTACGTTAGAAATTCTTTGCCCTAATGAAGTCGTAAGGCAACGCCTTTCCAAGAAAAAGCGCAAAATTACCAACAACATCAACACCTGCTGGAGCCATATCAGATGGTTTTCGCTATGTGTCCAGCAAGATAGTGAGTTGCATTGTCACAAGTTTACCCGTAATGGTGATTTAGTGACATCTTAGCTGGGGAGTGGGGAGTGGGGAGTGGGGAGTGGGGAGTGGGGGGGATGAGGGGGATGAGGGAGAAATAAGCAATGCCCAATGGCCAATGCTCAATAACAAATGACTAATGACTAATGACTAATGACAAAAAAACAAAAATTTCCTTACCTAGTTGGTTCTAAGTGGACGGCACAGCAAAAAGTTGATGGCTGGCGGCACTTCCAAGTTGTCAACCGTAAAAATCAGGCTAAGTGGGTTTACGCGGAAATGGTTGCTGCTTGTGATCCTAAAGTCCGTTTCTGGATAAATGCCAAATTATTACAAGATAACTCCCAGTGGCAAGCTGGCTGGCAAACATTACAGGAAATCCACGGACTTGAAACTGAGGTGTCCTAATTAGCCTCGTTAGCCTCGTTAAGAGTCTCTGACTGGGAATAGCCCGTCGTTGGAGGTTCCGCCTCCTTCACAGGCGGCAGCAGCACAATAGCAGGCATTTCCAGGTTAATAATCTTAAACAACATCTGGGAATTTAATAATTTTTTACAAAACCAGACTAACTTACTCTCAAGCAGTAATTAAACGGTCTTGGCTACCGGCTGAAAACTGCCAATTTATCTGCGATACCTTCTCTACGAGACGCTACGCGAACGGTGAGCTACGCTAACGCAAATTTCAGTAATATTTCCAGCATCAGGCTGCATATACCTCTGTTTACCCTTGGCCCTGCGCCCCAATGCCTTGAAAACACGTTGTATAAACATCAGCTAATTCTATGAAAAGCATTCAAAAAAGCCGATTTTCAGTTTTTTGTATTTTGTAACTATTTTTATAAAAAAAATTAATAAAAACTTTTTATTGTCTGTTTTTAGGGCTAATAAGGTCTTTAAGCCTGATAAAACCCCAAAGAGATACATTTTTGATTTAATTCATGACATAAGACCGTTTTACAAATTAACAGCCACTTTCTTTTCTATGTAATTTGCCCAATAATGACATCAACAGACCTCACGCATCGCCATCTCAGGACAGGTGAAGGCAAATGTTTGAGCCACAAGTTTGATAAAAAGCTATAAGAGGCAAACAACAGTGAAACTAGCAGTCTACGGAAAAGGTGGTATCGGTAAATCCACGACTAGCTGTAATATATCGGTCGCCCTAGCTAAACGTGGCAAGAAAGTGCTGCAAATTGGCTGTGACCCGAAACATGACAGCACCTTTACCCTGACTGGGTTTTTGATTCCCACAATTATCGACACCCTCCAAGAAAAGGACTATCACTACGAAGATGTCTGGCCGGAAGATGTGATTTACAAAGGCTACGGCGGTGTTGATTGCGTAGAAGCTGGTGGCCCACCTGCGGGTGCTGGGTGCGGCGGCTACGTAGTCGGTGAGACCGTGAAATTACTTAAGGAACTCAACGCCTTTGATGAATACGATATAATTCTTTTTGATGTTCTGGGTGACGTAGTTTGCGGTGGTTTTGCTGCACCACTCAACTATGCAGATTACTGCCTGATCGTTACAGACAACGGCTTTGATGCTTTGTTTGCGGCTAACCGGATTGCTGCTTCAGTCCGCGAAAAAGCCCGAACTCACCCACTGCGTCTAGCTGGGTTAATTGGCAACCGCACCTCCAAACGTGACTTGATTGAAAAATATATAGAAGCAGTGCCCATGCCAGTTCTAGAAGTTTTGCCTTTGATTGAAGATATCCGTGTTTCCCGTGTGAAAGGGAAAACTTTGTTTGAGATGGCAGAGCAAGACCCTTCCCTAGACTACGTTTGCGATTACTATCTCAACATCGCTGACCAAATTCTGGCGCGTCCCGAAGGTGTTGTCCCTAACGACACACCAGATCGGGAATTGTTCTCTTTGTTGTCCGATTTTTATTTAAATCCGGGTAAACCCCAGGTTCCTAATTCAGAAGAGGAACTAGACTTGATGATTGTATAAATCACCAACTTCTCAGGATGGGGAACAATAATATGGCTTTCTTTCACAGCTTTACGGATTCATTAAAGCAAAAGTGGTTGCAATTTTTCCAGAACAATCGAGACTGGATTACCCTGCACATGCAAGTAGAATCAGTGTATACGCCTGATGGCGGGAAGCGACCACCTTCTTACCTCATCCTGGGAGTAGTTAACGCCCTAGAACCAAAGCTAGCGCAGTTAATGTTGCCCTTTGCCAAACTTAATCCTGACGCCGATACGCTGATTGAGGTGCTGGATTTGCATTTTGACCCAGATTTCGCTCTCGGTAATCGCTTTGCCATCAACCCAGAACCGGAAAAATACGGAGATGATTCAGCAGTTGTCATTGACGAAAAGCCTGAAGATGAAACATTGACACATTCTCATACAAATGGCTTTGCTTCAGTGGCGGTAGCTCAAGAGTTCGCAATCGTGGATTCTGATGATCAAAGTCTGGGGATCGGCGAGTTGGAGGAAACCGAAAATGCCTTTGGCGATATTTCCTCATCCAACGGATACGACTCAAAAGATGAGTCTCTCCAAATCGCTAGTCTAGAAGCAGATGAGTTTGGGGAAATTGCCTTCGATGCAACAGCTGCAATGGAAATGAAGCTGGATGACGACGAGGCGTTTGAGGATAGTCCATTAGATGAGAATGCGTTTAAAGACGTGTTGTCAGATGTCTGGGGTGATCAAACAGCTTTGCAAAAGGCTGAAGAAAGTAACGATTTTTTGGGGGAAGAACTGCCAGCAGGCGTTTTTGATGAATCAGAAATTGCCCGCCTCTTCCCTAACGCATAATTACTAAGTTGGGGGTTAGGAGTTTAGAGTTAGGAGTTAAAAAAGTTAGGAGTTAGGAGTTAGGAGTTAGGAATAAAAACTCATAACTCATCACTCATAACTCATCACTCTTAACTCATCACTTAATTACTCCTAACTTGAAAATCAAGGGGAGAAAAAACCAAAATGACTGTCGCTCAACAACCAGAAGCTTTAAGCTTTGAATGTGAAACTGGGAATTACCATACCTTTTGCCCAATTAGCTGCGTGGCGTGGTTATACCAAAAAATTGAAGATAGCTTCTTTTTGGTGATTGGGACAAAAACTTGTGGCTACTTCCTGCAAAATGCGATGGGGGTGATGATTTTTGCTGAACCCCGCTATGCAATGGCAGAGTTGGAAGAAGGCGATATTTCGGCACAACTGAGTGATTATGAAGAGTTAAAGCGGTTGTGCTTGCAAATTAAACGCGATCGCAATCCGAGTGTAATTGTCTGGATTGGCACTTGCACTACCGAAATTATTAAAACAGATTTGGAAGGTTTAGCACCGAAGCTGGAATCCGAAATCGGTATTCCCATCGTTGTAGCGCGTGCAAATGGTCTAGATTACGCCTTCACCCAAGGGGAAGACACGGTATTAGCTGCTATGGCTAACCGTTGCCCTGATAAGGCTCCGGTGGCGGAAACAGAGAAAATTGAACGTAATGCGATCGCTAAATTGCTCAACTTCGGTAAGAAGAAAGAAGATGTCGCCCAAGATGAGTCTGAGTACGTGGATCATCCACCACTGGTTCTCTTTGGCTCCCTTCCCGATCCCGTGGTTACTCAGTTAACCTTGGAACTGAAGAAACAAGGCATCAAAGTTTCCGGCTGGCTACCCGCGAAGCGCTTCACTGAACTGCCAGTACTGGAAGAAGGGTATTATGTCGCTGGTGTCAACCCCTTCCTCAGCCGCACAGCTACCACCTTAATGCGTCGCCGCAAGTGTAAACTCATTGGCGCACCCTTCCCCATTGGCCCCGATGGCACCCGCGCTTGGATTGAGAAAATCTGCTCGGTGTTCGGTATTACTCCCAAGGGTTTGGATGAACGGGAAGCACAAATTTGGGCAGGTTTGGAAGATTATGTGAAACTGATTCGCGGTAAGTCTGTATTCTTCATGGGTGATAACTTGCTGGAAGTCTCCCAAGCAAGATTCTTAATCCGTTGTGGGATGACAGTTCACGAAATCGGCATTCCCTACATGGATAAGCGCTATCAAGCTGCTGAGTTGGCATTGCTGGAGAAAACTTGCCAGGAAATGAATTCACCCCTGCCAAGGATTGTAGAGAAGCCGGATAATTACAATCAACTTCAGCGAATTTATGCGTTGAAACCAGATTTGGTAATTACTGGTATGGCTCACGCTAACCCGTTGGAAGCACGGGGTATTAATACTAAGTGGTCGGTGGAGTTCACTTTTGCTCAAATTCACGGCTTTACGAATGCGCGTGACATGTTAGAGTTAGTGACTCGTCCGCTACGTCGGAATAATAATTTGAAAGATTTGGGTTGGGATAAGTTGGTGAGAGAAGAAGCGAAGATTTAGATTTGGGTTTTATTGAGCAACATCATAATAGGATATTATGGGCGAACTTTTGGGTTCGCCTTTTTTATTACGTAGACGCGGAGCGGCTTGCCGCAGGCTACCGCAGAGGCGCAGAGAACGCAGAGGAAGAGGAGAGATTGGGATAATTAAAAATGCTAAAATTTTTATATTAGTCTTAGTTTTTTACTTTTTAAGTTAATGGAAATTACAAAATTGTCTTCTCAAGGACAAGTAATTATTCCCCAATCTTTGCGGGAAGCTGATCAATGGGGAGTAGGTCAAGAATTTATTATTATTGATATGGGTGATGGAATTCTTTTAAAGCCTAAGAAATCTTTTCCAGAAACTAAATTAGATGATGTAGCAGGTTGCTTAAAATATCAAGGTAAACCCAAAACTCTTGAGGATATGGATAATGCAATTCGCCAAGGTATAGAGGAATCGTGATTTAAAAGTAGAAAACTGGCTCAAACCTGATTAAAAAAGCTAACAAGTTTCTATTCCCTAACTCCAGAACTCACCATGACTCAAAAAACCTATCAACTACCCCTAACCTTCGAGCAAATTCTTAATCTTGTCCTACAACTTCCCGCACAAGAACAAGAACAACTTATTCAAGAAATAAAGAAAACCTCTTCAAATAATAAAGATGAAGATTTACTTAGTGTTTTTGACAGAATCGGCAGAAATGCTCAAGCCAAAGGATTAACCGAAGAAACTCTAGAAGAATTACTCGCCGATGAATCATAAACTAATTGTCATTGACACAAATGTTTTACTTAGTGCTGTTCTAAGTCCTAATGGAACAGCCCGTAAAGCCCTAGATAAAGTCTATAAAGAATTCAAAATTGCTCAAAGTGATGAAACTTATCAAGAATTAAACACACGAATTTACAAACGTAAGTTCGATAAATATATCTCAGATGAAGACCGACAAGATTTTTTGGACATAATTAAAAAATACAGTCAATTTATAGAAATAAAATTTCAAATAAACACCTGTAGAGATCCAGATGACAATAAATTTTTAGAACTTGTTAAAGATGCCAATGCAGAATTTGTAATCACAGGAGATCAAGACCTTTTATCACTCAAGACCCTAGCCGAATATCAAAACCAGATTATTACTCCTAGAGACTTTATTGACCTTGATTAATTCATCTTTAATCCTGTAATTAGTTCAGATGGAAGGCTGTAACTCTAAAGGTTTGGATGGAATTATGTACATTAATTCTGCGCCGTCTGGTTTAATTTCTGTAGACGGAGTTAATTTAAGCCAATCATGAAAGCTGATTCCTAGTTGGGATATTGCTTGTACTTCTGTTTGGTAAGATTTAAAACTCTAATAGCGATCGCTCTTTTTAACGAACCGCCCACGCTAAAAAAGAAAAGTGATCGCTCTTTTTAACCAGAAGATGCAGAGCGATCGCAGATACAATCATAAGTAAAAGGCAACCTGGCAGAAAATGGCTGAAATTGTCACCCTTCAACTTCCTGAAACACTGGCACAAAAAGCAAAGGAAATCGCTGCTTTCACACATCGGCGACTTGAAGATGTATTACTAGAATGGATTGAGAGCGCCATTACCGAACTACCTCTGGAGTCTCTACCCGATGAGCAGGTTTTGGCTATATGCGATATGCAGATGGAAACTCAGCAGCAAGAAGTTTTCAGTGACTTGCAAGCGCGTCACCGAGAGGGACAGCTGAATGATGCAGAAATTCGTCAACTAGATGAACTAATGCAGGTCTATCGACATGGCTTAGTAAGTAAAGCAAGAGCTTTAAAAGTGGCTGTTGAACGCGGCTTGAAACCAGCCCTCAATTAACAGCAATGGCCCGCTTTTACATTTCTGTAGAAATAGAACGTCGTGTCCGCACCGATGCTCAAAATCGCTGTGGCTATTGTTTAAGTCCTCAGCGTTTAGTAATGGCACGTTTGGAAATTGAACATATTATTCCCATATCTAAAAATGGTAGCAATGATGAATCAAACTTATGGCTAGCTTGTCCCCTGTGTAATCGCTACAAAAGTGATAAAACTACAGGGGTTGATCCAGAGACGAGCGAAACGGTAAGGCTATTTAACCCTCGTACTCAAGTCTGGTTAGAGCATTTTGGCTGGAGTGAAGATGGTCTACGTATTGTTGGCAAAACGCCGACTGGTAGAGCAACTATTGTAGTTCTACATTTGAGTGATGATGCAGATGCACTGGAAGTTCCAGTTATTGGGTACTTGCGGGTTGGCATCCTCCAGAGGATTGAATGAACCGCAGATGAGCGATCGCTCAAATTCATCTCACTCAAATACAGTTAAAATAAAGTGGTAAAGATGGGAGTAAATAAGAATTATGCTTAGTGGAATTAAACAAAAGGCTATTGTTGGAAAAGATGGCAAGATTGAACTGTCTGCAACGGAATTACCTGAAGGAACTGTTGTAGAAGTCATAGTGTTAGTTGAAGCACCAGATGAAGAAGATGAAACTACCTATCTTCTGAAATCAGAAACTAATAAAAAATATCTGCTCAAAGCCTTAGAGAATGTAAAAGAAGGAAACCTAATTTATGTAGATTTAGATGAATATGAAAAAAGTTGCCTTTGAACCAGAAGCTTTTGAACAATTAGGTCAGTGGGCAACAGAAGACAAGAAAATTTTCAAAAAAATATTGGAACTGATTAGAGATATACAAAGAGATCCTTTTGCGGGGATAGGGAAGCCAGAACCATTAAAATATGAACTACAAGGTTACTGGTCAAGGCGGATCACAGATGAACATAGATTAGTTTACAAGCTGCAAGAAGATTTATTGATTATTTTGACTTGCAAATATCATTATGATTAATAAAGGTTATTCAGGCTGGAATATTATTTTAGTTAAGGCGATCGCTCATTTTAACCAGAAGATGCAGAGCGATCGCAGATACAATCATAAGTAAAAGGCAAGCTGGTAGAAAATGGCTGAAATTGTCAGCAAAATCTATGAATAAAACACCCTCTGCCGATGAAAGTCAGCAAATGCTGAAGTGGCTAAACCAGAATCGCCAAATGTTATTAGATTTATATAAAAATCAATATATTGCTTACAATGCTAATGGCTTAATCGCTCACAGTGAAAATCTGCGTGAAGTTATAAAATTGGCAGAGGCTTCAGAACAGCTATTTGTAATTTACTTAGTTCCGCGTCGCACTGCTTCTATCCAAATTCTCCCAATTCGCTTTCGTACAGTTGCTCGGCATGATTGGCAACCAAATTATCATGTAAAGCTGAAGCATAAAGATATAGAAGTTTCTACAATAATGTTAGTAGACTCTGGTGCTGAATTAAGTTTAATTTCCTTCAAACTCGGTCAAGATTTAGGCTATGCTTTGGCTGATGCCGAATCAACATTATTAGCAGAAACCATCGGTGGAAGAGTTGAGTATGTTTTACGTAATGTTGAAATGACAATTGATGAACACAGTTTTATTGCTGCTGTGGCATGGTTACAAACTAATACAGGTGGAGAACAATTACTTCTAGGAAGAGAAGTTGTATTTGATAAATTTAATATTGAGTTTAGGCAAGCTGATGAACAAATTATTTTTACATGGCGTGGAGACAACTAATCAATTAACCACAGATACTCATGACAACTTGCAGAAATTCCCTTAGTACAGGTGTCATATCTTCTTCCCGCCACACTACAGCCGTTTCTACTAATGGTGTTTTCTCCTCTACAGCGCGATAAACTACACCAACTCTCTGAAGATTTTGCAATGAAGACGGTGCGATCGCAATCCCCATTCCCGCTGAAACCAATCCGATAATTGTCTGCATCTGAATCGCTTCTTGAGTCACTTTTGGGCTGAAATTTCCTTGCTGGCAAAGACTTACGATTTGGTCGTAAAGTCCGGGCCCCAAATGGCGAGGGAACATGATAAAGTTTTCGTTTACTAGCGATCGCACTGAAATCTTTTCTTGTTCAGCTAAGGGATGAGTTTCTAACATAGCCACAATTAAAGCTTCTCGCTGAATGCACTCTTGATTGAGTGTATTGTCTTCTAACGGTGGATGGGCAAAGCCTACATGAATGCGACGTTCTTGTAGTGCTTGCTCCTGCTGAGTTGTGGTTAATTCCTGCAAAATCAACTCTACTTCTGGAAATTGTTCTCGAAACCGTCGCAAAATTACAGGAAGCAAATCGTAAGTTACCAAACTGGTAAACCCGATTCGCAATTGTCCCTTTTCACCTCTTCCTGTTTTTTGGGTTAGCTCAATTGCCTTTTTCAGTTGAGCTAAAAGTTGATAAGCTTCTTGCAAAAATACTTGTCCAGCTTCCGTTAACTGCACCTGTCGTTTGGTTTTACGCTGAAACAGTTCTACTCCCAATTGTGTTTCTAGTTGCTGAATTTGCTGGCTTAAGGGCGGTTGAGCAATGTGCAATCGCTCGGCGGCTCTACTGAAGTGCAGTTCTTCAGCGACAGCAATAAAGTAGCGCAGGTGTCGCAATTCCATTTTTTTGATATTTTATAAGTTTCAATTTTATTTAAATATATATTGGACATCTGAAAAGTACCTGCTTATGATACTTATACAAATATCGCAGGGAATCAGAGCAATGCAGGAAAAGTATACTCCAGGCTATTCAAGCAATGCGACGAATTTCATGGCAAAACGCAGCTTAGATACTCATGGTGCGTTTTTCAAGCCTTATTTACGTCCAGGGATGAAATTGTTAGATTGTGGTTGCGGACCTGGGACGATCGCTTTAGGTTTAGCAAAAGCGATCGCTCCTGGTACGCTTACAGGTATTGATCGAGAAGCCTCTCAAATTCGCATAGCTGCTGAAAGTGCTTTTACTCAAGGTGTTAGTAATGCTAATTTTCTGGAGGGAAATATATATGCTCTACCCTTCTGGGATAACTCATTTGATGCAATCTTTTCTCATGCGCTGTTTGAGCATCTCCAAGAACCAGCGCAGGCGTTACGGGAAGTGTGGCGAGTTTTGAAACCGGGGGGAATTGTTGGGCTTCGTAGTCCTGACTGGGGCGGGTTTTTGATTTCTTCAAGCCGCACACTCGTGACTTCCAGTCATGAGTTAGGCGTTCTATATTGAGCGTGACTTCGTGTTAAAATTAAGGTCTATCCTAATAATTGCAAAAAGTTGCCGACCATCCAAAAAGCGTTTAAAGTTACTCTGATCGTGACACACAGTCAAGAAGTCTTAATTAACAAGACTATCGGTTGTGCAAGATTTGTGTACAACCGCTTTTTGGCATTAAGAAAAGAGTTATATAGTACTGAACAAAAAAACCTAAACTACAATGCTTGCAGCCAGCAGTTAACTCTGCTTAAAAAAGAGATTGAATGGCTCAAAGAGGTAGATAAGTTTGCCTTGCAGAACTCACTCAAGAATTTAGAGACAGCATACAAAAACTTCTTCTCTGATAATCAGAAAACCAAAGGCAAGAAAGGTGTCGGCTTCCCTAAATTCAAAAAGAAGCATGGATGCAAGCAGTCTTACAAAACTAACCTGACCAACGGGAATATTCAGTTAATAGAGAATCGTTTAAAACTTCCTAAGTTAGGGTGGGTAAGGTTCCACAAATCACAAAATATTGAAGGGAAGCTGGTAAATGTCACGCTAATTCGTACTTCATCAGGTAAATATATTGCTAGTATTTTGTGTGAAACAGAGATAGAGAAACACTCTCAAGTTACTCAAAATATTGGCTTAGACTTGGGAATTAAATCTTATCTCGTTACAAGCAATGGTGAAATTGTAGATAATCCCAAATATTACCGGACTCAAAAAAGGAAATTACGTAAAGCACACAAAAAACTATCCCGCACTGTAAAAGGTAGTAGTAATCGAGTCAAAGCGAAAATCAAGCTGGCTCGTTCTTGCGTTCGAATTACAAATCTGAGAGATGACTTTTTGCACAAGCTCTCAACTCGTTTAATCAAAGAAAACAGTATTATCTGTATCGAAGATTTGCGAGTTGCCAACATGGTGAAGAATCGCAAATTGGCAATAAGTATTTCTGATACCAGTTGGACTAAGTTCGTTACTATGTTAGAATACAAGGCTTTGTGGCATGACAGAATTGTGCAGAAAGTTGGTATATTTTACCCCTCATCTCAGACTTGCAACCATTGTGGTTTTATTAACCCACTAGTCAAAGATTTAAAGCTGCGTGAATGGTCTTGCCCTGGTTGTAATAGTTATAATTTGAGAGACAATAATGCAGCTTTGAACATATTGGGTGAGGGCTTGAGATTAATGAGCCAGTGCGGTGGACGGGTTTCCCGGCATAAAGCACCTGGCGTAGCCGCCGTGGGTATCCCGGAGGCTTTAAACGCCTGTGAAGAACTTGTAAGTCCTGGAGCAATTCAGGCGGAGATCGTTGAAGCAGGAATCACGCGACTTTAGTCGTGTGAGGTTCAATTAGTAATACATCCATTCAACCTAGAAGAAAATATTAAAATTTTAGCGAGTTAGTACTATATCCTTCACTGGCTAATATTTGAAAAATAGTGATTTTTGCTTCTTTAATAATGAACAAGAGTCATAAAAGAAAATATCATTCACAGCGCCGAACGATCATCTATTTTTCCGGCTCTTCAATGCCCAATGCCCCATGCCCAATACCCTAATTGCATACTTCTATGCGATCGCTTGTAGCCACACCAACCTAAACAACTCCCCTAGCAGGTTAAACTAGGTCTGTTAACAGCTGCTCCACGTTCCTTATGAGGCTTTTATGGGAGCTAACCTCAAACAGATTGCCAACTATTTAGATAACCTTGGTTGGGACTACCGTTTGGATGATGAAGAAGACCGAATTATAACAGGTGTGGAGGCTGATAATCTAGAAGATTTCCTAATAGTTGTCCAGCTGGATGAAGAGGGAAAATTTTTTCGGGTATTTGCCCCTCAAGTTCTGGCAGGAATTCAAGACCATCCTCACAAGGGAGCTATCTTACAGACAATGCTTGCCATTTCCTGGGAAACCAAAATGTTGCAATGGGAGTATGACCCATCCGATGGCGAAATCCGTGCCATTATTGAGTTTCCTCTAGAAGACTCGATTCTCACAGAAAAACAATTTCACCGTTGTCTGAGTGGGTTAATTCAGATTGTGGATGGCATAGCAATACCTCGCCTGAAAGAAGTGATGACAACAGGTATTGATCCGGGGAATATGGAACTTGGGGAAAGATTGTTACTCAGTATCCAAGAAGAAGCCCCAGGATTGCTAGATTTGCTGGAAAAAGCAATGGAAGCGCGAAAAAAGCGAGGAACTTTTAAGGGCGAGTGAGCCGGATCATCACTTAAATAGCTATACTCCAAAGTGATACCCTCACTATATACTGAAATTTTCTGGGGCTGGATATTATGACATCCTATGCAACCTCCTCTGCCAAAGCGGAAATGAGTGAACTACGGCGGTTGAAAGGCTTATTACCGCCAGAATTACAGAGCTGGGTCACGGTTGAAGGCACAACTGAGGTCAATCCACCCCTGGTTCGTTGCGAAGAAATTGGTAAAGACCAGGTAGAAATTCAAATTGACTTGGTGAAATGGGATGCCCTCGCAATGGATCAGCGTAATCTGTTGTTCTGGCATGAAGTTGCTCGCGTTCAAAATGACACAATTCCTAAAGATGGTTGGGAAATGGCAGCACTAGCCATCGGTTTAGGTGGTGCTGTCGGCGAATTGTGGGTACAAGATGCATTGCTGCTGGTGTTAGCTTTGTCGCTCTGTGGTGTGTCAGGCTGGCGACTGTACCAAAAGAATAGTGGGGAAAAGCAACTAAAAGAATTGCTCAATGCTGATGAGAAAGCGATCGCCTTGGCAACTCGTTTTGGTTATAGCCTCCCCAATGCCTACAAGAGTCTTGGTAGCGCCTTGAAAACCCTGATTGACAATACTCCTAGTAAGCGCCAACGGTCGAGATACGAAGCAAGGCTCTCTGCCCTCAAACGCAGTGCCAATAAGGCAAAAGCTAAATCCAAAACTACAGATGAGGGCGCACTGTAATTAGTTAGGAGTTAGGAGAGACGCGATTAATCGCGTCTGTACAGGAGTTATGAATTATGAGTGAACTTCAAACTTGAAACTCCTCACTCCTCAAAGCTGATTCAGCATTTTATGCGTTTGGGGGATCACGCGCACTTGCTTGACAAACCCCTTCATCAAAGCTTGCCACGTCAAAACTTGATCGCTCGAAGGCGCAAGCACAGGTATTGGGGAAAATTGTTCAGATGCTGCCAAAGGCGTAACAGGTTGTAAAAATACTGAGATATCTGGACTAACCTCTGCCACCAGCAAAGCTGAACGTTCCAACTCGGCGGGATCTGTGTTTTGAGACACAATTATCTTGACAAAAACATTTAAATATGAATCATGACATAATTGGAGAAATTTACTATGTTCTTGCCAATGACTTTCGCCGCTAACACTGGGCAATTTGAAATCCATACCCACAGAGTCTAAGTAGGGGAGAATCATCGCTAGTTGTTCTGGGCGATGCCCGCCAGTTTCTAAGTATATAGGTAGACCAGTTATGGCTCGCACTTCGGGTAGAAACTGGGTTAAAAATGGGGCATGAAGAAGTGGTTCACCCCCAGTTAAGCTAATGCTATCGTGTAGACAAGGTAGATTTTGTCGTTCCACCCATTCCATTAATATTGGTAATGGGACAGGGTTAGAGTGGATTTCAAAGTCGCGCAATCCAGGCGATCGCTCTATCCGACAAGTCGCAGGTGCATTCCAAGTCTGGGCACTATCACAAAAGTGACAGCGCAAATCACACAAAGCAAAACGAATAAAAATCTGACGTGTCCCTACATTCAGTCCTTCCCCTTGAATGGCAGAAAAGACCTCAATCAGGCGTGCAGTAGGTGTAAGCGTAGTTTTAGCAATCATTTGATCAGAGCAACGCGATCGCGCTGCGTCGGCACAACAGCAAGGATGTTTTTTGGCTTCTTGTTCTATTGTGAATCGTCGCTGGCGATCTCCAATCTCAGCCCCAGTAAATAGCAATTAGTCCTTATTACTACTGATTCCAATATTAGGTTAAGTAATTTTCTCGGACAAAATAATGTTTGACAGATTACATTATACATGGCAACGAAAGTGCAGAGCTTCATGACTAGCCAACCGACAGAGGTCGATTTCCCAGTTAATTCCCTAAACGACACGGCTATAGTGCAGATGCCCACGCGGTTGAGCGTGCTAGAGGCTTTAGGCTTTAAGCAAGCGTGCCAAGGCTTAATCCAGCCGAATTCACATCCCAAGCAAATCATCATTGACTTTCACCAAACTACTTTTATGGATAGTAGTGGTTTAGGTGCCCTGGTAAGTAATTTTAAATACGCCCAGGCGAAAGGGATTACATTAACACTACGGAATGTAACACCTCAGGTAATGGCAGTTCTAAAACTCACGGGATTGGATCAGATTTTTCCCCTAGAGCTTGTGGTCGATGGGTCGCTAATAGAACAAGAAGACTTAGTAGATAATCGCAAGACAACTTCCCGTAAAGAAAAGCAGTTACCAACTACTCACCCTTCTGTGGCATCTTGGATGAAACGGTTATTAGACATTGTAGGGTCAGTGATCGGTTTATTAATTACAGGAGTTTTGTTTATTCCGATTGCGATCGCTATTCAAATTAATGATCCTGGGCCCATTTTCTTTAGTCAAACCCGTTGTGGTTGGATGGGGAAGCGGTTTAAAATTTGGAAATTCCGCTCCATGTGTGTGGATGCGGAAGCGAAGAAATCCGAAGTTAAAAATCAAGTGCAAGGTGCTTTTTTCAAGAATGAGAATGACCCCAGAATTACCAAGGTAGGGCGCTTTTTACGGCGAACAAGTTTCGATGAACTACCCCAATTTTGGAACGTCCTCAAAGGAGAAATGAGTTTAGTAGGCACCCGACCACCCACGCCTGATGAAGTGGAACGCTACGAAGTACCGGAGTGGCAACGTTTCGATGTTAAACCCGGTATGACTGGCGAATGGCAAGTAAATGGACGTTCTACAGTCCGTAGTTTTGAAGATGTAATTCGCCTGGATTTGCAGTATCAAAAAAATTGGAGTTTGGTGTACGATTTAAAGCTAATTTTCAAAACTATAGCTATTCTATTTAATAGAAACAGTGGTGCTGTTTAGCTAACTACCCTTATTCACAATTTTTTGGTAACTCGCAATCACGATAATTCTTAAATACACCCAAGCCTAAAAATAGGCTTGGGTAAATTTTAGGTTTACTTATAGCACCACACAACTATCATTCTCTGCTTAACAGGTAAAAAGTAAAAAGTGAACCCCGTGTAAATGGCAATATGCTGGCATGAATTGTGAGAATATTTCTTGGACATAAACAATGTTAAAATCGCTGGTTTCAAAACCTAAATCTAGGAACCCTGAGCCAGCAAAAAAGGAGAAAATACAACAGCGATCGCGCATTCTAAATTAAAGACTGGATAATTGTTTAATATATTCAATAACTTGGTCTTTATTGATGATTCTTTCAACTGGCACACAATAAGATGGATAAATGTAATAAATTTCACCTGATAGATAACTTTTACGCTGATCTTTGATGATGCCATACCTATCAGGATAAATAAACCACTCAGTACTAGGACGTTTTGGTGTTATTGCTCCCCAAGCTACATTAGACTTTAAACAATACCAAATAATTACTTTAGGTGGATATATCCACTGTTTACTTTCTACTTCGCCACACATCCATCCTTTATAACCTGGTGGCAATTTCTTAGGATCTGTAGTGTTTCCAGGCACGCTTTTTACAGATATCCAAAACAGTTTATTACCTAAACTATCATACACGGGAATGTCTTCATCAATACCAAACTGACTCATAATCGACTTTCCCACATTAATACCTCTTTTTTCTAATCCATCACAAACCTTTTTGACTGCAACATCTCCCTCACTTTTTAATTCTTCCCAGTTCATGCTTGATATATTGTTTTGTTAAAACTCACCTGTCATTGTTTGATCCTCATTTTCTAACAAAGGATTACTGAATTGCTTTTCTACTAATTCTGTGAGAATTTGATTACAATATTTAGAAATTTCTGGGTATTTTTGTGCTATCCATCCCACAGGTGTAATTACTAATGGATCGCTAATATCTACACCCATTTTCATCATTTGTATAGTTTCTTCTATCGCTTCATATAGAACGGCTTGTAATTGAGGAAATTTCGTATCCCGGTATGCATATTTATGTACGGAAAGAACATCATCGAGAGTTAAACCATATTCTTTAATAGAATTAATATTTTCTGCTGAAGGAAGATATAAATCTGGATATATTTCTACGTTAATTAATACAGAACGTATGTACTCTTTTTTTGCCTTTTTGTAATTAGCAACTAAGTTTTTACAACTTTTGATTGAAGGTAAAAGCATCTGAAACCAAAACTTCATTTCAGACAATACTTTTTTTTGCCCCAGTTCTTGATCTACAAGCAGTTTGTTAGCTGAAATATCTAGCATCCAACGGACGTAGGTCGGGCAACGCTTCCAATAATTTGTGACAACTTCTGTGAGTAATTTGAAGGCTTCAGTATAGTTTTTGTATTGTGTTGCTTTCTTATTGTTAGTTTTAGCTTCCTTGGCTAAATTTAAGTAATATAACGCCAGAGAAAACTTTTTATTTATTTGTAATAAATATGAATAATTTTTTAATAATTCAAAAACTGTATTTAGGTTATTTTCCTGATACTCTTGTGCAAGTTTGAAAGCTAGATTACTTGCTTCTTGGAATTTATGAGATTTTATTGATAAGTCGTTAGCCGCTTCAGCTGAAGCTGCCAAATGAGTTATTTGTACAAACATTGAAGTGGCTGGAGATTGGGAACTAATACGTTCTTCCAACCTGTGTCTAGTTTGAATAACTAGGTTTTGAAGCTCATTTATGTCAATAGTTTCTAACAAATCTTTGTTAAAAACACCTTCTGGATTTGTAAGATAAGGCGTTTTCATGATTTACCTATCCTCAAAACAGGAGTCGCAACAATTATCATATTTTTTAGCCTAATGCAAAGGCGCAAAGAAAAACTCTGCGCCTCTGCGTAAACTTAACCTACAAACTTCTCAACACCAACTACTTCTACCTGCTGTACTTCTGGCAACAAACGCTTCATACCTTGCTTAACAAACCCCTGCAAAAAACCAATTTGCTGATTTTGCCCAAACACCTTTTGCAAAGTTTGCCGCAAATTCTCCAAATTTAAACCAGTTCCAGAATCTATAGCTATTTCCTGCTGTTGGAAATATTCAACTAGGCTTAACCCTGCTACTCTAGTCAGATAAGCTGCACTTACTCCCTGCACTACACCACCAGCAACAAAGGTAATGGCATTACTTTTCAGAACAGTACTAATCGCTTTTGTAGAAAGTTCAACTAAACCCAATTTCAGCATTAAACTTCCCATTGTTCCAGCTACGGTTTGCGCCTGTTCCAAGGAAAATTTCTGCTGATAAATATTACCCAAATCCATTACCATCTGAGCATTAATTGCCGCAGTCGCCAAGATATCAAGGGCTGGGACTGGGTTAGCAAAGGCAGCAGCAGCAGCTATCCATTGATATTGTTCAATAATTGGGGTGGCGCGATCGCGTCTAGTTCCATTCAACCAGTTTTTCGCCTCAGCTTTCAACAACCCAGCTTTTCTCATGGTTGTTACCCAGATCAGGCGTTGTCGTCCCTGCTGTACCAATTCACCCAACTGCCCCCTCAACTGCTGGATATTTGGTGCTGGTTGTTCCATCCACTCTTGCACAGAACCATCAGCCTCATGCTTTCGGACTTTGATGGAAATGGGAGAGGCCGCAGTTGCAACTACATTTCCCTGCATTCGCTGTTTCAATGACAGCAAAATGCTAGCGCTTTCATCGGCTAAATACTGGTCTTGTTTGTTTAAAACCAGGATTGTGGGCTGATTTGCTGCTTTTAGCTGCTGTAAGGCTTGAAATTCTGAGTCTGTCAAATCACCGTTAGTCAGGAACAGAACAAAATCTGATTTTGCCACTTCGGCTAAAACATCTGTATCTGAATTGTCTCCCGCTTCTCTAAATAAAGGTGCTGTTTCTTCTAAAGACACAAAATTTCGTGTCTCTACATTTTGCTTTAGCACTTGAATTAAAGTGCTTTTACCTACGGATTTACCGCCAGTCACAGCAACTTTAATTTCTTGCCTGTCTAATTCCAACAACAATTGGCCTACTCGTTCTCTGAGTGTCTCTAACGCCCGATGGTTTTCTGCTTCTTGTGCCAGTTGGTTAATAACAGTTTCAGCTTTAGCGATCGCACCTTCTACAGTCGCCCGATTTACGAGCATACCATCTAGCTGCTCTAAACTGTCTTTCGGGCGATTTTGTCGGAATAACCACAAACCACCGCCTACAGCTAGGGCACTCAATAAACTAAATTCACCCACCTGCATTATTGAATGATGCCAACTTTGTAACATCCACAGAGAAAAGGACAGTCCCAATCCTCCCACTAAAATTGGTCGCTGCAACTTCACAACCATGAGTCTCCGCGCTTTTTGGATGGCTATTTCTTCCAGAATAGATCAAAATAAAACAAAACCCCCCAATATTTAAATATTGGGGGGTTTTGTTTTATCTTTTATTTGGTGGCGGGAAGTGGATTTGAACCACTGACCTTCGGGTTATGAGCCCGACGAGCTACCAGGCTGCTCTATCCCGCGTCGCTCTTGACTTTTATAGCATAACCTATAGTCAAGAGTTTGGCAACTACAAAAATGATAATTCTCCAATTACTTCTAAACGCTTGTATTTTCCCAAGGTAACAAACTTTTCACAGAGGCTTTCGGCGGCGCTGGGACTAATCCAACCCATTTGCTGGAGTAAGTGAATAGCAACGGCATATTTTGCCCGTTTTGCCCCATCCATGACTTTGATTGCCAATCCCATGCCTTCACCGAGTCTACCAATGCACTGCACTCCTTCGGCACCAGCTTTACTGACCAGTTCCCCTGGAGTTAAGCGCATCAGTTCCGTATCAAATTCTCCATCTCCTGCTACCATCGCGGGGTGATGAGTCATAGCACGGACAATGCGCTCCAGATCCAAATTGGTACTAGAGGCTAACAGCGCATACAAAGAGGCCATATGACCGAGTTGCATCAAATAAGTCGGTGCGCCACAGTCATCATGAGCGCTGATAAATTCCTCAGCTGGCATTCGCAGCAACTCTGCTACTTTGCCCAAAATTAATTGCTGTATTGGGTGCTTGCGATCCAAGTAGTTATTCAAGGGCCAATGGCGTTGTTGACAAACAGCTAACATGCCTGCATGTTTACCAGAGCAATTGTATTCCAGAGGACTCCGCTTACCTTCAGGAATCGGACACTGGAGTACAGTTGGGTCAAGATCAGCCCGCCAAAGGATGTTAAATACCTGTCGGACTTGCTCTATTGTTCCTTTGTGGGAACTTGTAATAATTGCTAAGTCGCGATCGCTGAGGTCATAGCGTTCCAGTGTACCTGTAGTGGTGACTGCGAGTGCCTGAAATGGTTTGAGGGCTGAACGGATAAATGCAGCAGTTTCAGAATTTCCGGCAACGGTTAGAACCCGTCCTCGTTCGTCGCATACAACAGCTTGGACTATATGCCTGGATTCAATAATACCTTCCCGCAGCAACCGGACTTCCAGTGCTGCGGCTTGAGTTCGTTTTCCCATTGTCATGGGTTTATATTTATCACCTTTTTTTAGTTAGGAGTTAGGAGTACAGCCGGAGACGCTTTGCCTCCGGTTAAGAGTTATGAATTATTAACTAATCACTCCTAACTCCTGACTCCTAACTTTTAAAACAAATGCCAAACTATAGTACCAATAACGTACATTCCCGCCAAGCCAGCAAAGGTAAATTGTAACCGTCGCAGAATAGGTTTGATTTCGTATGCAACAATCAAGCGATCGCGGTTGAGGACTTCCTGTGGCTTCGTCCAAGTTTGGCCGTCGTACCAGCCTGACTCTTCATAAAATACTGTGGGACTACAAAGGCGATCGCACACGTAGAACCAGCCTAAGTACAACCTTACCAGTGCCAGCACTACTCCGACACTCGCTCCTGCTGCACCACAGAGCATAAAATGTGCAATATACTTGTGAGGGGGAAAACTTCCCGCAGCTATAGGCCCTGCGAAGAGCCAAGATAAACCCCATATCCAAACAATTTTCGTGATATACTCGCGCCAATCTAAAGTGCTATCACGAAACAGCCAGGAAGCTTTTAACTCTTCGTACTCATTCAGAGGTTGTTGGTCTGTGGGAACTGGGCAATTTGAAACCGAAGACCTAATCATGTTGGCTTACCCTCACCCTCATCAGATTCTGGAAGGGAAATACGCTCTGCATGAATCCAGAACGCTTCTAAATTATAAAACTCCCGTTCTTTGGGCATCATGATGTGAACGATCACATCACCGTAGTCTTGTAGTACCCAACTCCCTTCGAGTTTTCCTTCTGTCCTTATCGGACGTCGCTGCAACTCACTTTCGACTTTGCCTTCAATTGCTTGAGCGATCGCCCTTACTTGTACCCTAGAATAGCCAGTCATCATCACAAAGTAATCAGCTAGGTAAGATACCTCTGCTACTTTGAGCAATATAATCTCACCTGCTTTACGATCTGACGCCGCTTCTGCTATCGTTGCAGCTAATACTCCGCTCGCTTCTTCGGTTTGGGCGTGGCTCTTTACCACACTCTTCGTCAGTGGGACAGATTGTAATGGGAAATTTCCTTGGAAATAATCAGTCATTAAACCTCAGGTGCTTTCTTTCTTTTGAAACAATTGTTTACATTTACTTACAAACAACAAACAATTGATCTGACAAATGTGTCAATAGGTTTTTTTGAATACTAACAAAAAAACAGGAGTCTATGGGGCTAGTACCACAAGGCGGAATTCAAAATTCTTGCATTCAAAATTCAAAATTAATGCACCGTAAGCGTTTCATTGATTTGGAATCGGTGGTTTATTTATGCCGTGCTGTACTAGTTTGATAATTGGCTGTTTAGATTTCGACATCAGCTTTTGTGCAGTTGCGGATGGTTATTGTGCAGCGATAAATCAACCAATAGCTTTTCAATAAGAATTTCTGGCGAAAATAAACGCAGACTAATTAAACAGCATAATATTCTAAAGCTAGTGCAACGAGGCATGAGCAAACAAAGCATGTAAATTAAGCTTTTGTTACCTTTTTAAACTGGATAGTTATTTCCCCCATCCAGCACTAATAATTTACAGGTAACGCCACATCTATGTTTTAGGCTATCTACTAAAAACTACAATACAACACAGCAGATTCATGCCTGGTCTACCAAAAGTGTGATGCTCCCTTGCGTTCGCGTAGCGTCTTTGACAGGAGAAGTTCTGAGCGGGGGTTAGTGAGTCCGCGATCGTCGGGAGCCTCTCTTCTCTACTGGAGGCTGCACCAACCAGACGCTCCGCGAACGGCTCAGACTTCTTCAACAGATACATTTCCTTTACCCAAGCGTATTGGTCTATTACTGTATTGTTTAAGTATAATAAATTACCCTCAAATCCATTTTGACTTAGATACTGAGGGTAGAATTAAGTATAATCGCACTGAAGGCGCGGGTATGTAATCTAACTCTAGTGCCGGAGATTAAACTTCTTGTTTTGTAACTATTGTTGACTGAATTGCTCCCCGATTTGCCGTCAATGAGTAACACAATGACTCATACTGATTTAAAGCTTGCTCAAAAGCATAGTTTTCGACGGCATATTGGCGACTTTTATAACCCAGAGTTTTGACTTTTTCGGGGTTTTGGTACAAATCTAAAATTGCCATTGCTAAAGCTTGGGGATCTTCTGGAGGAACGATAACTCCGCCGCCACTTTGCCTGATGGCTTTTGCTGCTGTACCATTGTCAGGGACAGAGGCAATTAAAGCCGCTCCACTGGCAAGTAGCACTTGAATTTTTGACGGCATATTGAAGGATACAATATTTTTCTTTTGCACCACCAAGCCAACATCGGCAGCTGCTAACATTTGTGGCAAATATTTGCGCGGTTGAAATGGCAGTAGCAAAACATTATCTGCGCCCCAGTCTAGACATTCCTGTTGCAATCGCTGTAAACCTTTTGCCTCTCCAACGATCACAAAAACAATATCTGGGATATGGCGCAACACAGAAGCAGCTTTGACGACGCTTTCTAAGCCTTGGGTTAGGGCAATGTTACCAGAATAAAGTACTACAAATTTGCCATTGAGATTATGTGCTGCCCGGAAAGGGTTATTTTCTTTAGGCAAAGGGCGGATAAAATTTACATCAACCCAGTTGGGAATTTGCACAATTTTGTCAGCTTCTACGCCCTTAGATCGCAAATTGTCCACAAACCCATCAGCGATAACGCTAATTTTGCTGGCACTATGGTAAGCAAATTTTTCCAATAATGTAAACAACTGGATGAGCAATTTATTTTTGATTAGACCGACGTGGACGGCTGCTTCTGGTAAAATATCTTGTAGATTTAAGATCACAGGACAAGCACGTAACCATCCTAAAAGAGCAACTGGTACACAGCTTGGCAAGGATGGCGATGTTGAGAGAATAACATCTGGACGCCAACCGATGAGAGCGGGTACAAAACTAGTGACAACGAAACTAGCATCCAGTAACACCCGATCTAATAGGTTGGGTTGGGGACGAATCCAAACGTAACTGCGTTGAATTTGAACGCCATTTTTGTATTCGTTGAGATACCACTTGCCCCGATATTCCTGGTAAATTTGACGCTCAGGGTAGTTGGGCATAGCGGTGACTACGCGCACTTGATGCCCACGCTTGACTAGTCCCTCTGCTAGTTCAGTCATCAGTGGGGCAATACCAATTGGCTCTGGATAGTAGTTGTAGGAGTAAATTAAAATTCGCATAAAAATTAGTCTGAAGTACCCCGGTTTTTTATTTAATGACAAATATTTGTCTTAAACATAATTTGGAGCTTGGAAACTCCTATATCTAATTGTCGCTTCAGACTGTTTTTCTGTCAGGTATTTTCCTTAAAGATTGAGTAAACTTTGATATTAAATACTTAGGAATACTGTGAATTTTTTTGACTATTTAAGTGGTATTTAAAGTGTACATATCTGAACTAGTGCGTAAGTATAAACCCTAAGCTTTCCGATATAAATTAAGACTGTTCCACCATACTAAGTAAGTGGGAAAGAATAAATTAAACTATGTTACGCAATCTAAAATTAATTAAATTGGCTCGTAGTAAGCGGCTCCCTATCTTACTGCAAACCTTTAATTATTCACGCCCACTTACTTAGGTATTGAATGAGCGATCGCCCTTGTATCTTCTCCTTTTTTGCTGGCTCAGGTTTCCTAGATTTAGGTTTTGAAACTAGCGGTTTTAATATTGTTTACGTCAATGAAATTTTTTCCTCATTCATGGCTGCATACCGCTATTCCCGGCAGGTTCTCAATCTACCGTTGCCAGAATACGGGTATTATGACAAAGACGCAGGAAACGTAACCCAACTTCTCGAAAGTTTACAAACACAACACCTCCGGGAGTTAGTACAAGACTGCCGCAAATCTAATAATATTGTGGGCTTCATTGGCGGGCCTCCCTGTCCTGATTTTTCTATTGGCGGGAAAAATAGAGGGCGTTTAGGAGATAATGGCAAGCTTTCCGCTTCTTATGTTGAATTAATTTGCCGCAATCTTCCAGATTTCTTTTTATTTGAGAACGTTAAGGGGTTGTGGAGAACGACAAAGCACCGTTTATTTTTTGAATCGCTCAAGCAACAATTACTGAAAGCAGGATATATATTAACAGAGCGGTTAATTAATGCTATCGAATATGGTGTACCCCAGGATAGAGAAAGAATTATTCTCATTGGTTTCCGAAATAATTTTATCAACGATATAGGAATAAAAGTCGGTAGTGAAAAGTTACTACCTGAGAGATATTTTCCTTGGGACAATCAGATTTTATATCCTCAAAAAAAGGTTTTTGCTTATCCTTGGCAAAAGTACGAACCATTCCAAGAAAATTCCATAAAGCCTTGTCCTGATGGCATCCCTCAAGAACTCACTGTAGAATACTGGTTTAGAAAAAATAATGTGCTGAAGCATCCGAATGCTGAAAACTGTTTTCAACCAAGGGCAGGTATTAGAAGATTTGCTGCTATTGATGAAGGAGATGTTTCTAAAAAGTCTTTTAAGCGTCTTCACAGATGGCGTTACTCTCCGACAGCTTGCTATGGGAATAATGAAGTACATTTGCATCCCTATAAAATCCGGCGAATATCTGTGGCCGAAGCTTTAGCCATACAATCTTTGCCTGCAAATTTCGTACTTCCAGCGAATATGTCGCTCACGAATATGTTTAAGACTATTGGTAACGGTGTCCCATATTTGGCATCGAAGGCGTTAGCTAAAACTATTATTAACTTCTTAGGAACTGGCGTGACCAATCCTGTTGATATTCCTCACCTTATTATTGCCTAATGTCAACTTAAATACTTACAATAATTCCGCGACATCTACAAAGCCGACATCCAAGACGAGTTAGCAGCTTGTTTTCAGGATAAACTCGTAATAAATATGGTTTAATATATATATAAGAAATGTTTTAGTTTTTTATAAAGTTTAATAATCAATTACTGGCAGAAGACACGATGGCAGCAGACTATCCAGACATTGATATTGCGCCATTCATCGATCACTCCCTGTTAATGCCAACGGCTACTCCAGAGCAGGTTGAGCAATGGTGTGAAGAAGCATATAGATTCAACTTTGCGGCGGTTTGTCTATTCCCCACTAATGTTAAGCAAGCAGTAGAACTCCTCCACGGTAAAAACCCCAAAGTCTGTACGGTGATTGGTTTTCCTTCTGGTGCAACGACTTCAGCCGTGAAACTGTACGAAGCTCAAGAAGCGGCGGATAGTGGGGCCACTGAGTTGGATGTAGTCATGAACTTGGGCTGGTTGAAAGCTGGCAAAACTGAAGAAGTCCACCGGGAGATTGCCGAAATTTGTGAAGAGACTGGACAAACAGTCAAGGTAATTTTGGAAACTAACCTGTTGACAGATGCGGAGAAAAAAATAGCTGCTGAAATAGCTATGGAGGCAGGAGCAGCATTCTTAAAAACTAGTACTGGTTGGAATGGTGGTGCAACAGTGGCAGATGTGCGACTTTTACAAGAATTGGCAAAAGAAAGAGTGGGAATTAAAGCTTCAGGTGGTATCCACACTATCAATCAAGCCCTAGACTTAATCGTAGCGGGTGCTACTAGATTAGGCACATCTCGCGGTATGGATTTGCTCCGCCAGCGCGATAACCTGGGAAAGGGTGAATAGTCATTTGTTTCTCGTCCTACCCTGCGGTAAGTTGCGGGCGCGTCTATGTCATTTGTCCCTGAAGTTCTGATCATCCCAAACCTCTGATCAGACTTCTGTTTTTGTCCTAACCTAATGACCAATGACTATTGACCAATGACTAATGAGTAGAACCTACAAAGCAACCGGAATTAATCTTAAAACCCAGGTGTTGGGAGAATCAGATAAAATAGTGACGATTTTGACACGAGAATTCGGTCTAATTCGAGCAGTAGCTCCAGGAGCACGTAAGCACCACTCCAGCCTGGGCGGTAGGAGCGGTATGTTCGTTGTGAATGAACTATTGATTGCCAAAGGGCGATCGCTTGATAAGATTACTCAAGCACAGACGTTAAAAACTTATCCTGGTTTAGCTAAAGATTTGGGAAAATTGGCTGCTGGCCAGTATTTAGCAGAAATAGTTCTGTGTCTAGCTTTGAGCGAACAACCCCAAGAAGAACTTTATGAGTTGTTCAATGAACATCTCCATCGGTTGGAGGCGGTGTCTAGTGCAAATCCATCTGGTGTTTTGGCTCATCTGGCTCATGGAGTGTTTCACCTTTTAGCCTTAGCAGGACTGACACCGCAAGTGCAAGTCTGCTGCCTATCTGGGCGCTCCCTGAAGCCAGACTTTACAGACCCCAACTGGCAGGTAGGATTTAGCATCCCTGCGGGTGGAACGGTTTACTTAGAAGCTTGGGAACGTTTACGAAGAGAGGGGGATAGGGAGATGAGGGAGATGAGGGAGATGGCAACAGACCAATTCCCAATGCCCCATGTCCCATTCCCAATGACGCCAGTTGCCTCTCCTGTCGGAGACGCTGCGCGAACAACGGAGGGAACCTCCGCAACGCACTGGCTCCCCAATGCCCAAACAGTTGTTGTGCATCGGCAAGAAATACCTGTGATTTCTAGTCGTCTGGGTGCTATTGAACTGGCTTTGCTTCAACATCTGTCACAACCAGAGATAATGCAAATTGATAGTGCTAGAGATCATGACTGGTTATCTGTTGAGCAGATTTTGCGCCAGTATGCCCAGTATCAATTAGGTCGCCCTATTCGCTCTGCTACCTTGATCGACTCTTATTTTGCTGCCAACCATGATGCAACCGTCTGATTTGGATAAAAAAATCCTGCCTTTGTCACCAAGCCTTGTCAAAAAAGAGAATCGGGCATTAGATCCTACAGTTAAGAATCACTTGAGTGCCATTTCCAAGTGTACACCTAGTCAAATGAATGGACAAGAAATGTCCCCAAAAGACGCTTCTAAAAACGATCAAAGTTGGACAGAGGAGATCCCAAAAACTGATGTTTCAAGTCAATTAGAAACACCATCTGAGGACAAATTAACCACTGCTGAGGTAGATAGCAACGGCGATGCCTACGGCGGGCAAGACCTACGCAATGGGCAGAATTTGCCAGCAGCCACTATTCCAGAAAAAGAACCACCGAAATTAGATGGGTCTGGTTCAGGTGGAAAAATTGTTTCGGGAAACGTAACACAGCAGGGGTTTTGGCCTGTATTAAAAAACCCTAATTTCCTGGCTCTTTGGGGCGGTCAAGTTTTTTCCCAACTAGCAGATAAAGTTTATTTGGTGCTGATGATTGCTTTGATTAATACTCAGTTTCAGGCTAGTAATCAGAGTATTAGTGGTTGGGTATCAGTCTTGATGATGGCTTTTACTATTCCAGCAGTATTGTTTGGTTCCGTTGCTGGCGTGTTTGTCGATCGCTGGTCGAAAAAGGCTGTGCTGGTGGCAACAAATGTTTGGCGCGGCATCCTGGTTTTATCAATTCCCTTCCTGGTGTGGTTGACTCATGATTTGCAACCCATAGGAGTGCTGCCAGTAGGTTTTATAATCATCCTCTGTGTAACTTTTTTAGTTTCAACTCTGACGCAGTTTTTTGCACCGGCAGAACAGGCGGCAATTCCTTTGATCGTAGAAGAACAGCATTTACTCTCGGCAAATTCGCTTTACACGACAACGATGATGGCATCAGTGATTGTGGGGTTTGCCGTTGGGGAACCATTGTTAGCGATCGCCGATGGACTTTGGTTGCAAATTGGTGGTAGTGGTAGTTTGGGCAAAGAATTTTTAGTAGGTGGCAGTTATGCGATCGCTGGACTAATTTTATTCCTCCTGGCAACCAAGGAAAAACACCACGACCCCGATACAGAATTCCCTCACGTATTCTCTGACTTGCGGGATGGTTTCGGCTACCTCAAAGCAAATCATCGCATCCGCAATGCTTTGCTTCAGCTGATTATCTTGTTTTCTGTCTTTGCAGCATTAACTGTTCTAGCCGTTCGCATGGCAGAAATAATTCCCAACATGAAAGCCTCCCAGTTCGGCTTTTTACTAGCAGCCGGCGGTGTTGGCATCGCTGCGGGAGCAACAATTCTCGGTCAATTTGGTCAACGCTTCTCCTATACCCAACTAAGCCTGTATGGTTCTATGGGCATGGCAGCATCCCTGATTGGTCTATCAGTATTTACAACCCAACTGTGGCTAGTCTTGTTACTGGTGGCGCTATTAGGTATCTTTGGAGCGCTAGTAGGAATTCCCATGCAAACAGCGATCCAAACAGAAACACCTCCAGAAATGCGTGGTAAAGTTTTTGGCTTGCAGAACAATGTAATTAATATTGCCCTCTCCTTACCTTTGGCATTAGCTGGTGTAGCAGAAACCTTTCTGGGATTACAGGTAGTTTTTTTGGGATTAGCAGCGATCGTCTTTTCAGGAGGTATATTAACCTGGTATAACTCACATAAGTAGTTATTAGCTAACAGGAGTTATTATTCATTACCTTGAAGTAATTACTAATTTCTTTAAAGCTTTTGTGTTCATGGTAAACTGTCGTCAGTGAAAATTTATCACATACTTGCGGGATATCAATCTGACATTAGTCAGAATAAGTTGTTTAAATATCAGAAATTAACAGCTTATAAGTAGAATAAATAAAGCCATAAATCCACTGGTTTAATCACCTTAAAATAGGGTTTTTAAACTAGATTGTGGTGGGATGTAATAAATAAAAAAACCAGCAAGTATAGCTAGATATAAAAATCACAAGGGACACACAAGATAATAAATCAAACCCGCTTTTCTTACAGCTAAATAAAGAATGCGTATAGCCTGGATTGGAAAAAAATCGCCCTTTTGCGGCAATGTCACCTACAGTCGAGAAATTACAAATTCCTTGCTAGATAGGGGACATCAAGTTAGCTTTCTTCACTTCGCCCAGGAAGAGTCGGAACCTGACAACTGGCCAAATCTTCGAGAGGTTTCTCTCCCTTTCATTTACAAGTCCCAGGTTTACACAATTCCCACTTTTAAAGCGACCAAAGTTTTAACCGATTCGTTGCGGAAAATCAAGCCAGATATAGTCCATGCTTCCTTGACGCTATCTCCTCTAGACTTTTTTCTACCGGAAATCTGTGAGGAACTGAGGTTGCCCCTAGTTGCCACCTTTCATACACCTTTTGCTGGTAAAGGGGCAAAACTGATATCGGGTACACAACTTTTGGCTTATCAGCTCTACGCACCTTTTTTAGTTAATTACGATCGCGTGATTGTATTTTCTCAAATTCAGCGAGAATTATTGGCAGGGATGGGTGTAAGGAAAGAAAATATTGCTGTAATTCCCAACGGTGTTGATACCGCTAAGTATTCTCCAGGACTTTCTCAAGTCAAAACAGAATTTAAAGCTGAACGCTTGTTTGTTTATCAGGGTCGGATAGCACCAGAGAAAAATGTCGAAGCCCTCCTCCGGGCTTGGAAGCAGTCGGCAATGGAACCTGGTACTAAGTTATTGATTGTTGGCGATGGCCCTTTGAAGTCTTCTTTAGAGCCGTTTTTTGGTTCAGAATACGGCATTACCTGGTTAGGATTTGTCGCTGATGAAGACCGGCGCATCGAAATTTTGCGGGGCGCAGATGTATTTGTTTTACCTTCATTGGTAGAGGGTTTGTCCCTATCTCTGTTAGAAGCAATGTCATGTGGACTAGCTTGTTTGGCAACAGATGTGGGTGCAGATGGAGAAGTATTGGAAAAGGGCGCAGGTGTAGTTATTAATACAAAAACAGCGCGATCGCAATTAAGAACCCTTTTGCCAGTCTTCCAAGACCATCCAGAGTTAACAACCTTACTGGGGCAAAAAGCTAGACAGCGTGTATTAGACCGCTATACCCTTAGTAAAAATATTACTCTGCTGGAAGAACTTTATAAAGAAGTTTTAGCACAGCGACCTCTACCGCTAAGTCGTAGAGCGTAGGGAAAGAGAATAAGTGCGATCGCACTGTAAATTATTAGATGGCAATGAGTGCGATCGGGCAAAATACAGATACCTGACTAAGAATTCTCTTACCAGTTTTACCAACCATCTAGAGTTAACGAAATGAAGTATGATGCAAGTCAGATAAAGTTGAAAAATATCCCTGACTTAGAGCAGCTAGAAGATGGAAAGTGCTGCCGAACATACGTCTAGTCCTGAATTAGTTAACATGAAATAATAAATAACAGTAAATTAAAGCTACAAAATCAACAAATGACTGCAATCATCGACATAAAAACATTATATGAATCCAATTACCTGCAATGGTTAGAGGAGACTATTAAATGTCTCAAAAATCGACAATTAGCAGACGTTGACTATGAAAACTTAATAGAAGAATTGGAAGATTTGGCTAAGAAGGAAAAAAGGCGAGTAAGAAGTTTATTGGAACAAATTATTAGACATTTATTACTTTCTCAATATTGGGATTTAGAAAAGCCAAGAAATGCTAATCATTGGGCTGCTGAAATTATTAGTTTTCGGAACCAGCTAAATGAAGATTTAAGTGCCAATTTACGCAATCATTTAGAAGAGAATTTCAGCATAATTTATAGCAATGCCTTAGATTATGTTAAGGCTAAAACAAATTTAACCAATTTACCTGAATTATGTCCTTATACCTTAGAGCAAATTTTGGATAAAAATTGGTTGCCTTAATCTCTGATTCTTTACACGACACATATTCATATTTTAATTCAGCAACATCATAAAATTAAGTCATTACAATTTATCATATTCTTCTGGTTCTACGTTAGGCACTTTATTCAAAACTTGCTGAAATTTTTCCCAACTACCGCTTTTGGCTTTTTCTTCCAAATAGCCTTTGGTCATCCATGCGGAAACTTGTGCAGATAAGGCAATGGTTGCAAGTTGTTCAATGGAAATATTTTCTCTTGCTGCTAAAACTTCAATTTGTTTATATAAAGATTCGGCTAGCTGTACATTTAAGTTAGTCATGGGATTTCTCCTACTATTTGCAAGAATTCTTTGGGTGAAACTACCCTCAGCCCAAATTTTTGTATAGTCTACCTATCAATCAATTAATTAATCTTTGAATTATCTATTAAAGACCATCCTAAAGTAGTTGGCTGTTCATAAACCCGCTTTAGAGTATTTACATCTCTGGGAGAAATAGGCGACGGGTTACGAACTTGAGAAAAGTATAAAGCATCAGTTTGTAGCGGACTATGACCCCAAATTCCTAGCGCATGACCGAATTCGTGACGGGCTGCTGCTTGGATATACTCACCTGTTTGACTGGGACTTAACAAGATGGTGAAGCGGTGGGATAAAACTTTGTTGCTGGTGTATAACTCGTAAGTAGTTTGTGCCGATCGCGCACGGGGTATATTACTACCAGGAGAAATTTGTAGAGGTGGCGCTTTTCGCACAATCGTAATATCAGCAATTTCTGGCTGTTCGACTATTGTTAAAGGTAAATAAATACTCCACTCCTGTACACCCTGCAAAACATTGTTAACCCATGCTTGAGCTTGTTTTTCGCTGACGGTTTTTGGTGGTTCTACGTAAACTCGAACAGGAAATTGTGACCAGACTAAATAACCAACTTGGGTTGTTCTGACTTGGGAAAAGTAGTCACCACTGTTAGTGCTATCTTGCCACTCTGCGAGTGTGGGCGGTAAGGGATGGAGTTTTGGGGGAGATGAAGTGGGGAGAGAAATTATTAAACTTGAATATTCATATTTTGGTATTATTGTAAACGCATCACTCGACTGGAGATTAGTAAGAATGATTAATAGCCCTGTGCCAATAAACAAGGCAAGAGCTGTAATTAACCGTCGTGAAATTAAATTTATTAGGGTGTTAACTATCTGGTGTTGGGTTCTTTTCCCCATTTACCTATCCTTATTTAGGCAGCCAACCAGCACTTAAAACTACTGTTAAACCGAGAAAAATTACTGTCAATGCCCAAGTAATTCGGTTTAAAGTGTTTTCTGCACTTTTGGCGCTGCTAAATAGCTGGGCTTGTCCGCCAATGGCTCCAATGCCATCGCCTTTGGGGCTATGCAGTAAAACTAAGATAATCAAACCAGTGGCAGAAAATGCCCAAATGCCTTGCACGATATTATTAACTGTCATGGGAGGAATCTCATTTATAAAAAGTTTCAAAAAAGAGGAGTTGGGAGTTGGGAGTAGAGACGCGATTAATCGCGTCTGTACAGGAGTTAAAAGTTAGGAAAGTTTTAATTGATCACTATTAACTCTTAATTATTAACTCCTCACTATTAACTCCTAACTCTTTTACAGCCCTACTTGCACGGGGGTGCGACTGCGTTGCAGCTCATATTCTGCTGTTTTTAAGAGCGATCGCCCTGTCATTTCTGGTGGCTGAGGCAGCTGTAAAATCTCTAGAATTGTGGGGGCGATGTCGGATAGCTTGCCATCGCTTCGCAGTTCGACATTTGTACCATATCCAGGGATTTTGACTTTCTCTCCTTCCACCAAGATCAAGGGGACTGGGTTAGTGGTATGAGCTGTCCAGGGATTACCCCCATCATCTACCATATACTCAGCGTTACCGTGATCGGCAGTAATAATTGTTGTACCCCCGGCTTTGATAACGCTCTCTAACAAGCGTCCCAAACAGCGATCAACTGTTTCAACTGCTGTAATGGTAGCGTCGATTTGACCAGTATGCCCAACCATGTCTGGGTTGGCATAGTTAATCACAACTAGAGAATATATGCCCTTTTGAATCGCGGCGATCGCTACATCTGTAACTGCTACTGCTGACATCGCTGGGGCGTGATCGTAAGTCGCTACCATCGGGCTGCTTACTAGTTCTCGATCTTCTCCAGCAAAAGGTTCCTCCAGACCCCCATTAAAGAAATAGGTGACGTGGGCGTATTTTTCTGTTTCGGCGGTGCGGAACTGATTTAGACTATGATTGGCTATGACTTCTCCCAGAATGTTACTGAGATTCTGAGGCTCAAAGGCTACAGCCACGGGTAAGTCTGAATCATACTGCGTAAAGGTGACAAAAGATAGCGGTGTGATTTGCTCTCTTTCAAAACCGTTAAATGTGGGACTGACCAAAGCTTGAGTCAGTTGTCTAGAGCGATCGGGGCGGAAGTTGAAAAATATCACCCCGTCCCCTGGTTCTATTGCGCCGGGAGCAATTCTAATTGGGTTGATAAATTCGTCTTTTACCCCTTCGGCGTAAGATGCTTTCAAGACTTCCACAGCTTTGAGACCATTACCAACACTATCTTGAGTCATCACATCATAGGCGCGTTTGACCCGATCCCAGCGGTGATCGCGATCCATCGCGTAGTAGCGACCGCTGAGGGTGACTATGCGCCCAATTCCTGTGCGGTCTATATAATCTTGCAGCAGTGTGATTGCTCTTACACCGTCAGTTGGGGCGGTGTCACGACCATCGGTGATGGCGTGGATACAAACTTCTGGAATTCGCTCTTTCTTGGCTAAGTCAAGTAGTCCGAATAGATGGGTGATATGCGAATGTACCCCTCCCTCAGAACAAAGCCCGACTAGATGCAGCTTGCTATTCCGAGAACGAACTTCCTGGCAAATTTTGACGAGTGCTGGGTTTAAGGCAATAGAACCGTCTTCGACCGCATCAGAGATGCGTACCAGTTCTTGCGGTACAACTCGCCCAGCACCAATGTTCAAATGACCAACTTCCGAGTTGCCCATTTGACCTTCTGGCAACCCTACGGCTTTTCCTGATGTGTGGATGAGGGTATGCGGGTAAGCTGCCCATAAACTGTCCACGATGGGAGTTTTAGCAGCAACAATAGCGTTTCCTCGCGTTTCCTCGCAGTAGCCCCATCCGTCTAAAATGACTAGCACCACAGGAGCAACAGGTGCTTTGGTCATAGTAAAATTGCCCTTTACTGTTTGTAATACCCGAATGATACCACTGCTAATCCACGCCGCAAGTGAATTTTTGCTTATTAACTTGTTTTATGAGGGACTTGCAGTTTTTTGAAATATTTTTAACTTTTAGTAATTTTCCTGTGATCTTTTTGAACGCTAATAAGGAGTGATTACTTAGTAGTAGCGCTTGTGCACTACTACTAAGGCATTACCCAATCCCTCATTTCCTTTTCGTGGAAGCTTTTGCAGCTTTCTTCGCAGCTTTTTCCGCAGCGATCGCAGCTAACTTTGCCTGTTCTTTTTCTTCGGCAATTTTCTGGAGATAGTAATGATAATCTCCTAAGTAAACGCGGAATTCACCATCACGAATTTCGACGATTTTGTTCGCTACCTCAGAAATAAAATAGCGATCGTGGGAAACTACAATTGCCGTACCATCATAATTTTTGAGCGCTTCTTCCAGCATTTCTTTAGCTGGAATATCTAGGTGGTTTGTCGGCTCATCTAAAATTAGTAAGTTCGCGGGACGTAAGAGCATTTTTGCCAACGCCAGACGAGCTTTTTCTCCTCCACTTAATGCCCCAACTGCCTTAAATACTGTGTCACCACTAAATAAGAAGCGTCCCAAAAGCGTGCGGACTTCTTGATTATCCCAGTCAGGAACTTCATCATGGATAGTTTCCATGACAGTTTTCTTCAAATCCAAGGCTTCAGCTTGATTTTGCTCAAAGTAACCCGGAAGAACGTTGTGATCGCCTAATTTAACGCTACCTTCTGTGGGTGGTTCCATACCCATAATCACGCGTAAAAGGGTAGATTTTCCTGCACCGTTGGGGCCAAGAAATGCAATGCGATCGCCCCTTTCAATCAGGAGATTTGCTGCCAAAAACAGGATTTTATCACCATAAAGATGAGTTAAATCTTTAATTTCCACTACCTCGCGTCCACTGCGGGGTGCAGGGGGAAAACGGAAGTGTAGAGTTCTCATACCACCAACGGGTGCTTCAATGCGCTCGATTTTGTCGAGTTGCTTTTCCCGGCTTTTTGCCTGGGTACTGCGAGTAGCACTGGCACGAAATCTATCAACAAAGGTTTGTTGTTTCTCTAATTCTTTCTGTTGGCGTTCGTAAGCGCTAAGTTGTGCTAATTGACTTTCGGCTTTTTGTGACAAATATGCCGAGTAGTTACCTTGGTAACTACTGGAAACGCCACGTTCAGTTTCCACAATTTGGGTGCAGAGGCGGTCAAGGAACTCCCGGTCATGGGAAACTATTACCATCGGCGTAATCAGCCCTCTGAGGTAATTTTCCAACCACTCAATGGTTTCTAAATCCAGGTGGTTAGTCGGTTCATCCAGCAGCAACAAGTCGGGTTTTTGCAGGAGGATTTTACCTAAACTCATCCGCATTTGCCAACCACCACTGAAAGCGCTGACGAGGCGATCGCCATCTTCTAGCCCAAACCCCATCTCTGGTAAGATTTTTCCGATGCGTGCATCTAAGTTGTAACCATCCAAGGCTTCAAATTTGCGCTGCAAGCGATCTAACTTGTCGATCAGTCGATCCAGTTCCTCTGGGGTAGCCGTTTCCATCTCTTGTGGCACATGCGCCAGAGATAACTGTACTTCGTTGGCTTCTTTGAAGACAGTCCAAAATTCTTCTCTAACGGTGCGGGTGGGGTCTACTTCAAACTCTTGGTTGAGGTAGGCTATGTGTAAGCTATTAGGACGGATAATTTCGCCGGCGGTGGGTTCAATTTCCCCAGAAATGATTTTGAGTTGGGTGGATTTTCCAGCACCGTTGACACCGACTAAGCCAATGCGATCGCCTGGTTTAACTTCCCAGTTGATATCTTTGAGAACTTCGCCTGTGGGATAAATTTTACTTATATGTTCTAGTCGCAGCATTAAGTTTCTCTCAGGTAGGGAGTGGGTGGTTGAGGACGAAGTACTAACACCGCCTCTAATATTAACAAAAATTAACTATAAATTCGTCGTGATCAAGTCTGGAAGCCACAAACCAAATTTGACTTGAGCCACCCATAAAATTTACCACATCCCCCTCAAGGCTGAGTTTGTGCTACTTGTTTGACTTCTTCGACACTGAAACTAAATGCCTCTGCCACTTGTTCCACAGTCACCCCCAATTTTAATAAGGTGGGTATTAATTTTAATTTGGCTCTACGCTCTCCTTCTTGCATGGCATCATGATAAGCTTTTGCGTTTTGAACTTGGTTTATGGTTAAACCTAATCCCTCCGCAACTTGCTCAATAGTTAAAACTAAATCTAATAGACGAGGTACTGATTGCATTAAACCTTCCAAACGCCCTTCTTCAAATGCTTCTTGATAAACTTTTGTATCTTTGAAACTCATAGTTCCTATGTTGTAGTCCACCAATTCCTCTACTCCTTGATCAGAAGAATCCTACTGCGCGGCTTGTCTGACTTCTTCGACACTCAAATCTAACGCTTCTGCTACTTGTTCTACAGTCAACCCTGCTGCCAACATTCCTGGTACTGCTTTTAGTTTACCTTTAAGCTCACCTTGTTCAATGCCTTGTTCAATGCCTTGTTTAATGCCTCGTTCAATGCCTTGTTCAAGACCTTCCTGAAAAGCTTCCTGATAAAATCTGGTTTGCTTTAACTCGCTTAATCCAAACATTTGCTCCATCTCCTCCCTAGTTATTGTGGGAAATTTGTAAGCCAAAATAGTCTCTATAAATTGTAATAATTGCTGCTGTTTTGGTGGTGAGCTTATCTCTGACTTGGTTCTGTCTATTAACTCTCTTGCTTGTGCGATCGCTATATCATCGGTTGCAATTACTAATTTAGCAGTTGCAATGCCAATTGGAAGCGATGCAGCCTCACCTAATTCATCCAAATAAATGCGCCTGACGCGCCCACTTGTGAAAAACTCACGGTAATGTTTGATATCGCCTGTATCTATATTCCTGTTTGGGTATAAAACCACAGCACCCCAGTCATTTAATGGTTGATTCTGACGGAGGTATAAACATATTTCTGCAATTAGCCGTGAATAAATTTCCCCATCAGCTTGAAATTGCACTTCCACAAAGTAAATCTGGTTCTCGCTTCCTTGTGTAGGCAGAAATACACCATCGATTCTGAAGCCTGTTTGTTTGATTTCAACTGATGAAAATTGATAGAGGCTAGCTGATTCTGGAGGATTACCAATAAGTTCAAAAAAGATATCAGGGAATTCTTAAAACAGCCGATAAAAGATGATGTCTGTTTTCACTATTTTATATCATTTGAATATTTTAATTTGCTGTTTATATGTTACTTTGTTCTTCAGAACCATCCCGCACTTCCAGCAACCGCTCTTTTGCAATCCCTAATATACGTGATATGGGCGCTAACAAACTATCATCAAATGCTTCTCCAGCATAAATATTATTCAGTTCATCGGGGGATAATTTAAAGCTATCGCAGAATTTAGTAAACTCCTGGTTACTCAAGTCAAGTTCTTTTTGTCGATCAGTAAGTAGAATAGCGATCGCTCTAGTTCCATGCTTGGGACGCTCACTAGTTATTATATATTTACCCATTAAATAATTGACTTTATTCGGATCGCCGCCCATTTTTTTAATTAAATCAGTACAAGCCATTTTTAAGGCTTTCTTTAAAACTACTTGCTCATTTAAAAACTTAATAACTTCACTGGCATAATCTGGTTTAAAAAATCCCACCAAATCACCTTGATGATAAACTGGTATATAAGGATCATTTGATTCAACTTGCCAATCTAAAGGCTCATTGCGTAGCGACATAGCTGCACCCATAAATCATTTAAGATTGCACCATTTTAAAACCATTTATTCCTTAACTGCCAGTAAAAATATCCTAGCCCTGGCGATTAGAAATCGCAGCTATACAGACAAAACCCACCTCCGTGGGTTTCAACTTGCTGGAGTCCATGCAGGCGGACTTAGTTTGTGCAGCCGTTATGTATTTCTACCAGAACCTCTAACTCAGCCAAAATTAGCGATCGCTCTGCTCATATCCAAGTGACTAAAGGCTTGCCATAGGCGCGTTTGGTGGTTTTATGAGGCTTTTGTTAGATATTCAACCATAATGGGCATACTGTAAATATCAAGTAAGTAAGCATCGAAAAAGGGTAAACAGTATGTTGACGATAACGTGGCAAGAAGAAATTGCATCCTTGAAACAAAATTTGAGGAAAGAAATTAAAAAAATATCAGGTCATTCGGAAATTAATATATCTAATCATATTTGCATCAATAACCTGAAATCCAAGTTAGAGCGATTAGATGAAATAGATAAAATTCTTAGTATAGAAAAATATAAAATTGCTTTTATAGGTACTATTGGTCAAGGAAAGACCACAGCTATTTGCCATATTTTTAACTTAATAAGCGACTTCAATGTTTCCAAAACTATTGCTGGTAAACCTCGGAATATAACCGAAACTAAAGAATTACTATCAACGGGAGGAGGTAAAACTACTATATGTGAAGTAATTATCAAAGCTGCGGAAAAAACTTACATAGAGATAGAGCCTTATGCAGTTGACGAAATGGAAAATCTTATTTTTGAGTTTTGCGAACATATTGCAAATAAAGACAATCCTCAAGCAGATCAGAAGATAATTATTTCTAAAGAAATTGAAAGGGCTATTAGGAATGTTACAAAAATGAAGTTACACTATAAAACAATTAATGATGGAGAAAAAAAGAAAATTGAAATAGATATAGCTAAGGAAGAATTTGATAAGCTAGGATTAGATGAATTAAAAAAACTTGCTTTGAATAATGCAAAGCTTGAATCTAGAACTACGAATAAGATTGAATTTAATAATCAAAAAAATGAGCAAGAATGGATAAAAAATACCTTTGCTGCCATCAATAATGTTGAGCTTGAGGAATTTGCTATTCCGAGAAAAATATATCTTTATGTGAGCTATGATGTTTTATCTGGATCAAACTTGTCTCAGTTCGATTCAGTTGTAGATACTAAAGGACTTGATGAAAATCCAATTCGTAAAGACTTGCAGAAATATATTGAAAATCAGGATACTATCTGTCTCTTTGTCACTCCCTTTAATGATGCTCCTGAAACTAATATTAGGGATTTAATAGGTTATCATCTTACATCTAAATCCAAAGATTTTCATCATAGATTTATAACTTTGGTATTGCCTCACAAAAATCAACCTGAAAAAGTGAATGGATGTGATGGAGATTGGGATACAGGAATTCAAATCAGAAAAGAAGAAGTTCAAGCTACATTTAGGAATTTAAACCTAGATTTTTTCCTGGAAAACATTTTGTTCTATGATGCTTTTAGGTACTACCGTGATGATATAGTCAAGCTAAATACTGATATTTACAGTGATGAAAATGTACAGGCAGATAAAAATGAATTCATTGAAGCCATAGCCGGTGTAGTAGAACGTAGACGAAATATTTTATTGGGTGAAATAAAGAATATCCAAGAAAACTTTACGAGAATAAAAAATGGTGATGCTTTGACCGAAGCAGAAATCAAGGCAATTGAAAATGCCATTCAGAAGATAAAGGATTTACGGGATTTAAGTAAAAGAGTACAAAGTTTTAATTATAAAGACCAAGGTACAGATAAAGGTTTTGTTACTAAGTATGTTGAACATTATCGTACCAATCCTAAGGCATGGAACACTAAACATGCTATCCATAGAAACTTCGGTTACTATGAGCCAAGAAATATAGACATATATTACGATATGAGGGTTTTTGCTGAGGGAAGAAATGAAGATGAAATGCTGAAGAAGTTTACCAAACAACCAAAACAGGAATTAGAAAATATCCTTAATGAGCTTACATCTGCGAATGAATCTTTAAAAACATTTATTCCTGAATTAGTCATACAACTTAACTCATTTTATGACAATTTTATAAGTGAAGTAGGTGTCAAAGTTCAATATGAAGCTAGAAGAAAATTATCACCTCAAAGCGCAGATTCTGAATTCTGGACGGCTTTAATTAAAGAGAAAGGCAAGGTACAGCTTCCAGGTGAGAACTATACAAAGAATGTATGTAGGACATTGAAGAACGAACTTGAAAGTGAGCAAAGCCTCAATACATTTTTAGAGATTAAAGCAGGTGAGTATTGGGCAGAATTAGTTACTAAAATATTAAGCTTTTTCGGAGAAAAATAGACAGATAGCAATTTAAAATCGCATGGTAAATACTAAGAGATGCAATATTATTGCATCCCTATAACCAGTTTATAAACCAACCTGACTATCTATGACTAGCTTAAGTGAAGAAATATCCAGAAAACTAAATATATATAAGATAGACTATGCAGAATATACAAAGTGTTTGATTAGAAGGAGGGAAATTGTTCTTGATGGACGACCAGAAGAAAAAATTAGGCAATTGTTTCTCTACTTTTTAGTAAATCAAAGTGGACTATTCCCAAATAAAATTGATATAAGGGTGGAATCTGATAATCATGATATAGAATTATATAAAACTGCGGAAAATGAATATTTTAAACCATATTTACCTCCTCTAATGATTGTGGAAGTCAAGCGAGAAGAAGAAAACTTACGGAATCATGAGAAGCAGATTGAAAGATACCTAAAACAATCTTGTTCAGAAATTGGTATTTTATACAATTATCACCAAATTATTGCTTATATAAAAAAAGATGGAGTATTTATGAGTAATACTCTCAATAATCTTGAAGATATACCAGCTTTAATCTTGCAAAGTTCTAATAAATTAGATAAAAATATACTCGAATTTGAAAAAGCTGTAAATGGAAGTTTTGATAGCTTTGTTTATCTTGTTAATAAATACGGAAAATATAAACTTAACAGAATAGTTTTCAGACTTAAAGGTGAGCAGTTACCCATAGTAGGCTCTTTCTTCAAATTTCAAGAAAATAAGCTGTACTACAATATATATGTTCAAGATGTTCAAAAACAGCAAAGCTGTGATTTACAAGATTTTGAAAAACTAGTTTCTATTATTTATTAACAAATATAACGTGTATCCATATAAAAAATGAGCGTCAAAAAAATGGCAGGAATTATCCTTCCCAGTCTTGACGAGTATCGCACAGAAAATTGTCTGCGATCGCATCATCAAATAAATAGGGGCAATGCTCTGGAAAAGCTCGTAATGGTAAGTTAGTTTCTCGTAGCGCCAAATCCACTCCCGCTTCAAAGCCATCTAACAAGGCTTCTTCTATTCGAGACTTTAAGCTGGGGTTCTGTCGCAGATGTCTGTGGATGGCGCGACGCTGTTCTCGAATTGTTAAAAACCAACTGCGATCGCGTTGTTCGGGTTGATACTCCCACTTCAAGAGATAGCCGAGTAATAAACTCAAATGACTTACGAGTTCTCGATACTCCTGTCTGCCCAAAGCTTGAATTTCCTCTTGCAGGTGTTGCCAATCTAGTTCCATAACTAGCCTCTGCTCTAACGCTTTAGCCTGCTGCTGTGTCCAGCCATAGAAGTCTTGGTCATACAAAAAAAGTTTGTCCATAGAGTTGAATCTTGACAACAAAAGACCACGAGCTAGTTTGATCCGATTTTGCGCTAAATCGCTCTTAAAAAACTTAATTACGAATTACGTTAGCGCAGCGTTAGCGAGTCCGCGTACTCCTGCGGAGGACAAGCTACGCTTTTAGCGTCTGTCTGCGACACGCTATTCGCGTTCGTAGAGAGCGTCATTACGAATTACGAATTATTTTAATATTCAACTTGCTTTTGCTTCATCCCCGGATGCTTCAGCCACAGCAGCCAATCTATCTGCCGCAGCTTGCACAATTTGAGCCACTTGTCCCAGAGGCATATGCTGGATTTGTCTCAGAATCAGACTCAAATCTGAGGTTTCTGGAATTGGCTTGCCATCTATGCAGCTGATTAATTCTTCCATTGTGTAGCCTGCTTTCGATGCGATTTGAGCCAAATTTTCTGTATCTGGCACCTTCACACCTTTTTCCCACATCTGAACAGCAGTAGCAGATACTCCCAAAAGCTTACCAAACGCTCGCTGACTCATTGAACCGCGAGCTAGTTTAATGATTTCAATCAGTTTTTGTTTGCTTTCGATCTTCACTGCTTATATGGCTAGCCAACTGTATTTACAAGTTTACTTTCAATAATACAAGTTTACTTTTATATTGACAGCCTTGTGTTTCAGTACTAAACTATATCTCTGGTTGTAAATCGGCAACTACAGGCATTAAGCTAGTAGACTAACCCATCTATCTTTAACCAATCCAAAAAACTTAGTTTGCTACGGCGCTTGTGCTAGTAGCCAGACTTTGCTGCGAAGAAATAATATCAAAGGTGCATCATGTTTCACAAGCCATACAAAGTTAATCAATATCGCCGCAAAGGTAAAAACCTTATAGCCACTAATAAAATTAAACCAGAACAGTGGCACATTTCGGAGGCTGAAGCCAAAGAAGCTTTGAAAGCTAAAGGCTACGATGTTAAACAAATCAAAAAAATCCATCGCCTGAAGCATCAGGTATGTATTTCCTACTGGGATAATCAAGGTAACGTGTGCAGCAGCTTTTACAGCTACCGGATTTTTGCGCGTTGGCAACAAGAAGCAGAAAAGCTAATTCATACCTGTCAAAACCTGAAGGAATGGGCGAAGCTAAATTACGTCATGAAGTATGAATTTGCCTATTACAATTATCCCAGTGAAATGGAAGATGCACTCCACGCGATATTAGAAAACCACCTGTGTGTGTTAAAAGTAACGGCGCAACAAGTGGTTTTACAGTATTTTTAACAGCAAAAATTAGTTAGCGGCAGAAGTCGCTAACTCCGCGAGACGTTCTTGCTGGTCTAGAGATATGCAAGATTGGATAAGTGTCTCTAAATCACCTTCTAAAACAGGGTTAAGGGAATAATTCTGACCTAACCGATGATCAGTAGCGCGGTTATCTTTATAATTGTAAGTGCGAATTTTTTCCGATCGCGATCCAGTACCAACCTGCGATCGCCGCATGGAAGTTACAGCCTCTTGTTGTTCGCGTAACTTCATCTCATACAACTTCGCCCGCAGAATTTGCATCGCCCGTTCTTTGTTTTGCAACTGGCTGCGTTCTTCTGTACAGAAAATCCGAATTCCTGTCGGTTTGTGCATCAAGTCGGCGGCTGTTTCCACCTTGTTGACGTTTTGCCCACCAGCACCACCAGAACGAGCTGTAGTCATTTCAATATCTTTGGGGTCAATGTGAATTTCCACATCATCCACCTCTGGCATAATCGCCACGGTGGCTGTGGAAGTATGAACTCGTCCCCCAGATTCAGTTGCCGGCACGCGCTGCACACGATGCACTCCAGCTTCAAACTTTAACTGGCTGTAAACGTCATTACCTTTAATTTCGAGAATGACCTCTTTCCAGCCACCCATTTCTCCTCGAGATTCGCTCACTAGAGAAACTTTCCAACCTTGAGTCTGAGCATAGCGGGTGTACATCTGCATCAAATCGCCAGCCCAAATACTTGCTTCATCGCCACCAGTACCAGCGCGAATTTCCAACATGATATTCTTTTCATCATTGGGGTCGCGTGGTAGCAGTAAGACTTTTAAGCGAGTCTCTAAATATTCTATTTTTTGTTCAAGCTCCTTTACTTCCAGTGCTGCCATTTCTTGCAACTCTGGGTCACTTGCAGATTCTTTGTAAACCTGACGCGCTCCGATCAAGTCTTCTTGGGCTGTTTTCCAAATTTCATAAGTATCAACTACCTCTTCCAAAGAAGAACGAGACTTAGCAATTTCTTGATATTCATCAGGATTGCTAGCGGTATCGGGGTCGCCAAGACGACGTGTTAATTCATTAAAGGTTTGTTCAACGGATTTTAGTTTGTCCAGTAAGTATGATTCAGCCATGACCAGTGCGATCGCTCCTTAAAAAAATAACAAATTGGCTCGAGCATATAAATCAAAATCGACCCAGCTGATGCAGGGCCGTCGTTAACAGCAGAGCCAACCCGCTACTTTTTGTTTTGGTCGTCGCCAGATGTTTGAGTGCTGCTCATGCCGTACTTGCGGAGGAAGCGCTCTACTCGACCCTCGGTGTCAATAATCTTCTGAGTGCCGGTGTAAAATGGGTGATTTCCAGACCAAACATCTACGTGCAATTCTGGCTTGGTAGAGCCAATGGTCATAACAACTTGACCGTTGCAGTAAACTTTAGCGTCTGGATACCACTTGGGGTGAATATCAGATTTAGCCATTGTTTTTTTGTGTTGAATCTATATCTATTATAACTTTCAGGTTTCAATTGCAGCTAGAAGAAGGGAGAAGGGAACAGGTTACAGCTAACAGAAAACTATCACCTGTCCCCTGTAACCTATCACCTTCTTCACCAATGCCCAATTCCCTAACGCTTAGAGTACTGAGGCGCTTTCCGAGCTTTATGTAAACCATATTTCTTCCGCTCTTTTGCTCTGGGATCACGAGTCAGATAACCTTCGGTTTTCAAAGGTGGGCGGTTGTCTGGGTCTAGCTGGCACAAAGCACGAGCAACTCCCAAACGCACAGAATCAGCCTGTCCGGTCAAGCCGCCGCCTTCTGCTTTCACCAAAATGTCATATTCGTTTTCTAATCCCAGAGTTTCCAGGGGTGCTTTGATGACTCCCAGGTAGTTGGGGTTAAATTGGAAATACAAGTTTCCATCTTTACCGTTCACAGTCAGTTGACCGCTGCCTGGAACCAAGCGTACCCGTGCTACTGCGTTCTTACGACGGCCAGTACCCCAGTATACGGCGCGACCGCTATTGGCGTCTGCTACTACCATTAATTTTCTTCTCCAGGAATTGTACTAACTTTTAGTTCTTTAGGTTTTTGAGCATCATGGGGATGTGTGGGCCCAGCGTAGACTTTCAGCTTAGTGAACAACTGCTTACCCAGGCTATTTTTAGGTAGCATACCTTTAACAGCTTGTTCTAAAATCCGCTCTGGTATGCGCTGTTGCAACTTAGCGAAAGTTTCCGTTTTCATCCCACCAGGACGACCAGAATGGCGACGGTAAAGCTTTTGAGTGCGCTTTTTGCCTGTGACTGCTACTTTCTCGGCATTGATGACGATTACGAAGTCACCTGTATCTAGGTGGGGTGTATATTCGGGTTTCTTTTTGCCTCTCAATACCTGGGCGATTTCGCTGGCGAGGCGACCGAGGCGTTTATCGGTGGCATCTACTATGTACCACTCACGCTCAAGCGATGCTTGAGAAGGAAGGTATGTTTTACTTGTTGTCATTTGTCATTTGTCCTTTGTCATTTTTAATTTGTCATTAGTCAATTGTCTTTTGTCATTTGTCAGTTGTCCTTTGTCCTTTGTTATTCACTAATGACCATTGTATAGACGCGATTAATCGCGTCTATACTGACCAATGACTAATGACTCTTGACTAGTGACGAACTTTGGCAAGCTGTCGTACCAAATCTCTTTTGGAAAGGGAAAATCTGGATAGCCGACTCGCAACAAGCACAAGCCTTGAGGCGGTGCGGCATATTTCACTTCTTCCCGGCGTTGTTCTTTCCAGAGTTCGGTGAAGCTAGAAAGTGTTCGTTGTTCAGAACCTACTTGTACCAGCATCCCTACCAACAGCCGTACCATGCCATACAAAAATCCATCTGCCTGTATTTCAATATGGATAAATGGCCCACTGCGACGACACTCTGCTGCTTGCACCTCTACCCAAGAATGCGATCGCTTTGAGCCTGCACGGTGAAAAGCAGCTAAGTGATGCTTTCCCAAGAGAGGTTTCAGGGCAGCTTCAATTAAAGATTCATCCAGGGGTGCATAATAATAATGCCAACTGAAGGGTCTTACAAACAAGTTAAGTCGATCTTCAGTGTATATTGTGTAGCGATACCGTCGATAGGCTGCACTAAAGCGAGCGTGCCAACGGTTATCTACACTAGCTGAAGCCCTGATTAATATATCTGACGGCAGATAGCTATTTAGGATTGTTGCCCACTTGTGAGGCGGAATTAAACCCGTTGCTTCAAAATGGGCTACTTGAGCAGCAGCGTGAACTCCAGAATCGGTTCGTCCGGCACCGTGTAGTGTCACATGATGCCCAAGAATAGTAGCGAGCGCTGTTTCTATCTCTTCTTGGACTGTCCGCTGTTTTTTTTGCCGTTGCCAGCCATGAAAATGAGTGCCCAGGTATTGGATTACCAAGGCTACTCGATGAGTTTGTGTAGGCTGGTGGCTTTCTAACATACAGATTTCGTCCTTTGTCATTGGTCAAGAGTCAATGACCCTTCGGGTGACGCTCCTACGTCGCTATCGCTTCGCTAACGCCACTTACTCATGGGGGAAACCCCCTTGGCGCTAGCCTCTCCCTTTGGGAGAAGACCGCACTGGCTCACTAATGACTTAAACCAATTCAATTATTGCCATTTTTGCATTATCACCCCGACGCGGTACGGTATGCAGGATGCGGGTATAACCGCCCTGACGACTACCATATCGAGTCGGAGCTTGCTCAAATAGAGCGTGAACCAGTTGTTTGTCGAAGATATAGCCAAGAGCTTCCCGGCGTGCTGATAAGGAGCCATTTTTGGCTAGGGTAATCATTTTTTCCACTTCACTTCGGAGAACTTTCGCTCTAATTAAAGTGGTGGTGATCTTACCATGACGGATCAGCTCGGTGGCGAGCGATCGCAGTAAAGCACGGCGTTGATCGGCTGGTTTACTGAGTTTTTTGACGCGACAACGGTGACGCATAATTATGCACTATGAATTATGAACGGTTTTTCTTAAGGGTGTTTAGAGCCTCTTTCCATTGGCAGGGTGATACCCAAGCGTCGCTGCAAAGCTTCCACAACCTCTTCTGCTGACTTCTGCCCAAAGTTCTTAATTTCTAAGAGGTCTTCTTGGGTATAATCCAACAAATCTGCCACAGAGTTAACTTGTGCCCGTTTGAGACAGTTATATGCCCGCACAGAAAGTTGTAACTCTTCGATGGGTATCTGGGCAGTTGGGTCGTCTGGAATATCCGAACCTGTGTCTGTTGGTTCTAGGGAGATGTCTTTCAACGGGTTGAATAAATCTACCAAGATTGCCGCGGCCGAAGATAGTGCTTCCTGGGGGGAAATACTACCATTTGTCCAAACTTCCAACAGTAGTCGGTCTTTTGGAATCAAGCCTTCCCCACGAGATTCTTCAACACTGTAGTTGACTTTTCGCACCGGCATAAATATCGAGTCGATTTGGAGAAAATCCAACGATGTGGCTTCCTCACGTCCTCGCTCAACGGTGCGATAGCCTTTGCCTTTCTCGATCCGAAATTCCATTTCCAGCTTTCCACCCTCAGCGATGGTGGCTACATACTGGGTCGGATCGATGACTTCTACTTCACTGGGCAAATCAAAATGCGCCGCAGTGATTGTTGTTGGACCGCTAACGAGTAATCTACCAATCTGGGGCTGCGAAGAATAGTTTTTCAGGATAACTTCCTTCATTTTCATGAGGATTTCCAGCACATCTTCCCGCACGCCCGGAACTGTGGCGAACTCATGTGAAACGCCTGCAATCCGCACTGCTGTTACTGCTGTACCTTCTAGATTAGACAGTAAAACCCGCCGCAGTGCGTTGCCAACAGTTGTTCCTTGACCGCGATCTAGAGGTTCCAAAACAAATTTACTGTAATGGTTCCGGCTTTCCTCGGTATTCGACTCTACACATTCAATTTGAAACTGCGCCACGGATGAGCCTCCCTTTTTCTAAGGTGCTGCTAGCAGACAAATCAATTGCCTCCTGAATTGATTGCCAATTTTGGATTTTGGATTTTGGATTCTGCTTCTTTGGTTCATGCTCCGCCTCTTGTAGGCACAACAAATTTTAAATCATCAACTTAAAATCCACGAAGCCCCGCACCCTTGTAGTCGGGTTCAATCTAAAATCGCAAATCTAAAATCCAAAATTGATTAATATATTTTGGGTAGCCGGAAGTTGAACAGCTTTCCCGGCGGGAAAATCTGACACGCTTCTGGTCGCCCAAGCTTTCACCCAATGACACTTTGCACGTTAGACGCCCAAGCGGTCATTGCTGGCTGTAACTTTTCGTCCTCACTGCCCAAGTCTTGGTGTTTAAACTCGACGGCGCTTGGGTGGACGACAACCATTGTGAGGAATCGGGGTAATATCCCGAATCAGTGTAATTTCCAGTCCTGCTCCTTGAAGTGCCCGGATAGCGGTTTCTCTACCTGCTCCTGGCCCACTGACCATTACCTCAATTTGGCGCATTCCTTGATCAATAGCTCGACGGGCTGCACTTTCAGCTGCGGTTTGCGCTGCAAAGGGAGTTCCCTTTTTTGCTCCCTTAAAACCGCTAGAACCAGCACTAGCCCAGGAGATGACATCTCCATTTTGATCGGTAATGGTGACAATGCTATTGTTGAAAGTAGACTGGATGTAGGCCATCCCACTGGGTACATTCCGTTTCTGCTTCTTGCTCCCGGATTTTTTAGTTGGTTGTCTCGCCATACTTGTTTAGTTGATTTAAGGTAAAACTTGCTCGGATTAGCAAGCGTTGCAAAATTATTTCCCTGGAGCCTTCTTCTTCCCAGCCACTGTCTGCCTTCTTCCTCGACGGGTTCTGGCATTTGTGCGAGTTCTTTGGCCTCTGACTGGTAAGCCCATGCGATGACGACGCCCTCTGTAGGTACCAATGTCAACTAAGCGCTTGATGTTCAAAGACTCCAAGCGCCGCAAGTCGCCTTCAACTTGATAGTTGCTTTCTATTTCCCCTCGCAGGGCTGTCACATCGGTATCACTTAAGTCCTTAACGCGGGTGTCTGGGTTCACACCAGTAGCCGCTATAATTTCTTGAGAGCGTGATAACCCAATTCCGTAGATGTAAGTCAGACCGATCTCGACGCGCTTATCGCGTGGAAGGTCTACTCCGGCAATACGTGCCACAATGAACTCTCCCTATTGTTCTCGCAATTACTGTTGGTTAGAAAAACGTGATTAATCGCGTCTTTTCGTTTTGTTTTAATGATGATATGCGTGTTACAGCTGGCTCTGTTGGTAAGAGCGTTATCCTTGACGTTGCTTGTGCTTGGGGTTCACGCATATCACCATGACGCGACCACGACGTTTGATCACGTTACATTTTTCACAGATTTTCTTGACTGAGGCTCTAACTTTCATGCCTTTTATTCTTTGACTCCAAATATAAAATCATAGCATTTCTAGGGAAATTAATCCAGTTAATTGACTAGTAAACAGTCAAGAAAATGGTTTTATGGTATAATTCTCTACATATACTTACTTCTTTCGTAGTCGATAGGTAATTCTGCCTTTACTCAAATCGTAGGGGGTTAACTCTACCTTGACGCGATCGCCGGGCAAAATCTTGATATAATTGCGGCGAATCTTGCCGGAAATATGTGCCAGCACGTTAAAGCCATTGTCCAAGTCAACGCGAAACATCGCATTGGGCAAAGACTCTGTAACCGTGCCTTCCATTTCAATCAAATCTTGTTTAGACAATTTGTTTTTTCCTCAACTCAACAATCTTTTGTTCAGTTGCAGCACTTCATCTGCAAACAAACACATTTTAAGAAAAATATCAACAGTTTATTAATATATCTTAGCTAAAATTGATCTGCTTCTTGGTAGGGGGAGTGGTGAGTGGTGAATTCTCTACTCCCCTTGCTTTTCAGGAAGCGATTACCTTTTGGAGTTCACCAGTGACATCTTCTTGGGACTGATTGCCATTTACTGTTAGGAGTTTTTGGCGATCGCCGTAATAATCAATTAAGGGTGCAGTTTCAGAGCGGTACACTTCTAATCGACGACGAATCACCTCTTCGGTATCATCTTTTCGTCCTCTAGCTAGCAAACGTGCGATCACAACTTCATCAGGTGCATCTAGATTGACTACCCTTTCGCCACTCTGATGTATTGTTTGCAGCAATTCTTCTAAAAAAGCCGCTTGCGTCACTTTCCGGGGAAAACCATCAAGAATCCAACCATTTTTTGCATCTGGTTGACTGAGGCGCTCCTGTACCAAGTCCTGCACTAGCTGATCGGGTACTAACTCACCGCTATTTACATAGTTTTGAGCCTTGATTCCCAAATGAGTTTGCTCTTTCATGGCTTGTCTTAATATTTCACCAGTAGAAATATGGGGAATATTCAAGTGTTCAGCCAACGTTTGAGCTTGTGTTCCTTTACCAGCTCCAGGCGGTCCCAAGAAGATTAGTCGCGTCACTATTGTTTCACCATTCCTTCATAGCGCTGAGAGATCACGTAAGTTTGGATTTGTCTTGCCGTATCAATCGCCACACCAACTAGAATTAACAGAGAGGTAGCACCCAGTCCTTTAAAGGTGGGTACACCTAAAGCACTTTCCACACCGGTTGGGATAATAGCAACCAGTCCCAAAAAGATCGCACCCAAAAAAGTGAGTCGGTTTGACACCCGCTCAATATACTCGCTAGTTGCCTTACCGGGACGAATGCCAGGAATACTAGAACCCATTTTCTTCAAGTTCTGCGCCACATCTACTGGGTTGAGAATCAACGAAGAATAGAAGTAGCTGAAGAAAATGATCGAAATCATGTAGACCAAAGCATACACCCAGGAGCTAGAACCGCTTGGACTGAGATAAGTGTTAATTATATTTGCCAATTCGGCATTCTTGGCGAAATTGGCTATCAGCAGTGGCAAACTGAGGATGGCCGCGGCAAAAATAATTGGCATTACGCCGCCTTGATTTAGCCGCAAGGGTAAAAAGCTACGTTGCTCTGCCAAAACTCGACGACCTACTTGGCGACGAGCCGAAATAATCGGGATGCGGCGCATTCCTTCCTGCACAACCACAATACCAACAATGGTTGCCAGGAAAACTAAGATCAGTACTATCACGCGGCCAACTGTTTCCCGACCGCCGACTTGCACCAAGTCGATAGTATCGCCTAAAGCTTTTGGTAATGACGCAACAATGTTGACAAAAATCAACAAGGATGCTCCATTTCCAATTCCACGTTCTGTAATTAGTTCTGATGCCCACATTACGAACATGGAACCAGCAGTCAGAGCGATCGCCGTTTCAGCAACGAAGATTGGGCCTGGGTTTAAGGCAAATTGCTGGAGGAATAATGCCGAGAAAGCTGTACTTTGAATAATTGCCCAACATACAGTTACATAGCGGGTAATTTGCGATATTTTCCGCCGACCCGCTTCGCCTTCATTTTTCTGTAAATTTTCTAAAGATGGAATTGCCGCAGTGAGTAATTGGATAATAATAGACGCATTAATGAAGGGCAAAATCCCTAAAGCAAAGACGCCTAAAGTTGAAAGTCCGCGTCCTGAAAATATATCCAATAAACCGAATACGGAATTATTTCCCGAAATGGCTTCATGAAACCGTTCTCGATTAATTCCTGGTATGGGCAAAAAGATACCCAGGCGAACCAAAATTAAAATACCGACAGTGACAAGCAGCCTACCTCTAAGCCCGGCTGCTTGTGCCATCTGCATAAAAGTTTCTTGAGCCGTTGGGGCTTTATCTCGACTGATCATAGAGTGCTACCTTTATAGTGAACCAGGCGCTGACAGCGAGTTGGCTTGCATTTAAGTGCGCTGTTCCGGCTCACTCATAAGACTTCACAACTCCCCCCAGCTGCCTCAATTTTGCTCCGAGCTGTACCTGTGAAAGCTGCCGCTTGTACCTTGAGCGGAGTGCTCAATTCCCCGTTACCTAAAATTTTCAATGGTCCCTTGACAGCAGTCAGGATACCTGCCGCTTTCAAGGAGGTCAAAGTTACTTCCGTATTAGCGGGAAGGGAGGCTAGCTTCTCTACATTAATCGTAGTGTAAATCTTCTGATTCACAATCGGAAAGCCCTTCAGCTTAGGCAAGCGGCGGTACAATGGCTGTTGACCACCTTCAAAACCTGGTCGAGTACCACTACCAGAACGAGATTTTTGACCTCGCATACCTAGACCAGCACTAGCACCTTGACCGGCAGAAATACCTCTAGCTACACGCTTCTTGCGTTTCTTTGAGCCTTTTTGGGGCTTAACATCATGGAGTCTCATAAGTTATCAAGTTGTCATTTGTCGTTTGTCATTTGTAAGCCACTGCGTTGGACGGGTTTCCCGGCTTGTAGCAAGTGGCGTCATTTGTCGTTTGTGAGCCAGTGCGGTCTTCTCCCAACGCGAAGGAGCGTCTTTTGGAGTTGGGGAGAGGCTAAAAGCGATAGCGCCACAAAGAGCGAGTCAGACGCTACGCACAGTCCCTAACGCAACGCTTACGAGCGTCTGGGGGTTTCACCTCATGAGCAACTGGCGTTAGCGTCCCTTGCACGTCTTTTAGAGAAGCAGTAGCGACGTAGGAGTATCACCCAAAGGGTCATTTGTCGTCATAGCTAAGAGCAAAGGACTAGGGACTACAGACAAATGACCACTTAGATGTAGAGATTTTGAATAGGAATACCGCGATCTTCGGCGACCTCAGAAAGAGTACGCAGTGTAGATAAGGCATTGACTGCGGCTCTAGCATTATTGAGCGGATTGTTGGAGCCAAGTTGCTTGGCTAAGACGTTACGAACTCCTGCCAATTCCAACACAGTTCGTACAGCTCCACCAGCAATTACCCCAGTACCAGGTGAGGCTGGACGCATAATCACCTTTGCACCGCCACCTACACCATCAATGGGATGGGGGATGGAGTTGGATTTGGTGATTGGGATATCAATGAGGTGTTTTTTGCCGTCGGCTACGCCTTTTTTGACGGCGCCAATTACATCTGAGGCTTTGCCTACTCCGACACCAACTTGACCGCGTTCGTTACCGACGACAACGATCGCTCGGAAGCTGAGTTTTTTACCACCTTTGACCACTTTACTCACGCGTCGGATTTGGATTACCCGCTCTTGCCAAGTGGTTTCTTCTTTTTTGGCACGCTTTGTTCTACTTTTACGCTCTGTTGCCATAATTTATGCTCTGGTGAACGTCATTTGTGAGCCAGTGCGGTCTTGGGGGTTTCCCGCATGAGTAACTGGCGTTAGCGAAGCGATAGCGACGTAGGAGCGTCACCCGAAGGGTCAGTTGTCATTTGTCTTTTGTCATTTATCCAATGACTAATGACTAATGACCAATGACTTTAGAAATCTAAACCAGCTTCGCGTGCTGCATCAGCTAGTGCTTTGACACGACCATGATATAAGTTACCACCGCGATCAAAGACTACTTTGGTGATGCCTTTTTCTAGCGATCGCACTGCGATCAGCTTACCAACTTGCACCGATGCGTCGCGGTTTGCACATGAGGTTAAACTAGATTTCAACTCTGGTTCTACAGTCGATGCTGCCACTATAGTTTGATGCTGAGTATCATCAATTAACTGGGCATAAATATGCTCATTAGAACGAAATACCGCTAAACGCGGACGTTCTGGGGAGCCAATAACTTTGCCACGAACGCGTCGATGGCGACGGTTTTTTGATTCTCTACGAGTAAGTTTCATTTTTACTTCTTACCACCCTTACCAGTCTTACCAGCTTTCCGTCTAACCACTTCACCGGCATAGCGAATGCCTTTACCTTTGTAAGGTTCTGGTGGACGAACGGCACGGATTTTTGCGGCTGTGTTGCCTACGATTTCTTTGTCATAGCCGCTGACAATGACGTTAGTGGTACCTTCTACTGCAAACTGAATTCCATCTGGGGGAACAATTTGCACCTGATGGCTGAAACCCATATTTAAAACTAGGTTACGCCCTTGAAGTTGTGCCCGGTAACCAACACCTTGAATTTCTAAACGGCGCTGAAAACCTTGGGAAACTCCCTCGACCATGTTGGCAACTAAAGTGCGGCTCAAGCCGTGCAGCTGCTTTGAGGTACGAGTTTCATCCCGACGATTTACCTGTAATATTTCTCCCTCTTGGGAGACTGAGACATTAGCTGTGAGAGTGCGAGAAAGTTCTCCTTTCGGCCCTTTCACCACAATATTCGTACCATCGATCGCCACTTGAACTTTGGCGGGAATAGTAATTGGACGTTTACCAATACGAGACATGACTTTTTGTCCTTTGTTATTTGTCCTTTGTCCTTTGTCTTTTGTCTTTCACTAATGACTAATGACAAATGACTAATGACCAATGACTACCAAACGTAACAAAGCACTTCGCCACCCAAGTTCTGACGCCGCGCTTCGCGGTCAGTCATAATCCCACTGGATGTAGAAATAATGGCAATGCCAATGCCACCTAGTACCCTTGGTAATTCTTTTCTGTTGGAATAAACACGTAAGCCAGGCTTACTCACTCGCTTTAAGGCGGTGATCAGAGGCTGACGGTTTTTACCCTTGTATTTCAGGGAAATCACCAGATTGTGTTTTACCCCTTCTTCTGCTTCTTCAATTTCAGCAATAAAGCCTTCCTCCCGTAGTACTTTGGCAATACTCCGGGTCATTTTTGTAGCTGGCACTTGTGTAGTTTGATGCCGCGCCAGGTTGGCATTGCGGATGCGCGTCAGCATATCTGCAATTGTGTCGTTAGCCGCCATCGTTCCCTCTATAGATGAACTTATTGATCGCGAAAGGGCATTCCTAATTCTTTAAGTAAGGCGCGTCCCTCTTCGTCGTTTCTTGCTGTCGTGATGATGGAAATATCCATCCCACGGACTTGATCGATGCTGTCGTATTCGACTTCTGGAAAAATTAGCTGTTCTCTTACACCTAGAGTGTAGTTACCGCGTCCGTCAAAGCTTTTAGGGCTAACGCCACGAAAATCTCGGATTCTGGGTAATGACAGGCTAACTAGTCGGTCGAAAAAAGCATACATCCGTTCGGCTCTGAGAGTAACCATGATCCCCACAGGCATACCTTGACGAATCTTAAAGCCAGCGATCGCCTTTTTCGCCCGTGTCACCACTGGTTTTTGACCTGTTACCAAGGCAATTTCGTTAATGGATGCCTCTAGTGACTTCGCATTTTGAGCTGCTTCACCCAAACCTCGGTTAATCGTAACCTTTACCAACTTCGGTACTTGATGAACGTTGGTATATTGAAACTGATTGATCAGTTTGGGGACGATTGTCTCTTGATATAAGCTTTTGAGTCTTGTTGTCGGCATAATTTTTTTGTCCTGATATCCCTGGGCTTGGTCAGGGAACAAAGTTATGAGTTATGAGTTATGAGTTATGAGTTATGAGTTAAATTTAATTCCTAACTCTTAATTCCTAACTTCTAACTATTTATCCAGAATCTCGCCAGTTTTCTTGAGTTTTCTGACTTTTTTGCCTTCTGATGTAAAGGTATAACAAACACGACTGGCAACGTTTTGCTTGGTGGAATAAAGCATCACGTTGGAGCTATGAATCGGGAATTCTTGGGTAATAATTCGCCCTGATTCCCCTTCTTGCTGGGGTTTGACGTGCTTGGTTTTAATGTTGACACCTTTGACGATAACTTTACTCAGTTGGGGAAGTGCCTGAGTAATTTCGCCAACTTTTCCTTTGTCTTTGCCAGCAATCACTTGTACGGTGTCGCCAGTTTTGACGTGCATTTTGTGGAATACTTTGGGCGTACCCTGTTTGGTTGCCATTAAAGCACCTCCGGAGCCAGAGAAACAATTTTAGTAAAGTTTTTATCGCGCAGTTCCCGTGCAACTGGGCCAAAAACCCGTGTGCCTCTGGGATTACCGTCTTTGTTGATGATCACAGCGGCGTTATCATCAAAGCGAATACTCATGCCGCTGTCACGAGATACAGCTTTACGAGTTCGGACAATTACTGCTTCCACGACATCAGACTTTTTTACAGCCATGTTAGGTGCAGCATCTTTGACAACGGCGATAATTTTATCGCCAATAAAACCATAACGGCGGTTGCCTCCACCTAAGATGCGGATGCACATTAGTTTACGGGCGCCGCTATTATCTGCGACATTCAGGTAAGTCTGGGGTTGAATCACAATTATTCTCCCTTGTAATGAATGTTGTTAGTTTCTAACAACGATGAGGTTTAAGTGGGTTTGACGTTCAGGACTTCTGTGATTTTCCAGCGCTTGGTTTTACTCAGGGGTCTAGTTTCCTGAATGCGAACGCGATCGCCTACTTTACACTTATTTTCTTCGTCGTGAACTTTATATCGTTGGGTGTTGACTACAATCTTGCCGTACTTGGGGTGAGGAGCGCGGTTTTCTATGGCTACTACCACAGTTTTTTGCATTTTATCGCTCACTACCAAGCCAACTCGTTCTTTGACTGCCATAATCTCCTACTTTTCTTCTTTAGCCGATTGACTTGCTGCCCGTTTGCGTTCTGTTTCTATTGTCAGCAATTGGGCTAGGCGGTGTCGGATTTGCCGGAACTGGTGGGGCTTTTCTAGTTGTCTGGTGGCTTTTTGCAAGCGCAACTGAAATAGTTGTCTTTTGATCGCGACAATTTCTTCGGAAAGCTTATCGTCACTTAATTCTCTAGCTTCTGAAATCTTGGGAAGAGGCATCAGCTACTCCTGCTCCTGTGGTTGAGAGCGCACAATAAACTTAGTTTTTATGGGCAGTTTAAATGAAGCCAAGCGCATAGCTTCACGGGCGATTTCTTCAGAAACCCCACCGATTTCAAACAAAATTCGCCCTGGTTTGACTACCGCTACCCAAAATTCTGGATTACCTTTACCGGAACCCATCCGGGTTTCAGCAGGACGCATGGTTACAGGTTTATCAGGGAAAATCCGAATCCAGATTTGTCCACCCCGACGAATATAACGGGTCATTGCCCGACGAGAAGCCTCGATTTGCCGCGAGGTAATCCAAGCAGGTTCTTGCGCTTGGAGTGCAAAATCACCGAAGTTGAGGGTGCTGCCACGAGTGGCTAGTCCCTGCATGCGTCCGCGCTGTTGTTTGCGGAATTTAGTTCTTCTAGGGCTTAACATGGTTTGTCATTTGTCATTTGTCACTTGTCTATTTGTCATTTGTCATCTGCCATTTACTAATGACTAATGACTAATGACGATTTATCCTTCATTTGAACGGTCTTCAAATTGCTGGCGACGACGTTGTTGCTGACGACGACGGGGTTCACGATCACGATCACGGGGATCGCGTTCGCGATCGCGGCTTGCGGGTGGTAGCGGAGTTTCTTCCTGTCCAGGAATAATTTCTCCTTTAAACACCCATACTTTGATGCCCAAGATACCGTAAACAGTTTTTGCCGTGCAATAAGAGTAGTCAATGTCAGCCCGTAAGGTATGTAAAGGTACTCTACCTTCACGAGTCCACTCTGTCCGGGCAATTTCTGCACCGTTGAGCCGACCACTGACTTGGATTTTAATACCTTGGACACCAGCGCGTTGGGCACGTTGAATTGACTGTCGCACTACCCGCCGAAAGGAAACCCGGCGTTCCAATTGTTGAGCAATGTATTCGGCAATTAGGTAGGCATCAGCATCAACTCGTTGAACTTCAACTACGTTAATCCGAATTTGGCGATTACTACCCAACAGTCCTTGAAGTCCGGTACGTAAGGATTCGATACCTTGTCCACCACGACCAACTACTACGCCTGGTCTAGCTGTGCGTACTTCTAAGTCGATTTGGTCGGCTTTGCGCTCAATCCGTACTTCGGAAATTCCGGCGTTGTTTTGAGCCTGTCTACCCAGCTTTTGTTCTATGTATTGACGGAGTTTGTAATCTTCTTGGAGAAGTTCTGGATAGCGATCAGGAACAGCAAACCAACGGGATTGATGTTCATGTGTAATACCCAGGCGAAAACCAACTGGATGAATCTTCTGTCCCACGAATGCTTCCTCTAAAATTTCTTACTTTACGCAATTTATTCGTGTAAAAAAAGCTTATTTTTCTGGGGCGGCTGCAACAGCCACAGTAATATGACACGTCGGCTTGCGAATTTGGTAAGCTCGACCTTGCGCCCTTGGCTGGAACCGCTTCAACGGCGGCCCTTGATCGGCATAAGCTTTAGTAATCACTAGTTGAGTCCGATCTAACCCAGCGTTGTGTTCGGCATTGGCAGCAGCGCTTCTGAGAACCTTCAATATGGGTTCAGTGGCGCGATAGGGCATGAATTCCAGAATAATTAGCGCTTCTCGGTACGATCGCCCCCGGATTTGATCGAGTACCCGACGCACTTTATAGGCCGAGATGCGGATAAAACGGGCGATCGCCTTTACTTCAGTAGTATCATTAGCCATAATTTTCTCCAATTTTGTCATTTGTCATTGGTCATTTGTCACTTGTCTTTAGCTAATGACTAATGACTTCATGACTAATAACTACCTACCTGCTTTTTTGTCGCTTTTTCCGTGACCCCTGTAGGTGCGTGTTGGGGCAAATTCCCCCAATTTGTGTCCTACCATCTGTTCATTTACAAAAACTGGAACGTGTTGGCGTCCGTTGTGAACAGCTATGGTATGACCTACCATTAGGGGCAAAATTGTCGAAGCTCGTGACCAAGTTTTAATAACTTCTTTTCTGTTGTTGTCGTTGAGCTTTTCAATTTTCTTTAGGAGATGATCCGCAACAAAAGGACCTTTTTTTAGAGAACGACCCATAGTTCAATTTTGGATTTAGGATTTAGGAATTAGGATTTAGAATTTCGGATTTTGGATAATTAGCTGTCTTTTCAAGTTTCACAAATTTTCAATGTTCACAAGTAGACCCCAATCTAAAATCCAAAATCTGTCTTGAAAAGTTCAGATCGGAGGAAACCTCCGCTCCGACTTTTCGCAAAATCTAAAATTCTATGATTCACGACCACCGCGACCGCGTTTAGAAGACTTACGGCGACGACGCACAATCAATTTGCTGCTGAGTTTCTTGCGATTGCGTGTCTTCGCACCCAATGTGGGTTTACCCCAAGGTGTAACAGGCCCAGATCTACCGATAGGTGCCCTACCTTCACCACCACCATGTGGGTGATCAACTGGGTTCATGACGCTACCTCTAACCTTAGGACGGCGACCTTTCCAGCGATTTCGTCCGGCTTTACCTGCACTCAGGTTTCTTGCATCGGTGTTGCCTACTTGCCCAATGGTGGCGTAGCACTCGCGTCGAATCAAGCGGACTTCTCCTGAAGGCAACTTCAGAGTTACATAATTACCTTCTTTTGCCACGACTTGGGCGCTAGCACCAGCAGCACGCACGATTTGACCACCTTTACCAGGAGTCAGTTCTAGGTTGTGAACACTAGTACCCAAGGGAATCTTCCAGAGCGGTAAGGCATTACCATCTTCAAAGGGAGCCTCAGGCCCAGCAATAACTATTGTTCCAACTTTTAACCCGTTGGGGTGGAGGATGTACCGCTTTTCGCCATCTTGGTAATACAAAAGGGCAATTCGGGCATTGCGGTTAGGATCGTATTCAATCGCTGCGACTTTGGCAGGAATATTATGTTTATCCCTTTTAAAATCGATGATCCGGTAAAGCTGTTTGTGTCCGCCACCCCGGCGACGACTAGTAATCCGTCCGTGATTATTCCGACCTTTGGCGCGATGCTTCGAGGTAGTTAGGGATTTCTCTGGTTCGGTTTTGGTAATTTCCGCAAAGTCAGAGATTGTAACTTGGCGAGTGCTGGGGGTATAAGGGCGATAAGAACGAGTACCCATAATCTATTTTGGATTTTGGATTTTGGATTTACTTAATTTTGGATTTTGAATTTTGGATTTTGGATTTAATGAGTGTTTAACTAATTGTGACCATCTTTGGGACTTATTCAGTAAACTCCTCAATCTAAAATCTAAAATCTAAAATCTAAAATTCCTAGACTTCTGGGAATAGAACTTGTCTAATCTTGTCTTCATCCCCAGGTGCGAGGGTGACAATGGCTCGCTTATATTGGGGTTTATAACCAATAAATTTACCAACGCGCCGCTTTTTACGCGGTGGTAGGATGGTGTTGACTTTTACAACCTTGACCTGAAACAAGTCTTCGATCGCAGCCTTGATTTCTGGCTTAGATGCCTTTGGAATTACTTCAAAGGTGTACTTGTTCTGCTCCATCAAGATGGTCGCTTTCTCGGTGACAATTGGGCGACGCACTAAGTCGGCAAGGTCGCGGGGGTCAAAGCTAGGCACTGTAGACCTCCTGAATTTTTTCTAGGGCTGATGCCGTAACTACAATCTTGTCAGCGTGCAGTAAATCAAAAACATTTAACTGGTCGGCTGCAATTAGTTTTAAATTTTCAATGTTGCGGGCTGACAAATAAACGTTATCTGTATCCGCAATTTCAGACAAAATTAACAGTGACTTGCTTTCTGGTACTACTCCCCAACGGGCAAGCGCTGAGACTAAATCTTTAGTCTTCGGGCGAGATAGCTCGGTGCTAAATTCTTCTACTACTATCAAGTCGTCAATGCGGCTTACAAATGCTGTCCGCAGTGCTAAACGTCGCTCTTTGCGGTTCAACTTGAGGTTGAAGTCTCTGGGTTTTGGCCCAAAGATGACACCACCACCACGCCACAGTGGTGAACGAATAGAGCCTGCACGAGCGCGACCAGTACCTTTTTGCCGCCAAGGTTTACGGCCGCCACCCCTAACTTCAGAACGAGTTTTTGTACTGGCATTTCCTTGACGAGCATTGGTCAATTGCCGTACTAAGGCGCGGTGTACAATATGAGACGCTGTTTGTTCCTTGGCAACGCGCAACTCGAAGGTCGTCTCACCGACCTGTTCTCCTTGCCAATTTTTAACTACGCTTTCAACCATCTTTGTTATCTGTCCTTTGTCATTTGTCGTCATTGGTCTTTTGCCATTTGTCCTTAGCCAATGACTTTTGACTAATGACTTTTGACTAATGACTTTTGACTATCCCACTATGTTTGCAGGCACAACACTTACTAGAGCACCCGGTTTACCAGGAATGGCTCCCTTAATTAGCAATAAGTTGCGTTCTGGGTCAACTCTCACTATGGTCAGCTTGCGGATTGTGATGCGTTTCCCACCTAAACGCCCTGCCATCCGCTTACCTGGATAGACACGACCTGGTGTTGTACCAGCACCAATAGAACCGGGCGCTCTGTGGTTTTTGGAACCGTGTGACATTGGCCCGCGACCAAAGTTGTTACGCTTCTGGTTTCCCGCAAAGCCGCGACCGATGCTTGTGCCGACTACATCGACAATTTGACCCGCACTAAAAATATCTGCTTTAATCTGTTGACCTAAAGCATAATCACCAGAACTTTCGGTGTGATATTCATTTAAGTGACGCAATGCTGGGGCAGATGATTTTGCCAAATGACCCAGTAGTGGTCTGTTCAGTGCCTTTGGTTTAACTTCGCGATAACCTACTTGAATGGCAAAGTAACCGTCGGTTTGTTTCGTTTTAACTTGTGTAACGGTGCATGGCCCTGCTTGAATGACAGTCACAGGAATGGCTACTCCTGCTTCGTCAAATATTTGAGTCATGCCCAGCTTGGTGCCGAGAATACCTACAGACACAGTAACTGGTTCTCCTTTCTACTTGCTGACCTTGGAATTGGACTCTAGAGGACACGCTTTGTACGCATCAGTTTAGGCTGGGTTAGCCTGCGAAATTTGGAATGGTTTAAATAAACCGCTCCAAATGCTTTGGGACACAACAAACCGTGTCCGTACTGCTTGGTGAAGCTAAACAGATTCACTCACTAGATCACCAGAACAGCCACAAGTCCCTTCCCATTGGGAAGGAGTAACTTCTGGAATCAATGCAAGGCGCTACAGCTTAAAGCTGTGTGCAGCAATGCTTTCGTCCAAGCAATTGCTCTGGCACTTTCTGGAGGCAGCGCTGTCGGCGGGTTTTCCGATTCGTACACGCCCGAAGGGCGGCTTCCCGGAGGTTGGCTACTGCCGTGTTGCAGTTGGACTTAAGCGGTTTTTACCGCCCAGTATCCCTTAACTGAGACTGAGGTAATGCCATGAAACCAACATTGCTGCTCAGTTTTTACTTCCTTAAACACCTTAAACTATTGTTTAAGATTTTGCCCGTTTTTTCAGAGGCACAGGAGTAAATGTACTCTGGAGCTTAGGATTAGCTTTGGTTATTCTTCCATAAGCTCCAATGTTGACCTGAAACCTTTCTTAGTTTACCAGTCTATGATCAATCTGAGTTAGATTATCCTATTTGGATTAAGTCATCAGCTTTTGATGCTAAAACTACCTCAGAATCACACTAAAAAGGACACCTAATTTGCGTGTTTGGTCACAATCTAATAATATAAATTATTTATTTATGTTTGTCCAGTAGTTTATAGAGTTATTTTTGGGGAATGGGGATTGGGGGGGAGACAAGGGGACAAGGGGACAAGGAAAATAACTATGCCTCATCCCCAATGCCCCATGCCCAAAGAAAATGCTTTAACTTAATCTATCGATTCAGGGTAAATAATAGAGATATCTAAGTGGGATAAAACGAAAATCTATGGCACTAATTACCACTGGCAACGGTTTAATCCGCGATCTGGAAAAATTTGGCGCTCTTGGAGTGTATGTACCTCTGGAAGGGGGTTATGAAGGTCGATATCAGCGCCGACTACGCGCCGCTGGCTATACCACCCTCCACATTACTGCCAAGGGACTGGGCGACGTAGCTGCGTATCTCACAAGAATTCATGGAGTCAGACCTCCTCATCTTGGCAAAAAAAGTAATGGTAGCGGTGCCGCAGTAGGTTATGTGTACTATCTGCCACCAATTCTCAATTCTCATTTAGAACAGCTACCACCAAAGTCAAAGGGGCTGGTCTTGTGGATTATTGAAGGGCATATTCTTTCCAATGAGGAACTTGAGTATTTAACGAATTTGCCTCAGCTAGAACCACGAGTAAGAGTAGTCATTGAGAGAGGTGGCGATCGCGCTTTCCGTTGGACTTCTCTAGAAAAAACTCTGTTAGCTAGTTAGTCATTAGGAGCCACTGCGTTGCGGGGGTTCCCCCCGTTAAAGCAAGTGGCGTTCATTAGTCATTTGCTCATAACTAATGACTAATGACTCAATTCAATCAGCATTTCAATAATGCTGAATCGAAAACCACAAGATGCAAATAACCGCCGTGAAGCCTCGTTAGCAGCTGCTGTATCTAAACGGATTTGCTTGACACCCATCTGATGAAAGCGTTCAACACTTAGCATTACCATCTGCCGCGCGATTCCCTTTTGGCGATATTCCGGCTCAACCCAGATATCATGAATAAAAGCAAATTCCTGTAACCGATAAATTGGTATTTCTCGCTCAACTGTTGCCACCAGAAAAGCTACAAGTTGCCCTTCATTTTCTGATACTAGAAATATACTGCGCTCGCTATTTGCTAAACGCGTCAACCATTGTTCATAACGCTGTTCTGGATGGGTTAGAAAACCATATTTAGCGGAATCCCAAGATTCATGCAAAGCACAAATTTTGGCAACCATTGGTAAAACTGCGGGTACGTCAGTTGTTGTAGCAGAGCGGATCAGCATAAATTCTGGAATTTGTTGCACAAACGGTATAAGTGCGTATCTGAAATGGTTATAAGGTTTAGAGACTATGGCAAACGGCTTTCTGATTTTGAGGAAGAAATTTTAGTTCGTTGTCCACAATGCGATGCCTACGGCAGGCTGCGCCTACGCACTGCCAAAATATTAACTGTAAACTCTGAGCAATCAAGTCTGGGTTCAATCAAAAGAATTAGCTGTCAGCATTGTAGCTATACAAAACAACAGTCAAATGCTGCCAAAGGAAAACCTGCACTGTTATTGTGGCAAAACAATTACATGGCTCAAAGGAATTCCAGCTATGGAATATTAGACCATTTTTTTGGCTTGCCCCTGTGGCTACAAACCTCTTGTTGCGGTCAGGTGCTTTGGGCGTATAATGAAGCACATTTGAACTTTCTGGAAAGCTATGTTCAATCAAGGTTGCGAGAACGTTTGCCAGATGACACATTAGGCTGGCACAATGGCAGTCTTGCCAGTCGCCTACCCCGATGGATCAAGCTTACGCAGCATCAAGAAAAAGTTTTACAGAAAATCCAACAGTTAAAGCACAGGTTGTGATCAAGGCTTTAATTTTGTTGATGAGCGAATTTATAACCACCCCACAGAGAAAGAGCGATCGCGATCACCAGCAAAATCGGTATGCTGTACGAAGGAAACTGGGACAAGGGTAAATCAGCAACTACACGCAGTCCGATGCTGCCGTAGCTAAACGGTAACAGGTATACGACTTTCAGAGCAACTGGTAATGTATCAGGATCAAAGAAGGTTGCCCCTAAGAATGACATGGGGATAATTATATAGCGGTTCCTGCTTGAGTACAATACAGTATGGGATGATGGAGTATATTAACG
>NZ_JABXKP010000012.1 GCF_017114985.1 Nostoc sp. JL33 | reverse complement strand
ATTCTTGGGACAATGCTTACTTTACAAGATTTTCAGCCTTAACTGAACCGTATTGCCTTATACTCAACATATATCTCCAACGCTGTCTGCAAATGAACCCTCGCGTCTGCGTAGTTTTCTTCTGCTTCTGCAAGCGTTCCTAAACTGTGGTATGTGCGTGCTTGGGAATAGCGATCGCCAAATTCGATGAAGATAGCCAAAGCTTGTTGGTAATTGCGCCGCGCCTCCTCAAATTCCCGCAATTCTTGAGCAACAGATCCCAACTGGTGGTAAGTGAGTGCTTGAGAATAGCGATCGCCAAATTCGATTTTAATCACCAAAGCTTGTTGATAATTGCGCCGCGCCTCCTCAAACGCTGCCAATTTTTGACCAACTATTCCTAAGTTGTGGTATGTGCTAGCTTGGGAATAGCGATCGCCAAATTCGATTTTGATAGCTAAAGCTTCTTGGTAATTGCGCCGCGCCTTCTCAAATTCCCCCAATTCTTCAGCAACCATTCCCAACTGGTGGTATGAATAGTTCTGATTGTATCTATCTTCGTATTCAATCCATATTTCCAGAGCCTGTTGATAGTTACGTCGTGCTTCCTCAAACTCTCGGTATTCAGAGGCAACATTTCCTAGCCAATGGTAAGTGCTAGCAGAAGAATAGCGATCGCCTATTTGTTGTTCAATTTCTAGACGCTGTTGATAGAAAGTTGTCGCTTGTGTAAATTGTCTCAACTCTAAATAAGCATTGCCCAGTTTCAACAAAGCAGCAATTTCGCCGCGAGAATTCTGAAGTTGCTGTGAAATACTTAAAGATTTTTGATAATAAGCGATCGCTGTATCAAATTGCCTTTCCTGCCCATAAGAATCTCCTAATGTGTTGAGGACTTCAGCATGGAAGGTGGAATCTGGAAACTCATTAGCTATTTTTTCAGCTTCTTCTAAATATTCTCTAGCTTTGATAGGTTCTATCTTACTTATATACGCGATTCCTAGCTGATGCAAAATATTACTACAGTTGCGGAGGTTTTCTCCTATGTGATGATGTCCAGTAGGGTTATATTCCATTAGCAGGCGGTGTAATAAATCAATGCGCTCTTGCTTTTCTGGAGGTTCTAATCTGTCTATGATTCTCTCAGTATTTTGAGTCTCATTAATCGCATTATCTTTGGTAATTTGAGGTGTTTGAAACCGAAACATCCCCGATTGCCAAGCCCAAAAATCAGGAGCAAATTTGGCTAACCTAGTCAGCGCATAATCTGGCAGAATAAACAGAATGGGATGAGGAACAGTTCTTTTATAAGCATCTCGGACAAAGTTGAGGTCTTGTAAAACTGGCGGATAGTCTCCATAAACGCCAATAGACTTTTCTAAACCTTGTACAATCAAGACTAATTTTTTGTTAGATTCTATCTCAATAGTTGGTAATATCTTGATAATTTCATCCCTGAGAAATCGCAAATTTGCATCAGAAAAACTCAGACTAACAAACTGAATATCCCGACAATCAGGATTTGTCTTTAGCGCCTCAACTAATATTTCTGCATCTGGGGGAAAATTAATTTCCACAAAACCAATGGTAAACTTTTCTGCAAAGTCTACAAAGGTGAGTAATTGAGCAAATACCTCTTGATTAAGCGCGATAAATGCTCCTCTTTCTGAGCTAAGGTTGCGCTGCAAGTGCGGATTCGAGGGCTTTCTGGAAGAATTCATTTTGCTTCACCACTGGATTCGGGTAATTCCACCGTTTCTCGCCGTTGTATTCCAAAACTGAAGTGTTAAACAGCATTAACTGACCGATATCATCTTTGCTGACATTCTTGGTTATACACACTTGGCCTAAAAACGCATAATGTTCTTCAGGAATAAACCTTTCAAAACTAAATTGCCGTTCTTTCACAGCATAGATAATATCTTCGGCAATAATTTTGGGATGTTTGCGAGTACTAGCAGTATAGCAAGCAGTCCGCATCATCTGCATTAATTGGCGGACATGCCCACCACTGGCTTTTGCTAAATTTAGCAATTCCTGGCGAGATTCAAATACAGCATCAATATCTACCCGCTTTTCAATGACACTGGCAACTGCTTCTAGTCCGGTTTGATTGTAGTTTAAATGGCAGCGATCGCGTTCAAATTCATAAATATTCACCATTGGGACAATATGAGGATTACTATCAAACTGATTAAGTGGGTTTTTCGGGGAACAAAGCACAGAAATTGGAACTGTATAAATTATCGTGCAATCTAGTTCTTGTAACTGAGCCGCATAGTCAAAAAATAAATGTTCTGCAATCGTCGGTGGTACACGATCCATGTTGTCAAAAATAATTAATAAACCTTTATATTGAGGGAATTTTTTTCGGAGTTTAATGAATGCATCTCCTAATAAAAGGTTAATATCTGCTTTCAGACGTGATAGGTCTTTTTCTAAAGTTTGGCGAATAGTAGTTTTTTGCTTATCAGAACCTTTAATTTGTGCCAGTAATTTAACCATCAATTTAGCGATAAATGGAGCTTCTGGTTTCAGAGTCGCTTCTCCTTCAATACTGACAGACCTTTCCACAGTTTCTTCGGTTTCTTTGGTAATATCCTTAAACCAAGATTCAAAGTTTTCCAGAAGTTGAGAATCAAATTTTAAACCTAATTTACGCAACTCAAATTCTACTTGTTTGATGACGATTAAATATAAATCTGTATAACGAGCATCATTAATATCTGTTTCTTCGTTAACTTCTAAATAAATTACGTGATATTGTTCTTCCCATTGGTTTTGAATGCGTTTTAACTCTGTACTTTTGCCACAACCCCGATGTCCGGTAAACAAAATTGTGCTGAAATCTGCGGGTTCTTGAAAGTCTAAAATCGTACTAACGCTGTCAATTGCTGAAGTTTTGCGGACTGCTGATAAATCAACATAGTAACGCTCCATGTCTGCACCCTCTAGCGGTTCAACATTACAAACTTGAAAAGCAGCTTTGAGAGTATTAGCACGCTGGTGATTCATTGGGTTTTAATTAACTTTATAGATATGAATTTCTCAATTTTAAATTTTAGGCGATCGCACTGCGATTTTACATCTGATAAAAGTTTACTTTTTGATGATCTAATACTTTGTAATATCTTATACATGAATAAACTTTTAACTTGCATATTAACTGGAAGTAAAACGGGAGCATCCGAGTTTTTTGCAAAGAGGGTAAAAATCAGTCAGGACAAGTAAGACGAATGTGGGATTTACCTACGGATGACTCCAGAACAAAAGCAAGCTCTTGAAGAACATATTCAGGCGATCGCTGAGTGAGCAAATTGAGTGGCTTGAGGTGGTCGATTCTCACAGTGTATTGTCCATCCCACGTTGTCAGTGTACAACTGAAGTCGCCTACATGGTTGACACTGCCTGATTTTTAAATACCTACCCTTGAAAACTGCCCACTCCCCACTCCTGTTGTACCAGGACTAGAATTAGAATTGAGGTGACGTTTTCTAATAGCCAAAGTGTCAGAATCTCTGCCGTTGCGCGATCGCTATCTTGCCTTAATCGATGAAATTGTCGAAACCACCCTCAAGGGCAAAATTAGCTCTGTTGAGATGGTATATCAAATGCTGCTTAAAGGAATCACTTCCGGTACAGGGGAAGTATTTGAGCTAGCTTTGAGCGATCGCCTGAATGCCCTCCAAAGCCAAGTAGATAGCGAAAAAGACGAACTCAAGAAAGGGAAAGCGACTCGGAGTTTGAGAGCGATTAAGACTATTCAAAGTCAATGGCAACGCTGGCAAGAGCAAAACAAAGCCACAGAAGCGATCGCCGGAGCAGCTACAGAAATTACCACAGCCCCTGCTGAGGAGCGTCTGGCGGCATTTATACGCGTTACTGACCCCAATCAGAAGTATCCGCTAAATTTACAACAGCTACAGCAGTTGTCAAAAGCATTGCAGCAATTTGCTCAGGCAGATTCTGATTTAGAACAATTTTCTGAAGGTATTAGCCGTGGTTTAGCTTCTTGGCAGCGATTGCAAGACAACTTGCTCAGTTGGATGTACGAGCAAAAAGAATCTTTGGGATTTGGCGGCGTACCCGGAGAACGTGGCCCTTGGGCAAGTTGGGCCAAACAACTCAATAGTGAGTTACCCCAAGCGCTGCTTCGCACCTTGGCTATGGAAGAATCGGCAATTGAGTTTGCCCAGCGACAACGAGGAATCACCCTCAGAGATTGGGTGGAAATGGCATTGATTTTACAGTTCTTACAACGGGGACTAATTAACTGGTTTGACCAACAAGCTTACGATGTTAAGGCCGGGCCAAAGTTGTCCATTTCCACTTTCTTGACCTTTGCAGTGATTTGGAGTCAGTTAGCAAGTGGTTTTGGGAGCGTTGGGACAGTATACAGCGAAGCCTGTTCTCAAATCATGCTCCAGATTTTGCGAACCTTTGCCCAGCGTCCGTATTTTCCCTTTTACGGCGGGATTTTTGCCTCTTTTACTGGCACTTATTTGCGAGATGCCTTAGATTATCTGGATGAACCGCTACGACGAGGCGAGGGAACCCAAGAAAAGGCGCGAATTTTGACACTTTTAGGTTATTCTCAGCGTGCTTTAGGACAATACCAGCGATCGCTTGATTTTCATCAACAGGCGCTAGAAATAGCCAGGAATGCAGGCGATCGCGCCTGTGAAATTGCCAATCTCAACCACCTCAGCCGCACCTACGTGCAACAGCAAAATTATGCTGAGGCAATTAACTATAGTCAACGGGCATTAATACTAAGTCGGCAAGCAGGCGATAGAACAGGAGAAGCAAACGCGCTGGTAAATTTAGGTTACAGCGAAGTTATGCAAGCTCAAGAACTAGAACAAATAGAACCCGAAACCTATGAAGCCGCAATTAATTATTTGGAACAAGGTTTAAAATTATCAGAAAAATTAGGTGATATTCAAAGTAAAGCCTTATGTGTCAGCAGCTTAGGAATTGCCTATCTAGTAATTGGACAACACCAAACGGCAATTAAATATCTCGAAGACGGCTTTAAAACAGCGCAAGTTTCCGGCGATTTATATCTCCAAGGGCGGAACTTAGCTTATTTGGCAGAAGCTTATTATCATCTACAAAATTCGGAAAAAACAGTTTACACAGGCTGCTTGGGAATGTATCTTTTAGAGCAAATTGCTTCTCGTGAGTGGCGTCAACCAGCAGGGTTACTGACAATTTTACAAGGGCAAATAGGTGCAGAAACTTTCCAAAACTTATTACAGCAACATCGCCCTAAAATTATTGCAGTTATTGGTGTGGATGGGTATGATCACATTCCGCAATTGTTAGAAGAATATAAGGGAGATATCTAATTATTTGCCAAATGGTTAATCTGCATCTCGGATAAATTTTCGGATACAGGCTTAATATAAATAGTTGCTAACAGTTTATCTGCTGTATGACTACTGTATAGCTACGTAATTTCTATGAATATCTCCTTTTGGGGGTAACATAGTGAAACAGCGACGCTGATTTGTACTGCTTTACTTAGCCAAGTTTTGTTTCACACGTTTTGAGAATATGAGTAAACTAATTCCAGCCATTAGAGTCAAAAACTTCAGCTTCTATTACGACACTCAAAAGATAGTTGAAGGCGTGTCAATGGATATTTACCAAAACCAAGTCACGGCAATTATTGGTTCTAGTGGTTGTGGCAAGTCTAGTTTTCTTAAATCGTTAAATCGGATGACTGAATTAGAAGGAGAAATCAAGGTTGAAGGAAAAGTAGAATTTTGTGGACAGAGTATTTATGAGCGTCGTGTTAACATCAATCGCTTACGTCGCCAAGTTAGTATGATTTTTCCCAAGCCAAATCTTTTTCCCATGAGCATTTATGATAATGTTGCCTATGGGGTGAAGTTAGTTGGATGGCATCCGAAAGTAGAATTAGATGGGATTGTTGAATCTGCGATTAAAGCTGCCGATCTTTGGGATGAAGTGAAAAATAAGCTACACAAATCTGCTTTAGAGCTTTCTGGCGGTCAACAACAAAGATTATGTATTGCCCGTGCTTTAGCAGTCAAACCGAACGTTCTGTTGATGGATGAACCTTGCTCAGGTCTTGATGCTGTCGGTAGCATGAAAATTGAGCATCTGATCCATAACTTGCGTTCTGAATTGACAATTGTGATGGTTACTCACAATATGCAGCAAGTTACTCGCCTATCTGATTTTACGGCTTTCTTTTCTAGTAATGAAAATCGCATTACTCAAATGGTTGAGTTTGGTACTACAAATAAAATCTTTAGTAACCCCGTGGATTCTCGCACCCGCAATTACGTTTTCGCCCGCGTCAGTTGAAATGTTTCGATTCTAGCTATTTAGAGGGCAACAACATGGTGCCAGAGGGAATCAGGAGTTGAATTTAATTCCCACTGGTATACAGTTGTTCCTTTCGTTGAACAATAAAAAGTTATGAATAGTATTATTTTATACCATATTTTTTCAGACAAGTATCTGTTTTAGACAACCTGAATTACAAGATGAAATGTCCCAGGTGCGAATCTACTTCAGCTATTCGCAACGCGGTAGGATGCGATCGCTATTATATACCCCTGTTGTTTCAATAAATATATATTAAGCAACTATTGAATGTTTAGTTGCTGTATAGTACTATTATTTATAGAGTTATAAGTTTCGACTAAAACTTAAGTCAATTTGCTTTATCTAAGTAAGTCGGCACGGTAAAAGCCGTATGTGCTTAGTTTTGTAAAAAGGTTGTAATGACCGAATTCTAAGCTGTTTCCTGATTTTAAGTTTCGTTACATAGGTTGATTTTTTAACGCCGACTTACTTAAGTCGTAGCAAGGCTTTGAAATTTTGCTGTGTCAAATAGGCTAGAAATGGGGTGGATTAACTCTACTTTATGTCTAGTAAGACTTTTGAGCTTTCAGTATTCAAATTGGTCGAAACTCCAGTAATAAGTTGAACTGAAAATAAATTATTTTCAGAAATTTCAGTTAATTACAATCAAGGAGAAAAACCATGTCAAATATCGACAATATCACTTCTACTTCTAACAATTCTGTTGTTGGTCAAGAACAACTGTTCACCGAATTAACTCCCGAAGAAGGAGCTGTGATTGAAGGTGGTACTATCTACAATCTCGGCAATAAAGCGGGTATTACCGTCAACTTCAGTATTAACGGAAGAAATGACTTTTTGTATTTCAATGATGAAAGGCAATATGATTACAAAAAAGCACCAACTATTACCTTCGATCAAAAGATTGGCCCTGGCTATCAACCAACAAGTGTAAGACTATCTCCAGGAAACAATAACTTTGATACCAGTGAAGGTTATTTAATCTTAACTACTGGTAGTAATGGGCCTGTAGCTAACGTAATTGCCAACAGTGCGAGATTCTAGTCTAACCGCAATCACCTTTTACTGCCTCAGCCAAGCAGTCGAAAGTCGAATATGACAAGCTAAATGCTCAATACAGTCGCGTCAAATGACCCGACTGTATTTTTTCACCTATAACTAATCGGACAAAATTAATTACACAAGTGAATAAGGGGCTTCCAAAAAATAAATTATCCAAAATTATTTGTACATTTGTAGGGGCGCAACGCCTTGCGCCCCTACGTTCGCGGAGCGTCCCGCAGGGATGGGATGTTTTTTTAACTGTAAGTCCCTAATTAAAGGTTTTTATTAAGGGCTGAAGCCGCTTATTACGAGCAAATTTAATTAACTTTATATTGCGTAACATAATTTGATTTATTCTTGCCTACTTACTTAGGTATTCAGAGGACTATTAAATGGTGCAAGCCGAAATTAAAAGTTAAATTTAATTTCCGCTTGCTTTAAGTTTTTCTTGTGTTGGGCAATGCGAACTTATATTAACAGTATTTTTTATACTGTATACTTAAAGACAAGTATCTGCTCTAGACCACCTGAATCATAAGATGAAATGTCCCCGGTGCGAATCTACTTCATATCATAAAAATGGTCGTCGGAATGACAAGCAGAATTACCTCTGCAAAAATTGTGGTAAACAATTCCTTGAGCCTGTATTCTCTCGTTCCCTAGAAACTGACTTGGTTGCTAATAGCAACGGGCATACTAAAGCCTTTATGGCTGAAGCGACGGAAGTTCCTTTAGTAAAAAGCCTGCTAGAAGAAAAAATCACAGAGAAAAGTCTTAGCTCTTTTAGTTTGACATTAGCTGAAGAACTCCTGCAAACTATACTATCGCCTGATTGGCTAGAATCTGGTGCGTTCAGCCAATTTATCCAAAAATTTCAACAAAAAGCTGAAATTAAACCTCAATTAGAAACAGGAATCTCTCTTCTACTTTTGGATGCAGAAAACTTAAAATTAGATATTAATTCAGAATTATTTTTAGCCAGTGTCTGTAAGTATCCTCTCCAAGTTAAAATTGCATTTGCTAACTGGAGAAATCCCAGCATTGGAAAGCAAGATATTGAACTATATAACCGTGGCTATGAACTTGTCCATGTGCCTGAAGGTAAGAATAGTGCTGATGCAAAAATGATCGCAATTGGTGCTTGTGTTTTACGCCCTTATCCAACAGTTAAAGAAATCTTGGTCTGTTCTAGCGATGGAATTTTAATTCACCTTTGTAACGAACTCCAAAATCAAGGATTGATTGTCTATTGGGTACGTAGACAAGGGCAAACATTGCATATAGAAAATAGAAATACTGCCAAATTAACTCATTATTCCTTAGCAATGGCAACAGAAGTTCCATCCTTTGAAAAAGTGGTTGAGCAAATTCAAGATTTAATTAAAAATGAACAGGAATCAATCAATGCTCGATTAAACAGTTTAGTGACTATTGCGAGTTTATTTAAAGAAAAATGTGATATAAATATTAAACATAATCCAAAGCAACCAGAAGTTGAGAAAGTAATCCCTGTTTTGGATAACTCTTTTGGAAAATCTATTCAAGAAGTAAAAAAAGAAGATTTTGCAAAAATTCCTAATGGAAAAGCATTAGATAAATTACTATTAAAAATTATTCAAGACATCCAAACAAAGTCTCCTAAAACTAAATTATCTGTGCCTAAGCTAGGTTCAGAGTTACAGAAAATAACCGGAGAATCTCCTAATTCAATTATTAAAAAATTAAAGTTAGGTACCAATTTTACTAAATATTTAGAATCATCTCCCACATTTACATTAAAGGCGAGTGGCAAGGAATATGAGGTAACAGCGCTACTCTGTGAGTAAATACTTTCTGGATGTCTACGTACAATCTGAGCCTGTAATTCAGTATTATGTAAAAAGATGTAAAGAAATGTAAATAATACGATGCAGGATAAAGTCGTTGTTGTTGTTGGTGCTACTGGTGGTATTGGTTCAGCTTTAATACACAAACTTGCGCCTACAGGAGTCCGGTTGGTATTGGCTGCCAGAGATGCGGTTCGTTTAACAACACTGGCAGCTGATTTACCAGGGCAAGTTTTGAGCGTTCCCACCGATATTACTGACCCCCAACAGGTAGATAATTTGATAGAAAAGGCGATCGCTGAGTTTGGTCAAATCGATATTTTGGTGAATGCAGCTGGTGCTGGTATACTCAAGCCTTACAACAGCCTGGAACCTGCTGATTTAGATAAGATGCTAGATGTCAACTTAAAAGGCAGCTTTTATACCACCCAAGCGGCTGCTGAAGAGATGCAAAAGCGCAAGTCTGGTCACATCTGTAATGTGGTAGGAATTCTGGGCAAGCATTCGATGGGGATGGCAGCAGCTTATTCTGCTTCTAAGTTTGGTGTTGTCGGTTTTAGCAAGTGCATGGCAGAGGAACTCAAGCGTTTTGGTATCAAGTTTACGCTATTCTACTTTGGTGGAGTAGATTCTCCTTTTTGGGATAATGTCAACCTAAAAGTAGACCGGAAAAAAATGCTCAGTCCTGAAACTGCTGCCAATGCAATTTTTTTTGCCCTTTCTGCCGAACCGCAAGCTGTGCCAATGGAAATTAATATTCAACCTGATAGTCATCTGTTCTTTTAATGTGGGAGTACGTCTAGATAATTCTTGCTTAGTAAAGACGTGAAAATCTAGCAAAAAAGGCAAAATTTACAGATATATAAACTTTTATGCTGTATTTTCAGTATCTATGAAAATTGATCACGTTCATTTCTATGTAGAAGATGCCAAAGTATGGCGGGATTGGTTTGTACACCATCTTGGTTTTCAAGCAGTAGCCGATCGCATCAGTTCATTTCATACTTGTACAGAAGTGGTGGAAAGTGGTACTGTCTGCTTTTTTCTGTCTTCGCCACTGTTGCCCACAAGTCCAGTAGCTGAGTTTCTGCGTCAATATCCACCTGGTGTGGCAGATGTCGCTTTTGCTGTCGAAGATGTAGAAGGCGCGATCGCACTAGCTCAAATGCACGGTGCTACAATCTTACAACCCATCCAGGAACGCCAGATAGGTACAGCATTCCTGAAGTGTGGCAAAATAGCCGCCTGGGGTGGGCTGACTCATACGTTGATACAAAAGTCATTGGTTTTTGACAAAGGGCTAATGACTAATGACAACGGACAAATGACAAAGGACAACATTTTTACCGCCATAGATCATATAGTGCTGAACGTGGCAGTTGGTGAATTAGAGTCTGCTGTGGCTTGGTACAAAAATATCTTAGATTTTCAACCCCAGCAAGCATTTAAAATTAAAACTGATCGCTCTGGTTTACACAGCCAGGTGATGGTTTCGCGCAACGGTAGTGTCCAATTGCCAATTAATGAACCAGCTTCCAGTAATTCCCAAATTCAGGAATTTCTCAATGTCAACCGGGGGCCAGGAATTCAACATATTGCTTTGCGGACGACTAATCTTGTGAGTGCGATCGCTAAATTTCGTGCCAGTGGTTTATCCTTACTCTCAGTTCCCCAAAGCTACTACTCCCAACTAAAACAGCGTCCAGGACTGACGCTATCACACTTAGAATTGGAAGCGATCGCTCAACAGGAAATTCTCGTGGATTGGCAAGAATATACTCCTTTAGAGGGAGGAAATATCGCGCCCTTATTACTACAAATTTTTACCCAGCCAATATTTGAACAGCCGACATTTTTCTTTGAGTTTATTGAGCGCCGTTTCCAAGCTCAAGGTTTTGGCGAAGGTAACTTTCGCGCCTTATTTGAAGCCATTGAAAGCGAACAAATAAAACGCGGTACCCTGCAATGATGCCTGAGTACAATTTACCTTTTTTGTACTATTTTTATGGACTTAATGGTGATAGCCTTGATTTGTAACTTGCAGAGTGAAAGATATTGAGATAAATTAGATATAGAAGGCGAAAACTAGACTAAAAAACATGAAAGTCAAGTCTCGTGATAGACGTAATTATATTGCTATTGTAGAAGCTACTAGTCACGCACACCCACGTAAGTATTTTATAGCTTTTCTTAGAAAGTCTACAAGTGAGGTAGTATTTTACTCTAGCCAAAGCAATGTAAAGGCAAAAAAAACCAATAAAAAATTTGACAAAATTAAAGCCAAATTTTCTACAGAAGCGTTCTTAGACTTAATTGACAAAGATATTGCTCATAGCTCTAGTTTGATTGAACCTCTCACTGAAGATTTGTATCATCGTGCAGAAGCTCTTACCAAAGGTATGACAGCTGATTTTAATGAGGAGCTGCCAGAGGACTTTATTTTTGCATGAATGTTAATGGGTGGACATTAAAAGCTCACCCCGCTTTCAGTGAATATTTTAAAAAACTGATTGTGACTGTTGAGCAGCTTGAAGAAAGTAATCCTGAAACATATCAATCTCACCCATCTACAAAGCTCCTTAACATTATTAAGGAGCTTGTTTATAATCATATTCCTAGAGACCCTACAGCAAAAGAGTTCAGACAGGGGAAAAAGCTAGGGGCAGATAGAAAGCATTGGTTTCGAGCAAAATTTTATCAACGGTTCCGTTTATTTTTTCGTTACAGTAGTATTGATAAAATAATTATTTACGCTTGGGTAAACGACGAAAAAACCCTAAGAAAAGAAGGATCAAAAACAGATCCTTATCAAAAATTTACAAAAATGCTTGATCAAGGAAACCCTCCAAATTCATGGAGCGAACTTTTAAAAGCTTCTTTAGATATAGACAATTTAAACACACAAGATTTAAATATAGAAACAATATCTGAAGATTCTGAGACTTTAATTTAAGAGGTTAAAAATGTTTTTGGAGAGTTAGAAGATTTTCCTCCAGGTCATCGTCGATACTTTCTTAAAAAGAGTTTGGAAAAAACCCTTAGCCAGTAGGTTGCGCTAGGTTGAAACGCCCAACGCACCAATCACGACACAGGCAAAAGTTGGATAATTTCTCCAGGATTTATCTTAGGATATTCACGCCAAAGTAGATTGTACACCTGTAGTAAAGACTTTTTTTCAGGATCATCATCAGAATAACTTAATGCTAACTCGTAGAAGTCAGCAAAAGCTGGTTGGATTTCACAGCCTAAAAATTGGCTAACAAAACTATGCTTTCCAGTAATAACAAGGAAATCTAACTTAGTACACATAATTACCCAATCAGGCTCTCCAGCATACAGTGCAAACCAAAAAAGTGTACATTTCCAATTAAACTCTGCAATTGCTTCAGCCGTTGCTGGAAATACGAATGCGAGAGGGAAAGGTTCTACAGGCTCAAATGCTATTGCTACAATTTCTTGATTCCCATGTTGCAATACTGCTTGTAAGAGTTTAATTTCATCTTCTTCAGAAAAGTGATCTCCACTTTCTGTTGGTATGGCAATCCAGTCGGACTGCTTAATAATATTAAGTTTACTAGGCTCGACAGTACTTCCAGAACCGATTACAACTTTGTTTAGTGTTTCCCTAAGTTTAATTACTTCTTCATCATTGAAAATAGGCTTTAAAAATTTCCATTCTTCACTCATAATTTCCCTGAAGGTGATGGTAGTTTATATCTAAATACTGTGTGTTTTTTACTACCTACTGGATTAACTTGTATAGTTAGAGAACCTTCCGTACTATTATTCCGAACACTGATTGTTGAAATATATTGCTATATCTGGTAGTTCTTGAGCTAATTTTTGTGCAGCGCTTAAATCACGCTGCTGCTCTCGAAAAATAGCGAAATATCTGAGATAATTTTAATAAAATTTAACATTTTCCGCCGATGCTAAGACTTATTACTGACTTCGACGGCCCAATTATTGACGTTTCCGAACGATACTACCGTGTTTATCAATTCTGTTTGGAGAAAACCCGTCGCCCAGACCAAGTGGTGCAAGAACTTCCGAAAGCGGAATTTTGGCAGTTAAAGCGATCGCGCGTTCCCGAAAAACAAATCGCCTTAAATTCTGGGTTAGACGAAACCCAAGCCCAAGAATTTGCCCAGTTGCGGCGGCAAAATGTGCATACAGAAGCTTATTTCAAATATGACACTCTCGCGCCTGGTGCTGTGGATGCACTGTTAAAAATTCAACAAGCTGGAATTGATTTGGCAGTTATGACCATGCGCCGAGTTCGGGAACTAGATTATGCTTTCAAAAAACACGATTTAGATAGATTTTTCCCGGAAAATCGTTGTTATTGCCTGAGTAACGACTACGTTAAAACTCGTGATATTGAAGATAAGCCCTTGTTGATGGCTAGGGCATTAAAAGAACTGCCCCCGGCTACTGATACTTGGATGGTGGGAGATACGGAAGCCGACATCACCGCCGCTAAAAATTATGGCATTAAGGTGATGGCTGTGGAATCTGGTATCCGCGATCGCACCCAATTGGAAATTTACCACCCCGACTTAATCGTTAAGGATTTCAGCGCTGCTGTCGATTTAGTCCTAAAACCTAAACACCTTGTCTAGAAAGGCTCTGTAGCTGTAACAGATTGAATTAAAATAGGAGCCAGAAAAGGTATTCTGACTCCTGACTCTCAAATTTTAAGAAGAACATATATTAACCACGTCTTCTTTATAGAAACTTGCTTACGGATAGCGATTTAGCGGAGAAAGCTACTAACCAACCACAACAATATAAACGTCACTACACTAGAGAACTGATTCGTTCCCAGACTGATAAATGATATTTGTGGTAAGAGCAAGCTGGCAACTAGTCCCCCAGCGATTAAGCCAATTATTAAACTGGCCAGGGTGAACAAAACTGCTCGACCAAATTTACCTTCCTTGCGATTGAGAAAGTAAATACTGGTGCCTACTCCAACCACCAATGCTAACTGCAAAACCTGATCGCCTCCCTCTGGATAAAACAGGCTAATAGAACTCAAACCAAGAAACCAAGCTCCTGGTAAGAGAATATCCGCAGGTGTTGGCTGATCCAACATTCGTTGCAGCCATGCAGGTGACTGCTCGCGAGGGGTTGGACTTTCTTTAGGAACCGATTGCACTCGCAACTCTGGAAACCGGATACGCTCAGGGACTTTAATTTTACCTTCCTGTCGCATCCGTAAGCGATCCATTAAAATCGCATCGTAAGCCGCTTCAATTACTTCTAAATGCTTGGCATCGCCACTATGCTGCTCGAATAGGCGATTACGAGCATCCTGAATTTCATCGAAGCTAGCCTCTTCTGATACCCCAAGTTTTTCGTAGGGATTTTGATCGCTCATGGGAGTTTGTTACTTCAGCCTCAGTCAGCGGCAGTCTTTTGTCGAATCAAAAACAGCTTTAGGTTTTATTTTGATCGAAACTAAAATCTCGACCTATTTTATGCCCTACCAGGATAGTAGCACGGGTTAGTTTAATCGACTTTGTAATTTCAACTATAGTCACTTTAACATATCGCTATAACTCCGTGTATACCCTCATGTCGTTACCCAGTTCTGGCTCTAATCTAGAATTTGAACGGAGAGTACCTAAAACACATAGTTTTGATGAAAAAATCAACTTTACTGTTTCAGATTTGGCAACTTAGTGTACCGTAACAGATTTTTTTTAATTATACTGAATAATCGCTTGTGGTATATATCCGCATATCGATTTAAAATTGAAACGTTTTCAGTTACCACCTAACTGGGATCAAGAAGGTGTCTTGCTGTCAAGAACTGTTGCGGCCAAAGTCAGAGCGCCTATATACTGTGGCTAACATAAGTTTCGCGTTCTCATCGCCCACAATCCTGATTAGAGTATTTCTTTTTGAATAATCAGGATTCTCATGGTGTAGCCATGTAGATTCTTAGTTACTCCCAAAGTGGCAACTGCGTTTTTACGCAACTCTCTTGTTAATCTTACGAATTTTTGTGCAAAGTAATGGTCATGGCTCCTGCCAAGATTCTTGTAGTTGACGACGACCCTGCGGTTCGGAATTTAATCCAACGCTTTTTGATAAAGCAGAACTATCAGGTGGAGGCTGCCGAAGATGGAAAGACAGCCTTAGCTCTATTTGAGCAGTTTAACCCTGATTTGGTGATTCTAGATGTGAATCTACCAGATGTAACTGGGTTTAACCTCTGCCAAGAGATGCAAAGTCGTAATGGTGTTTTTGTTCTGATGTTGACTAGCCGTGCTGACGAAGCTGACAAAATTCGCGGCTTTTCTAAAGGTGCTGACGACTATCTCACCAAGCCTTTTGGGCTGGGAGAGCTAGAAGTCAGAGTCGGAGCGATTTTGAGGCGTCAGCGAGTGATAACTACGGCCGAGCAGAAACGCTTGGTATTTGAAAAACTTATGATTGATCCGGTGCGACGGGAGGTGGCACTTAATAACCAACCAGTACTCTTAACTGCTCTGGAATTTGACTTATTGCATTTTTTAGCCAGTCATCCAGGCCGAGTTTGGCGGCGTGCAGAACTAATCCAAGAGGTGTGGGACTATGAATATGTCGGCGACCAGCGGGTTGTAGATGTACATATCGGCCAAATTCGCAAGAAGATTGAAATTGATGCTAGTCAGCCAGCATTAATTCAAACTGTACGTGGCGTAGGGTATAAGTTTGAATCTGCTAGTTACGTTACCCCCAGCACTTAGAAGCCAAGTCCTGAGTTTATAGTCTAGAGTTTTTTAACTCTTGACTGTTAACTTCTGGGGGAGCAATTAGTGAATTTCTTTGGCTTTAGTAAAAGACAAATTTAGACAGTCAAAATAGGTAAATATTCCTCAAATACAGACCAAGCAGTTATTTGAGATATTGATTTATCTGTTTAAGGCAGTGGACACAACAGAGAGTCCACTGGAAAATATTTCTTTGCTTGTGACCGTTTTAGTAGATATGACGGTGCTTAGGATGGAGTTCGCAGGGGCGCATAGCTGTGCATTTGTGTCAACTTAAGTGAAATCGGCGGTTAAAAACCGCGTCTACACAAACAAAACCCACCTTCGTGGGTTCTCTCGAAAAGAAGTCTCTGACTCTTAATGCCTAATAGGAGGGCTGGAACCTTTTTAAGGATCAGAATCTACTGATCTTTTTTGTTGTAATATTGCCCCCAGATGGCCGATCGCTTCGGCTGAAAATCCATTAATGGGGCACGGCAAACCGTGCCCATATTAGGGCATTAGCTAGAATAACGCCCCTCATACCAGTACTGAATGGCACTAAGTTAAGATACAGACCTTTCCCATCCTGGGAGGCTCTGCCTCCTCTTTCTTTACCAGAGGCAGAGCCTCTGATCATACATTCCCAGTCTTAAGACTGGGAACGAGGCGAACGAGGTGACACAAGCCTTTGGGCTTTACAAGCGTGCCATTCATACCAGCACCTATGGGGTGTCTAGTAGATTAGCTGTTGCGGGTGAATCGATGCTGGGCATTTCTACTGAGGAGTGGTGGAACAAAGTTTCCAGATAGACTCGGGCAGCACGGCGATCGCTATCTCCATTTTGGAGTAAAAATAATGATAACGCCGCCGTCAACACTCTGTTTTCATCCCAATCGGGATGCTTTTCTAAGTAGTTTTTTAAGGATTCGTGGAGTGTTTCGGGAATTTCTGTAAAGATGCTAACCGTTGCTTTCATGAGATTTTCCTCCTATGAGGATAATCAAGAGGGACAAGTTGCTTGCGGTGAAACGGCAATCAGGCTACCTCACACGCTCTTTCGCCAGCCCGCCAATCTACGCCCGCATCTGGTAGTAATATATTTTACACATTTGATGCCAACGGTTGAACGAACTACAAAAGCAAGCCGAATCATTGTGCGCTAAGAGGGGGTGGGTTTGTCAATGCTGCGAAATGTTAAAAACGATTGTATAAAAAATAAATGCGAACGGAACAATAAGGCTTTAAGCCGATTTTTCGTTACTTTACTTTATAAAAACTCAGTCCTTGAAGTTCCTTGCCACTCTTAATTAACAATCCCCAGTTAGACGGCAACAGCCTATTGACTCGTAGAGCACCTGTGGAAAACTGCTAAAATCCCTGTGGAAACCTTGTGGAATGAGTGAGGAAAATTGTAGCAAATGATAAGAATTACCAAAATGTCAGGAAAGCATGACATTTAAACTGATGAAATTAGCTTCTCAATCCCAGTTATCATCGTGGCTGCCCTCGATACATCCCCAAGTCTGGATTTTCGCAATTGGTAGATTCTTCTCGGAAGTTGGCACCGGCTGTACCCTGTTTTACGCCCCGATATTTTTTGTCAATCAAGTTGGTTTATCTGCAACCAGTGTGGGGGTAGCCTTGGGTAGCGCCTCGATTTCCGGCATTGTAGGGCGGATTGTAGGTGGTTCTTTGGCTGATTCTGGACACTGGGGACGCCGCCGCACTTTGTTGCTAGCGACGGCGATTTCAGCAAGTGGTTCTCTAGTTTTGGCTACAACCAATAATTTTACTATTTTGGTAATTGGTAGCTTGATTAGCGGTTTAGGGATAGGTTTCTATTGGCCGGCGGCTGAAGCTGTTGTTGCTGACGCCAGCGAGATTGATAATCGCCGCGAAACTTTTGCGATCGCCCGATTAGCTGATAATCTTGGGTTAGCGATCGGAATTGTGCTAGCAGGGTTTTTGATCGCGATAATTGGGAGTTATCGATGGCTATTTGTGATTGATGCCATCTCTTTTATGGTGTTTTTTGGGGTTGTCTATGTGGGAATTAGTGAAACTGAACAACAGCAGATAGGGGAAGCTGAAAAGACAGAACATTTTGCTTCTTGGATGGCAGTATTAAGCGATCGCCGTTTCCTGGTCTACATAGCAGTTAATATATTCTTTACAATCTATATTTCTCAAATCCACAGCACCCTGCCGCTTTACTTCAAAAACTTTGTTATAAAAAGTACTACTGAAGGATTTGCTCAAACTACGATTAGCGTTCTATTCGCTTGGCATCTGGTGTTCGCCATCATCTGTCAGTTGCCTGTCACCAGCCTCTTAAAACGCTGCTCTCACACACTCGCGCTCACTGTTTCCGCTATTCTCTGGGCAATTGGTTTTGGCCTGATTTGGGTAAGCGGCACTGCCCCATCTCATAATCTGGTTTGGGTAATATTGGCATTAGGAGTATTTGCTGTGGCGATTGTTTCTTATACCCCATCTGCTGCCTCTTTAGTGACGGAGTTAGCCCCGGAAAATCAACGCGGCGTTTATTTTTCCATTAACGCTTTGTGCTGGGCTGTAGGCTCTTTTATTGGTCATCCCTTGGGTGGATGGGCATTAGATCAACCACAAATTATTACCAATAGTTACTGGCTATACTTTATCTTGAGTGTAGCGATCGCTGTGGTAATTTTACAATACCTGAATCGAATTTTTGCTGATTCAAAGCCTCATTCCACCCCACAGTAAAATGACTAGTTATTCCCTCTATTGACGACGTTCTTGCAACTTACGATACACCGATTTCAAATCAACTTGATGGTGAGCTAAGGCAACCAAAGTATGATATAGCAAATCAGCAACTTCACCTGCGATCGCATCTGCTTCATCATCCTTAAAGGCCATTACCACCTCAGCAGTTTCCTCACCAATCTTTTTCAAAATTTTGTTATCGCCACCTGCAAATAATTTACAGGTATAAGAACTCTCAGTAGGATTATCGCGGCGATCGCATATTATTTGAAACAATTGCGACAAAGTATCCCCTGGTGGTGCAGCAATTTTCCCTTCTATTTGGTGAAAGCAACTGCGTTCTCCAGTATGGCAGGCAACATCTCCTAATTGCTCTACCCCGATGAGCAACGCATCACTATCACAGTCATAACGGATACTCCGCACTTTTTGAATATGTCCAGAAGTCGCCCCTTTGTGCCACAATTCTTGCCGGGAACGGCTCCAAAACCAAGTTTCTTCAGTTTCCAAAGTTTTTTGTAACGACTCCTGATTCATCCACGCCATCATCAGGACAGTACCATCCAAATAATCTTGGACAATTGCAGGCACTAGACCGCGTTCATCGTAGCGAATTTCCTCAACAGGGATGGTGTAATGCAGCGATCGCGAATCGTTAGAAGACATACCAGCTAATTTGCTCTAATGAGAATAATTCATGGATTCACGATACCATTCTGAATAGAGCAGCTGGGATGTTTTTTTAAATTGAACTATCTTATCTAGCTCTCAACAAGAGCATTCCGTTCCATAGCAGACTGCATTTTTACAGCACTCAAGGCGACTTTGTGAGCTTTTGAGGCTTCACCATACCAATGGATCGCCGAGTTAAAAGCTGCTCGGTAAAGATCCTGGTATGCTTCAGATAATCGAGTTTGAATATCTAAAGGCAAGTCTTGATTCGACTTGTATAACATATTGTTATTTTTTAGTTCAGCTAATTCTATACGATAGAAATTCTAAGTAGCTTTTGACCCTATCCTAAGATAGAGCTTTTTATTGCCCACTGTTAGGAGAGAACCTTGGTAAATACCACAATTAAAACAACAAAATCACAAGAAGTCTTCGCCGCTGCTCAAAACCTCATGCCCGGAGGAGTCAGTTCTCCAGTTCGTGCCTTTAAATCTGTGGGCGGACAACCCATAGTTTTTGATCGTGTTAAAGGCGCATATATTTGGGATGTAGATGGCAACAAATATATAGACTATGTAGGCACCTGGGGGCCAGCTATTTGCGGTCATGCTCATCCAGAAGTAATTGCAGCCTTGCATGAAGCTTTAGAAAAAGGTACCAGTTTCGGCGCTCCCTCAGTCCTAGAAAATGTTTTGGCAGAAATGGTCATCGATGCCGTTCCTAGCATCGAAATGGTGAGATTTGTCAACTCTGGAACTGAAGCCTGTATGGGAGTTTTGCGGCTGATGCGGGCTTTCACCAACCGGGAGAAAATCATTAAGTTTGAAGGTTGCTACCACGGACACGCCGATGCGTTTCTCGTGAAGGCAGGTTCTGGAGTTGCTACACTTGGTTTGCCAGACTCACCAGGAGTTCCTAAATCAGCAACTAGCACCACTCTAACCGCGCCTTTCAATGACTTGGAAGCCGTCAAAGCCTTGTTTGAAGAAAACCGCGACGAGATTGCTGGCGTCATTCTTGAGCCAGTTGTCGGCAATGCTGGATTTATTGCACCTGATGCTGGCTTCCTAGAAGGATTACGGGAACTGACTCACGAGCATGGAGCGTTATTGGTATTTGACGAAGTGATGACAGGCTTCCGCATTGCTTACGGTGGCGCTCAGGAAAAATTTGGCGTCACTCCCGATTTAACGACCTTGGGTAAGGTTATTGGTGGTGGTTTGCCAGTAGGAGCCTATGGCGGTCGTCGGGATATTATGTCAATGGTTGCGCCTGCCGGCCCCGTATATCAAGCTGGGACTCTTTCTGGTAATCCCTTGGCGATGACTGCTGGCATTAAGACTTTGGAATTGCTGCAAAAGCCAGGTACTTACGAGTATCTTGACCGGATTACTAAAAAGCTAGCAGATGGTTTGCTGCAAATTACCACAGAAACTGGTCATGCGGCTTGCGGCGGTCAAATCAGCGCGATGTTCGGCTTATTCTTTACATCTGGCCCAGTTCATAACTACGAAGATGCGAAAAAGTCTGATACAGCCAAATTTGGACGCTTCCATCGCGGGATGTTAGAGCATGGTGTTTACTTAGCACCCTCTCAATTTGAAGCTGGGTTTACATCTTTTGCTCACACCGAAGAGGATATTGATCAGACTTTAGCAGTAGCACGGGATGTAATATCTAGTCTGTAACCTGTTAAGGGATTTCCAAATAAAAAACTATCCAATGACCTCTTGTGGGGTGGGCGTTTTCCACCCCACAAAATTCATGATTTATTAGAAGTCCGACTTTGCATTAAATCACCGTTACAAAACTTAATTATATTAGCGAGTCCGCGTAGAGAGCGTCATTACGAATTACGAATTACGAATTATTTTAACGGATCTGCCCTGTGCCCTCATTACTCAAGGAAAGTCACATCTTCGTCATAATTTTGCAATAGCTTCGTCAATAGGATATGCAATATTTAACCTACATTAAGTATATTCATATTAATAAGGCAGGATAAATTAGCTTTTACAGTTATTGAAATTCTCCTGATACCACCCTATAGTCTACAAAAATTAACGCGCAAGAAGGCTCTCACCTTCATGGTCACACAATGAGAGGATTTTAGATTTTAGATTTACCCCAGCAATCAAGTCACTTGCTCTGTGATTTTATTTTAGATTTATGCCACGAATAAATTCGCTTGTTCTCAGACCTTTTTAATTTTGAATCTTCTCTTCTTAGGCTCCGCCAACAATTCCATTATCCAAAATTTAAAATCTAAAATCCGGTGAGGATTTTGCTTATAGGTATTAGATTATCCCTAGGGTAAGGCATTTTTCAGGTCAGGGTTGGAGCTAACTTTAAAAAATATACCAATCATGCTCTAGCTTACAGGGCAAAGCTTACAAAAGTCTAAAAAACTACCCGAAGTATTGCGAAAAAAAGATGGTTCGACCCTTGAAGGAGCTATGAAGTGCAGGACAACAAATCATTTTTTTGTCTGCAAAAAATATTAACTAGGTTGCTTGTCTTAAGTGCCAGTTTGAGTGTCAACACGATGATGCTTATCAAGTCAAGCTCCTCTGAGGCTCAAAGTAGAGAGAATATAAATGTAAACAATCTATCAGCCAAAGTTGGAACTGAGCAGCAGATTGAAGAACTAAAAGCGGCGATGCTTAAAAGTTGGCAGCAACAAGCACAAATAAAGGGTCTCTCCTATGCTGTGCCGCTACGCTTTCAAGGGGCAATAGTTAAGTCGGCAAAACTTACTCCCGAACAGAAAGTAATTGCTCTCACCTTTGATGATGGGCCATGGCCTGAAAGTACGGCGCAAGTACTGGATATTCTTAAACAAAATCAGATCAAAGGGACATTTTTTCTGATTGGGCAGAACGTGAAGAATTATCCAGGCTTAGTAAAGCGGGAGATTGCTGAAGGTCACGTAATTGGAAACCATACTTGGCATCATTGGTATCAATTCTTGAATCCACAAGCAGCTGCCTATGAAATTGTCCATACAGCAGACCTGATTTATCAAGTCACAGGGATTAAAACAAATTTGTTTCGGCCACCAGGGGGAATCATGCACAATGGGGTGGCTGATTACGCTAGAAATAGCAAATATGCGATCATTCTCTGGTCTTCTGACTCTGTAGACTACTCGCGTCCTGCTATACCAAAATTAATTAATAATGTGTTCAGTAAGGCCAAATCAGGCGGGATTGTGCTGATGCATGATGGTGGTGGTAATCGCTCTAAAACTGTGCAAGCTTTACCAGAAATTATTGCCAACTTTCGCAAACAGGGCTATAACTTTGTTACTATCCCGGAACTTTTAGAAATGCAAGATAAAGATCAAAAGGAGACTCATTGAACCTCGCATGACTAGAAGTCACGCGATTCCTACTTCAACGATCTCTGCCTGGATGACTCCAGGTCTTACAAGTTCTCCATAGGCGTTTAAAGCATCCGGCGCACCGACGGCTGCTGCTAATATTTTCAATCCTTCAGTTAATATGTTCCTAGCCGCATTCTCATCTCTGGAATTGTAATTATGACAATGAGGACAAGACCATTCACGCAACTTTAAATCTTTGACTAGCGGGTTGATAAAACCACAATGATTACAAGTCTGAGATGAGGGATAGAACGTACCAACTTTTTGCACAATTCTGTCATGCCACAAAGCTTTATATTCCAGCATGGTAACAAATTTAGACCAACTAGCTTCTGTTATGCTCAATGCTAGCTTGTGATTCTTCACCATATTGGCAACTCGCAAATCTTCGATACAGATAATGCTGTTTTCTTTGATTAAACGAGTTGAGAGTTTGTGTAGAAAGTCATCTCTCAAATTGGTAATGTGTTGGTAAGTCCGAGCTAGCTTGATTTTCGCTTTAACTCTATTGTTACTACCTTTGACACTACGAGATAGTTTTTTATGGTATGAGCGTAACTTACGAGTTTGAGTTCGGTAATATTTGGGGTTATCTATAACTTCACCCTTGCTAGTAACAAAATAAGATTTGATTCCTAAATCTAATCCAATATTTTGAGTAACTTGTGGATATTTTTCTATCTCTGTTTCACACAAAATACTAGCAATGTAGTTACCGCTATTAGTACGAATTATGGTAACGTTTATAAGCTTTCCCGTGATATCTTGGGATTTGTGAAACTTTACCCATCCTAGCTTTGGAAGTTTTAAGCGATTCTCTATTATCTGAATGTTGCCGTTAGTCAGGTTAGTCTTATAAGACTGTTTGCACCCATACTTCTTTTTGAATTTAGGAAAGCCTACACCTTTTTTATTTTTGGCTTTTTTTAGATCGGAAAAGAAGTTTTTATATGCTGTCTCTAAGTTCTTGAGTGAGTTCTGTAAGGCGAACTTGTCTACCTCCTTGAGCCAGATAATTTCTTTTTTCAGTAAAGTAAGTTGCTGACTACAAGCATGATAGTTTAATGTTTTCTGCTCGGTGTTATACAACTCCTGTCTTAATGCTAGAAAGCGATTATACACAAACCTTGCACAACCAATGGTCTTGTTAATTAAGACTTGCTGGTTATGGTTAGGAGTGAGTGTAACTTTAAACGCTTTCTGCATTTTGGTTCTCGATATATTTCTTAACTTGTGCCTCTGTGTTTTCTGAAACAGTGCTTACAAAATATGAGGGATTCCAAAGATGAGCCACCCCCGTGCGGGGGTGGAGGAGTTTGAGGGGAGTGGCGTCACCTCCCCCTAACTTTTTTTTGAGTTCGGGAAACTTTAAAAATAGCTTTCTAGCCGATATTCCCTTTAGCATTTTGACTATATTCGGAATAGTGTGCTGAGGCGTTGCAGATACTAAGACATGAACATGATCTTCTACTACCTCAAGACTCTCGACTTTAAACTTGTAGAGAATTGCCGTCTCAATTAGAACCTCTTTCAGGAACTCAGCTATCTCATCCTTCAGTACCTTGTGTCTATACTTAACACACCATACAATATGATACTCAATTGCATAAACGTAGCCTCTGCCGTGTTTTACTTCCATACTTTACCTTACCATGTGCATGACCATAAGAAGAAAAAATATGGAAATATAGAGTGCCTAACTCATGACTAGAAGTCACGAGTGTGCGGCTTGCAGAAATCAATGCATTCCCAGGCTCCGCCTGGGAACGAGGAAAGCCTTCGTGAAAAGTCAGTAGGCGGGGTTCCCAATTTAAATCACCGTTTTTACAAAAAAACCGTCCAAAATTAACATCTGAACGGAATTTTTACGTATTAATACTTTATGCCAACCTAGTTTTGTTCCCGATTGTACTGATACCTAAAAACTACAAGTCAGGAGGTAAAATCACCTGATCGATTGCGTGGATTACACCGTTACTCCCTGTGATATCTGCCTGTGTTACTTTAGCATCATTGACAGTTACACCGGTAGCAGGATCAACTTTAACATTGATTGTGCCGCCTTCAAGGCTTTTAACTTCGCCAGACTTCAAATCAGCGGACAATACCTTACCAGGGACTACATGGTAAGTTAAGATTTTGATCAATACTTCTTTGTTGGCTGGTTTTAACAATTCTTGCAAAGCATCTGGTGGCAACTTAGCAAAAGCTGCATCAGTGGGTGCAAAAATAGTTAAGTTATCTTTGCCTTGCAAAGCTCCGGTCAACCCTGCTGCTTTCAAAGCCTTGGTTAAGGTTGTAAAGGAAGCGTTTGACTCTGCCAACGCTAACAAGTTTTTGCCTTGATTGTCGCTTGCTCCTGGGCCTGGTGGAGTTGTACTAGGTGTGCCAGGAGATGGTACTTCTGTTGGTGGTGTGGTAGGTTGATTTCCTGGGGTAGTACCTGGAGTGCGGGGTGCACTTTCACTAGGTGTAGCGCTACCACCACGGTTATAGGGAGGCTCGTTGAAAATACTTGGTTTGGGATTTAGCGTCCCACCGCCACTGTTCTGTCCTACTTGTTGGCGTTTGGTATTGCCTTTTTCTATTTTGGAAGCAGCCTCAACGGGTGTATATTGAGCGTTTGCTTGAAGGCGTTGTCCCTGGTTATAGGGGGCTTCGTTGAAAATACTGGGGTTAGGATTTAGTGCCTCTTTCGCATCAGATGGTAAAGTAATCAGGACGCTAAAACTAGTAAATCCTGCTATGCCTGCCAACGTGGTCAGCAATTTGCTGTAATTTGTCTTCATAAATTTTGTTTGTCTTTTTGTCCACACACTACATAAAAATTTATAACATTTTGCTACGCACAAAATAATATAGCCGAAGAGGGAAGTAAGATTTTTTCCCAGAATTTGTACTTGTGACGCAAAATATCCAACTTCGGCTTAGGCTCACAAGTATGAAATATATCTAGCATATATTTTATGTAAATTCAGCAAATTTTCTCTATCACACCAAAAAGAGTTAATAAAGCCTCACTTGGTGTAGCGTCACCTCTAAAAAAGCGGGAAAATCTCACATCTACAACTTATAAGTTACAATAAGCTGTGATAAAGATTCTACTTAAAAGCCAATTTATATACAAACTTGTACGTAAGTTAATAGTTGATTCAAAAACCCTGAATCCGATACGGCCCAAGGCTATAATCTCGAAATCAACCATTGATTTTTCAGCAAAAGTAGAGGAATTAAGTACCTAAATATCTTAACGTAGTACTCTGTCAAGTTTAAACTGATGGGTAAGCAAGTTCGTAGTAAGGACTTTAGTGATTATTTTCTAAGTACTAAAGTCCTGACGACAAACCTTCTTTCATTAGCTTGACGAAGTAGTAGGCTAACAGTGACGCAAATTAAAATAACGGCTGAAGACTCACGACTGAGCGGTTAGGTTTATTTATATATATGCCGAATTAAATTATTTAGTTATTTGATATTTTCATCAATCAGAGAGTAAGTTTTTTAAAATCGATAATTTTGCCAAACATCAGGCAGAGTTAAACCCTAATGTAAATTAAATAGACAACTAAGCAACTAATGCCAAGAAAAATTACTTTAACTAAAGATACAATTGTAAAGTTAAGAAGTTGACCAGTTACAAGGTATACAACATGCTGGAATTATACCAATGGGAACTCTCTCAATACTCAGAGAAAGTGCGCCTAATTCTAGATTTTAAAGGACTAGATTACCGCAAAATAGAGGTTACGCCTGGGATTGGACAAGTAGAACTGTTCCGGCTGACTGGTCAGAAACAAGTCCCAGTATTAAAGGATCGTAATAGATATATTGCGGATTCTACGGAAATAGCTAAGTATTTAGACTTAGAGTATCCCGATCGCCCAATAATACCGCAAGATCCCAAACGACGGGGTTTAACTTTATTAATAGAAGAATGGGCTGATGAGTCTATAGGCATTAAAGGTCGCAAAGCACTATTTGCTGCAATAAGTCAAGATCAAAATTTTCGCAAGTCTTTATTACCGACCTCAACACCAGATATATTTAAAAGTCTGGTTGAAGGAGTACCTAGTGACTTCTTGACACTGTTGGGTTTTGGGGTAGGTTATAGCCCAGATGTGATACAGTCAGCGATCGCATCCTTAAAACAAGACTTGGAAGCGTTGACATTGTTACTGGCAGATAGTCCTTATTTAACAGGAGATGAGCCGACTTTAGCTGACTTGGCGGTGGCTGGCTTATCGATATTGCTCAAGTTCCCCGATGGGCGGTATCTAGATTTACCAGCTTCTATTAGAGGTAAAGGATTGCCAATCTTTACAGAGAATATAGATTATGAACCATTCTTCACCTGGCGCGATCGCCTTTACACCCAATTCCGTAAACCTTTAATTGTTACGACTCCACCAACCGGAAGTGCGCCCACTTCGATTCAAATTGATTAGGTAATGGGGCATTGGGCATTGGGCATTGGGCATTGGGCATTAATTATCATTCCTAACTCCTAACTCCTAACTCCTGACAAATTCGCAACTTTTGCCCTATGCAATTACAATTCAACGTAAGAGATAGCACCAACAATCATGTAACTAATTAGATGAATTCGGCACAGCCATTAGGTTCGGTCATTCAAGGTTCTCTAACTGAAGGTTTAGAAGTACGATTGCATCCTGACATTTCTGTGGAAGATATGCGGGTGGGTAAGTTTCTCGTTGTGCAAGGGATGCGATCGCGCTTTTTTTGTATGCTGACAGATGTAGCATTGGGAGCTGCTAATGCCCGAATTATTGCTAATCCTCCCAATTGGGAAGACACTTTTTTACGAGATGTTTTAGCCGGAAGTGGCACATACGGTACTATCAACCTCGCGCCGATGTTGATGTTCACTCCCGAATCTGAAGAATCTTTATCGCCAACAAATGGTAAATCGGTAAATCCCTTCCTCCCATCGATGACGGGTTTGGCTTCATTCGTGCCACAAACTAGTACGACGATGGAATTGTTGCCTGTTAAAACTATTCCTAGCCACTTTAGTCAAGTTTACGATGCAAGTGTTGACGATTTTCGCCGGGTATTTGGCTGGGAAGATGACCCCCAAAGGCGCAATTTTTCCATCGGGAAACCTTTGGATATGGATGTGCCCGTTTGCATCGATTTGAACCGCTTTGTAGAACGCAGTAATGGGATTTTTGGGAAATCTGGTACTGGTAAATCCTTTCTAACACGGCTAATTTTAGCTGGCGTTATCCGTAAAAGTGCGGCAGTAAACTTGATTTTTGATATGCACTCTGAGTATGGCTGGGAAGCTGTTGCAGAAGGTAAAAACGTCAGTACTGTTAAGGGCTTAAAGCAACTTTTTCCTAGTAAGGTGGAAGTCTACACCCTCGACCCGGAATCGACAAAGCGTCGGGGTGTGCGTGATGCTCAAGAACTTTATTTAAGTTACGAGCAAATAGAAGTTGAAGATATTAAGTTATGTAGTCGAGATTTAGGACTCTCTGACGCAGCCTTAGATAACGCCAATATTCTATATAGCGAGTTTGGCAAGTCCTGGATTGTCCAATTGCTGAACATGACTAATGAAGAAATCGAAATGTTCTGCGACGAAAAGCGCGGACACAAAGGCTCGATTATGGCATTGCAGCGCAAACTCTTGCGGATGGATAGTTTGAAGTATATGCGAGCGGTTTGCCCCCAGAATTACATTAGTAAAATTGTGCAATGTCTGGAATCTGGGAAGAATGTTGTGATAGAATTTGGTTCCCAGTCTAATATGCTCTCTTATATGTTGGTGACAAATATGATCACCCGACGTATTCACGAGCATTACGTCAAAAAAGCCGATAAATTCCTCCAAAGCAAAAATCCTAGCGATCGCCCCACGCCATTGATGATTACCATTGAAGAGGCGCACCGTTTCCTTGACCCAGGAGTGGTACAAAGTACTATCTTTGGGACTATTGCCCGTGAACTGCGAAAATATTTCGTCACACTTTTGGTAGTTGATCAACGTCCATCGGGTATTGATAATGAAGTTATGTCCCAGATTGGGACTCGGATTACCGCTTTGCTGAATGATGAAAAAGACATTGAGGCGATTTTTACAGGTGTATCTGGTGGTAGTGGACTGCGATCGGTATTGGCAAAATTAGACTCGAAGCAACAAGCATTAATTTTGGGTCACGCCGTTCCGATGCCAGTAGTAGTACGTACCCGTCCTTATGACGCAACTTTTTACGAAGAAATGGGTGAGCCAGCCTGGGAAGAAAAACCTGACGCAGAAGTATTCGCTGCTGCTGAACTAGCCAAAGCTGACCTGGGATTCTAGATAGTTATTTCTCATTGGTCATTTCCGGTTGGTTATAATGATCAGTCCTAAGCAATGACGCCACTTGCTACCCTGCGGGAACGCCAAAGGCGAACAACCAAGGGAACCCCAGCAACGCCAGTGGCTCTCCAATGCCCAATTCGTAACATCCCTCCATCCTCACAGCAAATTAAGTTCGGTTATCCGGCTAGTTTTTGGCAACAGAAGAGGGGTTTTGGCGTCACTATAGATATAGTAAGTAATTTCAAGGAAGTTTAATTTTTTTTTGCAAATGGGCAATTTTGAATTATAATTATATGCTTTCTCTTAAGATACTTTACTATCTGCCTGATTTATAGTAATATAAAGCTAAGTAGAACTCATATCGACTTCGGATTTTCTAGTTGCTGTCAGTAACTGCCCAAAAGAAAAATTCTCAAAAACAGCCAGTGTGATTATAAGAGATTGAAAATTTAAGGAAGGTAGGGGAACCTATCATTGGAGGCTTACCGTCTTAACAACGGCTATATCAATTGATAATTACTTTTGGTAGCTCCCGATATTTCCTGATAGATGTACTACCTTTATCCATCGATTTTAAGAAGAAAATATACATTGTGTTTACGGAGTAGAGGATAACGCACCAATGCCTACTGTCAACACCCAAACGGAGAACCTCAACACTAAATTCACGGTTGATATGGTGCGAACCTATCTACGTGAAATTGGTCGTGTACCACTGCTAACCCGTGAACAAGAGATTGTCTATGGGAAGCAGGTGCAACAAATGATGACGCTGATCGACGCTAAGGAAGCCTTGGCGAAGAAGCTGCACCGCGAACCGAATATGTCAGAGTGGGCTGACCAAGTTGAACAATCGGAAACGGAAGTACAACAAACGGTGGCGCAAGGTAAGCGGGCAAAGCAAAAAATGATCGAAGCGAATTTGCGCTTGGTAGTTGCTATTGCCAAAAAATACCAAAAGCGGAATATGGAGTTTCTGGATTTAATCCAGGAAGGAACATTAGGATTAGAGCGGGGTGTAGAGAAATTTGACCCAACCAGGGGTTATAAGTTTTCAACCTATGCTTACTGGTGGATTCGCCAAGCGATTACCCGCGCGATCGCCCAGCAAGGTCGCACCATCCGGTTACCGATCCACATTACCGAGAAACTGAATAAAATCAAAAAAGTGCAGCGCGAGTTGGCTCAAACCTTGGGGCGATCGCCGACTCCAGCCGAAATTGCCAAAGAACTAGAACTAGAACCTGCTCAGATCCGCGAGTACCTGAATATGGCGCGTCAACCAGTGTCTTTGGATGTGCGAGTTGGCGAAAACCAGGATACTGAGTTGCAAGAAATGCTCGAAGATGACGGCCCATCACCAGAGTATTACACCAACCAGGAATTCTTACGCCAAGACTTGAACAACCTGCTAGCAGAACTAACCCCCCAACAGCGAGAAGTTGTAGCCTTACGCTTTGGTTTAGAAGATGGTAATGAAATGTCATTGGCGAAAGTGGGTGAGAGATTGAGTCTCAGCCGTGAACGCGTCCGTCAGTTAGAGCATCAAGCGTTGGCTCATCTGCGTCGCCGTCGTGCCAATGTCAAAGAATACGTTGCTAGCTAATAACCAGAGACGCGGAATTTCGCGTCTCTACACCACCTTGGTGATCCGCCTCCTGAATTCAGGGGGCGATTTTTTTATGCTGACAACCAGGAAAAATATTTGTCAGAAACAAGATCCGCGACTTCCAGTTCTACGGAGATAAATCTGAGAAAAAATATCAGTATTTTTATTACCTGAAAAATGTAAAAGCTAAGATTTGACATCCTCACTGCCCTATAAGGGACGGTGATTCTCTAGCAATCAAATAATCGTAATTGTTCGTATTCTAGGTGGAATAAAGAATAAATACTCGAACTGATGGTAATCTAAGATTGTTGAGCTAAATTAAATAAAAACTTTAGTTTTTGACAGTTTTCTTTTTTGGACAATAGTAATATAAGTCGTTAACAAAGTCTTTGACAATTAAGACTTGGTTATAATTTAAGTAAGTTCTAGAGAAGTTAGTTAGTTTTTTAACAGGAGAAGTAGGGTGCTTAACAACCTTCATCAGTTATTATCTCCCCGTCAGTGGGTAATTTCCCTCGCGGGCTTAGGCTTACTTCTCGGTTTGGGCTTTATAGGCAAGCAGACTCAAGTAGTACCAGTTACAGATTCTCCATTATCATCGGCTCAGATTCACAAAAGCTCCGAACCGTCTCTTTTGTCGCAGCTAAGAAGAGTTCGAGAGCAGAGAAGTCAACTAAATGCGGCTTCTGGAGATAGAGAGCTTTTTGTCCATAAGAGCGGAAAAACACAAGCTACAACCACCGCGCTGGTTCCAGGTTCTCAGGGAACTACACAAGGCGCAGGAATTTTACCAGAAGCGAATTTTCCTGAAAAAGATGGGGTTTATCTCTATGGTCAATCCCCAAAACCAAACCAGCTTGGTCAAGGTTACATCATATTTCAAAAGCAGCAGGACAAGGTAACGGGTGCATTGTATATGCCCCAATCAGAGTTTAATTGTTTTCAGGGTACACTCAACCGATCAGGAGAGTTGGCGATGACGGTTAATGGTTCACCAAATGAAGCCAGCTCTAATCAGTCGAATCAGGTAGCTACAAGCAGCAGACTGCCTAAGGTCGGTGAAGATGAGTCAAGCAGTTATGCTTACTCCGTGGCTCTGCAAGATTTTCATCGGTTAAATTCTATCACTGCTAGCGATCGCCGCACATTGCAAATGTGCAAATAATCTTCAAGTTAATACTCAATTCCTGGTTGCGCCTTAACACCTTGATCGCGGAAAGGGTGCTTAACTAAGGTCATTTCTGTTACGAGGTCAGCACGCTCAATTAAAGCAGCCGGTGCGCCTCTGCCTGTGAGAATAACGTGCTTGTTAGCTGGTTTTTGCGCCAAACCCGCTAAAACGTCTTCTACTGGTAAGTAAGCCATTTTGAGAGCGATATTGATTTCGTCTAACAATACCAGATGAAAGTCTGGGTTGCGGATGTATTCTAATGATTTCTCCCAGGCGGCGCTAGCTTTATCAAGATCGCGATCGCGGTCTTGAGTTTCCCAGGTAAAGCCTTCGCCCATTGCGTGAAATTCTATCTGGTCTTCCCAATAGCTGAAAACCCTTTTTTCGGAAGGTTCCCAGCTACCTTTGATGAATTGGATGATCGCTACTTTATACCCGTGACCTAGCGATCGTAACACCATCCCCAAAGCCGCAGTGGTTTTACCCTTACCGTTACCAGTATTTACAATAATTAACCCTTTTTCTGGTACAGCTTGTGCTATGCGTAAATCCTGCACTTCTTTGCGTCGCTGCATCTTTTTGCGATACTGTTCATCAGTCAGAGATGAAGACATGACTTCATCAATCAAGCGCCCAATCTCTTTGTCTGGGTTTAATTCTTCTGGTGTATCGTTTTTCATCAACCTTGTCTATAAATAACTCTTAAAAGTGTTGATAATGAACCAAAATCGTCTTACTTATCTAATTTCACTTAAATCACTTGATTGGAAATGTTCACTAAGTTTTCATGGGAAATATTAATAGTGCGTTAGCTTGATTAACATGATTTGCAGACAATTATGGAAATCCATATGATATACAAACTGGACTTATAATTTGAGTTTACTATTACTGTTTTAAATAATTTAATATGTTCATTAAAGCACTTTACTCAGAAAATTTTGTCATTCTCTCGTTTGGTACAGTCATGAGTTAGACTACTAACTGAGGGCAATGACCACCTGTACATTTGGCTTAACTATCAGAATTATGATGTCTGATGTCGGGAGTTGTGCATTTATGGATGTTGTTGTCTCCATTTTTCCCATAATGGCTGAACATCCTCTGGTTGCCCGTCATAATTGAGCAATTGGTCTGAAATTATTACCCATGACGCACTGCCTGTCCAAATGTTGCCCACTGGGCGTAACCAACTTGTATCATCTAACGTTCCGGCTTTGACATTGATAGTATTTGGGTTGTAAGTCCGTTCATGGAACAATCGCGTTCCGCAGTCGCCACAGAAGAGGTTATTTACTTCACGTCCGCTATCATTTTTCCGAGTCCAAGCTTTCGGTTTTCCCTGAACAATCATAACAGCATCTCGTAGTACTGTGAGAGACATTCCAAAGGCACTAGACGATTGTTTCTGACACTCCTTGCAGTGGCATAGGTAAAGGGTTAACGGTTGGGCATGAATTTCGTAACCAATTTGTCCACATTGACAACCTCCAGTATATGGAATCACAGGTTTTATCTCTTGACAATTTGTGTTGCTTCATTGTAACTAAAGCTATCTCAATCTTGAAGCTGGTTGTAGAAGACACAAACAGAAGACACGGGCACACGGGAACATTTTTATTGTCCACGTCTCTCTAAATCTCCCTCATTCTTCATCTTCATCCAATTCATCGTCCTCACTCCAATACTGTTGAGGTGCATTTCCGTAAACTTCTAAAATTTTTGCTTTTTTGATTTTGTTATCAGCCGGATTAATTGCTTCTAACTGCACATCAAATTCCCAATTATCACCAAAATCATAAAGATAAGTCATTTTAGCGCCCGGTTCTAGAGACAAGTCACCAATCTGCACTTGGTCTGCAAATGGGGGTGTTTCCATGTAGGGATGACCGATTTTGATTATACGACCAAAACGGTCTTTATAGCTAAACTCATATAAATGGTCGTAGTCAAAATCAAAAGCATCGAGAATTGTCTCTGCTAGCCAGCTTAATGGTTTTTTTGCTGGGATGGCGATGCGTCTCCAAGCCTTAGAAACGGACACTTTAAAAAGATAAATACCATCAGTAAAACCTGGCTTTGGAACAAATAAATTATGCTTCCATTCTGCAAAGAATGGTTGTAAATGTGACTGCAATTTTCCAAAAGTCACATTGACATCATCCTGTAATTCTCCTCGTATCCCCAGAGGAAATAATAATTGCAACATAGCATCACCAAAGGGCAAGCGTTGTAAACTAGTAATTCGCCACCCTTTGCCTTCTTGTGGTTTTCCTTGCTTGATAGATAAAAATCCAAATAACTCTAACAGGGCAACGTTATGCAGACCTGGGTAATAACTAATATCGTGTTGGTCTTCATATTTAGAAAATTTTAAACCTTTTTCTGGGACGCGAGGCCAAAGTTGAATGCATCTAAATAAATTCCCGAACGAGTCTTGGTGCTCACCCAAAATTTCGTTATTTCCCCAAATCAACCAGGCTTCTAATAAGTTGAAATAGCGTTCTGTTGGGTTGAGATTTGACCAAGATTCTAAGGTGGCTGCGTCTAATATTAAAATTTGCTTCTTCCCTTGGGATCTAATTTGGGCTATCCCAGAACTGCGTAATAACAGATATAGTCCATTAATGTAGGGGTATGATTTCTGTACGGGGCGTTTGAGTTTAGTTTCAATTGGGTGACTTAACCGAGAATTAAGTTCTGATAGGACTTTTAGCGGTAGAAGGTTATTAACACTACTCACTTCTACTCCATTTGGTTGCAAGAAATCTATCAGGGTTTGAAAGTCATGCAGAATCGTACCGGGTTGATTTTGATCAATACTGAGTTCTTGTAGAAGTTGTTGTTGTGACTCTGAAAGGGTTGGCAGTTCAGGATTGAGTGTGCGTTCTAGCCGCGCAAATAAATCTTCCATAAATAAAAATTCTAAATTCTAAATTCACAATTTAACCTTCCGTAAAACCCTGTTCTCTTTATATTATTACTTCAGGAGTTAGCCTAAAAAACATCGACCCGCCAAGTGTGACCGCAGGACTATCAATACCGTAAGCTTAATCAAATGTGAATAATAATATTTTCACCTTCTACTTGACAATCCCAGGAGTTTGATATGAATAGTAACACTCGTCTACAGATGATTTTAGCTGATACACCTATTGATACAGTATTAAGAGCGATCGCTCAACTAAATCTACCTAACTGGTGGTTAGCCGGGGGTGCAGTCCGAAACACGGTTTGGCATTCGATTTTTGGCGAGAATTGTCGGTTAGGTATTAAAGATTTTGATATTGCATTCTTTGATATAGAGGGGAACCGTTCCCAAGAACTAGCAGCAAAGGCGACTCTCACAGAACAATTTCCTCATCAGCAGTTTGATGTCAAAAATCAAGCTAGTTTTGCCCGTTGGCGGCTTGGTAGCAGACCCTACAGTAGTACAGAGGATGCGATCGCAGATTGGCTGCACACCGCTACTGCTGTGGGAGTTCGACAAGATACACAAGGCCAATGGCAATTTTTCACTCCCTATGGGTTGGATGACCTGTTTGGCGGCATTATTCGACCTACGCCAGCACATATTCATAACCCAGATGCCGATAATAAAGCATCTGGGTTTTTGCAAAAGTGTCCTTATCTGCGATCGGCGTAAAAGTTACAGTCGGATTTTAGCCACGGTTTCCGTTACAAGAAAATAATCGCTTTTCAATTTACAGCCCTTGGGTACGCAATCCCAATGTTAATAATTTTCTCCTACTGGGAATAATTAAAATAGAACCCCTTTCACGACAGAACAGGGGGTGATGCTAATTTTGTAACTTTATAGTCAAAAATCAATGCCAAATCGGACTGGATACCAAATCAACTCAACTCTCCACGAAGGAATCCAAACAATTATTTATCAAACCCAAACGCCAAAGACGCAAGAGCGAGTTATCCTCAAGCTGCTTAAAAACGAATATCCTACTCTCGAAGCCTTTACTCGCCTTAAAAATGAGTATCAAATTCAGCAATATTTAGACCATCCCAATATAGTTAAAGCCATCAGTCTGGAAACCTTTAACAATCGGATGGGGCTGCTGTTAGAAGACTTTGGTGGTCAGTCTTTAACTCAACTGCTACAAACAGAAAAACTTGACTTAATTAACCATTTAAAGATTGCTATTCAACTGACTAAAGCTTTAGATTATTTGCATAATAACCAGATTATTCATAAAGATATCAAACCCAGTAACATCATTATTAACTCCCAGACAGGTCTAGTTAAACTTACTGACTTTGGTATAGCCTCCCGCCTGAATAAGGAAAACCCCCAATTTAATAATCCTAACTGCGTTGAAGGCACACTTGCTTATATGTCTCCCGAACAAACTGGGAGAATGAATCGTATTCTTGATTATCGCACTGACTTTTATTCTCTTGGTGTGACTTTATATGAAATGCTCACAGAGCAAACACCATTTTTTAGCGAAGATCCCCTAGAAATAGTTTATAGTCACATTGCCCTTCAACCGATAAACCCGCAGTTATTAAATCCACAAATTCCTAGCGTTATCTCTGAAATTGTGATGAAGCTGATGGCAAAAAATGCGGAAGACAGATATCAAAGTGCTACAGGATTACTAGCCGATTTAGAATCGTGTCTCAACCAGTTAAAAACTAAGGGGATAATTGCTGATTTTGTTCCAGGTCGTTTAGATATCTTGAGCCAGCTATTAATCCCCCAAAAATTATATGGTCGTGAACAACAAGTTAATGAACTGTTAGCTGCATTTGAGCGCGTTGCTAACCCCCCTGAATCCCCCCTTGGTAAGGGGGGACTAAGGGGGGTAGAAATGATGCTAGTTTCTGGTTATTCTGGCATTGGCAAATCAGTTTTAGTAAACGAAGTTAATAAACCGATTACTCGCAGACAAGGATACTTTATTTCTGGTAAATTTGACCAATTAAAGCGAAATATACCTTATGCTTCTTTAATTCAAGCTTTTGCTTATTTAATGCAGTATCTGCTCACAGAAAATAATCAGAAAATAGAAATATGGCGGAATAAAATCTTATCAGCTTTAGGAACAAATGGAAAGGTGATCACAGACGTAATTCCAGAAGTAGAATTAATTATCGGTACACAGCCGGAAGTTGCCCAAATTGGAGCAACAGAATCACAAAACCGCTTCAATTATGTTTTTAAAGAATTTATCCAAGTTTTTACTCAAAAAGAACACCCCTTAGTCATCTTTTTAGATGATTTGCAATGGGCAGATTCAGCCACCTTAAATTTAATCCAACTCTTGATTACTGACACTGACAGCAAATATTTGCTATTTATTGGTGCATATAGAGATAATGAAGTTAGTCCGGCACATCCTTTAATCCAAAAAATAGAAGAAATTAAGAAGAATGGCACGGTTGTGAATAATCTTGTATTGCAACCTTTAAATTTAGAGAATGTGACTAATCTAGTTGCTGAGACTTTACAACAAACAGAGTTTAAGCAGGATACAGAAACCAGAGCTTTTAACAAAAACATTATTCAATTAGCTGAATTAGTTTTTAATAAGACAGGTGGGAATCCATTTTTTATAACACAACTAATTCAGGCGCTTCATCAAGAAAAGCTATTAATATTTGACTTTTTAAATGTTAAATGGCAATGGAGCCTAGAGGATATTCAAGCAATTGGAATAAGCGAAAAAAATGTAGTTGAGTTAGTTGCCAGCCGAGTTGAAAAGCTACCAAAGTTTACCCAAGATGTTTTAAAATTAGCAGCTTGTGTAGGTGACAAATTTAGTCTGGATGTTTTATCGATAGTCAATGAAAAATCAGCTTCTTTGACAGCAAATGATTTACACTCGGCTTTGCAAGCGGGATTAATTCTGCCTTTAAGTGAAGCTTATCGTATTCCTTTAGTTTTTAATCAAGAAGAAGCGGTTAATTTAAATTTCGATACTTCACGGGTGGGTTATAAGTTCTTGCATGACAGAGTACAACAAGCAGCATATTCGTTAATTCCAGAAGAGCAAAAAAAATCTACTCATTTAAAAATAGGGCAATTGCTTCTGCAAAATATACCTAAGGGGGAAATAGAAGCCAATATTTTTGATATCGTCAATCAGTTGAATGTAGGTATTGTTAACCTAATAAAGCAATCTGAAAAAACTGAATTGGCACGATTAAATTTAATTGCAGGGCGAAAAGCTAAAGCTTCTACAGCTTACGAAGCTGCTCTTAAGTACTTCACAAATGGGATAGAACTTTTAAATGTAGATGCTTGGCAAACTGAATATACCTTAACCATAGGTTTATATGAAGGAGCCGCAGAGGCAGCCTATCTAGGTGGTAATTTTGAGCAGATGCAGCAATGGGCTGAGGTGGTGCAGCAACAAGCCACAACCCTTTTAGATAAAGTGAAAGTCTATGAAGTACAGATTATCGCTTCTATAATTCAAAGTAAACAATTGGAAGCGATCAAAATAGCAGTATCAATTCTGCAATTGTTAGGAATAAGTTTTCCAAATGAACCGACATCAACTGATATTCAGCAGGGGATGGATGAAATTTCTACTTCTTTGAAAGGTAAAGCGATGTCTAACGACAAGCCACTGCGCGTCTACGCAGATTTAATTAACTTACCATTAATGACTGATCTTAATAAGATTGCAGCGATGAGAATTTTAATGGGAGTTCTCCCTGCGGCTTTTCAAACTGCTCCTGCAATGATGCCAATCATTGTCTGTAAAATGGTCAATTTGTCCTTAAAGTATGGGAATACAGCTGTATCTGCCTATGGTTATAGTCTTTATGGATTACTTCTTTGTGGAGTTCAAGGAGAAATTGATTCTGGCTATGAATTTGGTAAACTGGCTTCAAGTCTGGTGTCACAATTTGATTCTCAAGAACTTAAGGCTAAGATTCTGACAGTTGTTAGCGCTCATGTTATGCATTGGAAAGAGCATGTTAGAGAGACATTAACATCAGCAATGGCAGGGTATTCTAGTGGTCTGGAAACTGGAGATTTAGAATATGCTGGCTATTGTGGTTACATTTATCCCTATCATTCATTTTGGCTCGGTAAGGAACTTTGGGTTTTAGAAAAAGAACTGATAGCTTACTGTGAATCGCTAAAAAAAATCAAGCAACAAGTAGCTTTAACTTGGAACCTAGTATATTTACAAACAGTTTTAAACTTGAAAGGAAATTTTGAAAATGTGGACTGTTTAATTGGAGAAGCCTACGACGAGCAAAGTATGCTGCCAATTCATCAGCAAGTAAATGATCTTTACACAATTAACCATTTATTTGTTAATAAACTAATGCTCTCTTATATATTTGGGGAGTATTTTAAAGCTGTAGAAAATGCTGCGATCGCAGAAAAATCTTTAGGTGGTGTTACAGGGTTATTTGTTGTTCCACTGTTCTATTTTTATGATTCTTTAGCCCACTTGGCAATCTATCATACTGCTAAAGAGTCTGAGAAGCAAGCTATTCTGGAAAAAGTCCAAGCTAATCAGCAGCATATGGAACTCTGGGCTACTCATGCTCCAGCTAATCACTTACACAGATTTTATCTTGTAGAGGCAGAACGCTATCAGGTTTTGGGTCAAAAGCTTGAAGCAATGGACTACTATGAAAACTCTATTGCAAAATCTCAACAAAATGGTTTTCTCCAAGAAGAAGCTTTAGCCTATGAGTTAGCAGGAAAATTTTATCAATCTCTAGGTAAAGAGTTAATTCATCAAACTTATATAACTAAAGCCTATTATGCCTATATTCGTTGGGGTGCGATCGCTAAAGTTAAACACTTAGAATCAAAGCATACTTTTCTAGTAGGACAAACTACTACTATAGAAACTACTACTTCAAAAATAGATACAATTCACCTTACTACTACCACGACTACCAATAGCAGTTTGAGCGATTTTTTAGATTTTAATTCATTCATAAAGTTTTCGCAAGCGATTACCAATGAAATCGTTTTGGAAAATTTGTTGGGCAAGCTAATCAAAATTTTACTAGAAAACACTGCGGCACAAAAAGCAGTACTACTCCTACTTAAAGATAATCAACTATATATCGAAGCTTCTGGAAATACTGCTGACGATGTAGTGACAGTTTTACGCTCTATTCCTGTTGAAACCTATCAGGATTTACCGCTCTCTGTGATTAATTATGTTTTTCGGACTCAGCAATATCTTGTATTAAATGATGCGATAATTACAGAACCTTTTAACTTTGATATTTATATTCAGGAATCTCAAACAAAATCAATTTTTTGCTTGCCTATTATTTACCAATCACAGCTTACGGGCATTATTTATTTAGAAAATAAGCTATCATCAGGGGCTTTTGTGCCAGAAAGGGTAGAAGTATTAAAAGTTTTAGTTTCTCAAATGGCTATTGCGATAGAAAATGCTTGCTTGTACACAAGGGAACAAGACAAATCGAGAGAATTAGAACAGTCAATAAAAGATTTACAAGAGGCACAACTACAAATTATCCAAAGCGAGAAAATGTCTTCTCTGGGGAATTTAGTTGCAGGTGTAGCACACGAAATAAACAATCCTATTGGTTTTATTACAGGTAGTATTGTCCAAGCAAAAGATGTCGTGACTGATTTAATAGACTATCTGCAACTTTATCGAGAAAAATTCCCAAATCCTGGCGCTGAAATTGAAGAAAAAGCCGAAGAAATAGATATAGATTTCCTGCTAAAAGATTTACCGAAAATGATTGATGGCATGACAGTGGGGACACAACGCATTCGTAACATTAGTACTTCCCTCCGTACTTTCTCTCGTGCTGATACTACTTCTAAAGTGTTAGCTAATATCCATGAAGGCATTGATAGTACTTTGCTGATTTTACAGCATCGTCTGAAAGCTGATCATAATCGTCCCGCCATTCAAATAATGAAACATTATGCAGATATCCCCTTAGTAAAATGCTATTTGGGACAATTGAATCAGGTGTTTATGAATATTATTGCAAATGCAATTGATGCTTTAGAAGAAGGAAATATCGGTCGTAGTTTTCTAGAAATTGAAGAAAAATATCCTACTATTATTAATATTGAAACTAATATATTAGAGGATGAAAATGTGGTGATTAAGATTCAAGATAATGCTAAAGGAATGACAGAAGAAGTTAAAGGCTGCATTTTTGAGAATCTATTTACTACTAAAGGCGTCGGAAAAGGTACGGGATTAGGATTATCTATTAGTCGGCAAATTATAGTAGAAAATCATGGTGGAAGTTTGATTTGTGAATCCGTCTTGGGACAAGGAACACAATTTATAATTTCAATTCCTATTTTGGGAGAATAATATTTCATAGCAGAGGCGCGTTAGCAAAGCGATACGTAATTTCGCGTACAGTGTCTATCAGATAATACGCTTGGGTTGAACGAACGCGAACAACGCCCCGTAGGGAAGTGAAACCCAACATCAAGTGTTAATTGTTGGGTTTCGTTCCTCAACCTACGCAGGTTAAGGTTTTTATGGCTATAGCAATCCTATTTGAGTTGTGAAAATTACTTTTTAATCGAACCACTCCAGGCGCAGAGAAGCCAGTGCGCCCTTGCGGTTCCCCGACTTGTAGCAACTGGCGCGACACAGAGAGAAGAATCAACAGAAATTTTCACAAATGATTTAGGACTGCTATAACACCAAGCGTATTTGTCTATTAGAAGGAAAATTATTTTCTGCTAAACCTATTATTTCATAGCAATTATATTTTAGTTGCGTAAATCGGAAAAATAAAGATTATTGGATAGTTAAGAAAAGTATATAACCGCTAATTTCACTACTTAATCAAATCAATACACAAATAGTTGAGTTTACCACTTACAAACTTAATAATTACCTGTTATAAATGATTATATAGTTCAACTCTTGTACTAGCTTCGTAATTTTCTAAAAAATCAGCTTTTTGTCTGAAAGCGCACGTAAAATCTAGCTTTACCTGTAATAAGTTTAGCCTGTTTTAATGAGCTAAAATCTTCAGCAAAAATGTGAGTTTACAGCAAGTTATAAGATGCGAAAATCGTAAAAATTAAGGTGGCTATCCTGTGGAAAAAAAAAGAGAAAATGGGCGAATAGTTTCAAAGGCTATCTCGTTTCTGTTAAATCGTATAACTTTGATTGTGCTTGCAGTCACTTTTGTGCTGTTTATTGGAGGTAGGTTTGAGGTAGCAAGTGCAACTCAACCCAACGCGGAATTAGAAATTCAAAAATTAACATCCTGTTACGCGCTGGGAACTGATGCTATTGGTAGAGGAAATCTCCTAGAGGGAAAGAGTATTTATCGGGATTGTTTTACTCAAGATGCAGTCCTCACTGCTATTTTTCCTGATGGGGCAACTCAAACAAGTTATGGGACAGATTCTTGGGCAGATTTTGTCTATTCAGTATTCCAAGGAAATGGATATCAAGCTACCCAACATTTAATGGGTACGATAAACATTTCAGTTCAAAATAATCAAGCAAGGATGACCTCTTACCTTCATGCGACTCACAAACGTTCTGAAACCAGCATTGATGTCGCTAATGGTACTTATGAAGATAAAGTTGTCAACATAAATGGGCGCTGGAAAATTCGTAATCGTACCCTTAAACTAATCGATTTCTTGAACCTCAGTTCTCCGAATACTGATTCTTCAAGCACTAATTCCTCAACCACTAATTCCCGAACTGCTAATTCATCGACTACTTTGGTAAGACCAAAGATACCTCACTTAAAGTAGTAGTCGCTCAGACATGAATGCCACTAATAGGTTTGGATAAGTATTCTTCAGTTCCCTTATGGTCTGGGAAAAAGGTAAGAAAAAAATGGTAAGGGGTGAATTCAAATATTCACTCCTTTTTTCTTTGCTACTTACCGAATTATAGTGCGAGACAAAACACAGTTTAGTATTCAATAATTTAGTGAAAATATATCCCAATCTAAGTGTTGGCAAAGCTGTAAAATCATCCTTTATTCTGTTTGATACGTGAGTATAGAAGTTCGCGTAGGCGTAGCCCGTCGTAGACATCGCTCCGAGGATTTACAATTAAGCATGGACTATTACCGCCACTTCCATTACTTACAATAACGACAGTAATGCCGGATTTCGGACAAACTCCTAAACAACTGCTGCTAACGACCCGAAATTCACCCCACAATCCCTCAAATTTTAAACGAGATTTCAACCAATTCTCTAAGTCTTCCGAAGCCGTTGAGCTTCTGCTAGTTGGATGAAAACTATTTGATCGCTCGTTTGCACATTGTGAACACACAAGCACCAAACCAGACTCCCATCTGGGAGAAACACTGGGAATAGAAGTTTCTAACGGGTGAGAATTTATTAAGGGCGATGTCTGCTGAGAATTGGATGCAAACCTCTTGAAGATACGTTTGAACAATCTCTTAATACGCTGGATCAGCTTTTTCATGGACGAACCTATTTGTTTCTCTGAACAACTTAAAAAGACCTCTAAGAAGGTTTTACTACGTAAAACCGTCCCTCTCCGAGGCGGAGAGGGATAGAGATAGACTTGAATTTTAGTTCAAGGTTTGTTGAACAGGATAGTGGAAATTTCAGGTTTAGTCTGTTCTGGTAGATCATTAGACATAGGAGTGAAAAAGAATGTAGAGACGTAGCAATGCTACGTTTCTACAAGGGTTCTAAATAACGCATATTTAATTTTTGGAGATGTCTATTGTAAATGTACGACAAAAATTATTAAGCCACGCTAGGACATACCTTAACCGAAACGCCCTGAAATGTAGTCGCGGGTGCGGGGATCTAGTGGGTTGTTAAAGATTTGCTCTGTAGCGCCAAATTCAACCATTTGACCAATCCGACTTTCATCGGTGCTGAAGAAAGCCGTAAAATCAGAGACGCGAGCGGCTTGCTGCATATTGTGGGTAACGATCGCAATTGTCAACTGAGACTTCAAACTATGGAGCAGTTCCTCAACTTTCATCGTAGCGATCGGGTCAAGAGCCGAGCAAGGCTCATCCATCAGCAGAACTTTCGGCTTGACTGCTAAAGCACGGGCAATACATAATCTTTGTTGTTGACCACCAGAAAGCCCTAAACCGGATTTATCCAACTTATCTTTGACTTCATTCCAAAGAGCTGCACTGTGAAGTGCAGATTCGACAATTTCATCTAATTCTACTTTGGAATACCTGCCTGCTATCCTCATACCGTAGGCAACATTTTCGTAAATACTCAGGGGAAAAGGATTCGGTTTTTGAAACACCATACCAATTTGGCGACGTAAGCGATTGATGTTGACACGAGGAGCATAAATATTCTGACCAAAAAATTCTACATCTCCTTCAACTTTCACAGGCCCTTCTAATTCGCTAATCCGATTAAGAATTTTGATAAAAGTAGATTTACCACAACCACTAGGGCCAATAATTGCGGTTACTTGATTCTGACAAATATCTATTGATACCCCTTCGATCGCCTTGATTGTGCCATAGTAAAAGCTGATATTTTTAACTTTGATAGCTGGAATTAGGTTATTCATACTTGCCCAAGGTGCGAAACAACACAAAAATTTATTTTTAGTTTATTCTTCTCTGTCTAATAACTAAGCGAGAGAGAATACTGACACATAAAATTAAGCCAAGTAGAACTATAGAAGTAGTCCATACTAATTGGCTTTTTTCCGGGTCGGGGTCGTTGTAGAGGTTAAAAATTAATACTGGTAAGGAAGCTGTTGGACTTAAGAATCCTTCTGACCAATCTAGACTAAATAAGGCAGTAAAAATTAAGGGTGCTGTTTCACCAGCAGCACGAGCTACAGCTAATAAAATGCCTGTAGTAATTCCGGGAATTGCAGCAGTTACAACGATGCGAAAAATAGTTTGGAAGCGAGTTCCGCCTAAAGCAGCCGAGGCAAGCCGTTGAGATATGGGAATAAGTTTTAAGGATTCTTCTGTTGTCAGTATAATCACAGGTAGCATAATTACGGCTAAAGCAAAACCACCTGCGATCGCACTAAATCCTTTAGTTACCAAAACTATCACACCGTAAGCGAATACGCCTACAACAATTGAAGGCACGCCTGTAAGAATACTGCTGATAAAACGAACTACCCCAGTAATTGGGTTGGTTTGACTAAATTCTGCCAAGAAAATTCCTGTCATTATCCCTGTGGGAATGCTCAATATACCACCAATTAATACCATGATTATGGTTCCCAGTATGGCATTGCCAAAGCCATTGTCAATCACTGCTTTGACAAACATATCTGATTTCAGCCCAGATATTCCCCGGACGAGAATTTCCCACAAAATTGATAATAAAGGAATCAGTGCTAAACCTGTCAAACCAAAGGCGATCGCATTCATTGCATAAGTAAATATTACTCGCTCTGTTGGCAGAGGACTGCATAATTCTATCGCCAATTCATCAGTTTCAGACTGGATGGAACCACTCATATTTTTTACAAATTTTGATTAATAAATGTCTTACTACATTGAAATGGAAATATTTATGGCAACATTAAACTGAAATAGGATTATTTATTTTTCCTGCCAACCCACTTCACCAAAAGTACAGCGCCAATATTCACAGCTAAAGTTACGCCAAACAAAATCAATGCCAAATAACTGAGAGCGCCTATATGCAATCCCGGTTCAGCTTCCGCAAATTCATTAGCTAATACAGAGGGAATTGTATAACCTGGAGCGAGTAAAGAAGCACTGATTTGAGCCGAGTTACCAATTACCATAGTCACAGCCATTGTTTCGCCCAAAGCACGTCCTAAGGACAGCATTGCTGCACTCACCATTCCAGAAAATCCAGCTGGTAATAAGACTCGAAAAATTGTTTCCCAACGGGTGCCACCCAAAGCCATAGATGCGCTACGTAATTCTTTAGGAATAGCCATTAAGACATCACGAGTAATTGCTGCCATTGTCGGCAAAATCATGATGGCTAGAATAATTCCAGCAGTCAACATATTAGTCCCAGAAGGGTCTTCTGTATTAAACAGGGGTATCCATTTCAAAGTGCTGGAGAGCAACTTTTGTAGAGGTTCTAGAACTGGAATAAAAACAAAAATCGCCCACAAACCAATAATGACACTGGGAATTGCTGCAATTAATTCAACAACAAATGCTAAGGTTGTTCGTAACGATGAAGGTAAGAAATTTTCACTCGTGACTAAGGCTACTGCTATCCCCACTGGGACAGCCAATAAAATAGCGATCGCACTACTCACCAAACTTCCATAAATATAGGGTAATGCACCAAAAATCTGATTACCTGTATCCCAATCTTGATCCCACAAAAACCCCAGTCCAAACTGTTTAATGGCTGGCAGAGCCTCGTGTGAAATTACCCAACTCATCACAAATAGCACTGCAACAGTAATCACGGCAAAAAAGTATACTAGCCATGTAAAACCTTGGTCAAACCATAAATTTGTGCCGCCGATAGCTGTTAAATTGAAATTTTCATCGCCTAGATTTGAATTATTTGATGAATTTCTGTCGGCTGGTTCAGATGAATTTGCCATTACAAATCAATAAAATAGATTTTTTTATTACTAATAGAGTGAGTTGTTAATTCACTCTATTAGGAGAGGAAAGTATTCATCAGTGCTGAGTGAAATTATAGGGTTTCCTAATCACATGAGGTACATCATAGCCCCCTCCTCGCTTGCGGGGAGGGGGTTGGGGGTGGGGTTCTTTGTACCTCACTCAACCGATAACTGCAATTATTGTTTTTTACTCAGCACTCTTTCGGTAAGATTCCAAATTAAGGCTTGACAGAGCTATTTACTGTCTGAAGCACCCGATTTACCACATCAGATGGAATTTTGGTGTAGTTGAGGTCATCGTTATATTGTTGACCATCTTTCAATACCCAATTAATCCATTTCTTGACAGCATCAGCTTTGGAAGCATTAGCATACTGTTTGTAAACCATCATCCAAGTAAGACCTACAATTGGATAACCCTGTGCTGGTTCTCCTACGAAAACGCGATAGTTTTCAGGGAAATTCACAGTTGACAAAGCTGCATTTGCAGATTCTAAAGAAGGAGCAACAAATTCTCCTTTCTTATTTTGTACCAGTGCTGATTTCAGGTTATTTTGGACAGCGTAGCTATATTCTACATAACCAATAGAACCGGAAGTACGAGATACTAAGGCAGCTACGCCTGGATTGCCTTTACCTTTGAGGACGTTTGGCAAAGTCCATTTGGGAGCAGTGTTAGTTCCAACTCTGCCTTTAAAATAACCACTGGTAGCACTCAAGTGATTGGTGAAAATGAAAGTTGTACCGCTACCATCAGCGCGAACAACAAATTTAATTGATTGATTTGGTAGATTTACGCCCGGATTATCAGCTTTAATTTTTTGGTCATCCCATTTGGTAATTTGACCTGAGAAAATTGCTGGTAGTGTAGCGCGGGACAATTTAAGATTATTAACGCCAGGAAGATTGTAAACAACAGAAACGGCACCGCCTGCTGTAGGTACTAAGATTACACCGTTCTTAACTTTAGCAATTTCATCATCTTTCATTGCAGCATCACTACCACCAAAGTCAACTGTTCCAGCGATGACTTGACGAATACCGCCGCCGCTACCAATTGCTTGGTAGTTAATTTTCAAGTCGGGATATTTCTTTTTCACTTCACGAGCATAGCGTTCGTAAAGTGGAGCCGGAAAAGTTGCTCCTGCACCATTGAGAGTTTCAGCTTGTGCGATCGCACCAAAAAATGGACTAAGTGCAACAGAAGTTGCCATCACTGAAGTAGCAATGACACGATTCAAGATGGTAGTCGAAAAAATCATATTACCTCTAATTAAAGGAATACTTTTATGCTGTAATTTCAGCCTTAAGATAACTTACATTTTTTATGGTTAAGCATGAATAAACAACAGATTAATATCTGATTAAATCTTGCTTTTAAACATACCTTAATCTTTTGTTTATTGATATTTGATTAGCTAGATTAGTTGAGCAATAATACTCTATAGATAGGAAGCATTGCTTCTTGTTCATCAGATAGTTCGGTATGATGCGTTTTGGCATATCATTTATGCGTCTTGGCGTATTTCAGTGCAAGAATCGTAGATTGACTTGAACGAAGTGAACAAAATATCTTCTGTTACTTTTGGGCAAAAACATTAATGCTAAACTAATCCGATTAATAGATGATGTTTTTTTACATAGTTAGTAAGCTAAAACACATCTAAGAAAGCATATTAAAAAATTTTCAACATTTTGTGGGGTGGGCATCTTGCCCGCCTTGATTATGCAACTTAAATGCTGATTAGCTTCTTTACCTTATTCTAAAATATTTTTTAAATTTTCCAATCAGCCGCCATCTAAATTATTTCATGTTTGCTTGCGACTACAATACATTACTAAAAGTATAAATAATCCTATCCCTACCAAATATTTAATCGGTTCCGGTACGCTGGGATTAGGGGAAAAAAAGCCTTCGATCGCACCAGCCATAATCAACATTGGTACAATCCCAAATACTAGCTGCACTGCCTGAGAACCATACAATTTCAGTGCATCCCCACGGCGATATTTACCAGGAAATAAAATTGCTCTTGCTAATAAAAATCCTGCACCCCCAGCAAAAAAGATCGCGGGTAATTCCAAGGAACCATGCGGAAACACAAACGCCCAAAAAGGATAAGCCAGATTATTTTGACCAACTAAAGTACCAACAGCACCAATCAATAAGCCATTAAATACCATCAAATAAGTTGTATATGCTCCAGCCGTGATGCCACCAGCAACAGCCCCAAAACATACCGACAGGTTATTAATCATAATACTGCTGGATGCCAGAGGTTCAACACCGACAATTGACCCCATCCACAATTTATGCTCATCTCGCACCTTGGTAATCAAGCTTTCAGGTACTATCAACGACATAAAGCTAGGATTTTGCCAGGAATACCACCAAGCTACTAGCGCCCCCAGTAGAAACAGTGCCGTCGCCGCAGCAATATATGCAAATGTTTTCTGAACTACAGATGGTAATCCCCATCGGTAAAATTCTCGGATTGCCTGCCATTCCTGTCGCCGCGAACCTTGGTAAATCTGCGTATAGGCACGAGTTGTTAAAGATTGTAAACTTTGGATCAAAGTATTGCCGATTTGTTGTGTACGGGCACGAGCCAAATCTGCCGCTACTGAACGATATAAACTCGCTAACTCTCTAATCTCTGCTGCCCGTAAGGACTTTAACCCTTTTTTTTCTGTCTGCCTTAATAGGGCATCCAAACGCTGCCAATTCGGTTCTCGTCGCGCAATCCAACGTTGAATATTCATGAATTTTCGGAACACTGAGTTTAACTTAGCTTAAGATAGCCTCAACTTCATCTCCGTAGTTTCAAGGAAATTTAGTATTATGTCTGAAAACTTTGGATCTCCCGGTCAGATACAACCACTGAGTATCGGTAACGTTGTCAGTGCTGCGGTACAGTTGTATCGTTCTCATCTCAAAAGTTATCTGAAGCTGGCTTTAATTGCTCACTTGTGGATTATAGTTCCTATCTATGGCTGGGCAAAATATGCAGCCATTTCTGGACTAATTTCACGCTTGGCTTTTAGAGAATTGATTTACCAACCTGAAAGTGTCCAAACTGCCAGCAGCCATATTAATCCGCGTCTTTGGTCATTTTTAAGAGTTGGTTTCCAAGTAGGAATATCAATGCTTTTAATTTATTTGGGACTAGCGATCGCAGCTGGTGTCTTGGCTACCTTGCTGGCAGTAGCATTAGGACGGATATTTGGTGGTAGTACAGGCGTTATAGTCACAACTACATTGGTAATAATTTTTACAGTAGTTGTGCTGTTGGAACTAACCCGGTTCTACTCTCGTTGGGTAGTAGCTGAAGTACCACTAGCAGTTGAGGAAAATGTCAATGGTGGCGAAAGTGTTGCGAGAAGTTGGGAGTTAACTAAAGCTTCAGTACTTCGCATTCAGGGCGTCGTTTTAGTTGCTTTTTTCGTTACACTACCGTTGGTGTTTGTATTAAACTATATACCCCAACTATTCCTCTTAAAGCTTGAGCAAGGTTCTATAATCTACGGAATTGTGTATTTTATTTCTTGGATCGGCAGCTTAGTAGGTGGAGCTTTTGTGATGCCATTCTGGCAAGCACTAAAAGCTGTTTTATACTTTGACTTGCGTAGTCGGCGTGAGGGTCTAGGTTTGCAATTACGAGAACCTCCCTTGCAAGATTTTCGTTAACTTAACACCTTAATTCAACTCTATTAATTTTCAATTAGTTAAAATATGCGCTTTTTTAATCGCATCACATTCCAGACTCCAGAAAGTGTAGAGTTGGAATTTACTTTAGCGGGAATCGGCAATCGAGCTTTAGCACTGGTTATTGATTATACAGTCTTGGCTGTAACCTTGCTTGTGTTTTTCCTTACCTGGACTGTCTTTTCAACGCAACTGTTCAATTTTTTTGAGGCTCAGAATTTAGGAATTTGGTTAATAGCAATTTTCTTCATTATCGCCTTTGCAATTTACATCAGCTATTTTGTATTTTTTGAAACCCTATGGTTTGGACAAACTCCTGGTAAACGGGTTGCTAAAATTCGCGTAGTTCGAGATGATGGGAGACTCATCGGACTACAACAAGCAACGCTACGTGCCTTACTGCGACCCTTTGATGAGACTTTGTTTATTGGCGCATTTTTAATTATGTTTGGCCGTCGAGAAAAGCGCTTAGGTGATTTGGCAGCTGGCACAATTGTAATTCAAGCCCAAACATCCACTGCATCAGCGACATTAACAATTTCAGAACAGGCTAAGGTACTCCATGAACAGTTAATCAAAATTGCCGATTTATCACCATTATTGCCCGATGATTTTGCTGTGATTCGTGAGTATTTGCAGCGACGTGGTGCAATGTCATTAAAGGCCAAAGCCTCATTATCTCTAAAGTTAGCCGAGCAAGTTTTAGCTATTATTAATTTAGAAAAATTGCCAGAAGGTGTTACACCTGATGTATTTTTAGAAGCTGTTTACCTCGTTTATCAACACCCGGAATTTTAGATGCCAAAAAACTATAAAATTCCGATTGAATTTATGAAAAAGCAAAGGCTTAGATTCCCGATTTTTCTAAGAAGTTGGAAATCTTATTGTTCTTGCCAAGTAGCCGTTACCTCAATACGATTCGGTTAGTGATATTTTGCCCAGGAAGATCCCCCCAACCCCCCTTAAAAAGGGGGGCTTATAACCCTCTTTTACCCACTTTTTAAGGGGGTCGCCGCAGGCGGGGGGATCTTAACCGAACCGTATTGACCGTTACCTGTAGTGATGTCTACTTTAAGGGGCTACGCCTACGCTCCTTTGTATGCAATAGGCTTTGACCTCACTTCCATTCCTCTCTCCTAAAAGGAGAGAGGCTTTGAGACTTATTCCCCTTCCCTACAAGGGGAGGGGCTGTTCTTGTTAGGTCTATATTGGACTCAGCTGAGAACCGCTATATTAGCAAACCCAAATTTAATGTTGCTCAAATGATACGCGGATCAGGTCAGAAATCCAAAATCGGCCAGTCTGGTTCACGATAATAGCGTGTCATGTTATCAAACTTCCGTAATTCGACGCGATGAATCAAAAACTCTGGCAAATTCAACAGCCATTGTTCATTCAATTGAGAAAGCATTGTGCTGAAACTTGTGCGGTCTAAGTCAGATGAAACCTCCCCAAAATAGGCTAATGTAACATGGGCTGTGAAATGATAATGCTGCTCAATACCCAAAGCAATTAACTTGGGATTTTGATAGATTGTTCGGCGAAATTTAATAATTTCCTCGTAGCAGCGTTCATCCTTGGGTACTAAACAAACGGCTACAGCTCTTGGCATCAGTATTAGTCCCAACATTTGCCATTTAATCGGATGACTCCTGTTTGTCATCAATTGTTGATATTGCTGAAACATTTCGGCTAAACAAGAGTTTAACTCCTCGTCAAATTTGGGATTTTTTTCGTAGGCATCAAGGTAAGCATTCTCCCAAATTAAATCCGCTAAAGTCAGATGGAAGCTAGCAGGAGGTACAGGTACAATCAAATTACGGTTTACAGGCAACTGTAAAAGTTCCTGTTGGTAAGTCTGTAATTTGGCATAGAAAGCAGAGTTTTGTGATTCTTCTTCTGCCGCAGGCGGGGTAATTAGCGTATAGCCAGGAAAGGACGCTGCTTGTCTCAACCCAGAATCTGGCTGAAATTTAGAAGATTCCTGAATATGCTGGGCTTGAGATCTGTAGGCTTCTGGCAGCGTCAGCCGTGCTAACCGATTTAAGTAAGTTTGATAGTTGTCGTCCAATCTTTATAGCCTCATGCTCTCACTTGATAGATTTTAGGGAAAATTATCCAGATTAACAGAATGATTTCAAAAGTATTTAGTTTTGGGAGTGGGAAGTGGGGAGTGGGGAGTGGGGAGTGGGTAGAGACGCGATTAATCGCGTCTGTACTGAGTTAGGAGTTAGGAGTTAGGAGTTATAAATATTAACTCTTCACAAATGCTCAATCCCCAATCTACTAAGAGGTTAATCTATGCCAATCTATGTTTACTGGGGTGAGGATGATTTTGCTATAGAAAAAGCGATCGCTATGCTGCGCGATCGCGTCCTCGATCCCCAATGGATAAGTTTTAATTACACTTCATTCCCCGCAGATCAAGCTGATGCTGCGATCCAGGGGTTAAATCAGGCGATGACACCCACTTTTGGCGCTGGTGGGCGCTTGGTATGGCTGATAAATACTACTCTGTTTCAGCACTGTCCAGAGAATGTGTTAGCAGAATTGGTGCGATCGCTAGCTGTCATTCCAGAAAACTCATTTTTGTTGCTCACTAGCCGTAACAAGCCAGATGAACGCCTCAAATCCACGAAATTGTTAAAACAGTTTGCTACCGAGTTCCGAGAATTTCCCCTCATTCCCCCTTGGAAAACAGAATTACTGGTGCAATCTGTTAATCAAGCAGCCCAGACTGTGGGCGTGAAACTGACTGCCAATACTGCCCAGTTGTTGGCAGAATCAGTAGGAAATGATACACGGCTGCTCTACAATGAGTTAGAGAAACTGCGGTTATATGCCCAAGGTAGCAACAAGCCTTTAGACACAGATACTGTTACCAAGTTAGTAAGAAATACTACTCAAAATAGCTTACAATTAGCAGCAGCAATCAGAACAGGAGATACAGGTAAAGCTTTGACGACACTGGCAGATTTGAGCAATGCTTCCGAGCCGGGATTACGGATAGTCGCCACGCTGATTGGGCAATTTCGCACATGGCTGTGGGTGAAGATTATGATAGAAAGTGGGGAGCGCAATCAACAAGCGATCGCTCAAGCTGCTGATATCGGTAATCCCAAACGGATCTATTTCTTACAGCAAGAAATCAAGCTGCTTTCAGTGCAACAGTTAATCTCTTGCTTACCCCTACTATTGGAGTTAGAAGTCAGCCTCAAGCAAGGAGCATCAGAAATATCAACACTCCAGACTAAAATAATCGAACTTTGTAAAGTATGCCAAGGAAATTAACAATCAAATATAAAAGCTTGATGTATTGAGCAGTTGCTGGAACTTCCAACTCCGAAAATAATTCAAAGTCCTTATAATATGCCTGATGTAGTTCTGTGCCACACACTATATGAAGAAAATTTCCGATTTATTTTCCCGATATAGCCGAAAGCGAATCCTTTCCCAATCATTCTTTTTCGGCGCGATCGCTACTGCGGGAGTGATTTCCAACGCTTTTTCATTGGGTTCAAAAGCTTATGGTCAAACTCCATCACCAATAGTTAACAATACTGAAATCGACAGCTACGCTCAAGCCGTGCTAGCAATGGAGCCAGCACGTCAAAATGCCTTTGGAGAAATTAAAAAACTTATTGGCAATGGAGAAATTCCCAAGATTGTTTGTAACGATTCTGGCAGCATAAATGGTCTTCCAAAGAAGGCTCAAGATATCGCAGTGAATTACTGTACTCGCGCTCAAAAAATTGTCGAAGATAATGGTTTGAGCTTTGATCAGTTCAACAAAATTACTATAGAACTACAAAATAACAATATGTTAAAACGGCAGGTTTACGATAGTTTATTACGCCTGCAACAAACTCCTGAGTCTCGGTAGTTAAAACATCGCCCCAATACACAATAACAATTCATGCATTCACGCATTCACGCATTCTTCCATTAAAGACATTTTGCCTACGGCACGCTATTCGCGAACAGACTCTTATTTAAACTCCGACTGAAACTGAGTGGAGGCCAAGCCACCGTTGCCAAGCAGCGTCTCCCAAGCACTCCCTCACGCGCGTGGCTAGCGCCTGCCGTAGGATGCCCGAACGCGCAACAGCGTCTCCTGTCTTGAGAAGGGCTGTAGGGAGAAAGGGAGCGCTACCTCTAATGGTTGGAGTCTTAAACCCTTTAATTTACGATAATTATTTATAATAAAAATATACGAGGGGATGGGGCAAAATTTAATTTTTATTTCCCACTCCCCACTCCCCACTCCCCATTCCCTATTGCCTCTAAGTCCTTCCAACAAGGCTGGCGACTACTGTAGCTAACTCAGCTGCTTCAATAGGCTTAGGTAAATGCAGCTGATAACCTTCTTGTATAGCTCGCATCCGATCCTCTGCCCTAGCATAAGCTGTTAACGCGGCGGCGGGAATATTACCCCCTAATTCTGGTGGTTGCGATCGCAGTTTGCGGATCAAAGAATAACCATCCTCCTGGGGCATACCGATGTCGCTGACTAAAACATCTGGTTTCCACTGTATAATTATCTGCAATGCTTCTTCAACTGATGCTACAGCCTGAACTTCCGCTTGGCACTGTTGGAGTACTGTGATCATAAATTCACGGGTATCGGCTTGGTGATCTACAACCAGCACGCGCACGCCAAACAGGGAGAGGGGAAGAGGGGGAGAGAGGGGCAAAGGGGCACAAGGGCAAAAGGGTTGACTCTTCAGAAGTGGTATTTTGACTGTAAACGTCGCTCCTTGTTCTTTACCTGGACTATTTACGTGGACAGTACCGCCATGTAATTCTACTAAATGACTGACGATCGCTAATCCTAGTCCTAATCCACCATACAATCTAGTGTTAGAACTATCAGCTTGACGAAAGCGATGGAAGACGTAAGGAAGAAAATCAGGGCTGATACCAATACCTGTGTCAATCACCTGAATTTGGGCTTCTTGCTCACTGGCTAGTGACAATTGCACCTCTACCCGTCCTCCTACGGGTGTGAATTTGATGGCATTGGATAGCAGATTCCAGATGATTTGTTGCAAGCGCTCGAAATCACCGGAAACTAAGAATTGAGAATTTTCGCCAAGCTTGCTGGACTCTGAGTATTGATTGGTTTGGGATTGTGCTTCTCTTGATTCTAGGTTTTCGTGATTGATTCTTAATCTTAAATCTGAATTTGGCGCGAAAGTCACCACGGGCAGTATCTCCGGTGGCGCATTTCGCGTTTCTTTTGAGGGAATGAGGGAAAATCTTAAATCGATTTCCTTACACTGGGCGGCTAGCCTAACAGTCTCAATAGCTGACTCAATCATCAAAACCAAATTGCAAGTACCGACATTCAGGCGTAACTTACCTCTAATCATCCGCGATATATCCAGCAAGTCTTCAATTAGCTGGGTTTGCGCTTTCGCGTTGCGCTCAATTGTCTCCACAGCCCTAGCCATTAGGGTTTCACTGAGCTTACTTCTTTGCAGTAATTGCGCCCAGCCAAGGATGGCATTCAGGGGCGATCGCAATTCGTGAGACAATATCCCCAGAAACTCATCTTTCATCCGGTTGGCCTCTTGTAACTGCTCTGTTTGTTGTTGCAGAGAAGCAATTAAACTAGCCCGTTCCATTGCGATCGCTATTTGGTCGCATACTGCTTGCATCATCCCCAATTGATTCTCGGTGAAGCTTAACAGAGTGCGGCTGCCAAAAGAAAGAGTACCCAACAGCTGTCCTTGGGCAATCAATGGGTATGCATAATAAGCAGTAATCCCTAAAGAGCGAATCAATTCTGTTTGCGGGTCAGTTGATTGCTGCACATTCTCTACAGCTATGGGATGGCGTTTCTGCGCTACACTACCACAAACCCCTTCACCAGCTGCCAAACATTCAATTTCCTTTGCCATCTCCTGGGAAATGCCACTGTAAGACCTCAACCGCATTACCTGAGAGTTATCCTCAACCAAATAGTTAAAGTAAATATCTAAAGCAATTTGGTCTGTTAGTTTTCGGTAGACGCTATCGATTAGTACTACTGGTTGCTGGCTCGATAGTAAATCGTTAGCTGTGTCGAATAGTAGCTTTAGCCTTTTGTAACCTAACGAGAGGGCTTTTTGTGCCTGCTTGAGGTTGCTAATTTCTTGGAAGACCAAGATACAGGTAGCCGGATGACCGTGCATTGCTGGCAGGGTATCAGCAAATACTAATAGAGAGCGCACACCACCGGGAGTGTGCCAGTCTACCTCCAATCCATTCAGGCGTTCCCCAAGGGCAACCCGCACTCCTGGCATTTGCTGATTGGGGATGCGATCGCCAGCCGCATCTGTGTAGTGGTAAACTGTGTGATACTCTGTGGCTGGTACACCTTTGGGAAATTCGCCCCCAGCTAATTCGTTAGCAGAGCGATTGGCAAAAGTTACCCGCGCCGTTCCTGGTTCAATAAATAGCAACGGTCTTGGCATCAGATTTAACACATCCTCTAGCCATTTTTGCTGATTTAGGAGTGCTTGCTCTGCCCTGGCACTTTGCCAAATCAAAATAGTAAAAATCACAATCAGGACGATCGCAAACACTGATACTGCAAACGCCGAATCGTATTGTCCTGCCCGTTGACCTTCAACAATAATCCACCCTAATCCAAAAGGTACTGTGATCGCGGCAATTAATAAATGACGTGCAAGTAAGCCGCCGTCAGTATCACTTGTAACTACCCTCATTAACCCCTCTTCTGCCTGTGCCCACAGAATGCCGATACTTAATAAGAGGAACAACACCGCCGTATGTAACGCCATTGATGTTGTATAAGGGGCAACTCCATAGAGAACTTTCACTTTATAGGCATAGCCCATCAGCGCCTGAAAGGAAATTAAAGTCGCGATCCCAGCGATAATCTGGGCATACCAATAACTGCGGTGGGTTTTTGGATGAATCAAAATCTGTAGGGCGACGCTGACCAGCATAAAGTTCAGTGCTGTGTTCGCGCCCATTCGCCCCGGATGCAATGTCCCTATACTAGTTGGCGAATCACGAAACAGTAGCTCGTCAATGCCGAGATTCCAGCCAAATAGATATTCACAGAGTGTAAGCGCAGCAATTGTGGTGACAGCTATTCCACAGACTCTAGAAATTAGAAGCGAACTATGGGGGGAATTTTCAATTGTTCTTTCCCCCCTACTCCTCTGTGCTTTTAAAAATAGCCACAGCGACATACCACACAGGACAAAACATAGCGCTGTATTGACTTTCATTGTGGCAGGACTACCAGGGAAGCCGCGCTTAAGAACTTCAATGCCAAAGCACCAGCCAACTAGTACCAAGCTGCCAACAAAAACAGCGATCGCACCTGCAACTTTTGCCACAAGTGAATTTGTCGGAATATATCTATCTTGCAGCCGCAAGCGGTTAATATTTAACATTTAGTGTTCTCTAACCGCATCTATCTAGCGTAGTAAAGTTCCGTATTTCTTACGATTGAACTATTGAGCTTATTTGTATTTTATGTTACTCCTTGACTTGATTTTCATCTATCCTTATGCATACTTTTTCTAACAGAATTGAGAATCACCACAAAGGTGGTTCAGAATTGCAGAGTATGTCGCTTACCATCATCTGGGAAACGTTGCTCTCCAACACCAACAAGTTCTACAATCACTTCACGCGGTGGAGGTGTCCATTCTCCGATTCTCGCTCCAATTTCAACTACTGTTTGATTAGACTCAATAAATACGCTGATAGTTGCTAAGGAAAACTTTTGATCTTGATACTCGTTTGTGTGTCCATCATCTTCAAATAGTTGATATTCGTTATTCCCAGGCCAAATGCGTAATCGGATCTCGTCGAGTGGGGCTTGATCAACGTATTGCCTGACAGGTTGCATGGGAACGATCGCACCACTACGAACATACAGTGGCATTCTTTCGAGTGGTGCATGAGCAAGAATGTGAATCGGGCCTTGATAGCGATCGCCACTCCACCAATCATACCAAGTGCCGGCAGGTAAATAGACAGATCGATGCTCAACTCCAGGGCGGTAAATTGGTGCAGCCATCAGCGACGCACCTAGCAATACTTGATCGTAGAGGCTATAGGTTTTCGGATCGTTGGGGAAGTGGTACAATAGTGGTCTTAAAATCGGTGCGCCCGTTGTTGCCGCTTCCCAGAAAAGAGTATAAATATAAGGAAGTAGTTGGTAACGTAGATTAATGTATTCTCGACAGATATTTTCAACGCGATCGCCAAATACCCAAGGTTCATGACGAGCAGTAGACATTGCCGAGTGACCGCGCATCAATGGGTAAAGCATTCCTACCTGCATCCACCGAGCGAATAATTCAGCTGTGGCGTTACCAGCAAACCCGCCAATATCGCAACCCACAAACGCCACACCCGAAAGTCCCATATTGCAAAGCATCGGCAGAGACATTTCTAAATGCTCCCACAACGATTGGTTATCCCCCATCCACACAGAAGACCAGCGCTGCACACCAGCATAACCCGATCGCGTTAACACAAATGATCGCTCTGAGCTTCGATGCCGTTGCAACCCTTGATAACAAGCTTTAGCCATCATCAACCCATACAAATTATGCACTTCTACATGAGTCACATCAATTTTAGATTTTAGATTTGGGATTTTGGATTGAGAGTTTTCCTCCTCTCCGCCCTGCGGTGCATCTAGCGGAAACCAAATCTTTTCACCATCATCGCCGAAAGGGCGATCGTTTATGGCAGGTTCATTCATATCATTCCAAATTCCTGCCACACCGATATCAGTTAAGCTTTTGTGTAAATCAGCCCACCAATTACACACATCAGGACGTAAAAAGTCAGGAAAAACAGCTTTCTCAGGCCAAACGTAGCCGTGGAACAACGCACCATCAGCTTTACGCACAAAATAGTCGTTTTCTATTCCTTGGTCAAAAACATCATAATTGGCTTCTGGTTCATACTTCACACCAGGATCAATGATTGTGACTGTTTTAAAACCATCCTCTGCTAAATCACTAATCAGTTTTGCTGGGTTGGGAAAGCGTTGAGGACTCCAAGTAAATACTCGATAGCCCTGCATATAGTCAATATCCAAGTGGATAACATCGCAAGGAATGCGGCGTTGGCGAAATTCCTTTGCCAGTTCCCGCACAACGGTTTCTGAATCGTAACTCCAGCGACATTGATGATAACCTAACGCCCATTTTGGCGGTAATGGCATTCTCCCAGTTAGCTGAGTGTAAGTCTCCAAGATTTGGGCAGGTTCGGGGCCGTAGATAATGTAATAATCCAATTCATCACCGCGAGTTTCCATCTTCCAAATACCTGGTTGTTCAGCACCGATATCAAACTGACTCCAAAAAGTGGTGTTGAAAAAGATGCCATAGCTTACCTCAGGGCGCAAAACCATAAAAAATGGAATTGCTTGGTACATTTCATCAGTAAGTGCATCATAATCTAAAGCATCCGTTGTCCAGTTGGTTTTGACCTCGCTGAGTTTATCCAGCCAGCCTGTGCGTTCACCAAAGCCATAAAAATGTTCGTCGGCTGCAATTTGCTTCCACCCTGCAACTGCGCCCATCCGCCAACCCATCCCCATCTCTGCATCTTGGGCAAAGGGACGATTAGCTTTGTCAAAACAGGTGATGCGGCACTTTTCCCTCTGGACGCACACACGAATCTGTGCTGTTTCAATTTCTATCGTTGCTTCAGTTTCCCGCACCGCAAAAGGTGTTGTAGCCCATTCTGCATCATCTAACGTCACTGCCCAAGAACGGCGGGGCATAAATTCCCCAGTTGGTGCGAAACGCACGCGGATTAAATTGGGAGCAAGTACGCTGATGGTAAGGCGTGAGTTGCCACAGTCAAAATTAATAATAATATTGTCCCAGGTTACAGCTTTTACATTGCTAACAGTTGTCCAAGCTTGGCTAGTAGTGGGTAGTTTTCCGAAATATTGCGGCATATTATTTAGCCCTTTAGCACTTCTTTGCATCCATGATTACAGCTATTGAAGCAGAAAGCCGATCAGTAAAATCCTGAAATCCCAAAAATATTTCACGTCTGGTTGGCGCAGCCCAAGGTAGAGAAGAGAAGCGCCTTGCATCCGCTGCCCCATTTAGCTAAAACCATCTTCAATATGTTATGCTGGTAGTAGAGCGTAAGAGGCGGTGATTTGCTAGTCTACGAATTCAAGTTAAAGGGCAAACAAGAACAGTTTAATCTGATTGATCAAGCTATCAGAACTGCTTTGTTTGTCCGAAATTCTTGTGTTCGTTATTGGCTAGATAATCTAAAAATTGGTAAGTACGATCTAAGTGCTTATTGCAAGGTGTTGTCCGCTAATTTTGAGTGGGCGGGTAAGCTCAACTCAATGGCAAGGCAGGCATCGGCTGATAAAGCTTGGTCTGCAATTTCTCGATTCTACGATAATTGCAAGAAAAAGATTTCAGGCAAAAAGGGTTTTCCAAAATTCAAAAAGCGTGGACATTCTGTAGAATACAAAACCACAGGATGGAAGTTATCAGAGGACAGGAAGTACTTAACTCTGACAGACGGGTTTGAAATTGGGAAACTTAAATTAGTTGGAACCTACGACTTACATTTTTACCAAGTCAAAGACATTAAGCGTGTCCGCTTGGTTAAACGCGCTGATGGCTATTATGCCCAATTCTGCATCGCCGTAGAGCGTGAAATCAAGGTACATCCAAGCAAAAAAGTAGTTGGATTGGATGCGGGGTTAAATCATTTCTACACTGATTCTGACGGGAACAAGGTAGAAAACCCTCTTGTTCTAAGAAAGTCCCAGAAAGCGTTAAAACGCTTGCAAAAACGAGTTTACAATAAATTCCGTAAAGGGCAGATTCAATCTAGCAACTACAAAAAAGCTAGGAATAAACTAGCAACAAAGCATTTAAAAGTGAGTAGGCAGCGTAAAGACTTTGCTGTGAAGTTAGCAAGGTGCGTAATCCAGTCTAACGATTTGGTTGCCTATGAAAACTTGCAAGTGCAGAACATGGTTAGAAACCAGAAATTAGCTAAAAGTATCAGTGACGCTTCCTGGTATTTGTTCCGGCTTTGGTTAGAGTATTTTGGTAAGGTGTACGGCAAAATAACTATTGCTGTTGCTCCCCAGTGGACAAGCCAAAACTGCTCTAATTGTGGTCTGGTGGTGACAAAAACTTTGTCAACCAGAACTCATCAATGCCCACATTGCCGGACTGTTTTAGACCGGGATGAGAATGCAGCGCTGAATATTTTAGCGAAGGGATTAAGTACGGTGGGGCACACCGGGATCAGCGCTTGGGGAGAGAACGACCTCTATTTGAATCTGGCAACAGGTTCAGACAAGTCGGCTCGGTGAACCAAGAATCCCACGGCTTCAAGTCGTGGGAGTGTCAATACTCTCAGATTTATCCGTACTATTATTACTTAGGACTGGGGAATGGAAACAAGAAGCAGAATAATCACTCCTAACTCCTAACTCTTGTACAGACGCAATTAATCGCGTCTCTTGTACAGACGCGATTAATCGCGTCTCTTCTTTTAACTCCTAACTCAGCACGGGCTAAACCCTAGCTATCCGCTAACAGTACTCATCACTCATCTGGAGAGAGGAATTTGAAAAATCAGCAATTGGGAAATTGGCAAACCACAGTTTTAGGAATTGTATTAGCAATACTAGTGATTCTCGGACTAAATTCCTTTATCATTATTAATCCTGGACAAGCAGGAGTGATCAGCATCTTGGGTAAAGCTAGAGATGGCGCTTTATTAGAAGGTATTCACCTAAAACCGCCTTTTATCACAGTGATAGATGTGTATGATTTGACAGTGCAAAAATTTGAAGTGCCAGCAGAGAGTTCGACTAAGGATTTGCAAAATTTATCTGCGAGATTTGCGATTAACTTTCGCCTCGACCCGATAAAGGTAGTTGAAGTTAGAAGGAAACAAGGAACCTTAGAAAATATTGTATCAAAAATCATTGCACCTCAGACACAAGAAGCATTTAAAATTGCAGCAGCCAGAAGAACAGTAGAAGAAGCAATTACCAAAAGAAGTGAATTGAAAGAAGACTTTGATAATGCGTTAGGCGATCGCTTAGACAAATATGGGATAATTGTGTTAGATACTAGCGTAGTTGACTTAGCGTTCTCACCAGAATTTGCCAAAGCAGTCGAAGAAAAACAAATTGCTGAACAGAGGGCGCAAAGAGCCGTTTATGTAGCACGGGAAGCTGAACAAGAAGCACAAGCAGATGTGAATCGCGCCAAAGGTAAAGCAGAATCTCAAAGGCTCTTAGCAGAGACACTCAAAGCCCAAGGAGGGCAGTTGGTTCTACAAAAAGAAGCAATTGAAGCTTGGAAGAGTGGCGGCGCTCAGATGCCAAAAGTCCTTGTTATGGGTGGTGACTCAAAAAGCGGCGTCCCCTTCATGTTCAACCTTGGGAATGTCCAAAATCAACCTGAATTCGAGTAAATAATACTTAGTAAGTTTGGCTAGTTCCAACTAAAACACAAAAGAAAAACCAAAAAGATAATAATTGAAGTTTATGTCAACCCCCAATCCTCAAAATCTCACCGACGAAGAAGCAAAAAAAATACTGAAGAAATTCAACTGTCTAGACATTGCGCCTATTCTTAACCCATCAGAAAAAATTGTAGTTCGTAGTGCCTTAATTTTGCTCACCAAGCTTGCTGATTACCAAATTTTAGGAATTTGTGCTGATACAGCAGAAGAAGGAATACTGGCTATGAAAACTTATTCTCTGGCTTTGGGTTATGAACCACCAGACAATTTACTTACACCTGAAGGGCCAGTTTATATCAAATTAAATGGTAAAAATGGCTTGTGTTATCTCGATTCTTATGCTGGACATCATCGTGGTGTATTAGTATCTTGTCAGTCTGAGGATGAAGAGGGAATCAACGAGATGTATGGACATTTACCCTTGGATTTATTTGTATAGAATTCAATCTAGGTAGGGTATGTGCCTTGCCTACTGAATAATGAAAAATAATTAATGACTTAAATCTTATGAGTATTCTTACACTACAATCAGTAAAAAAAGACTTTGGCATCAAGGAAATTTTAAAAGATGCTAGCTTTAGCCTCGATGCTACGGATAAAGTTGGTTTAATTGGTACGAATGGTTCTGGTAAATCAACCTTATTAAAAATGATCGCTGGTCTAGAATCAATAGATAGTGGTCAAATTTTAGTCAACTCTGGTTCTAAAATTATCTACTTACCCCAGCAGCCAGATTTAGATGAAAATCACACAGTTTTAGAGCAAGTTTTCGCTGACAGTGGCGAACACATGGCTTTGGTGCGTGAGTATGAAGAACTCTCAGATAAATTGGTTCACTATCCAGATGATAGCCAACTGATGTCTCGCCTTTCTGTGGTGATGCAACGCATGGATACGAGTGGTGCTTGGGAACTAGAAACTAATGCCAAAATCATCCTCACAAAATTAGGAATTTCTGACTTTGATGCCAAAATAAGCACTTTATCTGGAGGCTATCGAAAGCGTATTGCTTTAGCATCAGCATTGCTATCAGAACCCGATGTTTTGCTGATGGATGAGCCGACAAACCATCTTGATGCTCTTTCTGTAGAATGGTTGCAAAGTTATTTGAATCGCTATCGCGGCGCACTTTTTCTAATAACTCATGACCGCTACTTTTTGGATAGGGTTACTAATAGAATCATTGAAATTGACCGAGGCGACATTTACACCTATACAGGTAACTATTCGTATTACCTGGAAAAGAAAGCCTTAGCTGAAGAATCTGCTATTAGCAGTCAACGTAAACATCAAGGCGTATTGCGGCGCGAGTTAGAATGGCTCAAAAAAGGCCCGAAAGCTAGAAGTACTAAGCAAAAAGCTAGAATTGACCGCGCTCATGCTCTCCGGGATACTGAATTTAAACAAGTTCAGGGTAAAGTTGATATTTCTACAGTTGGTCGTCGCATTGGCAAAAAAGTTATTGAATTAAATCAAATTTCTAAAGCCTACGATGGACGTACCCTGATTAATAATTTTACCTACGAATTTGGACGAGAAGACCGCATTGGCATCATCGGCGCTAATGGTGCTGGTAAATCCACTTTAATGGATATGATTACTGGGCGGGTTAAGCCAGATTCGGGGATTGCGGAAATTGGTACTACAATTCACATTGGTTATTTTGACCAGCATTCTGAAGAATTGCTGACAAAAATGAACGAAAATCAGCGCGTGATTGACTACATCAAAGAAGAAGGAGAATTTGTCAAAATTACCGATGGGACTCAAATTACTGCTTCCCAAATGTTGGAGCGGTTCCTGTTTCCTGGTAATCAGCAGTATGCCCCAATTCATAAACTTTCTGGTGGAGAAAAAAGACGTTTATTTCTGTTGCGGGTTTTGATGGGTGCGCCGAATGTATTGATTTTAGATGAACCGACAAATGATTTAGATGTCCAGACCTTGGCAATATTAGAGGATTATTTAGAGGATTTTGCTGGGTGTGTAATTGTAGTTTCTCACGATCGCTACTTTCTTGATCGTACCATCGACACAGTATTTTCCTTTGAAGAGGGCGGTAATCTCCGGCAATATCCAGGTAATTACTCAGTTTATTTAGACTTTAAAAAAGCTGAAGAAGCACAGCAGCAAGCAGCCAATACTAAAGAGAAGCCCAAAAATGTCGAAGTCCAAAATGTTACGTCTTCGCCCAAAGATGTAGACAATACAAAGCGGCGGAGGTTATCCAACTGGGAAAAAAAAGAATTTGAGCAGTTGGAAGGTAAAATTGCCCAGTTAGAAGCTGAGAAAGCAGAAACCGAGAAAACACTAGCGAATGTTTCTTCCGGTAATTATAGCCAAGTGCAGAAACTCTATGAAAAGGTGGAATCGCTCAAGCAAGCAATTGATCTGGCGACTGAACGCTGGTTAGAATTGGCAGAGATGGAGTCTTAATGTCTAAACTCCGGTGTGTTAGGCTAAAGCGACTCCTAATGATGCACGAGGCTTAGTCCTGTCTGGTGAAGTTGCTCTGTTTTCGCCGATCTTGCTTACAAATTAAGCAGCGAATATTTCCTGCACCAAAACGTAAGGCTGGACAATCAGGGTATGAAATCGCTTGTCGCGATCGCCATTCCATTCTCCCACCTGTACTATCGTCGGTTTAGTAATCAATTGCTCATCAATCCACTGTTGCACTGATGGTATGTTATCGCTGGCGATCGCTACTCCAACATCCAGCAAGTTTAACTCAGGTGCCACCAAAATTACTGCATCTCGTTGTACATGAGGAATTAGCCACTCCCACTCTGCCTCATCCACAATTTCTGTTAATTGCGCTCTTAAATCTGACATCATTCCCCAATCTTTATTTGTAGATGGCTATTTTTACATTATTAACTAAAAGGTACTTCCTGACCAAAAATTAATAACTAAACTTCTGATTTCATTTCATCAATTTCAAATAAAGATACAATTACTCCAGCGATGGGAATAGATATAAAAACACCTAGTAATCCTGCGACTCTACCGCCTACTAGCAAAGCAAAAAATACCACTACAGGATTAAGATTCAGCGCATCTTGCATAATTCGGGGCGCAATCAAGTTGTCTTGTATTTGCTGGAGGACAATACAAGCTATCAACACTTTTAATGCTAACCAAACACCTTGAGACAACACAAATAGAGTCACTGTGCTGACTCCTAATGTTGCTCCTATGCCAGGAATGATATCAACAATTCCGACTATCACTGATAATATCAAAGGAAAAGGTACTTTTAATATTAAAAAAACTAGAAAAGTCGTAGTTGTGAGAAATGCACTTAATAATAACTGACCTCTAAAAAATCCGAGAAAGGAGCGTCTGATTATATTTGTAAATCTATTGCGGCGCTGTTTTGGTACTATCTTTATGATAAAGTTCCAGAGCTTGTCTCCATCTAATAGCATGAAAAAAGCCACAACTGCAATTAAGACAAATGTCACAAAGTTCGTCATAAACCCTTGTAAAATAGCTAAACTAGTAACAAGAGTTGATACAGCTTGGTTTCGTAATTGTTCTTGAAGAAAACTTAAATCTATCTGCAAATTACGGTTTCGCAAAAACCCTTCTAGTCGCTCTAATAGAGGTATTAAAGAATTTACAAAGCCAGTTATACTGTCAATTAATTGTTGTCCTTGAGATAAAACCGTTAAGCCCACGGTAATTATCAGGCTGCCAATAATCACAATACTGAGCAAGAAAACGACACCAACAGCTACACTGTGGGGCAAAAAACGCCGCAGCCATTGTACAGGATAGCTGAGTAAAAAAGCCAAAATTGCAGCAAATGTAAAAATAACAATGACCGCTTCAAAGTAAGCTAAAAGTTGTACAATTGCCCAGCCAGAAGCAAGCAAAAGCAAAAAGCGGACTAACGCCAGATTATTTAATCGCTCCCAAAAATTTTTGGCTTCAAAGCCGCTCATATCAATTTTAGATTTTAGATTTTGGATTTTGGATTAAAAGCATTAGACATAGGCGTGAAATTAAATATGCGTTATCTAGAACCCTTGCAGAGAGACGTAGCATTGCTACGTCAAAACAATTCTTTTTCACGCCTATGTCTATTTACTAAGTTGACTTTAAACATACAGAAATTAAGGGGCTTAGTTTACCGCCGTAGACATCGCTACCTCCCTAAAGCATATATCTCTGGCTTGTCTAACTCATCGTCCTAAATCATGCATTTCATTAATTATCGTGGCACACTTTTGTGTCAACGCTTCCAATTCCTCTTTATTAGTGGAACTGGGAGCATCAATCAAGTTACCAATTCTCACAGTGATGGGAACTGCGCGAGGTAGGGACGATCCTTTTTGTAAAATCCCCTCAGTACCCCAGACACTTACCGGCAATATTGGGGCTTTTGCTTTCGCCGCCAGCAGCAATGCGCCTCTTTTGGGGTCTGTAATTCGACCATCTGAGGTGCGGGTACCTTGCAAAAAAACACCGACAGCCCAACCGTTATCAAGATATTCTAGGGCGGAACGGATGGCATTGCGATCGGCATTTCCCCGACTCACCGGGTAAGCGCCGTACAATTTAATCGCTTGTGCCAATATGGGAATATTAAATAACTCTTCCTTAGCCATGTACGCCACTGGACGACGTACACAGTTGGAGACAATCGGCGGGTCAAAGTAACTAGCGTGATTACTCACTACCAGCAACGCCCCTGATTGGGGGACATTTTCCGTACCATAAATCTGGCCCCGAAAGTAAGTGTGAAGCATGGGGCTGACGACCGACCATTTAAAGGCGTGGTAAAGTGCCAGACTGATAAACGGTTCGCGGTTTCTGTCCACAGAAGATAATTCAAATCAGGCTGAATTTAGCATAAGCGATCGCCAGCCCCAGAGCAAACTTAACAAAGCTGTAGAAACGCAAGCTACTGATTTCGACAATTTCAGTTGACGCTTAGTGAGCTTTTTACTATCGGATAATTTATTTTTTGTATTCTTTTAAATTATGAATTCCTTTACCCATCTGGGAATACTAGATATGGAAATCGTCAGGATTTAGCAGTATGGTTACTATTCCCGGATATCAAGTCAGCGAAGAACTATACAATGGTTCGAGAACCCTAGTTTATCGTGGGTATCGAGAAACTGACTCCTTAAAAGTAGTGATTAAACTGCTGAAAAATCCTTATCCGAGTTTCAGCGAATTCGTGCAGTTTTGCAATCAGTACACCATTACCAGAAATCTCAACTCACCCCTAATCATCCAAACCTACAGCCTGGAACCTTACCAAAATGGGTATGCGTTGGTGATGGAAGACTTTGGCGGGATTTCTCTGAAAGAATGGGTAACAGGGGAAAGTCTACGAGATATCACGGAGTTTTTACAGATAGCGATCGCACTATGCAATACCTTAGATATACTCTACCGCGATCGGATTATTCATAAAGATATTAAACCCGCGAATATTCTAATTAATCCCGAAACCAAAGAAGTTAAATTAATTGACTTTAGTATTGCATCTTTACTACCACGGGAAACTCAAACGATCATCAATCCCAATGTGTTAGAAGGAACACTCGCTTATATTTCCCCAGAACAAACAGGAAGAATGAATCGGGGGATTGACTACCGGACTGATTTTTATTCTCTAGGTGTAACTTTCTACGAATTACTCACAGGTGAGTTACCTTTTCAGTCAAATGATGCGATGGAGTTGGTGCATTGTCATATTGCAAAACTTCCACCCAATATGAATAAACCTGACCCGCATCAAGCACCCTCTTCTTACCAAAGAGAGGGTTGGGGTGAGGTTGATTTGACTATTCCCGAAGTTCTCTGTGATATCGTAATGAAACTGATGGCGAAAAATGCCGAATCCCGCTATCAAAGTGCATTAGGAATTAAATTTGATTTAGAAAATTGTTTAACTCAACTTCAAGAAACTGGTGAAATTAAGAGTTTTCCACTTGCCCAAAGGGATGTGTGCGATCGCTTTATTATCCCCGACAAACTTTATGGAAGAGAAACAGAAGTATCAACCCTACTCCAAGCATTTGAAAGAGTCAGCCTTGGGGCGACAGAAATGATGCTGGTAGCTGGTTTTTCGGGAATTGGTAAAACTGCGGTTATCAACGAAGTTCATAAACCGATTGTGCGGCAACGTGGCTATTTTATCAAAGGTAAATTTGACCAATTTCAACGTAATATTCCCTTCAGTGCATTTGTGCAAGCTTTTCGGGATTTAATGGGTCAATTGTTAACCGAAAGTGATGCTCAAATTCAGCGATGGAGAAACCAAATATTAGATGCTGTTGGAGAAAATGGACAAGTAATTATTGAAGTCATACCCGAATTAGAACGCATTATTGGTCAACAACTACCCGCCATAGAATTATCAGGAACGGCGGCACAAAATAGATTTAACTTATTATTTCAAAAATTTACCCAAGTTTTTCCTAGTACTGAACATCCCTTAGTGATGTTCTTAGATGATTTGCAATGGGCAGATTCAGCATCGCTGAAGTTAATGCAGCTATTAATGACTGATATAGGTCATCTTTTTTTTTAATTGGTGCTTACCGTGATAATGAAGTCAGCCCAGCCCATCCACTAATGGTGACTTTAAATGAAATCGAAAAAACAGCAGCCACAACTAATACGATTACTTTAGCACCATTAACTCAAAGACAAATAAATCAGTTAATTGCTGATACACTTAAATGTACAGAAGATTTGGCATTACCGCTTTCTGTATTGATATCGCAGAAAACTCAAGGGAATCCATTTTTTGCTACCCAATTTCTGAAAGCATTATATCAAGATAAGTTGATTGAATTTGATTTTGAGCTAGGCTGTTGGCAATGTGATATTGCACGGGTGAATCAGCAAGCGGTTACAGATGATGTCGTAGACTTTATGGTGACTCAATTACGCAGACTACCTGAATCCACTCAGCAAGTCTTACAGTTAGCTGCTTGTATTGGCAATCAGTTTGATTTAGTAACCTTGGCAATAGTTTCAGAACAATCAAAAATAGAAACGGCAGTTAGCTTATGGAAGGCTTTACAAGAAGGATTAATTTTACCTACTAGTGAAGTTTATAAGTTTTATCAGGATTCATCATTAGAAAACAGTCACCAGATAATAAACAATATAGACACGCAAGTGGCTGACTTTAGGTTAGGAGAAAAGACAGCTATATACAAATTTTTGCATGATCGCGTCCAACAAGCGGCCTCTTATCTGATTCCAGAAGAACAGAAACAGTTAACCCATCTCAAAATCGGGCAATTACTTTTAGAAAATATATCAGAAGCCCAGCAGTCAGAGCGAATTTTTGAGATTGTCGGTCAGTTAAATTGTGGAATCGCACTCATTACCCAGCCAACAAAACGTCAACAGTTAGCTCAACTAAATCTTAATGCAGGTCGCAAAGCCAAAGAAGCGATCGCTTATGGTGCAGCTCTCCAATATTTCAATCAGGGCATTCAGTTAGTGATTAGTGATGGCTGGGAAAATGCTAATGATTTGACGCTAGATTTATATCAAGCTGCCGCCGAAGCAGCCTTTCTAAATAATGAATTTGAACAGATGGATTTGCTAATTAAAGTTGTTATTAAACAAGCAAAAAATCTATTAGATAAAGTCAAGGTTTATGAGATTCAGCTTCAGTCTTATCAGGTACAAGGGCAGATGCTTAAAGCAATCGAGATTGGATGCCAAACTCTCCAACAGCTTGGAATATTCTTCTCTAAATCTATTACCTCTTCCGACATTCATCAAGCTATAGAAAACACATTGTCAATATTGGGAGAGCGCCAGATTGAAAGCCTAATTGATCTACCTTTGATGACTGATCCTCAAGCTTTAGTTGCCCTAAAAATTATGATCAGCCTCACTCCCTCTGTGCATCAGGCTGCTCCCCACCTATTTCCGATCATTGCCTGTGAACAAGTGAATTTATCGCTTAAATACGGCAATGCACCACTCTCAGCACCAGGATACGCTGACTTTGCCATTGTTTTGAATGCAGTATTAGACGAATTAGAAAAAGGCTACAAATTTGGGCAGTTAGCTTTAAGAATTGTAGATAAATTTGAAGCAAAATATGTTCAAAGTATGACTAACTTCAAAGTAGCTGCATTTAATCAATTTAACAAACTACCTGTTCGAGATGCAATCAATTTATTAAAAGAATCTTATACTTTTGGGTTAGAAGTTGGAGATTTTGTACATATAATTGTAGCAACATTTTTCCGGCTTTTTTATACCTATCTAGTTAGTGGGGAAAAATTAGAAATACTGCTGAAAGAAATTAAAATCTACGAGTTAAATTTTGCGAGTAGTCAATCTTTCTCAATTCGAGTTAGTATTCTTCGACGAACTATTGAAGCTCTCACGCAATCTAGTACTAATTCGGATTTGTTGATTGATGAATACTGGAATGAGGAAAAACTTATACCTGCTCTACTCCAAGAGAATGATGAATTTACACTCCATGAATTTTACCTAATTAAGTTAATTTTTAGCTACTTATTTGATGATGCTCTAGCGGCTGTTAACAATGCAGATAAAGGAGAGCGCCACCTCAAAGGTGGTGCAGGAATGCTATCTGTGTCTGTCTTCTATTATTATGATTCTTTGGCTCGTCTATCTCTCTATTCTAAAGTTGAACCCTCTGAACAAACAAAATTACTCTTGAGGGTTGACGAAAATCAGAAACACCTAAAAGTTCGAGCCACAGTTGCACCGATGAATTTTCAGCATAAGTTTGATTTAGTAGAGGCAGAGCGTCATTCGGTCTTAGGCCAGCGATTTGAGGCAATTGATTTATATGATCACGCAATCGCTGGAGCCAAAGAAAACGCATACATTCAAGAAGAAGCTTTGGCTAACGAACTAGCAGCTAAATTTTACCTCGATTGGGGTAAAGAAAAAGTGGCTCAAGCATATATGCAAGAAGCTTACTACTGCTATGCCCGTTGGGGAGCATTAGCCAAAATTAATCACCTTGAAAAAACCTATCCTCAGTTACTCCAACCCATCCTGCAACAGCAACGAATCAACCTCAACTCCCTAGAAACTGTTGCTTTTTATGGAACTTCATCATCTAATAACAAAAATAGCGCCAGTATTTCCGACATCTTAGATTTTACCTCTGTCCTCAAAGCGGCTCAAGCGATTTCCAGTTCTTTAGAATTAGATACACTTGTTACCAGTCTCACCCGTATTATCTTAGAAAATTCTGGCGCGAAAAAAGCTGTATTGCTACTTCCCCAAAATGATCATTGGGAAGTCCGAGCAATTACCTTTATTGCTGACGATCAAATACAAACTATACTTGAAAAACAACCACTTGACAATTGTCAAGATATTCCCGTAAAAGTTATCAATTACGTCAAGAATACTCAACAAACAGTTGTTATAGACAATTGCAAAACAGATATTCTTGGGGTAATTGGGAAATATATGATGGAACATCAACCCCAAAGTGTATTTTGTACCCCAATTATTAATCAAGGGCATTTGGTAGGAATTCTCTACCTAGAAAATAGCTTAACTCAAGGAGTATTTACTAGCGATCGCCTCAGCGTGATTAACCTCTTGTCCTCTCAAGCTGCAATATCTCTAGAAAATGCTCGACTGTATCAACAAGCCGGGCAAGCACTACAAGACTTACAACAAGCACATCTACAAATTGTCCAAAGTGAAAAAATGTCTGCATTGGGTAACTTAGTAGCAGGGGTAGCCCATGAAATGAATAATCCTTTGGGATTTATTTCTGCCAGCCTTCAACAAACTAAACCAAGTTTTGCGGATATTGTTGAACACTTAAAACTCTATCAATCAAGTTTCCCCAATCCAGGTGATGAAATTATCGACCATGCCCAAGAAATTGACTTGGATTATACCTTAGAAGACTTACCCAAGATAATTGATTCAATGGTGATGGCGTGCGATCGCCTCAAAAATATCAGCACTAGTCTCCGCACTTTCTCCCGTACTGATAAAGATTACAAAGTGCCGTTTAATATCCACGAAGGTATCGACAGTACGATTTTAATTCTCAAACATCGTTTGAAAGCAAACGAACAACGTCCAGCCATTGAAGTAATAACTGACTATGGCAATTTACCTAAGATTGAGTGTTTTGCTGGACAATTGAATCAGGTATTTATGAATATTCTGGCAAATGCCATTGATGCGTTGGATGAATCAAATACGGGACGTAATTTTAGAGAAATTAAGTCTAATCCCAACCGAATTATAATTAAAACCTCCCTGGAAAATCAAGGCGTGAAAATTGCGATCGCTGATAATGGTAAGGGGATGAATGAATCAGTTAAACAAAAGATTTTTGACCACTTATTTACTACAAAAGTTGTGGGTAAAGGGACGGGATTGGGATTAGCGATCGCCAAGTCTATTGTTGAAGAAACTCACAGTGGGAAATTGAGTTTTAACTCTGTTCTAGGTCAGGGTACAGAATTTATCATTGAAATTCCGGTATAAATTTCCGGCCTGTTTGGTAAATAACTTCAGATATCTGGGAATACTAGATATGAAAATCGTCAGGATTTAGCAGTATGGTTACTATTCCCGGATATCAAGTCAGCGAAGAACTATACAATGGTTCGAGAACCCTAGTTTATCGTGGGTATCGAGAAACTGACTCCTTAAAAGTAGTGATTAAACTGCTGAAAAATCCTTATCCCAGTTTCAGCGAATTGGTGCAGTTTCGCAATCAGTACACCATTGCCAAAAATCTCAACTCACCCCTAATCATCCAAACCTACAGCCTCCAAGCGTATCAAAATGGGTATGCGTTGGTGATGGAAGACTTTGGGGGGATTTCTCTGAAAGAATGGGTAACAGGGGAAAGTCTACGAAATCTCACGGAGTTTTTACAGATAGCGATCGCACTGTGCAATACCTTAGATATACTCTACCGCGATCGGATTATTCATAAAGATATTAAACCCGCGAATATTCTAATTAATCCCGAAACCAAAGAAGTTAAATTAATTGACTTTAGTATTGCATCTTTACTACCACGGGAAACTCAAACGATCATCAATCCCAATGTGTTAGAAGGAACACTCGCTTATATTTCCCCAGAACAAACTGGCAGAATGAATCGGGGGATTGACTATCGCACTGATTTTTATTCTTTAGGTGTAACTTTCTACGAATTATTAACAGAAGAATTACCGTTTCAATCAAACGATGTGATGGAGTTAGTGCATTGTCATATTGCAAAACTTCCACCACTTTTAGGGAATAGGGAAGAGATTCCCCAAGTTCTTTGTGATCTCGTGATGAAATTGATGGCTAAAAATGCTGAAGACCGCTATCAAAGTGCATTAGGAATTAAATTTGATTTAGAAAATTGTTTAACTCAACTTCAAAAAACTGGTGAAATTAAGAGTTTCCCAATTGGGCGACGGGATGTGTGCGATCGCTTCATCATCCCCGACAAACTTTATGGACGAGAAACCGAAGTATCAACTCTACTCCAAGCATTTGAGCGAGTTAGCCTTGGTGCAACAGAAATGATGCTGGTAGCAGGTTTTTCGGGAATTGGTAAAACTGTGGTTGTCAACGAAGTTCATAAACCAATTGTGCGGCAACGCGGTTATTTTATCAAAGGTAAATATGACCAATTTCAACGCAATATTCCCTTTAGTGCATTTGTGGAAGCATTCCGGGATTTAATGGGGCAACTGTTAAGCGAAAGTGATGCACAAATCCAGCAATGGAAAAACCAAATATTAGAGGCTGTTGGAGAAAATGGACAAGTAATTATTGAAGTAATTCCCGAATTATCAAGAATAATTGGTATCCAACCACCATCTCCAGAATTATCAGGAACTGCGGCACAAAATCGATTTAATTTATTATTTCAGAAATTCACCCAAGTCTTCACCAGCTTAGAACATCCATTAGTGATGTTTTTAGATGACTTGCAATGGGCAGATTCGGCATCGTTGAAGTTAATGCAGTTATTAATGGCTGAGACAAAGCATCTTTTATTAATTGGTGCTTATCGTGATAATGAAGTCAATCCAGCACATCCCTTAATGTTGACTTTGAATGATATCCAAAAAACCGCAGCCACGATTAATACGATTACTTTAGCACCATTAAGTCAAGGGCAAGTGAATCAGTTAGTTGCTGATACACTTAAATGTACAGGAAATTTAGCATTACCCCTTTCTAAATTAGTATCTCAGAAAACTCAAGGTAATCCATTTTTCGCTACACAGTTTCTCAAAGCATTATATCAAGAGCATCTGATTCAATTTGATTTTGAGCCAGGGTGTTGGGAATGTGATATTTCACAAGTGACTCAGCAAGCAATTACAGATAATGTAGTTGAATTCATGGCATTGCAATTACAGAAATTGCCAGAATCAACTCAAAACATCTTGCAATTAGCTGCGTGTATCGGGAATCAGTTTGAATTAGCAACTCTGGCAATTGTTTCGGAACAATCTGAGATAGAAACGGCAGATTATTTGTGGAAGACATTGCAGGAAGGATTGATTTTACCTATTAGTGAAATATACAAGTTTTATCAGGGAGATGATAATGAAGAATTGGTGGTGGAAAATAGGAATACCGATAAACAATTAGCCAAATATAAATTCTCACATGATCGCGTTCAGCAAGCTGCTTATTCACTGATTCCCGAAGACCAAAAACAGACAACCCATTATCATATCGGACAACTGCTTTTACAACAGATTTTTCCAGAAGCAAGAGAAGATCGCATTTTTGAACTGGTCAATCAATTAAACTATGGAACATCTCTGATTACTCAACAATCAGAACGAGATGAATTAGCACAACTCAACTTTATTGCCTGTCGTAGAGCCAGAGCCACCACCGCTTATCAAGCAGCTCGCGACTATGCCGCAGCCGGATTATCATTGCTGGGAGAAAACGCTTGGCAACAGCAATATGAAATAACCCTTGCCCTGCATGAATTAGGGGCTGAAGTTGCTTACTTGAGCGGCGATTTTGAACAGATGGAACGGTTCATTAATATTGTCATCTCACAGGCGCACTCTTTATTGGAAAAGATCAATGTTTACTATATTAGAATTCAAGCAAATTCCTCCCAGAATAAATTTACTGAAGCCATTGCGATCGCTCAATTGCTCCTGGAACAACTTGGGGTAAGATTTCCTGAAACACCCACACCAAGTGATATTCAACGGTCAATCCAAGAGATCAGCGAACTGATTGGAGACAGGGAGATTGAAGATTTAGTTCATCTAAGCGCGATGACGAATGCGGAAAAACTCGCGATTGTCCAGATTGCCACTAGCATCATGCCAGCAGCTTACCTCTCTGGTTCCCCCTTGTTCCCATTACTGATTTGCTTGTCAGTCAAACTATCCATTCAGTACGGAAACACATTGGCTTCAGCCTCTAGCTATAGTAGCTATGGTCTTATTATGTGTAATGTTTTACAAAATGTGGATTTAGCAGTACAGTTTGGTCAATTAGCCCTCCAGGTCGTCTCAAAACTAAATGCCAAAGCGACTAAACCTGAAGTGTTGCTAATTCTGGGACTATATATTTTACAACGCAAATCTCACATTAAAGAAACGCTAATACTCTTGCAAGAAGGCTATGCCACTGGACTAGAAGTAGGAAACCTAGATTATGCTGGGCATAATGCCCACAATTTTTGTAGCTATTCTTTTTGGTGCGGTCAGTCCCTGACGACCTTGGAGCAGGAGACTCGTGCTTACTGCAATGGGTTGGTGCAACTTAACCAATTGACATCAGCCAATTACTGCCGAATCTATTGGCAACCTCTTTTAAATTTGCTGAATTTGGCGGAGCATCCCACCATTTTGTCTGGGGAAGCTCTGCAAGAGACGGAATTTCTGTCCCTGCTGCGGTCTGCGAATGATGGGTATGGGTTATACATTTTCTATTTGTATAAGCTGATGCTTTGCTTCCTGTTTGGAGAAATGGAAGCAGCTAACAACCACGCAATTGAGGTCAGACGCTATTTTATGGCTGGTGCGGGACTGGTCAGTGAACCCGCATTTTATTTTTATGATTCTCTACTTGCTCTGGCACAATTGAATCAACAGCTAGATGAGACGTCAGAAGGATTACAGCGCGTGGCACAGAACCAAATGCAGTTACAGCACTGGGCGCACTATGCCCCGGTGAATTATCAGCATAAGGTTGATTTGGTGGAAGCCGAAAAATATCGGGTCTTAGGGAAGAAGTATGAAGCAGGGGATTGGTACGATCGCGCCATTGCTGGAGCCAAAGCCAACGGTTACATCCAAGAACAAGCCCTCGCTAACGAACTCGCCGCCAAGTTCTACCTCGACTGGGGCAAAGAAAAAGTCGCTGTTGCATATATGCAAGAAGCTTACTATTGTTATGCCCATTGGGGAGCAAAAGCCAAAGTCGAGGATTTAGAAAAACGTTATCCTCAACTACTGCAACCCATTCTGCAACAGCGACAACTTAACTTCAATCCTCTAGAAACTATTAGCTTTCGTGGCACTTCCTCATCTACTGGCACGAATACCACTGGCAGTACTAGTATTTCCGATATTCTAGATTTTACCTCTCTTCTGAAAGCGGCTCAAGCTATTTCCAGTTCTCTAGAATTAGATCAACTCATTGCCAGTCTCACGCGTATTATCTTAGAGAACTCTGGCGCAAAAAAAGCTGCACTAATTCTTCCCCAAGAAGATACTTGGCAAGTACGAGCAATTACTTTTATTCAGCATGAGGAAATACAAACTATCGTAAATACACAATCAATAGACAATTGTCAAGATATTCCCGTCAATATTATCAATTACGTCAAGAATACTCAACAAACAGTTGTTATAGACAATTGCAAAACAGATATTCTTGGAGCAATTGGGAAATATATGATGGAACATCAACCCCAAAGTGTATTTTGTACCCCGATTATTAATCAAGGGCATTTGGTGGGGATTCTCTACCTAGAAAATCAACTGATTCAAGGGGTATTTAACAGCGATCGCCTTTCTGTGATAAATTTTCTCTGCACTCAAGCTGCGATTTCTTTGGAAAATGCCCAATTATACAATCATCTCCAGAAGCGAGAAAAGTTTCTCAGTAGTATTTACGAAGGTGTTGGCTGTCTCGTCTTTGTGATTGATGTCCGCGATAATGGTAGGTTTGAGTACACAGGATGGAGCAAATCCTGCGAACTAGGGGCTGGTATACTTGCTTCGGAAGTGCTGGGTAAAACTCCGCAAGAAATCATGGCTGATGATCAAGGTGCAACAGTGGAGCAAAAATATCTGCGTTGTTTCCAAACCGAAATACCCGTCACCTATGAAGAATGTCTAACATTTAATGACCAAAAAACTTGGTGGTTAACCACACTCAGTCCATTAAAAGATGAGATGGGCAAAGTTTATCGCCTAGTCGGGACAACTATTAATATTAGCGAGCGCAAACAAGCTGAGTCAGCGTTAATAGAAAAATCTCAAGCACTGGGAACAGCCTTAGAAGATTTACAACAAGCGCAATTACAAATTGTTCAGAGTGAGAAAATGTCTGCATTGGGTAATTTAGTTGCAGGGGTAGCCCATGAAATGAATAATCCTTTAGGCTTTATTTCTGCTAGCCTCAAACAAGCTAAACCCACCGTTGCAGATATTGTTGAACACTTGAAACTATATCAAGAAAGTTTGCTAAATCCGAGTGATGAAATTCTCGCTCATGCCGAAGAAATCGACTTAGATTATAGCTTAGAAGACTTACCCAAGGCAATTGATTCAATGGTGATGGCGTGCGATCGCCTCAAAAATATTAGCACCAGTCTCCGCACTTTTTCCCGTGCTGACAAAGATTATAAAGTGCCGTTTAATATCCACGAAGGTATCGATAGTACGATTTTAATTCTCAAACATCGCCTGAAAGCAAATGAACACCGTCCAGCCATTGAAGTGATTACCAATTATGGCAATTTACCTAAGATTGAGTGTTTTCCTGGACAATTAAATCAGGTATTTATGAATATTATCGCCAATGCAATTGATGCGCTGGATGAATCAAATACGGGACGGAGTTTTGAGGAAATTAAGACCAATCCCAACCGAATTATAATTAAAACCTCCCTGGAAAATCAAGGTGTGAAAATTGCGATCGCTGATAATGGTAAGGGGATGAATGAATCGGTGAAACAAAAGATTTTTGACTACTTATTTACTACAAAAGGTGTGGGTAAAGGGACGGGATTAGGATTAGCGATCGCCAAGTCTATTGTTGAAGAAACCCACAGTGGGAAATTGAGTTTTAACTCTGTTCTGGGTGAGGGTACAGAATTTGTAATTGAAATGAAGTTCTAAAAAAATTAAACGGGAGCATCTTACTTTTTTGACAAGACAAAACCCACCTCCGTGGGTTTCAAATTCCTAGAGTCCGCGCACGCGGACAAGAGTTTGTGTAGCCGCGATTTCTAATCGCCAGGTATATTTGCAAAGCTAAACAGGCAAATCAGCAGCACTTTGGATGTTTTCTAATATTAAATCAGGGCTACTACGTTTAATCAAGCCAGTTAGCACTTTACCAGGGCCAATTTCCACTACTCGCTGGATACCGTTGGCTGGTAATTGCAGAGAAATTTCTCGCCAGCGTACCGAACCAGTCATTTGTTTGTTCAGGCGCTGCTTTAAAATCTCGGCATCAATAGAGGGAATTGGTTCTACATTAGACAACACTGGTACAATAGCTGGCTGAAATTCCACAGATTCTAGAATCTCTTGGAATTGGGCAGCTGCTGGTGCTATTAAATGTGAGTGAAATGCTCCAGAAACTTTTAGGGGAATAGCACGCTTTGCTTTAACTTGAGACATCACTGCTTGTACAGCCTCAGCTGTGCCTGAAATTACCACCTGAGTCGAGCTATTGTCATTTGCTAGCACAACATCAGGCGTTTGGGCAATGACTTTTTCCAACTGTTCACGGTCAAAGTTTATCAAAGCCGCCATCATCCCACCGACAGCACTATCCATGAGTTCCGCACGACGCTTCACCAGATATAAACCAGCCGACCACTCAAAGACACCCGCAATATAAAGGGCAGAATATTCTCCCAAACTGTGACCAGCAACTAAATCTGGCTGGTGTCCTCGTTCTCGGAGAAGATCAGCAAGAATGCTTTCTACCACATAAAGAATTGGCTGGGTGTATAGCGTCTGTGATAGCTTTTCTTCTTCGTTTTGACAGATTTCTGTTAGAGACCAGCCTAAAATTTCCTCGGCTTGGGCAAATTTGTTTTTAGCGGAGGGTATATCTAATAAATCCATTCCCATTCCCAACGCTTGGGAACCTTGTCCGGGAAACACCCATGCAGTTTTTGTCATTGGTCATTAGTCATTGGAGAATGGGGAGTGGGGGGTGGGGAGTGGGGAGTGGGGATTTAGAAGTGAGAAGTTAAAACTCATAACTGATAATTCATCACTCCTGATTCTTTACCTTCCCCATTGAAAAATTGCCGCGCCCCAGGTAAGACCGGCACCAAAACCGGATGCAGCAACGATGTCATTGGGTTTAATTTTACCTTGCCGCACTGCTTCATCTAAAGCTAAGGGAATGGAAGCAGCAGAGGTATTGCCGTAGTGAGCGAGATTACTGATAACTTTATGTTCTGGGACATTTAGGCGTTGGGCTACGGCATCAATAATTCGCTGATTGGCTTGATGCAACAACAGCCAATCTATTTGGTCAACACTGAGGTTGGCTTGAAACAAGGCTTTGTCAATGATTTCTGGCACTTTTTGGACAGCAAAGCGGTAGACTTCTTTGCCGTTCATAGTAATAGGTTGGTAAGTGCCTTTGGTGATATTTACACCGGGGAGCAGTTCTTGGGAAGCGGCTGCATAGGCAAGGTTGAGGTGATGATTTTGAGTGCCATCACTTTTAAGTGCAAATCCCAACAAGCGATCGCTTTTGTCAGCCTGCAATACTACTGCCCCTGCACCATCACCGAACAATACACAAGTGCGCCGATCTTCCCAATCTACCCAGCGAGAGAGGATGTCTGCCCCGATCAATAGTACATTTTTATAGGCACCTGTTCTAATGTATTGGGCTGCTGTAACCAGACCAAACACAAAGCCGGAGCAGGCAGCAGTCAAGTCAAAAGCTACTGCGTTGGTAGCTCCTAATCGAGCCTGTACTTGACAAGCACTACCAAACAAATCATCAGGGGTGGAAGTCGCCAGCAGAATCAGGTCTAGGTCTTCTGGTTTAATTCCCGAAGCTGCGATCGCCTGACTACTAGCGGCAGTAGCGAGTACACTCAAGGACTCAGATGGGAGCGCTAATCGTCGTTGACGAATTCCAGTTCTTGTAGTTATCCACTCGTCTGATGTTTCAACCAGTTCAGTCAATGTCTGGTTGTGTAAAGAAGTTGCTGGTACTGCCGAGCCACTTCCGATAATTGCTACACCTAAATTTTGCACTCCTAATCTCCCCAGCTATCAGCTTTTTGCCTGTTGTCCCTTGTCTTTTGTCCTACCCTGCGGTCAGCCGCCCGGAGGTCGTCTATGTCAGTTCTCCTTTGCAAATAACCAACGACTAATGACTAATGACTAATGACTAACCGCCCTCGCGTTCTAGGATATATTGGGACTGAATTCGTTCTATCACCTGGTTGTCAACGGCTTCTTTGGCCATGCGAATTGCATTAAAAATTGAAGGAGCTTGTGAACTACCGTGACCGATAAAACAAACGCCTGCCACGCCTAACAGCAAAGCGCCGCCGTGTTCTGCGTGATCCATTCGCTGCTTAACCCGCTTCAGGTTTGGTTTTAAGAGTGCTGAACCGATTTGACCGTGCAATCCTTGGGGTAATTCTTCCCGCAGAATTTGCAGAATCACTTCTCCGACGGCTTCGGCAAATTTTAACAATACATTACCGACAAAGCCATCGCAGACAATCACATCAAAGCGACCGGAAAGCACATCACGCCCTTCGGCATTGCCAATAAAATTAATTTGGGAATTTTCGCGGAGCATTTGGTGGGCGCGGACGGCTGCATCATTGCCCTTAGAGTCTTCTTCACCGATATTCAGCAAACCCACCTTAGGTTCGGTTGTACCCAAGACATACTGACTGTAAACCGATCCCATGACGCCAAACTGCTCTAAAAACTTGGGACGGCAATCTACATTCGCGCCGACATCAAGTACCAGCACTGGCTTACCAGCAATAATCGTCGGAAAAACTGTCCCTATGGCTGGGCGGTCAATTCCCGGCAATCGTCCTAAGCGCAGCAAAGCTGATGCCATAGCTGCCCCAGAGTGGCCGGCAGAAAATACGGCATCTGCTTTTTGCTGCTTGACCAAATCCATGGCCACATTGATAGAAGCCTTGCGTTTGCGTCTAACTGCGTTTAAAGGCTCCTCATCCATTGCGATCGCTTCCTCCGCAGCCACGATCTCTACCTGCCCTAAATTCGTTTTTGGCGGCAAGGCAGCTTCTATTTGTTGGGGATCACCAACCAGTAATACATTTACACCCAATTCTTCCTGTGCTCGCAGTGCGCCAGCAACGATTTCACTGGGTGCGTGATCCCCTCCCATTGCGTCAATTGCGATCCTTACGCGAGTCGATCCCATTGCTCACAGCTTCTAGAAACCTTACAAATTTTACCAGATGGCTTTGCCGAAAAAGCTTAACTTTCTGACCGCCAAATTACTTCTGTTACTATTGCAACAATTTTTGCTGGCAAGCTCAAGATAACACGAATTGTTGGCCAAACTGGCCAAACAGGGCAATTCAATGCAAGAATTTTGGTGAAGCAGCGCGGTCTTCTCCCAAAGGGAGAGGCTAGCGCCAAGGGGGTTTCCCCCATGAGCGACTGCACCAAGCCGTTCGCGCAGCGTCTCCCCTTGGGAGAAGGGATTCACGATAGCGCCACGGAGAGCGAGTCCGCGTACTCCTGCGGAGGACAAGCTAGCAAGAGCGTCTGTCTGCGACACGCTATTCGTGTTCGTAGAGAGCGTATTTTGGATTAAATTTCAATTCTTTAATCTTTAATCTTTAATCTTTAATTCTTACTCCCCCTACTGCCTACTCCCCAGTACCCAGTACCCAATTAACTAGCATCCGAACGCCGTAGCCTGTTGCCCCTGCGCCGTTGTAGCCATTTTCTTTCTCTGTCCACACAGGCCCGGCAATATCTATGTGCGCCCAAGGGGTTTCTTTGACGAATTGCTTGAGGAAAAGGGCAGCAGTAATTGCACCACCTGGACGCGGGCCTGTATTTTTCATGTCCGCGATACCAGACTTTAGCCCTTCAAAATATTTTTCTTCCATTGGCATCCGCCAAATCTTTTCCCCTGAAGTTTCAGCAGCTTTCTCGATCTGGGAAGCTACAGCATCATCGTAAGCGTACAAACCAGCAATATCCTCACCCAAGGCAATAACGTTGGCACCAGTCAGGGTGGCTAAATCCACGATCGCATCCAAGCCCAATTTGTCGGCATACACTAAGGCATCGGCTAGGGTCAAACGTCCTTCAGCGTCGGTGTTGTTCACTTCGATTGTTTTGCCGTTTGATGCTGTGAGAACGTCTCCTGGGCGCATGGCGTGACCGCTAATCATGTTCTCAGTCGCTGCCGAGATAAAGTGAACTTCCGAATCTGGCTTAATTTGAGCAATTGCTTTTGCCGCACCCAAGGTAGCTGCTGCACCGCCCATGTCAATTTTCATGGTTTCGATGCCGCTACCAGCACCTTTAATATTGAGTCCCCCGGAGTCGAAGGTTAAACCTTTGCCAATAATTGCTAGTTTCTTTTTGGGTGTACCTTCTGGCTTGTAAGTCAGGTGAATAAATTTAGGTGGCAAATCGGAGGCTTGGGCTACTCCTAAAAAAGCACCCATGCCCAGCTTTTCGCAGTCTTCCCGTTCGAGAATTTCTATTTGTAAACCGTACTCGTTGGCGATCGCTTGAGCAGTTTCTGCCAAAGTAATTGGTGTTACTGCGTTAGCTGGCGCTGCTACTAACTGCCGTGCCAAAATTACCCCGGAAACGATTTGATTAGCGCGGGTGATGGCTGCTTCTTGTCCACCGAATCCTAGTAAATCTACGGTTTCTAGTTGTGATCCTTTCTCTTCTGGTTCAGATTTAAAGCGAATATCTTCGTAAAGTGCTAATTCCACACCTTCTGCGATCGCTTGGGCACTGGCTGCTGGATCGTTGTTCCATAATGGAAAACTAAAGCCCAAAACTTTGCTTTTTTGCTTTTTTCCGACTCTGGCTACAGCAGCAGCAGCGCGGCGCAAAGTATCTAGTTTTAGTGCATCTGGTTTGCCTAAACCTACCAAAATCAATTTCCGCACTGGGCTACCAGCATTTACACGGGTGAAGATTGTAGTGTTGGCTTTACCTTTAAACTCTTCTTCAGCAATCAGTTCTTTTAAAACCCCAGAAAACTTTTGATCTAAAGTAGCCAGTTCTCCGGTTAACTCGACTGCATCTTCAAATAATCCAATTGCCAAACTATCGCCTGCCCACTCTAGCAAAGGCTTATCACTAGGTTGAATTGTCATTTTGGGATTTTGTGTAAATATTCCTTCTTGTACCAGTATTGCTCAAAATTCTTGTTTCAGCTGAGGGGAGTGAGGGAGATAGGGGAGATGAGGGAGTAGGGGGCCTGTAGCTATAATTTAGTGCTGAGAGTGTCAATCGATAATACTCTTGAAAATTATGACATTTTAACCATAATAAATTAGTGGAATGGCAAGTTGAGTTTCATGATGATTTCGAGTCTGAGTTTGATGCTCTACCTCAAGAAGTAAAAAATGAGTTGCTTGCTACGGCTGAGGTATTAGAAAAGTTTGAACCACAAGCAAAACGTCCTCATGTTGATACGCTCAAAGGGTCGAAGTACGGAAACATGAAAGAGTTACGATTCTCAGCTTTTGGTGGTGTTTGGCGTGTGGCGTTTGCTTTCGATCCATTGAGACAAGCTATTTTATTGGTTGTAGGTGACAAATCCGGTGTTAGCCAAAAACTTTTTTATAAACACTTAATTCAAAAGGCTGATGCACGCTACAAGAGTCATCTTAAAAAAATAAAAGAGGAAGGATAAGAAGAATGGGTAAAAGCCTAAGAGAAAAAATTAAAGAACAGCCAATAGAAAGTCAAATTAAAATTGAAAGCCGCGCTCAGGAATTAATAGCTCAGGAATTAACTAGGCAAAAACTTAGACTAGAGAAACAACAACTTAAAGTTCGAGCTAGAAAAGGAAAAGGTTTTAAAAAAAGAGAGGTAGTTATATTTGGAAAGATTAATCATAGAACATTAATTTAGTAAAACACTCCAAAAGCCTGCCAAACTCGAATGAATTGGCAGGCTTTAAACTTATTAAAAATCTTTAGCCTCATTCAACCTTTTGAATCACCTTTAGAGGACTAGTACCGCAAGGTGGAAGTCACGCATTCACGCATTCAAAAGGATTATGGAATGGGCTTTTTAGGAATTTTAAATGGTTCCTCAAACGCCACTTGCTTCTCCCTACAGCCCTGCGGGCATCCTACGGCAGGCGCTAGCCACGCGCGTGAGGGAGAAGGGGAGACGCACAGGGGACAAGTCGGGAAACCGCACCTGTAGCAGTGGCTCCCCAACCTACACATTTTCATTTTTTGAGCTTCACCGAACCGTATTGCGTGAACTCCGCTCTTTTACCCCTTGCTCTATGCCCCAATTTTATTTGCGTCAATGTCAAATTTGCTGGCGATCGCTTCTATTATTTCTTGCTCAAGTGGTGTAGTCTTATTGTGAAGCTGGGCAATTTTGTAACACTGAGCCAGCAAGGGTATGGCAAAATCACGATTTAGCTGATTGAGCAATATATCTAAAGACTTAGGTGATTTGATATTTTGGGCAATGGCATCCAAGGAGTTACGACTGAGCTTTAGAGTTTGTAATTCTGGCAAAATTTCTTCCCAAGTCTTTTCTGGATGACTAGCCAGGATCATGTGAACTAAGATTTGATCCATAACGGCTTCTTGAGCGATCGCAGTTTCTAAATACTTCTCACTCTCTGCTTTTAATGTTGCTAGTGTCTGTGGCGATGAGAGGGAAGTTGATTCATCCAGCTTGGCTTCGTAAAATCGACAAGCAGCATACCCCAATGAATAGATCATCGTCGCATTTGAACTAGCTCCAATTACCGCACCCGCCAAGGGTATATTTCGCAGCAAGCCTAATCCCGCAGCTTTCAAAAGACGCTCTCCACCCAAAGCCAAACCAAAAATTGCCAAAACTTCACCTTTCCGCGCAGGATCTTTTAAATCTAGCCCGTAGACAGATGCAATTTGATAAAGCATTTCTGACTGCAATTTTGTTGTCGCTGTTAAATCAATTGCAAACAATGCGACTGCGATTCCTGGCAAAATACTAGTTGCTAGTCCAACTGTGGCTCCTTGAGTTGCTTTTTCTACCATGATTCGGTGAGCAATCTGGCTGGGTGATTCATTGGGATACTTTTGCTTTAGCTTGTTTACCGCAACTTCTGCTTTTTCCAAATCAACAAGGTTAGTAGTACCAATTAGCCAATTGAGATTTAACACTCCAGATAGTTTTCTAATCAGCCAATTTTCGCTAAGACGATTCACAAGCTGACCGCTAGTTTGAGTTGTTTGCTCAATTAATTTGTGTGTTTCTTTCGCCGTCGCTTCTCCCACCTCTACTGCTGTATCTAAAACTGCTTTGCCAGTCTGAGCAACAGTTTCAACAAAAGATTCTAATCCAGACGGTTTATTTTCTACTGATGATTGAGCCTGGATTTTTACTTCTGAAGTTTCTCTGGGTGAATTAACTAATTTATTCACCTGTGTTTCTTGGGGTTTGTCTGCCATTGCTTGACACCATCTTCTAAAGCCTCTCTCTTTAAAGTTGTAGCGAAGTATGAGCGGCTTGACATCCCTCTATAAACGTAAATCTCAGTTTAAGAGCAACTATTTTATTGTCTGAATAACTGTGTTAATCCATTAAAAATAGGAACATATTGCTCAGGGGTAAGTATTCCCAAATACGCCAAAACTCGATTTATATCTAATCCCCGCGTTTGATCTAGCAAGACAATGGAAGACAGAGGCAAACCAGCAGCACCAGCTGACAAACGCGGGTATAAACTGGGATTATTGAACACCCAAGAACCACTCTGCGTAGTTAAAGGTGCAATCATTAGCATTGGATAGCGGACTTCTCCCCAAGGTATACCGACGACTACAGCAGGTCTTCCTTGCTGTTCACGTCCTCTAGGAGTACTAGTAGGCAAAGTTACTATAATTACGTCGCCACACTCAAGCAAATCAGGTTGGAGCATCCTTGCCACCAACAACTGTTAGCCCAACTCCAGAGATATATTCTACTGGCTTCCCTTTTGGCTGTCCTTGGGAACCCCAATCATAAGAGTCTTCTTGAAGGAAATTTCCTTCGCCTTGGTTAATTTCCTCATTTAATAATTGCCACAGTTGATGTTTTTCTTCTAAAGGAAGGTTGGCAATGGCATCTAGGAGTGATTCAAAAGGAATTTGCAGTTTGACTGTTGTTTTGGTCATAGTCTGTTTTGAGTTTTTAACAAAACAAATTCAATTACAGCACTTTCTCAGGGTGTAAAGTTCAATGTGTATATCCATCTATCTCGCCCTTTAACAGGAAACTAACTATGCAAATTACTATTGCACCTTATCTGTTGAGTACCTATAAGCTGATTCAGTGTGCTTTTCCCAACGGAATAGAAACACAAGACTATTTACCACTGTTGGCATTACTTGATGATGAAATGTCAGATCGAAATTTAGCCGAAGTCATGGCTCACTACACAACAAAGCATTATGGCGTTGTTCTAAATGATGTGTATCGTGTGAGAACAACTGATGTGCCAAAGGCTGAAGCCATTGACAAGGTGAAACAGCATTTGCTTGTTTGTGGTTATGAAGAGTGGCTGAAAGAAGCTGAATAGAGCTTATCTCTTACCTCGTTGAACCCTCATTTCAAATCTTCTTGTGTAAGAAGTTCTGCATATTCATCTAATCCTGCTTCAGCTAGTTGACGATCTTCCTGAGCAAATTCACTGTAAAGAGCAGCCATTTGATTTTTATCTATTTGCCAGCTAACATTTCTGCTGCGGAATTTGAGGAAGGCAATAAAATCACTAACTTGTTTTAGTTGTTCTTCACTCAATTTGTCTAATTCTTGGCTGAGTAACTCTTTGAGAGCAACCATTTGAGAGTCTCCAAAAATATTTGGTTAAGGTTTTTGAGGACACAAGCATTATTTGAACAGTAATTATGTCTAGTACACTTTTTAGTTTTTAGTTTTTAACTCTAGCCCCGTACCGATATCAGCTTCACTTTCTAAAAAGTCGTTATCCTTAAGAATTTCATAGAGATTAATATCTTGTTCTAGCAAGCAAGCGTGTCCACAATGGGGCAACACCACAATCTTGTTATTTGGCAAGATATTCCCTATCCGCTTGACTTCAGTTACAGAAGGTAAAAGGCGATCGCTAGCACCGGCAATCAACAAAACTGGTTGAATCAAGCGGCTTAACTGTTCCTCATCAACATTAAACTCTCGCAGTAAAGACAACCGCCAATGAACGGTTTCTGGCGGTACAGAACGCATAGTTTTCAGCAGATCATGGCGATCGCTTGGAGAAATGCGTGGCAAAGATGCTAGAAACGGCAACAACCCCAGTGCGCCAACATCATACAACTCTGATGGCACCAAGTAAGTAAGTTGGGATGCCCAATTCAACCAAGGGCGAAGATGAAACGACGAAGCTGGATTAATTAGGATAATTCGCTTAAATAACTGCGGTGTTTGGATTGCCACTTTCATTGCCAAACAACCACCAAAGGACTCACCACACAGGTAAACTGGCCTCTGAGGGATTTTTTCTAATTCGGCGTGGATCAAGTCCAATACACTCTTAGCTAGCACATCCCAAGTGTTAAGGTCTTTCCGGGGGAGCGCCAAACAACGGACATCAAAGCCAGTTTCTAATCCAGCAGTTTGCGATCGCAATAGTTGACCAGTTCCATCCATTCCTGGCAAATATACCAACAGCGGATACTCTGGCTGTACTCGTTCAGGAGTTAAAAAACAAGGGTTTAGCTCAACTTCTGGCATAGTCATTGGTCACTAGTCAATGGTATAAAACTTTTGGACTGCTGATTGTTACTTATAAAAGCTTTCGTGTTTTTGATTCTAATAGCAACCTTGACGCAGTAAGTTGCTAATTTCGCCGTGACAGTGTTCTGTCAGTTCAGCCACAACAGTTCTGGCCTGTTTCCCCTGATATTTTTTCTGATGTTGGGGCGTAATCCAATAAGGGCGACCGATTAACACCGCAACCCGACGATAAATTACCAAAGGATGCCAACCACCTTGCTTAAATAAAGGTTCTGAAGGGTCAAATACACTCAAAAGCCTTAAGGGGAAGCCATTTGTGTTTACCTCTTCTAAAGAGGCGATCGCGATCGGCAAAACAGCTAAATCCTGCACATCCGCTCGCAATGCCAAATGGGCAAATCCCCGATGAAATTCACCCAGATGATTTGGCACAGTAAATTTCACCATTGGTTCAGTCCCTTCTGGAAATACTCCCACCATCTGCTTCGACTGCAATAGCACCTGCGACTGCGAAAAAAAGCTTTTTAGGCGGTTTTGAGTTTCCTCCAAGGGGAAACACCCCAATTGTCCGGTGACAATCTCCCGCATGACTGGCACTTGTCCCATGTAGTGATGGCAAGCAAAGCGAATCGGACTCGATAACGCCGTCATTAAAATCACTGCATCCATAAAGCTGCGGTGATTGCTGACTACCAACACGCTGGCATCCTGGGGAATGCGATCCTCATAATACCGAAACATTTGCGTTGAGAGTGCCGCCACCAAAGCGCTAGAAATCTCCAGGGGGCTATTTCGACTCATACCTAATCAATATATTTTTCCGGGAAATATGGCAGTTTATCTTAAATTAATTTTTACATTTCTTTACTATTGCCATCACCGTCTTAAGATAGAAATGTCTGATCCACAAAAGCAGCTAGATTTTCTGCGTTTGGAATTATGTATTCCTGATTACAATAATATCATCTAATAGTAACTATTAAAAAAAACTATGATTAGTTAATTCCCATCTTTTAGGCAAAAATCAGATGAATTGATGCAGATTACAAAAGGATTCTTGACCGGAAAAATTTGCTAATATTAAGGTGCTATTGAAAAAAATGGGAATAATATTGTATACTTCCGTAGTTTTCCTGACCGAAGCAAAGATGTAAAACGTTTTAATTTTAATAAGTTAATTTTTATTTTGCATGAATCTAGTGAATAAAACAGAAAAGACATTTGCACTGACAACACCGCTATATTATGTAAACGATGTCCCCCATATAGGCAGTGCTTATACAACGATCGCAGCAGATGTAGTCGCCCGATTTCAGAGACTACTGGGGCATCGGGTATTGCTGATTACAGGTACAGATGAACATGGGCAAAAAATTCAGCGTTCGGCAGAAAGTTTAGGGAAGGCGCCACAAGAGTTTTGCGATGAAGTTGTCCCTAGCTTCGTGAGTTTATGGCAGTTACTAGACATTCAATACGATCGTTTTAGTCGGACTACTGCTACTCGTCATGAAGCGATCGTTAAAGAATTCTTTGAGCGAGTTTGGGAATCTGGTGATATCTACCAGGGACAACAACAAGGCTGGTATTGCGTATCCTGCGAAGAATTCAAAGAAGAACGGGATCTGCTAGAAGGACACTGTTGCCCGATTCATACTAACAAAAAAGTTGAGTGGCGAGACGAGCAAAACTATTTTTTCCGCTTATCGAAATATCAAACTAAGCTGACAGAATTTTATCAATCTAGACCGGATTTTATTCAACCAGAAAGTCGGCGTAACGAAGTTCTCAGCTTTGTAAATCAAGGGCTGCAAGACTTTTCTATTTCGCGGGTAAATCTCGATTGGGGTTTTCCTGTACCAGTTGATCCCAAGCACACCCTTTATGTTTGGTTTGATGCGCTGCTAGGTTATGTAACGGCATTACTAGAACCAGATGCAGAACCGACTTTAGCAAATGCTTTAGAAACATGGTGGCCAATTAACTTGCATCTAATTGGTAAGGATATTCTGCGCTTTCATGCAGTTTATTGGCCAGCAATGTTGTTGTCGGCTGGCTTACCCTTGCCAGGGCGAGTATTTGGGCATGGCTTTTTGACCAAAGATGGGCAGAAGATGGGTAAAAGTTTGGGTAACACCCTTGATCCTGTAGCGTTAGTTCAGCGCTATGGTAGTGATGCCGTTCGTTATTACTTCCTTAAGGAAATCGAATTTGGCAAAGATGGAGATTTTAATGAAGTAAGGTTCATTAATGTTTTGAATGCAGATTTGGCAAATGATTTAGGTAATTTGCTCAATCGCACTTTGAGCATGGTGAAGAAATACTGCGCCCAGAATAATGTCCCATCAATCGGCAATGAAGGAATTTCTGACGAAAATCCATTGAAAACAATTGGTTTACGTCTAGGGGAACAGGTAAAACAAGCCTATGAGGAACTAGCTTTCAGTCAAGCCTGCGTGGCGATCCTTTCACTGGCGCAAGCTAGTAATAAGTTTATTGATCAACAAGCTCCTTGGTCATTATATAAACAGGGACAGCAGGAGACGGTGGAAAAAGTTCTTTACGCAGTTCTAGAATCAGTTAGACTATCAGCTTATCTCCTTTCCCCAATTATTCCGAACATCAGTAGCGATATTTATCAGCAGCTGGGCTTCGGAATAAACTTTAACGATCAAACACAAAGTTCAATTACCGCTCCTTTTGCCACCCATTCGACATGGGGGATACTATCGAGTAAACAACCGTTGGGTACACACCAACCTGTTTTTAAGCAAATAGAATCCCCGAAAAACGATTAATCCTGATCAAACTCTGATTTTGTTCAATTTCTTATTCTCTCAAAAAATTTATCGTGGCTCAAGTTATATTAGCCCCGGAACATTATCATAAGCCGCTGTGACTAGCATCTAAAAGTTGGTAATTTGTATCAAAAATAACAGGGATAAAAATTGAGGTATGACAACGATGTTGAATAATTTTGAAACCGATTCAATCTTTACGCCAGAACAAGTTTTGGAGAATCGGGGCAGGGTTGCCATATTTATAGATGGCTCAAATCTATTTTACGCTGCATTACAACTAGGGATCGAAATCGATTACACGAAGTTATTGTGCCGATTAACTGGAGGTTCTAGACTACTGCGTTCTTTTTTCTACACTGGGGTAGACCGGACAAACGAGAAGCAACAGGGGTTTCTGCTGTGGATGCGTCGCAATGGCTATCGAGTCATTGCTAAGGATTTAGTTCAGCTACCAGATGGCTCTAAAAAAGCTAACCTGGATGTAGAAATAGCAGTAGATATGATGGCGCTAGTAGATTCTTATGATACCGCAGTTTTAGTTAGCGGTGATGGAGATTTGGCTTATGCGGTAAATTCAGTCAGCTATCGCGGCGTGCGGGTAGAAGTGGTGAGTTTGCGTTCGATGACCAGTGACAGCTTAATTAATGTAAGCGATCGCTACATTGATTTAGAAGCCATTAAAGAGGATATTCAAAAAACCCCTCGCCAAAGCTATCCATATCGGCCGTTATCTGGTATAGGTTTTTTGGAAGACCCCAGAACTAGTGATGGACACCTAGAAATCCAAGAATAATGCCGCATCAATTTCATAAAAAGGGGAGAGAGGTGGGAAAAAAAATACAAAATTTCTCCTCCACTCGCTCCTTCCTTCTTTTACCTTTGACCTTTTTATTGATATTTGGTTTAGTTGCTTGCGGGGGTAAATCCCCCCCAGCTTCTCAACAAAATACTGGGGGATCATCTAATCAAGATAGCAATTTAACTTTCTTTGATGTCACCCTAGAACAAGCAGATGAAGTAGGACGACCGATTTGGAAAGTCAGAGCGACACGGGCAAAATACACCAAAGAAAAACAAATTGGTCAGGCTGAAAGTCCTTATGGTGAACTATACCAAGATGGGAAAGTGGTTTACCAAATCAAGGCAGACGTAGCAGATATTGAACAAAATGGGAAGCAATTGTTTCTTAAGGGTAAAATATTTGCCATAGACCCTAGTAATGGGATTGTGTTGCAAGGTAATGAATTAGAATGGCGTCCCCAAGAAGATTTGTTGATTGTCCGTAACCAGATTAACGGTAGTCATAAACAACTACAAGCAGTGGCACAGGAAGCGCGAGTTAAAACCCGCGAACAGCGCATGGAATTTTCTGGAGGGGTAGTAGCAAATTCCACTGATCCCCAGATGCAAGTGAGAACTGAGCATTTAATCTGGAAAATCAAAGAAGAAAAATTGATTGGCGATCGCCCCATACAAATTGACCGCTACAAAGATAATAAAATTAGCGATCGCGGTAAGGGAAATTCTGCTGAAGTCAACTTAAAAACGAAAATTGCCACTGTCCGACAGAATGCTCAATTAGAATTACTAGACCCACCACTGCAAATAGCTAGTAACTCTATGACCTGGAATATGAATTCAGAAACTGTCACCACAAACTCACCTACGCGCATATTCCAGCGTGCCGAAAATGTCACAGTTACCGCCAATCAAGGTGAAATGAAAATACCGCAAAAAACGGTTTATTTAACAGGTAACGTCAACGCCGTTGGGCAGCGTCGCCAGTCTTTGAAATCTAATACATTAACTTGGTATTTAGACAATAAGTTAGTTGAAGCTCAGGGAAATGTGGTTTATCGGCAAGTTGACCCACCCTTAAATTTTATGGGTGAAACAGCCGTTGGTAATCTGCAAACAGAAAATATTGTTGTCAAAGGTGGCAGTTCTAGCGGTAGGGTAGTAACAGAAATTATTCCCCAACAAAGAGCCAATCGTCAGCAGTAAAGTTAGGGGGAATGCGGAGTCTTTGAACTCCTCCTCATCCCCCTCACCGAATTTTAGATTTTAAATTTTGGAAAATGGAATTGTTGGGCGTTGCCTAAGAAGAGAAGATTCTTGCGTTCCATTATTTAAAAAGGTCTCTTCGCGAGAGCGTCTGGTAGAGTTGCGAACGTATTTAAACGCGAGAATAATTCTTTAATCCGTCTTGGAAAGTTTGCTCAAGTCAAGC
>NZ_JABXKP010000097.1 GCF_017114985.1 Nostoc sp. JL33 | reverse complement strand
TTAATGCGTCAGCTTGCATTGTTAATGCGTCAGCTTGCATTGTTAATGCGTCAGCTTGCATTGTTAATGCATCGGCTTGCATTCTTAATACGTCGGCTTGCATTAAAAACGCCACGCTTTTACGCAAAACTGTACTAAGTTTGGCTTTGGCAAAGCGATCGCTAGTTTGCAATACTAGCTAATACCATTTCTTTGTAAGGCTGCGCCAAACCCTTTTAACTTCTTTCTTCCTTTGCGTTCTTCGCGTCCTTCTCCCAAGGGGAGACGCTAACGCGTAGCTTGTCCTCCGCAGGAGTACGCGGTTCGTTTTTCTTTCTTATACTTAAATATGCTTTAGCGCATCTTCATACAGAATTGGTATAACAACAACAAAAATCTCCATGAACGAGCAAAACAAACGGGCAACAGGCGATCCTCGTCCGGTACTAATTGTCGGCGCGGGACCAACGGGAATGACAGCAGCGATGGAACTCTCTCGCTTCGGAGTTCCCATCCGGATCGTGGATAAGCTGCTGACACCTTCCACCACGACGCGGGCACTTGCCGTGCAGGCGCGTACATTGGAACTCTTCGAGCAGCGCGGACTGAGCCAGGAGATGCTCCAAATCGGCAATAGAGCGACCACCACTACTATCTATGGCAATGGCAAGTGCCTCGGCAAAGTACACCTTGAGGAGATCGAAAGCCGTTACAACTACATTCTTCTGCTCTCTCAATCGGAAACAGAGCGGATTCTGCGGGAGCAACTCGTTCAGCAGGGTGTGTTAATCGAGCGCGGTGTAGAGATGATTGCCTTTACTCAACTAGAATCAGTCTCTCCGTCAGGGATAAGCGGCGGGGTGAAGGCGGTGCTACGCAACCAGAAAGGGGGCTTGGAAGAACTCGAAGCGGCTTATCTGTTCAGTGCCGATGGGGCACACAGTACGGCTCGTCATCTCTTAGGTCTCTCATTTGCAGGGAAATCGCGCGACCAGAGCTATGCCCTAGCAGACCTTTATCTCGACGGCGATCTTCCCGATGATCAACTCTCGATATTCCTGAGCGAACATGGCTTTTTAGGAGTCTTTCCAATGGGCGATCGCCACTTCCGGTTAATCGCCACCGACCCGGAAAATCACCCCAAGACGGATAGCGAACCAACGTTGGCAGAGTTACAGCAGCTCTGCGATGCAGACTCGCATATTCCGCTCAAACTCCGCGATCTGACCTGGAGTTCCCGGTTCCGAATTAACAGCCGGATGCTCCACACCTTGCGGGAAGGTGATGTCTTCTTTGGTGGTGATGCGGCGCACATCCATAGTCCGGCTGGTGGGCAGGGGATGAACACAGGCATTCAAGACACGATCAACGTGAGCTGGAAGCTTGCTTTAGTTTTGCAGGGCAAAGCGGTTCCAGAGCTGCTGGTCACCTACGACAACGAGCGGCTGCCTGTCATCCGCAGTGTGGTGACGAAAACCGAAACCGCAACGGATGCGTTCAACTCCGATAACGCGATCGTGCATCAACTGATCGCGCGCATCGCGCCAGTGCTCCTCAATACACATTTCGTGCAGCAGTTGAGTACTGGACTCATCAGCGAGGTGGCTTCCAATTACCGATCGAGTTCGCTATCTCAAACCTATCATGCTCGCGGCGATCTCCGGGCTGGTGATCGGATGCCGGACTTGGATGTACTGGTGTGGAACCGCGATGCTTTGGGCGACGCACAGCCTTGCGAATCGCACCTTTATGAGATTCTCGATCCGTCACTCTGCACGCTGCTGATAACAGGCGGCGACATGACAACAGACTTGCCTCTAACCTGGGAGGAGCAGCTCAGTCCTTGGTATGGAGTTTTGAAAACGCACCAAATCGCACCTGCCCCTAACCAATTGGCAGCAAAGGCTCGATTCGACAAATCCTTTGGCAATGGTCAGAGCTTCCTGCTCGTGAGACCTGATTCATATCTCGGCTTCGTCGGAGGACAGGATGCCCTGCCAGAACTGATAAAGTGGCTCAAAAAATGGTTTCCATCGACTACCAATCAATCTTAGGACTTACGCACAAGTTACGGAATAACGAACCGCAGAGGCGCAGAGGACACAGAGAAATCAGAGTTTGAGAGATATTTTGCGTAAGTCCTAAATCTAATTAGCGCAGAAAATCAGGCACTATGCGTGAAGCGCAGGATATGCGATTGGATCGGTTTTGCTCTAATCATTCAACTTGAATTTACACTATTTTATAAGGAAAATCATGACTACAAAATTGTTAGTTCTGGTGGCTGGTGCGACTGGGATGTTGGGTACTAAGATTGTTTCTGCTCTACTCGACAAAGGCAACATTGATGTTCGGGCAATGGTGCGCTCGATCAACGATGGCAGTGCGGAGAATCGTCAAAAAATTGAGGCGATGAAAGCCAAGGGCGCAGCGATCGCAGAAGGCGACTTAATGAAACCTGAAACGCTGCTGTCTGTTTGTGACGGGGTTGATGTGGTCGTCTCTGCGATCGGCAACAATGACGTGACCGTGCCAGGACAGAAAAACCTGATTGATGCTGCCAAACAACAGGGCGTTAAGCGGTTCATTCCCTCCGATTACTCGGTAGACTACCGCAAACTGGACTATGGTGACAATGACAATTTGGATAAGCGCAAGGAAGTATTTGATTATCTTCAGCTCATGGGTTTGGAATATACCTTAGTTCTCAACGGGGCATTTATGGATATAATCGCCTATATGCCACTGTTTGACCTGGAACATCAGACATTCCAATACTGGGGAGATGGTGAAACGCCGCTCGATTTCACGACCACTGATGATACTGCCAAGTATGTGGCTGAAGCCGTGAGCGACCCAGGCTTGGCAAACACGGCACTGGAAGTCGCGGGTGACACTCTGACCCCGAAGCAGTTGAAAGCCACTTATGAAGAGGCGACGGGTACCAAATTAACCGAAAAATCATTGGGCAGTATCGCCGAGATGAAAGCTTGGATTGCTAACAAAAAAGCGTCAGCCAGTTCACTCGACGAGTACATTTACCACCAGTATATGTACGCGATGGTATCGGGTAAAGGCAAACTCGATCGGATTCAGAGCGATCGCTATCCCCACATTAAACCCAAGACGGTTAAGCAATTTCTGAGCAAAGGAGATTCTGTTTAAACCGACTAATGAAAGTAGTTTTAGTCCGTTGAAACGGACTTTGGTTATTAGCCAGTGACTTGAGTCACTGGCGGTTCAAGTATTTTTGCAATAGTTTTATAACTATCAACAGTCTTTGATTTTACTCCCGCAATATCATACCTGCGTGGCTCAAATGTTCCGTGCATTGTGAGAACGATCGCATGAATTAAGGCTTCCGCTTTCAGCAGCGTTTCTTGAAACTCCATCTCCGGCTCGGAAAGCGCCACAATTCCGCCACCAATACCAATAGAAGTTTGATTAGGAGTCAGAACAGCAGTGCGAATCACAATATTTAAATCGGCTGAACCATTCAATCCCAAAAAGCCGATCGCTCCTGAATACACTCCTCGCGCTTCTTGTTCCAGGCGATCGATAATTTGCATAGTTCTGAGTTTGGGCGCACCTGTCATCGAGCCTCCTGGAAATGAAGCCCGCACGCAATCTATTGCTGTTAAATCTGGTCGCAAATGTCCGCGTACTGTTGTTACCAGCTGATGCACTGTTGCATAGGTTTCTACATCCATTAACTTCGGTACGTGAATGCTGCCAACTTCACAAACTCGTCCCAAATCATTGCGTAACAGATCGACAATCATCAGATTTTCAGCCCTGTCTTTTTCGCTGTTGCGTAGCTGTTCTTTGAGGATAAAATCTTCTTCAGGGAATTTTCCGCGTCTCAGGGTTCCCTTAATCGGCTTAGTTTCTACCCAACCCTGCTGATCAATCCGCAGAAATCGTTCTGGAGATGAGCAAGCGATCGCAATTTCACCAAAGCGCAAAAATGCCGCATAGGGGGCAGGATTGAGCCTACGTAATCTGCGGTAGAACGTCAATGGATCGGGGGTTATATCAGTATAAAGCTGATTTGTGAGGCAAACTTGATAGGTTTCCCCTTCATAAATTTCGTCTAAGCAGTGGTGAATATCATTAATATAAGTTTGGTAAGTACGACTTAAACGAAACTTGACTGGCTGACTATTTCCTTGAGGTACAAGAGGAGGAAGAGGAGACAGGATTTCGAGTTGTTGTTGGATAGTATCAAACCAAGTTTCTAACTGTTGTGTTTGTTCTTTTTTGATTAATTGCAGCAAATAAAGACACTGTTCTTGGTGATCGATGGCAATCATGCGATCGGCAAATAAGAAAATTGCATCAGGTAATGGTGAAGAATGCACCAATGACGATCCCGACTCTGCCTTGAGTTCATAGCCAAAATAGCCAACAAATCCACAGTTAAAATCAAACGGTAAACCATCAGCTTGGCAACTTCGGAGGTCAATTTCTCGTTTGAGATACTCGAAAATACTTTCGCGGCGATGAATCACACGATCTGACTGTGCGATCGTCAATTCTTGCGTTTGCGTATGGTAGCGTACCAAAAGGCTATTTTCCCCGTTTCCATCGCCCATAAACGAGAAGCGAGATAAACCTGGTTCCACACGGCTACTGTCTAACCAAAAAGCATTTGGTGCTTGTCGAAATAAATGGACAAATATTTGTTCTGTGTTCGGGCAAATATCCAGTTTGCGCCAATAAAGTTCAAACTTCTCTTCCTGTTCTTGACAGAGTTCATCGATAGGAGGAGCAATAAATCCATATCCAGTCCAATACCGTTTTTCTGGACTTCTTGATGATTTATCTGTAAATTCCAGTGTGATATCTCTAAAGTTTTCTAACAATGTTTGTCCATATTCTGTACAGATAGACTCTGGGTGAAACTGCACACCCCAAAAAGGTAAATGCCGATGACGCAATCCCATCACCAGTCCTTCTTCAGTCCAAGCAATTTTTTCTAAGCACTCAGGTAATTCATCAGCAACTATCAAGGAGTGATAGCGCACCACAGAAAACTGACTGGGAATGCCTTGGAATAATTTTGAATCATTATGATAAATTTTACTGAGTCTACCGTGTCGAACTTCCGGTGCATGAATCACTTTTCCACCATGTAGATAGCCAAGTCCTTGATGCCCCAGACAAACTCCCAGCAAAGGCACATCCACATTCTCAATTATCTGTCGGCAGACTCCAAAATCTTCTGACCTTTCTGGACGACCGGGGCCAGGTGAAATCACAATGTTATCAAATGGAATTTCTTTCAATTCATCCCAGTTAAGCTGATCATTACGAATTACCAAAGGTAATTCCCCATTTACCTCGGCAATCATCTGGTAAAGATTAAAGGTATAAGAGTCATAGTTATCAATAATTAATGTTTGCATATATCCTAAATTAACTACTATATAGAACGTTTTTGCACTTAGAATAGCACCTACATAAATTATCTGCTAGTTTAAATTTTTTGGTTCTATCTTTGTTAATAAATGATGCTGTAATACACTTTGCAGTTCTTGATTCTGGTTTTTCAGGTACTTCTCAATGACTATTTCCAGATTTTTTTAGTTAATCTTGTCCCTAGTTTATGTCAAATATCCTACCATAAGGCAATACAGTTCAGTTAATACCATTTCTTTGTAAAGCTGCGCCAAACCCTTTTAACTTCTTTTTTCCTTTCTTTCTTCGTTTCTTTCTTTCTTCGCGTCCTTCTCTACGAGACGCTACGCGAACGCGGTTCGTTTTTCTTTCTTGTACTTAAATATGGTTTAGCGCATCTTCATACAGAATTGGTATAAGCATTTCTTCCTTCTCTCGGCGTCGCGCCAGTTGCTACAACGGGGGGAACCCCCGCAACGCACTGGCTTCTCTGCGCCTCTGTGGTTCGTTATTTTTTATTTGGAAGTCCCTAACCGCGTACAATTTTAATTAATGTATGCTATGGCAATCCTGAATCATTCCTAAGAAACAAGATCCCCGAGTTCTTCGAGAAGTCGGGGATCTCAATTAAATAGGATTGCGTAAAGTCTTGCAGATAGCTTGTTTGCCAAAGGTCGCATTTATACAATAATTTCGCTTGATTTCGCGCCATTTCTGGACTTGACCTTCTTATTCTTCACCCTGATTTGTGGTAAATCCTTTTTATCTTTGTAAAAGTAACAGATTTCCACTAGAGTTGGCCATATTTCTAGAGAACCGTGAAATTGGCTAATAACATCATCGATAATTCTGGAAACGTTTTGCTGAAAAAAGTCTGGTTCAAACCCATAAAATGCTCTCGATAAGTTCTCAGCAAAAAATTGCAGGGACTGCTTACGTTCTTCATTTTGGCTAGACATTGAGGCTTTGACTACCTGGCTGTGGATAGCAGAGATTTTTTCCAGGATTTCTTCCGAATCTAGCAACGTCACCTCGCCAGAGTAATCAAACTTGATTCCCAGATCATCAAGATGATAAACACTGCTTTTAATCTTCTTTTTCAGCAGGCTACATATTTCTTCATTAAAGAGTTCACTGGCCAGAGGATTACGCATATAGTTATTTCTAATGTGGTTTTGGACAGCATCAACGTGTGCAGCCACAATCCCCTCTTGCTGTATCCAAATCCTGTAGATATAATCTTCAAACCTCAGCCGGGTTGGAAAAAATGGTGGTAAACCTAGCTGATTATCATATCCAGCGACTCCACAATCCATTCTCCAGTTTTTGTTAGTAATGACAGGTCGAAAATTGGTGAGAATATAAAAATCATTAAGGTCATTTGGGCTTATTTGGTTTTCATCATTGAGATACATCTGAATAAAATCAAGTGTATCAATATCATTAGTTCCTGTGCGAAAAGTTTGGGCAATCTTGACGATCGCATTATTCAATACTCTTCCCTGTTGTAATAAGAGGCTGTTTTCCCGAAAGTAACCCTTAGTTGTATTAGTTTCTAAATCCATTGCTGTATCAACAACCAATTCTCCAGTCTCGAAGTTTTCCGGTACATGGCTGGCTTTTTGACCTAGAACATCAGCAAAAGCTGTGAGTAAGTCAAAAGATTTATGGATGTAGCCGCCTTGTTGATTTGACTTGATTAATTTACCTCGACATATTTCATCGCCTGTTAAAGATTCTGGGCTAGTTTCAATTAATGCATCTGGTCGCATATCGTCATCTGCACTAACCATTAAATAACCAAGGGTATACATCAGCGTGAAGTTGCGATTTCCTCCATAACTAGGTCTGAATAAGTTTTTGACTAGTGATTCTAGCTTGCGATCGCGCAGTCTTTCATTTAAAAATGTAATAAATTCCTCTTTCTGTTGGGGCCCGACATAAAACACATCATTGACAGTCTTAGTCTGTTCTAAAATCGGGTAATATTTCTCGTGGTTGGCAATGCTGGAATCATCAAATACGATAATTTTTAAAGCATGACCATTTGCCCAGAAATTCTCATCATACTTTTCGATGGTCTGTGCTACATCTCTCAATCGATGAGTCGGAATAACAAATATCGTCTCTTTTTGTTTCATAAAATGTGTTTAGGTTTATCAAACAATACACTTGGGTTAAGAAGAATAGTAGGTTGGGTTCCGTTCCTCAAATGCCACTTGCTCCAAGTCGGGAAACCGCACCTATAGCAGTGGCTCCCGAATCTACACCAGTTTTATTTTTTAGCCTTAACCCTGAGTTTTTTAGTTAGTAATCGCTCAGTCGAACGCCTTTGAATCTTCTCTACGAGAGGCTCCGCCAACAATTCCATTTTCCAAAATTTAAAATCTAAAATTCGGTGAGGAATTAAAGGTTATCTTCCTATGGCGATTTGGAAGGCTTCAGCAACAGGCCCCAGAACCAAAACAGGAAAAAATGTCAATGCTCCCAGAATTAAAATGGTGGCAGCAGTCAGGCTGGTAAATAGTTTGGTATCTGTATTGAGGGTTGCAATTGAGGTAGGTAGGGATTGCTTGGATGACAGGCTATCTGCTAGTAGCAACAAAGCAATGATCGGAATAAATCGTCCCATCCAGAGAGTAAATGCTGTTGTCAGGTTCCACCACAAAGCAGTCGGTGCGGGTTGGGTGTCTGCCAAGCCTTCAAAACCGGAACCGTTACCCGCCGCCGCTGATGCATACTCATAAATCACCTGTGTAAAACCGTGAAAGCCAGGATTACTCATGCCTGCAAGTTGGTCAGGAAAAGCTAGGGTAATAGCACTGGGTAGTAAAATCAATAGCGGGTGGATCAGAATAATTACACTTGCTAGGGTAATTTCGCGTTTCTCGATTTTTCGTCCCAAAAACTCTGGCGTTCGTCCCACCATTAAGCCAGTCAGGAAAACTGCCAAAAGCATATAAACTACCAAAGAAGCTGCCCCAGTGCCCATCGCTCCCCAGATCACTTGCAAAAACAGGTTGAGCAAAGCACAAAATCCACCAGACGGCATCAGCGAGTCGAACATACCGTTAGCAGAACCAGTCATGGTTGCTGTTGTGGTGATGGCGAATAATGCAGTTTCCGCCCAGCCCAACCGGACTTCTTTACCTTCCAAATTGGGCTGCTGACTACCCAACAGGATATTGAGGGCGGGATTGCCCTGATACTCCCCGATCGCAGTCACGCCAATTAAGACTACAAAAATGGTGAATACCATCCAGAACAGTAGGCGAGTCTGTTTTAAGTTACCGATGAAGATACCATAGGTGTGGAGTAATGCCGTGGGAATCAGCAACATTGCCACCACTTGCAGCAAATTTGTACCGCCATTGGGATTTTCAAAAGGATGAGCAGAGTTGCCACCAAAGAAGGCTCCACCGTTCTCACCCAGCACTTTGATGCTTTCAAAATGGGCAATCGGCCCACGAGCGATCGCCTGAGTTGCTCCCTCTAAGGTGGTAATATTTACAGGCCCGGCCAGCGTTTCGGGTACACCACCCAACATCAACAACACCGTACTGACAATAGCCAAGGGTAGCAGTACTCGCGTAATCGAGCGAGTCAAATCCACATAAAAGTTGCCCAAAGGTCTAGCTGTTAAGCCGCGAATGAAGGCAATTCCCACCGCTAATCCCGTAGCAGGCGCAACAAACATTAAGAAGCCCAAGGCTGTTATCTGGCTCAGGTACGACATTGTGGTTTCTGGCAGATAGTGTTGCAAATCGGCAGCAACTAAGAAAGAAATCGTGGTGTGTAATGCTGTGTCCCAAGTAGGTATTCCTAAATCGGTGGGGTTCAACGGTAGTAAACTCTGAAACATCAGCAGTAGTAGGGCTAAAACTGCCATTGCTGTATTGCTGAGTAGGACGGCGATCGCATATTTTTTTCCAGTCATGCTCTGTTGCGGTTCAATACCTATGAAAAGATAAATTAAGCGCTCCAATGGGTTCATCACTGGATCGAGCCAGGTTTTGTGCATGAAAAAGACTTCAGCTAGGTAGTGTCCTACGATTGGCACTAACATTACAACCAAGAACAGGGTGAGGAAGATTTGCACAAATCCTTGGAGTATAATTGGGAAGCTTGGCATAAAGCGATCGCCGAGAAACTCACCTAATTATAAGTAGAACAACTCTATTTAGGCATGTAGTCAGAGCAATTGAGTGCTTGTTGAGTTAGAGCAATGGAAGGGCGTACAGCACACTTTAGATAATGGTTGCTGTTAAAAAATTGGCAGTTTTTACAGGGATGCTGCTGTAAATCTTTGATGCTTACTATTTCGTCTTTATCTGCCGCATTTTCTGGGGGATCTTCTATTGCTTTGCAGGCATATGAAACGAGAAAAACGACAATTCCCCAAACAATCATGAAGGAAATGTGAGCTAAAAATACTGCTACAAAGGGAATGTCTCCCTCATGTGGTTTTATATCATTATGTGTTGCCTTAGCTAGGTTAGCTTCAATCAGGGTGGATTGATGAACACTTTTTTGGGCGGATACATCAAGTCGGAAAAGCTCCGAAATATGCATATTAAAAACCTTTAGTTAGTCGAACTCAGATTCAGGAAAGGTCATCTAAAATTAAACATTTTCAGAAGATAGCATGATCAGAGAATAAGTAAATGTTCATCTGTCTAATAATATGTGGAATTGAAACTAGTTATTCCCTCTGAATCATCTGAATCAACAGATTGGCTGGCTGTTGGTCGAGCTTCCAGTAAGCAACTGTTGAGGGAGTAGTAAACAGAATGAATTTTATTGAGAGTGACTTTGAGGGCGGGAACCATCATCGGATTGATTGCTATTGCTAAGATATAGTCTTCAGCGGAAATACTAGGATTAGCTGTTGCTGAAATCACTTGACTTTCTCGTAAAATCCCTAGAAAAACGCATTGTTCTGGTAACTTAATTTCAGTTAAATCAATGCCACAGTAAACGCTATTAGCTTGGATTAAAACACCAAACAAGCTTGGTTCTAAAGCTGTTTTATTTTTTTAACTCTAATATTATTGTGCAATATTTTACAGAAAAAATATTTTTTCTAAGATATATTTTCAGGATATATAACATGTATTAAATAAATCAAATATATGTTTATTGATTAGCTTTGGAGGCATATATTTAGAGGTATAGCTTTGATATAGTCTTATATCATGTCCGCATAATTAGTTATGCTAACTACAATCATTACACCCCACCCCTAACCCCTCCCCGCTTGCGGGGAGGGGAGACAAAGCGTAGCTTTGGCTCTTTGGGGTTCTTCGGGTTTAATAAGCAATCAAGCGGACATGATATTACTTAATCATTCGTAGATAAAAAGATTCCCGACTTCTTTAAGAAATCGGGAATCTCAGCCTTTCGATTTTAAAAATAGAATTCAGGAGTCATATCAAGTCTGGATAATTAGTTGTTATTCCCACAGTCATTGCACCCCACCCCCAGCCCCTCCCCGCAGGCGAGGAGGGGGAGACGAAACGTGTTGGAATTTTGAATTGTTAACTCTTAATTTGATCGAGAGCTAAATTCAGCTTCAACACATTAACTCCAGGTTCGCCAAAGATGCCGAGAAAGCGACCATCGGTGTTTTGAGCAATCAAAGTTTCCAGTTGGTTCGGCTGAAATCCTCGCGCCTTAGCCACGCGTGTAATTTGTGCGATCGCAGCTTCAGGGGTGATATGGGGGTCAAGGCTGGAACCAGAAGTGTAGAGTAGATCGCCAGTCGGCTGTACACCTGCTTTTTTCAGACGATTTAAGTCACCTTCAATTTTTTTGGTGGGATCTGGATCATCCTTACCTTTGATGCGTTCCAGTAATGCGGGATTACTGGGAGCCAAGTTACTAGCACCAGAAACTCCAGTTTTCAAAACTCCCGCATCATCCTTTTTGGGATCGGCTGTGCTGTAACTGGTGGTACTGGGACGGCTGTTAAAATAGCGATCGCTAGTAAAAGGCTGACCAATTAAGGCAGAACCTACAACTTGACCTGTGCTATTTTTCAGTAGACTACCGTTTGCTTGAAACGGAAACACAGTCTGCCCAATGGCAATCATTGCAAAAGGATAAATAATTGCTCCGATCACCCAGAGTACCAATGTAGAACGAACTGCTCTACCGGCTTCGCGTGCAAAACTCATTAGAATTTCTCCGGTACAAACATTACAAAAAATAAATAGATGGAAAGCCCTAGCGTTACCAGTCCTAACAGCCCCAATCCCCAAGATTGACTGCGGGAAAGTTGTTCACCAGTAGCTGCATAGACCAGAGGTGCAACCACTAGGTTGAAACACATCGCCAAGAACAAATACAGTGGCAGCTTTTGCCTACGCCATTGACACCAGATTTCAATTATTTCTTCTAATACTTGGGATGCAGAGATAGTGCGTCGGATATGAACGAGTTTCATAGTAAATTAAGACAAAGGTAAGATAATATCTATCAGTTTGATGGCAATGAAGGGAGCAATGATCCCACCAACGCCATAGATGAAGATGTTGCGACGTAGCAGTTGATCTGCGGTTAAAGGCAAGAACTTTACCCCTTTGAGCGCTAGCGGAATTAATGCCGGAATAATCAAGGCATTGTAAATCAGCGCCGAGACGATCGCAGATTCGGCACTCTTTAATCTCATAATATTAAGTGCGCCGATTCCAGCAGCTGCAAAGATAGTGGGAATAATCGCAAAATATTTGGCAATATCGTTAGCGATCGAGAATGTTGTCAATGCTCCACGGGTAATCAGCAACTGTTTACCTATGGTTACTAGGTCAATGAGCTTTGTAGGGTCAGAGTCTAAGTCCACCATATTAGCAGCTTCTTTGGCAGCTTGCGTCCCAGAATTCATTGCCACACCCACGTTTGCTTGAGCTAGGGCAGGTGCATCGTTAGTACCATCACCGGTCATTGCCACCAGTTTACCCTGAGATTGTTCGGAGCGAATCACTTCAATTTTGTCTTCTGGAGTCGCTTCGGCAATGAAATCATCCACTCCAGCCTCTTCGGCAATCACTGAAGCGGTAATCCGGTTGTCCCCTGTGAGCATGACGGTGCGAACACCCATGCGGCGGAGTTGGTCAAATCGTTCCCGCAGACCAGGTTTCACAATATCTTTCAGGTAGATGACACCATAAATCTCCCCATCTTGGCAGACAGCTAAGGGCGTACCTCCTAACCGGGAAACGCGCTCATAAGCTGCGTCTGTATCATCAGGAACCTGTCCGCCACGGGAACGGACAAACCCTTTAATGGCATCCACTGCTCCTTTACGAATTTGTTTGCCATCGGGTAGATTCGTGCCGCTCATGCGGGTTTTCGCGGAAAATTCTACACCTTCGGCTTTGTCGATGTTGAAGTCTACCGCCGCGTCGGACTTTTCTGCTAAAAGTACAATTGACTTGCCTTCTGGCGTTTCGTCAAACAAGCTAGCAGCTAGAGAGACTTGCGCCACATCTTTTAGTGAGTGATTATTCAGGGGAATAAACTCATCAGCCATCCGATTACCCAAGGTGATCGTGCCTGTTTTATCCAGCACTAAGGTGTTGATGTCGCCACAAGCTTCTACTGCTCGACCAGAGGTAGCGATGACATTAAATTGGGCAACCCTGTCCATACCTGCGATGCCAATGGCACTGAGCAAACCACCAATAGTTGTGGGAATTAAAGCTACCAGTAGCGAGATCAGAATCGCAACGCTAGCACCCGCACGCAAACTGTTTCCTGCCTCAGCCCCAAACGCCGTACTGATAAAGCTGGCGATGTAGCCCACGAAGGGAGGCATAGTTGCCACCACAATCAAGAATACCTGTGTTAACACTGCCAACAATACCGTCAAAGCAATTTCGTTGGGAGTCTTGGAGCGTTGTGCCCCTTCTACCAGAGCAATCATGCGATCGATAAAGCCTTGACCAGGATCAGCACTAATGCGAATTGTCAATTCATCTGAAAGTAAGCGTGTGCCTCCAGTCACCGAACTGGCAATATCTGTACCTGGTTGCTTCAATACAGGGGCAGATTCCCCGGTAATCGCAGACTCATCCACTGAGCCAATACCTTTAATTACATCCCCATCGGCGGGAATCATGTTATTTGCAACCACTTGCACCAAATCGCCCCGCCGCAGTTCCGTAGAACTGACTTGTTTTATAGAACCATCGGGGAGGATTTTGTTGGCAATAGTATCCGATCGCGTCGATCTTAATGAATCAGCCTGTGCTTTACCGCGTCCTTCAGCTACGGCTTCCGCAAAGTTGGCAAAAACGAGCGTGAAAAACAGAATAAAGGTAATCAACCCGTTTAACACGCGTTGTTGGTTTATATCTGCCTCGATTGTGCCAAACAGATTTGGGTTAAGGCTAACTAGAAAGGTGACAATTGTCCCCACCCAAACAACAAACATTACAGGGTTTCTGACAGTAATCCGGGGATCGAGCTTGACAAATGACTCACGAATTGCTCTCTGGTAAAGCCCCCGCAAATCCGCTTTCGGCGTGTGCCTGCGCGATTCACGGGTTCCAGATGGAATACGGGTCGAAGGAGAATCAGTAGTAGTTGGCATAGATTAATTGGGGACGAGTCTTTAATACTCGTGAAGGAGTCTTTGAGGTGGATGAATTCGTCTTTGAGTCTAATGCTTTAACTTCAGGACTTACGCAAAATCATCAAAAAACGAACCGCAAAAGAATAAGAGTTTCAGAGAGTTATTGCGTAAGTCCTAAACTTCTAACTCTCCTCCACTCCTCTACTACCCAATCCCTAGCCGATGCCTTTGGCGATAAAAAAGGCTTCACCGATGGGGCCTAATGCTAATACTGGGAAAAATGTAAGTGCGCCTAGAATTAAAATTACGCCTGCGGTGACACCTGTAAACAGTCCGGTATCGGTTCGCAATGTACCAGTTGTGTAGGGAACAGCTTGCTTGCGAGACATACTATCTGCTAACAACAGCAAACCAATGATCGGTATATAGCGTCCTGCCAGTAAACTGAAACAGGTACTCAGGTTCCACCAGAGGGCGGTTGCAGTAGTTTTGGCACCTGTAGCGATCGCTAATGGAGATGGTTGTGAATCTCCCAAACCTTCAAAGCCAGAACCATTGTTAGCAGCAGATGAAGCATATTCGTAGATAACTTGAGCAAACCCGTGAAAGCCGGGATTACTAATTCCTGATAGTTGATCGGGAAATGCCAAGGCGATACCTGCGGGAATCATAATTGCGATCGGGTGAACCAGCAAAAGCAAGAAACTAGCAAGCACGACTTCACGTTTCTCAATCTTGCGTCCTAGAAATTCTGGTGTGCGTCCCACCATTAATCCTGTGGCAAATACTGCCAGGATCAAGTAAGTAAACAAGTAAGCGGTTCCTGTACCCTGTCCACCCCAGATAATTTGCAGGAACATATTAGAAAGGGTAATGAAACCGCCATTGGGCATGAAGGAGTCGTGTAAACTGTTGACAGCACCAGTCATCGTGCCCGTCGTAACTGTTGCGAACAAGGCAGATTGTGCCCAACCAAACCGCACTTCTTTACCCTCCAGGTTCGGTTGCGAACTTCCCAAAAGTGCATTCACAGCCGGGTTGCCGTTGTATTCTCCAATGGCATTGATAACAACAAATACCATGAAAAGCACACTAACCATGCCATATACTAACCAGGCTTGCTTAGTGTTATTAGCAAATAAACCGTAGGCGTAAATCAGGGACGTGGGGATTGAAATCATCGCCACAATTTGAATCAAATTAGAAAATCCGTTGGGATTTTCAAAGGGGTGTGCTGAGTTGATGGCGAAAAAGCCACCGCCGTTTTCCCCTAATTGCTTGATAATTTCAAAATGGGCAACAGGGCCACGAGCGATCGCCTGAGTAATGTTAGGGTCTTCTAAGGTCGGAAACACTGCTGGCCCAGCCAAGGTTTCTGGTACACCAAGGGCCATGAAAACGATTCCGCCGACAATACTAATCGGCAGCAAAATTCGGGTAATCGAGCGAATCAGGTCTACGTAGAAGTTGCCCAAGGGTCTACCCGTCAAGCCTCGAATAAAAGCAATTCCTACCGCCAAACCAGTCCCAGCTGATGTGAACATATGGTAGCCCAGCCCCAACATTTGGCTACCGTAGCTTAAGTAAGTTTCACCAGAATAGTGCTGCTGGTTGGTATTGGTAATGAAGGAAATCGTCGTGTGTAGTATGGTGTCCCAGGTTGGGGCGTCTATCTTGGTCGGGTTAAGCGGTAGCCATCCCTGATTTGCGATGATAAAGAAAATCAACAACCCCATGACTATATTGCTATACAGAATTGCTCGCGCATACTGCCAACCCGTCATATTTTCTTGGGTTTGAACGCCAACCAAAGAATAAAGCACTCGCTCAAGCGGATTCAAAATCACGTCGAGAAAAGTACTTTGCTCTAAAAATACACGCGCCATGTATTTCCCAAAGAAGGGAGTTATCGCTACTATAATTAGTAGCGTTAATGCAATTTGAATCCATCCTTGTAGCATTGGATTAGTCGAACTCCGACATGAATAAATTTCAGATGAATATCAGATATTTTCTAGCGGCAATTAGAAAAAACAATCAAGTATAGCGTCATTATCATTAACTTACCTATAGCTATGTGCTTTCTAAATTAATCATCGAGCTTTTTGCTCAAGAATACAAGGTATAAATTAATATTTAAACTAGTCTATACAAGGAATATATTTGTCTATATATACAAATATTGAGAGTGTTTATCTCGATATATCTGCAAATATAGAATGATAGCTAAATGCTAAACAAACAGCGATCGCGGTTCTCAATTGCATGGAATACAGGAGCCAGCCGCTCTTTCGGGTCTCCCGACTTGGGCGAACTGGTGTACCAATCGTAGGGGCACAGAAAAAGCTCATTGGTGTCAATCTAATTCATAATTCATAATTACTAATTCATAATTGCAATCAGTGGTTGCTCTGAACCCACCACTGATTGTAGACCACGCTCATTTTTTGAATGAGCCTGGTTGCTCCCAAGCCATAAAATTTATGAATTATGAATTATGAATTAATAATTATTTGGTCAGGAATCTAATTCATAATTCATAACTGAATTTTGGCGGCAAATTCCAAATGCTGAAGTGTAGGCGTGTAAGAAGGTTCTGCCACCAACAGGGCCGATTTCACCGCCACAGAAAAACCCGCCTACAGGAATATCCTTAAGGTAGCGCTGAAATAGTTCAGAATCGAAATTGGGTTTACCATACAGTCTTTCACCTCGCCCCAGACAGGCAAACATCAAGGCAGCTACGGCAGAGGGTTCAGAGTCTCGTTCGTGTTGATAACTTTGGAGGAGTAATTCTAGGTCTTGGGCAGAGGCTTGGGCATCGCGTAGGTGGAATTGCAGCCTTTGACCCGGACGGACGCGATCGCCAATTGCGATCGCCCCAGCTGTTGGATCGACCCCAAGAATACCACGAATTAAAAAGTCTCCTTGCTCCAAAGCCAGCTTAAATTCATCCATTGCCACACCAACAAACAGAGAATGCTGTGCTAAACTCCGTTCTTGTTCGCTGAGACTGGCAATCAAATCTCGCAACACCATCAGAGGTACTTTATCATCTAACTCCAGAATAATATTGCGATCGGCTTTTGTGACTTGCAATGGTTTGCCAATCGGTCGGCATCCTTGGGCTACAATCGTTTCCAAAACAATATTGCCAGTCAAAGCTATACCAACAGTGCCCTCCCTATATAGGCTTTGGTGTTGCTCACCGCTAGCATCGTTACAAAAAAGCGCAACACGACCACCCATACCCCCACCACTAGCCTGTCCACCCACGATCACCGAGCCTGGATAAGCAAAATCCAGCCCCTGCAACAAATTGTTGATTCCAGAGGCGAAAGAACTAGACAGCAAGATGAACTGAGGTGTCGGTGATGGTGGCACACCGATCAAATCAAGCCAAGCATCTGGTGAACTGTCTAAGTCTGGTAATTCTTCAGCAAGAATATGAAAGACTTGAATCTTCACCCCTGGAAGGTGTGCTAAAGTCAAGCTGATAGCTGGTTCAGCTTCCAGTTCTTGGGTTTCTCCGCTAACTGTCGTGCCAATCACGCCTCCACCACTACAGCCAATTAGCACTGGCACAGGAAGTTTCTCAGCTAGCAAAGGTAACAGTCGGGAATACTCACTCGTAAAAGCAGACGAAATGAATACCAGTCCTAGATCCGCAGGTGCTGTTAACGATGAGACAGCTCGTTCCACCACATCTGTAACTGCGGCTTCCAAGGAATGATGGGTTGATAGGGCGTTTGCCCACTGCATTTGGTCTGCCATGAGTTTTGAGCTTCTTTCTCTTTTTAGGCTAGTAGGGTTTGATTTTTTATTTTGGGAAGAATTGCATCTTACAAGAATTGACGCCAGCCCTTTGTCTCCTGCATCCCAAGAAGTTGGGGTTGTCATTCCCTAATAGATGCATCTGAATATATTGTATGATTATTTATCTATGGTACTGATTCTAGAAAATCTTAAAAAATAAAGCTAAATGCATTATAAATGCGCTAGTTTGCTCTATTGGTTATAAATCAATAGGCTAAAACACTAACTTATGAGCAGTTAAATGGTTAGAATAGTTAGTAATCAAGCCAAAAACTGCCATTTCTGAACTTTTTCTATACTAGTATTAACAACACACAACGAGATTAAAGCAATGACCAACATCCAAGAAACAGCAAAGGGCGACATCCAAGAAAAAATCCACGAAGAAGTGGAACAAGCGCGTACTGTCTGTGATATAAACGGTAGCAACTCACCAGAGTGTGCTGCTGCTTGGGATGCAGTAGAAGAATTGCAAGCCGAAGCTTCCCACAAACGCCAAAGCAAGCCAAAAAACTCTCTAGAACAGTATTGTGATGACAACCCAGATGCAATTGAATGCCGGGTTTACGACGACTAGAAATTGAAGCACGTAAATTTTCTGTTCCTTTAGTCAGCAAGTAACTAGGATTTACTTACTGGGATTTTGCACTCTTACGGCACTCTCAGCTAAAACCGTACTCTCTCTGCTTGATCATTTTCTCCAAGGGGTAGAAAATTGGTGAAATATCTGGAGTTAGGAATGTCTGAGGGTTAAAATTTAGTGAATTGGCTGTAGGGGCGTACATATGTACGCCCCTATAAACTTGTTTGTAGTATAAATTTTGTGAAAGTCGTATCAGTTGGAGAGCCACTTGCTTACAGAAAAAAGTTAGAGCGCAGTCTTGAGGCTAACCACTGAGCTTTATGCTTTGATTAAACTGTTATCAAGAAGAATTGAGCATGAATTGGAGTCCGATTGACTCCTGAATAAAAGGGTTTAAGCGGTCTACAATCAGGTAGTGGTATAAAATCTCACTTGATTTATTCTGACTCCTAACTTCTGAATTCTTTTTTATCTATTGTTTGAGAAAAACTATGGACTATAATATTTGGTTTCGCCCTTTCGTCTGGATTGATTACCGACTAGCAGTATTATTCCTGGTAATTATTCCGCTAATTCTTCTGATTTGGGCATTTGTGCAAAAAGCAGAAAGCATACAACGCTTATTGACTATATACTGGCGAATATCAAGCCTGGTGGCAATCACGATTTACTTAATGATTGCCCAGTATCCAGTTAGCTTTATCTCTGGGTTGATAGCTCAGATTTTGATCCCGATTTCGTTGTGGTTCTGGGTGGATATCAACGATGAAATTGAGTATCAAAGCAGTGGCTCTTTGAAATTTATTTTTACCTCTTGGCGGTGGGCTACAACTGTTTATTGTTTTTTGGGTACACTAGCCTTTATCCCTTTTTTAGGTTGTGCTTTTTCTGGCAATGTGCTCAAGACTCCCTATTGTCGCGTCTGGTTCGAGGCTCCATTGCTATTCAAAGAATATTTCCATGCTAATAGCAAGGCTGAGTTTTTAGGTTTTCTCGGCATAGCTAGTTTAGTAATTTATGTGGTTTACTTAAGCTACTTTGTTCTGATTAAGCTGGGCAAGCAGGGACGCTCGGCTACACCACAGTAAGCATCGTTGCACTAGCATACCCCTACTCTTAAAAAAATGAATTCCATTGGCAAGCGACTGGAACAATACACCGCTAAACGCCCCCAAGAAGTCCTAATTGTAACGGTGGAAATTGCCGATGAGCAAGATAAAATTGCTATTTTCAAAGGCTTTTCCAGTTCTTTGATGCGCCCAACGGCATTTGATGCAGATGTACCAGTTCTACCAGATGGGGCAAATATCCTCAACATTGACCGAGTAGCCAGTCCTTATAATCCTGAAGCACCCCGTTATATTCAACAAGGAATTTCATGGGAAGCTATGGAAGCTCTTTTATTAGAAGTGGGAGTCAACTAATTCGTAATTTGTAATTCGTAATTCCTAACATAGAGCAGTATGGCGATCGCAGTTAAGACAGACTGGTTACACTGTTAGCATTACTAAATGGGCTTAGATGCAACAGTCACAGGATGCGAACACGCTAAAACAATTCAGTCGAGAACAACGTTGGGAAATTATACGAACCTTGCTACAACGTAGCAACTTGAGCAGCCAGGCAAAACAGGCATTCCGTCAAGCTTATCCCAATGCACCAGAGGAGATGCTGAAAACTGCTGTTTTTCACACTTACGTTGATGGAATTGAAGCAGTAATAGACTGGTTAGTTGATTTAGAGTTATTTCTACGTGAACCTAGTCATCAACTAGATATCGGTGTTACGTATCACCTGCTCTATCACCTCTACAATTGGTATCAGTTTAATGCATTGCTGCCAGATGGGAAAGCAGGAGTGTTGGAACGTCTCAAAGAGATTAAGGACTTGCCTTCAGATGGAGATATAAAGGCAATTCTTACAGCAGTAGAGGAGCTAGAATCGATGTTTGAAGGTGGTCGTAACTATTATCTTGATTAATTTATGGAATTGGAAGACGTTTATGACACTATCGATTATTGCCGAACCTGCTCCTCTAAAATCGAATGAGGATGGTGTAGTTCTTGTCAGTAAAACCCGCGTCACATTGGACACTGTGGTTGCTGCCTTTAAGCAAGGCGCGACAGCAGAGGAAATTGTTTATCGCTATCCGTCGCTCAATTTGGCTGACGTTTACGCTACGATCGCCTTCTACCTCAATCATCAACCGGAAGTAGAAGCCTACTTGCAACAGCGACAGCAGCAATCACAAGAGATTCGGGCAATAAATCAAGCGAATTTTGACCCACAAGGCTTACGCGATCGCTTGCTTGCCCGCAAAGCAGCACAGGAAGCATGTTAAAATTCCTTGCAGATGAAAATTTCGATAATACAATTGTTAGAGGATTATTCCGCCTTAGCCCGGAAATTGACATCGTTCGTGTACAAGACCTTGGGTTATCAGGCAAAGATGATCCAACTATCCTGGATTGGGCAGCCTAAGAAGAACGTATCCTGCTTACCCATGACGTTTCTACAATTACTCGCTATGCATACGATCGAGTTAGGCAAGATCAGACCATGCCGGGAGTTATCGAAGTCAGCCTAGATGCATCGATCGGGCAGGTCATTGAAGATATTCTTGTACTTGTAGAGTGTAGCCAGGAGGGAGAACTAGAAGGTCAAGTTCAGTATCTACCCTGGTAAAGCAGCCAAAAGCCATTGGCGGATGCAAAGAATATCTGCTGCCGATCATCTTAGCCGTTATCCTGAACAAAGCAAGCTATCTGAAACTGTCTTTAATTTTGAAGAACCGATCGCACCGGGAACATTATTATTCTGGATATCATGCCGAATTGGGCAGTTATAGTTATTCTTAAGTTGGGCGATTAAACTTGAGTTGTCTGATGAGCCGAATTAATTACGATTCAATGTCTGATGTTGAATTGAAACAGTATTTTCTCAAGCATCGCCGGGATCAAGCTGCTTTTCAAGCATACTTAGACAGGATTAATCAGCGTCCGTGTAGGATTGTTGCCAGTCCCGACGATCCCGATTTTGATGAGAAGGTTCAAGCAGCGATTCGCCAAAAGCTAGAAGCAGCAAGAAGCAGTAGTCAGCAGGCTAACACTGCGTTGGAGCCGACAGACTAAGAGTGATCTGTCAGAGTCAAAGAAAGGTTATCTACTTTTTTATGGATTACCATGACATTATTACGATTGAACCTGGAAAACGCAGTGGTAAACCCTGTATTCGGGGAATGCGAATCACTGTTTATGATATTTTGGAGTATCTTGCTAGTGGAATGACTCAAGCAGAAATCTTAGAGGATTTTTCTGAATTAACTTCTGAAGATATCAAAGCATGTCTAGCTTTTGCTGCCGAAACCAATTGATTGGAAAATCTTGATATTTTTGTATTATTCAATAGTGATATGATACTACACAATTCTGCTTACCTACAGAATTTAATTTATAAGGCTGATCAACAAAAAATATTAGATAATGGTTCTAATTAAATGAATCGCTTTGAATTTCAAATAACAATGCTCCAGCAAGGTGCTGAGGAACTAGAGAAAAAAATTGCAAACTTTACTGTTAATCTTCTTCAAATAAAAACTGCTGCAATTGCTATTTGGACTGCTACTATGGGCTGGTCTTTTTCTATTAAATCTGCTCCAATTATATTAGTTGGATACGTTGTGATCATAAGTTTTTGGTTTTTAGAAGCTTTTTATTGGAGAGTACAATACTCTTGCATTAGAAAAGCAAGCGTTCTAACTGAATATTTAAACAATCAAAAAGCACTAGATGAGAGTTTTGAGAATGAATCAATGCCAGAAGGGTTGGTCTATCCACTACAACCACTGAAAAGTGAACCACAAGTTTCTCTATCTAAGGCTTTACGAGCGCCGTCACTTGCTATTTTTTATGGACTATTGCTAGCAGCTACATCTACTATTTTAGTAATTACAAACAGTGTAAAATCCCTTTAGAAAAGAGTTTATAATTTTTGGCAGAGGTCTAACAAGTCCGTTGCAGCCGAATGAAGAGAGTTCTTAGTGTTGAGTTTAATATTGCTTACATCCGCTGACCAGGAACGTTACCCTGAAGAAAGCAAGCTACAGATGGGTCTAAATTGCCGTCTGAAACTGTCTTCTCTACGAGACGCGCAAGGAACAATTTTGAAGAATTCTTTAGACATCATAATTCTCAATCAAACAGGGTGGGGTTATGTGAGGTTTCAGCAAAGTGGATAGAACTCAACATCAGTCTTACAAACCTTGGCAGATCGGAGCTTTCCCAAAAAAACATAGTGATGTGGAGTTGCTTAAAGATAGTGATGATGGTCTGGAAATAGACCTCATTTTTTATAATCCAAATCAAACTATCACAGTGAAGTTCGCATATACAGAAGTGTATCGCGTTATAGATGAAGGGCGCAGGCTCAAGCAACTCCAGCACTTGCCTCTACCAATGGAGGAAACAGTATATGTGGTGTCCAATTCAGATATTGTGGAGGAGTTAGTAGATGAATCTTGCGGAATGTTGAAAACTAGGGATGTGGTTCATTACTTTATTGTTACAGACAATGATTGTATTGACGTTATTACTAAGGCTGATGTTAAACCACAATTGGGGAAAAAATGAGCTTCTAGCTGAGTACCACTTTGATTATGAAAAGGCGAAGCCCAACCGCTTTGCTGCTCAAAGTAGAAGAAAGCAACTGCTAAAAGTTGTGGTTCTAGATGAAGATGTAGCTCAAGTTTTTACGACACCAGAATCGGTCAATAAGGTACTCAGGGCACTAATTGAGTCTATGCCACAAATCACAGACGGGGACACAGCCTAACAACCCCAATGCAGCCGATGCATGAAAGCCGCTGGTGCTGAGTTTAACCTTGCTTACATCCCCTGACCAGGAACGTTACCCTGAAGGAAGCAAGCTACAGTTGAGGTCTAAATTGCCGTCTGAAACTGTCTTCTCTATGAGACGCTGCGCGTAGCTTGCTTAAGAGTAAAAGTACAATTTTGAAGAATTATTTTAACTTTTAAATTTACAAAATGTCCCGTTCTGGATACACACTTCCCGTCTTTGCCTGTGCTGCTGCTGTTGCAGCTTTACACTGGTTACGCGATCGCCAACCCCTAACTTTAGCATCTATAGATTTGATTGAACCCGCTCAAATCGCAGAAATCCCCATTGAACAGGTAGCAGGACTATCTGAAAGTACGGCTTTAGCGATCGCTCGCAGCGATCCTGGTGATAATCTCGATTTGACTAAAGATACACCGGTTTGGGCGCTGGTGGAATGGCGAGAACAGGGTGATGATGCTGTAATTATTAAAGGTGGGGAAGGAATTGGCAGACAGATGAATGCTGACGACAAGCCAGCTATTTATGCTTATGCTCAAAGGCTTTTGCAAGAGAATTTGCAACGGATGCTAGCACCTGGGGAAAAAATCACGGTGACGATTATTCTACCCGAAGGGCGATCGCTCGCTGTTCGCACTTCAAATTCTGCTTTTGGTGTGGTTGAAGGACTTTCCCTTTTAGGCACAACAGGCATTTCTCAACCTTTGAGTACACCAGATCAGCTTGCAGTTTTTCGGGCCCAATTACAAAATAAAGCCAGTCGTTTTGAGAGTTTAGTATTCTGTATCGGAGAGAATGGCCTAGATTTAGCGCGTAAACTAGGGATTAATCCTGAACAATTGGTCAAAACTGCTAACTGGATCGGCCCAATGTTAGTAGAAGCTGATCTGCTGGGTGTGAAAGAAATCTTATTATTTGGCTATCACGGTAAGCTGATGAAACTAGCCGGGGGGATTTTTCACACCCATCACTACTTGGCTGATGGACGGCGAGAAATTTTGGCAGCCCACTGTGCGATCGCAGGTTTAAAATTACCAGATATCCAAGCTGTTTTTAACAGTGCAACCGCCGAAGCCGCACTAACATACCTAAAATTGCTAGATGCTGCAACTGGTAGTGATTGGGTAAATCAAGTTTACAGTGCGATCGCCCAAACTATCGATGTTCGTTCTCAAGAATACATCCAAAGCCATAGCCAAAGGGGTACAGGAGTAACTGTCTGTGGCTCTATCCTCTTTGATCGCGATCGCCAAATTATTGTCAAGAGTAAAACTGCTCGTCTGTTGATGGGAAAATTATGTTAATTTATTATGAATAATCGTAAACAATCCAAATAAATAGTCTTTTAATTAACCACTCTCGGATAAGTTTATCGTTTTAATACCATCTCCGACTCAGGGACTAGACAAACGCACATAAACTCGCGTTTGTAAAGGCTCTCTATACCATTATCAGCCTGCCCAGGCTGAATAATAGCATCAGCATAGACCACAAAGCATCTACCCTTAACAGAGATAACTCTCCCGTCATGAATACAGCGGTGATACCAACAGAACAAGCGCCCCAAACATTGGAAAATTTTGGGCGGCTTGATCGTCAATTGATTGTAATTCTAGATTTTGGCTCTCAATATTCTGAGCTGATTGCCCGTCGCATCCGCGAGACTCAAGTATATTCTGAAGTTTTGTCCTATCGTACTACTTCTGCACATTTGCGCCAACTCAATCCTAAGGGAATCATCTTCTCTGGTGGCCCAAGTTCGGTTTATGGTGATAACGCTCCCCATTGTGACCCAGAAATCTGGAATTTGGGAATACCCATCTTGGGTGTTTGCTATGGGATGCAACTGATGGTTAACCAACTCGGTGGGGAAGTGGCAAAGGCCGATCGAGGTGAATACGGCAAAGCATTATTATATATTGATGATCCCACACATTTGCTCACTAACGTTGAAGATGGCACCACCATGTGGATGAGTCATGGAGACTCAGTTACCCAAATGCCATCAGGGTTTGAATTGTTGGCACATACAGAAAATACTCCTTGTGCTGCGATCGCCGACCACGAAAGGAAACTTTACGGCGTTCAGTTTCATCCAGAGGTGGTGCATTCTATTGGCGGTTTAGCATTAATCCGTAATTTTGTTTATCACATCTGCGATTGCGAACCTACTTGGACAACATCGGCTTTTGTCGAAGACGCAATTCGAGAAATTCGCGCCAGAGTCGGACCCAAGCGGGTGCTGTTGGCGCTGTCTGGTGGAGTGGATTCTTCTACGCTGGCCTTTTTGTTGTATAAAGCCATTGGTGACCAACTGACTTGTGTGTTTATCGATCAAGGCTTTATGCGAAAGTATGAGCCAGAGCGATTAGTAAAGCTGTTTCAAGAGCAGTTTCACATTCCTGTAGAGTATGTTAATGCTCGCGATCGCTTTTTAGCTAGAGTTGCTGATATCACAGATCCTGAAGAAAAACGCCGCCGCATTGGACACGAATTTATCAGTGTATTTGAGGAAACATCCAAGCGCCTCGGTCACTTTGACTATCTCGCTCAAGGGACTCTTTATCCAGATGTGATCGAATCTGCTGACACCAACGTTGATCCGCAAACTGGCGAACGGGTAGCGGTGAAAATTAAGAGTCATCACAATGTTGGCGGTTTGCCCAAAGACCTAAGATTTAAATTGGTGGAACCACTGCGGAAACTATTTAAAGATGAAGTCCGCAAAGTTGGGCGTTCCATTGGTTTACCAGAAGAAATTGTCCAACGGCAACCTTTTCCTGGGCCTGGTTTGGCAATTCGCATCCTGGGGGAAGTCACATCTGAGCGGTTAAACATTTTGCGCGATGCCGATTTGATTGTGCGGCAAGAAATTAACCAACGCGGTATGTATCATGATTTCTGGCAAGCATTTGCTGTATTGCTGCCAGTTCGTAGTGTTGGCGTTATGGGAGATCAACGGACTTATGCTTACCCAATTGTTTTGCGGATTGTGACCAGTGAAGATGGTATGACTGCTGATTGGGCGAGAGTGCCTTACGATGTCCTGGAAGTGATTTCCACTCGGATTGTAAATGAGGTGAAAGGGGTAAATCGGGTGGTTTATGACATCACCTCTAAGCCGCCTGGAACCATTGAATGGGAATAATCAAGTTTTGAGTTGACTATACAGCCTAGTTTACTTCTGACTCCTGCTTCCTGACCCTCCGGCTGTATTTCAAAATGGCAATGCCGACCTAACTCGTTTTAAACCTCGGCATTGTCTATTTTTTTGACTTTCAGTTTACTAAGGGACTGAGAATTAAAAATTAAAAATTAAAAATTAAATACCAATACGCTTTGGTTAAGCCCCAAATCCAATGCAAGAGACGTTGCAATTGCTAGTCTCTACATACCTAAAATCAATACCAAAAATCCTTAACGCAAGCGTATTGAATTAAAGACCTTTTGTCTACGGCACGCTCTTCGCGTTCACAGGGGGATTTAAATAGGACTTACGCACTGTACAAATGCATCGTGATGTGAATTAACCATCTTGAGGAAGTTTTCAGGCTTTTCTTAATTATCCTGCGATGCCTACGGCGGTAAACTACGTAAATAGATCATGCTGTAGGGGCACAGCAATGCTGTGCCCTTACGAAAGATATGGTTTTTAACCTTGATTTATATTTGGTATTTCTTGTCAATGCGTAAGTCCTATTAAACCCAAATTTCTGATAAAGCAGTCAGTAATTAGCAAGATTATTATTGAATTCCAACTATTCCTGAAAGTTAATTTTTCAATGTAAAGAAATTTCAACACCAAGAGAATTTTATCAAGTCAATAATTAGAAATGCTAGCGAACAATTAGCTACAAATTCGATAATGACTGGGCTTTCTTGAGTTATTGTCTAGGAAAATAGGCGCGATCGCAGTAAAATTAACAATGGTGTGGTTATAGAGAAAAAAACAAGCAGCTGATTAGAAATAAGTTTCATTTTATCAACGTTAATGGAGATGTTATGGAACCTGTTCCCCTTGCTGGCTTAAACATCCTCGTAGTTGATGATGATGAGGATAGCCGCTTTTACATTAGTACCGTGTTGGAAGCTGATGGAGCCACCGTCATGGGGGTTGGATCGGCAGCAGTAGCATTGAAAGTACTACCTGAGTTGCAACCAGATGTCTTGATTTGTGATATTGCTATGCCTGGTGAAGATGGCTACACCCTCATCCGCAAGATCCGGGCGCTGAAGCCTGAGATTTGGGCAAAACTTCCCGCTATCGCCTTAACTGCCTATGGCGATAGCGAGTATCGTAGGCGTGCCCTGGAAGCGGGCTTTCAGACTCATGTGGCTAAACCAGTTGATCCAGGAGAACTAGTTGCGATCGTCGCAAATTTGGTTGCTCCTGATCAGATTTAACACAAAGATGCAGTCATTTGTCGCTCGTTATTTGTTATTTCCCTGATCTTTTCTCATATTCCTGATCATATTTGTTAAACGAAGAAATCAAGGTTCTACAACATCATTTTTGGTGAGGTGTTGGTTTATGAAAAAAATGTTGGTAATAACAAGTTTTTAAAGGCAGAACTGTTTCATCCGCTAAAAGACGCTGCTTTACAGAACAGGGCGTGATTTGGAATTGCTTAGACTATTTTGCTCCAGTTTCAAAGCTAATTTGCTCAGACTTATATGCTGGTGGCTCGACGTGAATTAAAATCCTCACTGGACGGAACCGTTCTTCTAATCGGCTTTCTACTTCTTCGGTGATGTGATGGGCGGTTTCTACGTCTGGTGCATCTACTATTAAATGCATTTCAATGAACACTTGACGACCAAGAACACCGCGAGAGGCAATATCATGACAGTTAATTACACCTGGAACAGAAGTAGCGATCGCATGTATTGCTTCTGGTGCGATCGCCATTTGATCCACAAGCCAAGGCAAATTCTCTTTTAAAACTGACCAGCCACTCCAAAATACCAACAAGGCGACAGGAAAAGCTAACACCAAATCCATCCATTGATAACCTAGCCAAACTCCTATCAAGCCGCCAATTACAGAGATAGTTACCCAAATATCGCTCATAGTATGTGTCGCGTCAGCGATCAGAATTGAGCTACCTACCCGCCTACCCACACTACGTTCGTAAAAGGCCACAAAAATATTCACGCCCAGCACAATTAGTAATAACCACAACTCAGGTGGCGATATTTTCACATGTTCACCACCACCTTTGAGAATTCGTTCGATGGCTCCTTGCAGAATTTCAAAACAGGCTATTCCTAAAAATGAGGCAATTCCTAAAGCTCCTACTGCTTCAAACTTGCTGTGTCCATAGGGATGCTCGCGATCGGGTTGTGGAGAAGAAAATTTACTCGCAATTAATCCTAAAACGTTGTTGGCGCTATCTGTCACACTATGCAAGGCATCAGCTTGCAAACTCAAAGAACCTGTCCAGTAGCCCACAACTGCTTTCAATCCCATTACAAACAGGTTGAGCAGTAGGGTAATAATTAAAACCTTTCGCACTTCGGCGCGGTTATCGTAAGTCATAGATAATTTATCACATCAAGTTCTATGGCTTCTAATGTATAACTCCAAACACAAATAAATACAAAGAAAATGTATCGAACTCTTACGCAGTAAGAATTAATTATCTCGATAATGTTTTAAATTATAGAAATCTATTGAGATTCTTTTTAATTAAAATGCGTTACAAGCTTGATAGCTATTAGTAATAGCTTTACTTTTAAGAGCGTATCTTTGGCGTTAAGAGGATGTTTGAAAAGTCTACGGTTATATCGAGATCCCCCCTAGCAGGTTTTTGGCGCTAACCCAAGCGTATTGATTTAAAAGCTGTGATTCAATGATTTGGTCTTTAATTTCTCGCGCAGCTAGCTTTGCTAGCTGATAATAATTCAGTGCTTCTCGATAATTTTTTAATTTATAGTTGTAAGCATTAACAATATGTTGCAGACTTCTGACTTAATAATCAAGTTTTTTGATTTCCTCTGCAATTACCAAGGCTTGTTGAAAAAAATGCTAGTAATCTTTATGAGATATCTCATAAAGATGAATTATCCTCTAAAACAGTATGTTTACTGCAAATAAAATTACTTTGTACTTAGAGGATGTTTTAAAAGTCCTCTGGTCGGTATAAAAACGTTTTAGATCCCAATACGGTTCGGTTAAGGCAAGAGACGCGATAAATCGCCGTCTCTTGCATTGGACTGATTATTGTAAAGACGGCGATTTATCGCGTCTTTACGATTAGCGGCGTGTGATCAAAAAACCTTATCCGAACCGTATTGTTTTAGATCCCCCTAAATCCACGCCAGTTGCTCATCGGGAGCCAATACTGCTCGGTTAAAAGTCGATCCCCCCAACCCCGCGATAAATTGGAGGGCTAAAAATGCCTTCTTTTCCCCCAATTTATCGGGGGACTAAGGGGGATCTCCTTCCAATAACTATGCACCTTAACCGAGCAGTATTGCAATGCCCAATACCTCTTCAATTAGGCCAGCAGGGACGAACACAATTTTTCTTCGAGTTCTGTTTCGCGCTCTTGAGTGGCGACAATAGCCTGAGCGATGACGCGCTGGCTATCAAAACCGACTGCGTGTAATTGCAACCACTGTTGAGCTTCATTGCCTTCGCGAAGGATTTTCTGCAAAGGGGAAAGGAAACAGCTAAAGCCTTGTTGTTTGGCGATCGCCCAAACGTCTTGGTACATTTGAGCAATCCAATCTCTGGCTAGGATGCTTCTGCCATCTTGCCAATGCTTCAAATGAGCATCGAGACTACCAACAGCAGCAGCAGCTTCATTCTCAGCAGTCAGGGTGACGAGTTCTTCAGCAGAGAAGCTACTTTGAGTTAACGGATCAATGCTAGGATTTTCGATTATTTGCAACAAACGCGCTTCTAATAAGGCACTAATCGCCAGCAAGGCAATGGGATCTGTGACTAAATCGCATATTCGCAATTCTAAGCGATTCAAGTCATAGGGACGGCGATCGCCATTTGGTCGCACTGATGCCCATAAATGTCGTATATTTTGCATGGTTCCAGCAGCGAGTTGATCTTCCACCCACTGGATATGATCGGCGTGGCTGGCAAATAACGGTACATGGCTAGGCGTTTGCGGAAAGAGTCCCCAACGCGTGGAGTGATAGCCAGTAGCTTTGCCATCCAGGAAGGGAGATGAGGCGCTGAGGGCGAGAAATAGAGGTGCTTCCATACGGATTACCCGACACGCCCGCATTAATACTTCTGGGTCGCTGATGCCGACATTAATATGTACGCTGGCGGTGACTACTTTCGTCCCGTAGGTGTTCTCAATGTAGTCATGATAAGGGTTTGCTGGATCGGAACGTAGAAAGCGATCGCCTCCACCCAAAGATAAAGTACTCCCCGGTATTAGGGTGTAATCGCCCAAGTGATTGAGGTAGTTTCGCAACTCTCGCCGGGGACGCAGCAAGGCACACAATAAATTATCGTAATTAGGGGATGGTTGGGTTATGTATTCGACATTGCGGCTATCTGGCTCCCGCATAAATCCATCCAAATCTGCAACAATTTTGTCGGAGAGACCGACGATTTCACCTTGAGGCGTGCCAGTGTATATCTCTATCTCAAAGCCTTTTAATAAAACCACCTTGTTCTCCTCGGCTCTCTCTGCCTATAAATTGTATCGAATAAGACGAATTTCTGGATCTATCTTTAAGTTAATCAAAGCTTAAGAATCATTTAATTGCCAACTCACGCGAAATCAGGACGACAGATTTCTGGGCTGTCTTCCGAAAAATCATTACTATTGAAGTATGAAAAATATTTTAATATGTGTTAATCACGGGAGAGAATAAAATCATTGGGTGAATCACTCTCTTGGGCAATATTGAGACGTAGAAACTGCGCCCATACTTCATCACTGAGTAAGTTTAAAGCAGTTTTAGGATTATTAGTAGCGATCGCGCCTATAACTTTCCGCCATCCCTGTTGCAATTGCTCAATAAAAGCTTCTTCAATAGAAACTTGACTCAGCAAAAAAAGTGCAGTTTTAAAACTTTCTGAATCACTTGATAAATTTTTCGATTTTAATCCCTGTAGTGCTACATTCAACCATACAGGCAGAAGTTCAAACCAATTATTTTTCTGTATCTCTTTGAGTGCAATATCTTCCATACCTAGCGCACCCCACACACATAAAGACTCTATAGCAAGTTGAGAATTGCGGTTTTCTAGAGAATTTTTCCATAATTTTTCAGCGCGATTTTGGAAGCGATTAGCGAGAAATTGATAAGCTTCCTGGACTTGATGTGGTATTGTAACTTTATAAACTGACTCACCTCGTGGTAGGTAATCGCCGCGATAGGATAACCAGTTATGAGATCCGCAAAGATGGATTTGTTTATCAACTATTACTTCTTTAACATGAGAATCTCCTAACCAAAAAACCTGTACAGATGCTAAACCATCAGGTGTTTTTATCGCTCGAAGTTTTTTCTGTACTTCTGGTGGAATTGGTTTATCTTCATCTTCTTCTCGCCGCGAAATTCCATGTCCAATTAAAATCCAAACTCTGCGATTAGCTAATTTCTGTAACAGAGTTAGAAATTTTTCGTTGACAACTGCCTGATTAACCCAAGGAGAATAGATTAGAATCTGACTTTTAGCCGAATTTAAAACTTCTGAAAAAGCTAGGCTAATTTGCCCATCGCGTAACTGTACAGCTTCACCTAATACTGTAGAATTATCTACTTTTTGACTGGTTTTTGTAGCATTTTCTAGCGCCTTTTGGCGAATTTTTTCGAGTCTAGCTTCTACTTCAGTATTTTTTTGCTTGAGAATGGCTTCACGTTCAAAATTGATAGTTTCTGTTGACACTTTACATAATGCTTGCAAAGATATTTTACCTTCAGCGTGTAGCACTTCCAACAAGTTTGATGCTGACTCTAAAATTTGCTTTCCATTTCTTATTTGGATGCTCAACTTATCTTCAAGTGCATCGAAGATAATGAAAAGCGATATCTTTCTCCAAAATTTTTTAGTCGAAGCTAGTACCCTATAGGAAGTGACGATTTTCCCATCTTCTGGGGCATGAAGTGCTAAACCTGAAGCTTGAATACTTTTTTGGATTTCCTCAAGGGGTAAGGAAGCAATATCAGCAATTGTATGATCAATAGTGATAAAGTCTGCCAAGTCAGGTAAGGTTATCGTTGTCTCATTTAAGGATTCAGATTGAAAGGTTATATTGTCGCTTAAAGGGTCTGTAATAGCATAAATTTGTATAGGATATGGCGGCTGTGGTACAGACCCTTTTTCATAAAATGAGCGGCCTTCAGGAGTAACTGTTAGTGGCGATGTTGCTGATAGAGTTTGTAATGTCCGAAGAGTTGCAGTAGTAGTTTTAATAAATATAGAATCAAGCCCAAGTACAGAGGCTAATTCATCCTCTGTTGGCGGAGGTTCAAATTCAATAGCGGCGCGGATAATAAATTCTTCAAGTACGTTAAACTGACGGGGTTCCTTGATATTTACTTCTACAGGAGTTTGACGCAAACTATAACGAAATTGACGCGCTGCTAAAACTGATAAACTAAGACTTTGCGCTTCTATTTCGTCTACCAGTTTTTTGAGATTTTCATCAATTGGTTTAGGAGAAGAGGCGAGAAACATCAACGAAACCTCCATGTAGACGCACGATTTGAATGTAGTTCTGTATTTGTACTGTTAATCTCTTGAAAAACTTCCTCTAAGGTTTATGTTAGTGCGGCTTTTGATGGGGCTATTCTTGAGATATTATTAAGTTTTGCTACTTTTCAGCACGACTTCCGAATTCTGTTATGTCATGGTCTGGATTTGCAATAGTTGCAGCCTCAATATTTGACCACGGAAAGAAGAAATCGTATCCTGAAGCTATTCCTATAACCCAGTCAAATTTTTGAGATTATTATTAATAGGTTTAGCAGAAATCGCCAGCTATTTCTGAAGCGCCTGCTGAAAAGTCTTGATAGCATCAACATGATTCACCATATTAATGCAGCGCAACAATAAATCCAGATCGATTCCTTTTACCTCCTCACTACTAGAAACCCTTTCATAGTGAAGTGCGTTGCCTTCTTTTTGCAGGTGATAAACTTCTAACACTCCATCTTCCCAGAACCACACTTCTGGAATCAACAGCCGCTTGTATGCCTCCAGTTTGTTGATACCGCCACTGGTAAACACCACCTCGATCGCCAAATCGGGACGCACTCGACCAGGGGCAAGTTTATAAGATTCATCTGCCTCTCGCTTGACAGCACCCGATTCACTTTCTAAGGCCATTGACCCAGTTGGAGTAAAGTCAAACCCTGCTATGAGCAGGTAAAATTCTAACAATGCGGCAATTCTCTTCTTAACAGTTTCGTGGGGTTCTCCAGGCATTCTTCGGATCTCCAAAACACCATCCAGGAAAGACAGCCGATATCCTGGACGGTCTAATAACTGCTCAACTGCTTTGAATTCTCTCCAAGTCAGTCCTTCAAACAAAAGGGGTGATTCTTTTGTGGGTGTAGCGTAGACGCTTTGCGGCTTGTCGTCAGACATCGCTGCTGGGGTCATAAAAGTCTCCAGTCTGTTTCTAAATGAGAAATAATCAGTTTTGGAGGGCAGTTTCTTAATTGTAACTTCTTTCTAAGAGCTTAAAAATTACTTTTTCTCACCTTTGATATTTGCTGTTTCTCACCTAAGCCTTTAATTAACAACAAAACCACTTTTCAAATAATTCGAGTATCTATCTTGCTATGATTTGCATCATGGTGAAGCGTTTAGCATAAACTTTTACCACTCATAACTTTTCAAACACCCTCTTATACACTAAGACAACATTGCAGCTAATTCGCTAAAAGAAATCACATATTTCTCTCCAATATTGCGTTTCAATATCTTAATCGCCGCTTCATGATATTCCTGCCCACCACTAGAAGCACAGCCATCTGATACTACGAACGTCTCAAATCCAGCATCAAAGAGTCCTAAAGCTGTAGCCATCACACAAGCGTCTGTATCAACTCCACACACTGCGACTGTAGTAATAGCATTATTTTGCAGTGCTTGGAGCAGGGTAGATGACATCACAAAAGAAGTAGGAGCATGAGCATGAGAAAAAAGAAACCGGGATATAATATTTACTTGGAGCAAGGTAGGTGAAATTGGAGAATATGAAGGCTTATCAAACGTTTTGCTGACAACCGGAATTAAGGTTTTAGAAAGCTCTGTTTCCTGTCCAGACACCATCTCGTTCCAGTTGAGTTGACGTGAAAAGTTAGGATTCCGGTTAAAAAAGCGAGTTGCCCAAACCTGATGAAACTTACTAGCATTATTAACTACCTTTGACACAACCGCTTCACATTCAGGTGTGATCAAAAAGCGATTTTGTAAATCTACCGCTAACAAAATCCCTTTACGTTGACTTAATGAAGTAGACTGCGCCTGTGCTTTCTTGGCGGAGGCAAGTTGGACAGCTGCCAATGTTCCTGTCAAGGTGATAGCACCGTGAAGAATAGTTCTTCTATTGATTCTATTTTCTAACATAGGATGTTTTTATTTACTATTCATCTATTGCTGAGTCTCAAAAGATAATTCTAGGAAAGTTCGGGATTGTCAGTATCCCGATACGTTGTTTCTGCCGTGGGGTCATTCGGGTTTGATAGCTCACCCTTGTTTCTACACGATTGTCTACATAGTTTCTATACCAGATGATGCTGTATTTAGGGTTACATAAGTAACATTTTCTGGTATGGTGCTGATATTATAAGCTGTCAAAAAATTGTATAAAAATTGTATGATAATGATAGTTAAAAAGAATAGAGCTTGATCGTTGTCTAAGTAAAGAACTATACTAATTAATGATATATTTCTTAACATCCTGGGCTGATAGCTCAACTCCACTCCTCAGTCTTCTTTAGAAAACTTTAGCTATTAGCTTCAGAATGAATTCTGAGGCGGTTGTTGGAACTGGTGCAAGATTTCAGTTACATAATTCTTGAGATTGTCATCAATAGGTTTAGCTGAAGAGGCGAGAAACATCAACGAAACCTCCATGAAGACTTACAATATTTGAAACTTCAGAATACATACTTCCGACTTTACCTGATTGATGGGTAAATAAATTATGACAACCCACAATTATCAGCAGTTCTTGAGCGCGGGAAAATGCAACGTTAACTCGTTCTGGTTTCTTCGCAAAACCCACATCCCCTTTACTATTGTTGCGAACCATACTAACAATTACAACAGGTCGTTCCATACCTTGAAATCGGTCTACTGTACCAGTACGAATTTCTAGTGAAGGGAAGAGTTCAGATTGCAAGCGCTCATCAATTTTCCTTAATTGAGCGCCATAAAATGTAATTACGGCAATTTCTTTTTTTGGTTCACCATTAGCAACTTTAGAAACCCAAATATTATCGAACTGCTGACACAGACGTTCTATTGCATCAATTTCTGGAGTATTAAAGTAAGAAGTTCCATTTCTTTGCTCTAAAAATTGATTCTCGATAGGCGTTTTTACCCAAATAAGATGCTGAGATTCTTGGATGATTTCGCCTGCTAGATGATGTGCGCGTTTTGTATCCGGCTCCAAAATACCAGATTCTAGTTTACCATCATAAAACTGATTGATTGCTCCCATAATAAATGGATGCATTCGATATTGTGTAGTTAGCATTTGTTTGATGCTTTCATCAGCAGACTCAAACTGACTTTTAAATAGTGATTCTTCTAAAAATTTTAGTTCATCTCGTGTGTTGCCAATTGTTTGAGCGACTTCTTCTAAAGTGCTAGTATCAAGCATTGGTGGTAATTGTCGATGATCCCCTACCATCACTAACTTTTTGCCTTTCAATGCTGGGATTAGTAACTCTGGTGGAGTACACTTACTAACTTCATCAATGATGACGACATCAAAGGATTTGAATTCTTCAGAAAAACCTTTATTTGCAGCTTGAACACAGGTGATACCGACGACGTTAGCATTATCTAAATAAATCCGTCTTAAATCATCGCGATCGCCTTCAGTTGGATTTCTTAATTTTCCTATCCAATCTTGAACAAAATTCTGATATTTATTGAGATAATTTTCTTCTTTTTCGAGTTGCTTTTGCCAAAATCCAAACTGAATATGAAGACCGCGCAATAACTCTATATTAAATAAGTCAGCATCGGAATTTTCTGGTTTAAAATTATCCGGTATTGTTTGCCATTCTGTCAACCACCAACTTCTTTCTAATATTAAATTTTGTGATGGCTGTGGTTGTGATTTCTGTTCTATCTCGCGGAGATTATTTTGTAATTTATGAAGCTCCTGTAAGTAAATTTCACTTTCTTGTTTTAGTTTTAATAAATGCTCATTTAGAGAATTTTTAATTATCCCCAACACAGCAAAAGGTTCTAATGACGAAATTAAGGTTTCAAGTTGAGTGATGCAAGTTTCGCAATGATTCACTTGCTTTAAGAATTCTTGGGGCTGCTCCCAAATATTCGATTGTGTTGCGAGATATTTTTCACTTATAATGCGTAATTGAGCAGGTATATTTGGCTGTTGGTTAAGTTCTTGTAAGATATTAATAACTTGTCCAAGTTGCAAATTAGCGTCTTGTTGTGCTTTTTCTACCTCAGCTTGAGTAATAGATATTTGCTGTTGGCTGATTTCATTTTTCTGAAGATCATTTAATAGTCGTTGCAGATGCTGAAGCTGTTGTTCAGTTTCAGTTTTTACTTTTAAAACGCATTCACGCGCGTTTATAAGGATAGTATCTAGCAATTCTTGTGTAAGCCGGGTGAGAGTAGCATCAATGTTATTCCATTCCCATGATGCACCATAAGTTCGTTGCATTCTAATTAAAAAAACCTGGGTATTCTCAACTAGTAATTTTCGCTGTTTGGGGTTGAGTAGCTGATAATTGTTAAACTGTTGATAGGTTTCTTGCCATTGGGTGCGTAGGCTTTGCCCACCGTAGGTATCGCTCTTTGATAGCACCATTGGAATCTGACTAAAATTTTGCTGTAAAAAGTAGCTAAAATTATGCTGTTTACCCCGCCTGTCAGTAAAACCTCCGTCTATCTCATAAGCGATCGCCTTTGCCAATAACTCCCAGTCTGGTAGATTAATATTGTAACTTTTTGGTACTATTGGTAATTTTAATGTGTTAGCAAACATCAATAAACCTAGTGGTAAGTCTACCAAATTCTCTGTTAGTAGTAAACCTGATTGATGACAATCTTTCAAAGTTTGATACAGATGAGAAGGTGCTGTAGATTTCCATTCTTTAACTGCTGAGATAATATAATCTATTTCCCGTTTGCGGTTTTCCCAAATCTGGATTGTTTGCTGGATATTTTGCAGTTTGGCAAGATATTGCTGGTAATCTGGTTGTAGCTGATTTAACGAGGCAAAATTCTGTTTTACAACCTGTACCCGCACTGCAACTTCTGACATAGCTTCAGTTGCATCTTGAGCATAAGTAAAAGCGGTTTTAAATTCAGAAATTTCTGTTGCTATTTCACGTAACCAAACTGCTAAACCAAAAGCACCAACTTTCGGTATCACTAAGCCAAGTTCATCAGTATATTTGATGGCTTTACGAACATTTGCTAAAAATTCTTCTACTAAACTGTTGCCTTCTGTATAGGGCTTAAGAAGTGGTAAAAAATCTGTAACTTCTGGAGCTTCCCAGTTGACATTTGGTGCAGTATTTAGGATGTTTTCTACACCTGCAAGTAAGGATTCAACCTCGTTCTTTTTTCCTACGGTTTCGTTGTAAGATTTTTCTTGAGTTTTAAAGTTTTCCTCTAGTTTTACTTTATTTTTATGGAATTTATTTTGTTGCTGATTGAATTCTTGCTCGGCTTGGAAGTAGGCTGTAAATCTTTGTGATAATGCCACTAATTGACTAAAAATTTGGATATTTTCGAGCCGTTGATTAAGATTATTTTCGCAGTCATTTGCTGTATTTTCTAGCCATCTGCCAATCACTTGGTCTTCTAAAAATGGCTGTCCTTCCTCCCCAACTTTTTCGGCTCTCCCCTTGCGTACAGCCCGAATCACTGGGTTATGAACTAATCGACTTAGGGCATTATCTACTGCTAAATTGGCTTGAGATGCAATTAGAGTGCGTCCACCGCGAAGGGCAATTTGATAGCAAATCTCAGCAATTACGGTAGTTTTTCCAGTACCTGGTGGCCCTTGGATGAGAACAAGATCCTTGGCGGCAAGTACCTTTTCTACTGCTGCTTTCTGACCAGGGTTAGCAGAAGATAATAATAAATTCTGTGGTTGAAGTTCGATAGTTGTTTTGATTTGTCTAGCCTGAGAAGCATCGAATAAAAAGTTGCCTAAATATGGATTTTGAGTGTAACCATTATTCAAATCATCCAAAGCTTTTTTCTTGCGCTGAATCTGTTGAATATCACCAACTGCCTCAAAACACAAAAATCCTATATCTGGTAACTTATAACGCTCTGCTGCCATATATTCAGCTAAGTCGCGCTCTAGTCTGAGACTGATAATGCAACGGTTGGGATCAACTTCTTCAACAGTCCCTAATTGACGACCGGTAATCCAATTTTTGCCGATAGGAGCAGTTTCAAAAAGTTTCAAATCTTCGTTTTTTGTGCGTCTTGCTCGTTCCCAAAAGTTTTCTACATCGAGAGAATTTTGATAAAAGCCGTCAAGGGTGGCTGAGGCTACATCAATTTCAAAACTGATTCGTCTTTTAAAGTTATAGTTATGACTTACGTAACGCACGCAAAATTGACGCGCTTTAGCAATTTTTTCTTCAATTTGCAAAAAGGCTTTCCAAGCTTTAAGCTGATCTTCTGTAGGCACATGATCGCCACAGATTGGCGCGGCGGCGATGCGTGTCAATATCTTTGGCGGAATATCGAGATGATGCTGATGATTAGACAGCAAACGTAAGCGACAAGGTACAGCATAACTATCGGCGTGTCCTCGTGAGAGTTGTAACAACTGAGCCGAAAGTATTTTTAAACCGCCGCGTCCATCTTTTTGTACAGCCGCTCTAAATCCTAATGTTTTCTTGAGCTTCTCAAGTCTTGCGGGTAACTGAAAATCATCGCTGTCTGTTGCGATTGTCAAATCCCAAATTTCTTCTCTAGGCTCTTTTGCTGCACCCTTGCGACGCACATAAAATAGAGAAGGCTTTTTCCCGACACATTCCAACATTAACTCATTGGCGCGATCGCGCCGCTCCCTAAATTCAGGATATGATTTCAAGGCAGTTTCACCTTCAAGATGGCGGATAAAACTATCAATTGCTGAAGCTATAAACATATAGCCCCAATCTTCAGAGTTTGTTTTAATTTTCGAGGACTTTGCTGTTAGTTTATTTACCGCTAAACGAATGCGTTCTGCATCGGATTCGGAGATTGTACTGGTATGGCTTTTGACTGCAATTTTGAGCTTTTCGCAAATTAATAATAGCTTTTTGCTATCCAAATTCAATTCTTTAGCTAGTTCGTAGATTCTGAGTTTGCCGTTGTTCATCCAGTACTGCCTTTGCCGACAAAGTTTTCTATTTAGGAAAATCAAATCACAGATGAAACAGGTAATTCATCTGTGGTTCCAGATAATAAACCAAAATTTTTGCAATAAGTCATGTTGCATCAAAGTTTGTACTGCTGATAAACTTCACTAGCGGCGCGATGCAATAGGGAATGCCGCCAAACGAGGGATTTCATATCATCAGTATAACCGCCACCAATGACGCAGGCGACGGGATAACCGCTACTCATACAAGTACTTAAAACCTGCATTTCCCGGCGAAAAATGCCAGCATCAGTTAAGGCTAATTTGCCCAAGCGATCGCCTATATGAGGATCTACACCTGCATCATAAAATACTAAATCTGGCTTGACTTTAGTTAATAAATCTGCTAAGTAATTCGCTAAGGTTTGTAAATAAGCGTCATCCTCCATTCCCACTGGCAAAGCAACATCCAAATCGCTGTTTTGTTTAGTACCGGGGAAATTCACTTCGCAGTGCATGGAGAAAGTAAAAACACTGTCGTCGTCTTGGAAGATAAAAGCGGTGCCGTCTCCTTGATGAACATCCAAATCCACAATTAGGATTTTTTGGACAAGTCCAAGTTTTTGTAAAACGCGACAGGCGATCGCTAAATCGTTGAAAATACAAAAACCAGACCCATAACTAGGAAAGGCATGATGAGTTCCACCAGCAGTATTACAAGCTAAACCCTGACTTAGTGCCAGTTTAGCAGTGAGTATCGTACCACCTACCGCTACACAAGTACGATTCGCTAATGCTGGACTCCAAGGCAAACCAATGCGACGCTGTGCTTTGGCATCTAGGGTTCCTTCGCAATAAGCTTGAACATAGTTTGGGGTATGGACTAACTTTATCAATTCTGGCGGTGGACGTTCCGGGGTGTGAAATTGTTCTTGATTAGCTACACCATCAGCTAACAGCAATTCGTAGAGTTGTCGGAACTTAGACATCGGGAAGCGATGCCCTTCAGGTAGGGGAGCAATGTAATCTGGGTGGTAAATAATTGGCAAGTCCATAATCCAGAAAATCTCAAGCAGCTAATCCGACAACTAACAAGGTAAAGTTTAGCCATAATCGCATAAATAAATTTAAAATAATCTAGTCATTTTTCCTCATTCTAAATTGTCTTCTGCAATTTTCACAAACTATGATTTACCCGCAAAATAAATTCCTTTAACAATAAATCTTGGTGTCAGTTATGAGAGCGATTTGGAACAAGTTTAAAAAGTGACTGTAGAAGTTGCCTAAGAAGTCATGCAAGAGATTGCGCTGAATTCAAAGAAAGTTAACTATAATATATCAGATTTCATACTTTTAATTATTTTAGTATATATTTTACGCTTTATATGTGCGTCACCGAATACTTTGCTCAGCATATTGGTAAACATCTATTTGTTGTCAAAAAATTACACAAATGCTATCAGCAAACAGGAATTCAAATTATTTTGAACATTAGAGAAGTGTATATGCAAGCCCTGGCGACTAAAAGTCGCGGCTACACAGGCGAAACCCACCTCCGTGGGTTAAAAACCTATGATTTTCTCTTAGTCCACGGAGATGGACTTTGATGGAACGAAATTAGCCCTGGCGACTAGAAGTCGCGGCTACACAGGCGAAACCCACCTGCGTGGGTTAAGAATCTTTGATTTTCTCTTAGTCCACGGAGGTGGACGAGAGTTTGTATAGCCGCAATTTCTAATCGCCTGGTGCAAGATGTGAGCTAACTTAGATTGCTAATGCTCGTTTTTCTAATGGTAATTCAAAGCGATCGCCTGGTTTTGGCTCAAGTACCTGCGTCGAAAGATTGTTTTTCTCTACTAACGAACGAAATTCTTGAGCATTTCCTTTAGTCTGAAGGAGTTTCGTGATCAATCCTTCAAACAGCACATCTCCTCCAGCAGCTGTAGGTAGTATTGCTTGAGGTTTTAACCACCTTACTACTTCCAAAGCGCTATTTCCTCCTTTAATAAAAGGCCCAAGCAAAGGCAGCGTTAAGTCAACAAACGGTGTAATCACCACATCAACTGGTGCAGCTTGCTTAAGTTGTGGAGAATGATACCCATGAGGCTCGTAGTATACGCTTAAACCACTCTCCAATTCTTTCAGGAGATAACTATTTTCCACTAAAGTAGGGCCAATTGGAGAGCCTGGAAAAGCTTTAATTTCTACTTGATTATTTAAAGTGAAAGTTTCACCATGAGCCAATACTCTTACCTGGGTGTAACCTAACTGCTGTACTACCTTCGCTGCATTGGGAGAAGCTACAACTTTGATGCTGTGGTCGAGCAGCTTGAGCGTTGCTGGGTGAGCATGGTCTTCTAAACCCTGAGACAACAGGATTAGATCAACATTATCTGGTATTGGGCGATTTTGCGATCGCGAACCTTTAAACAACCAATCCAAGTTGCTGAAAATTAACGAACCAACTAGCCAAGGGTCAATTAATATTCGTTTCCCGCCGATTTCCAGTAACCAACTATTGCTGTCTAACCAAGTTAAGAACATAAACTTATGTGAAGATAACGCCTACCTTCATTATCAAGCGTATACAGCCACAGTAGCCACAGCTTCGGAACAGGTTGTATTAAAATATGCGAGACCTCTCTTTTAGTGTCATATAGTGAAGTATTTTATTACGTAAATTTTGCATTACTGAGAGATAAGGAAGGTGAGGTAGATAGTTGTTATTACCGTTGTTATATAAAATACTGCGTGTAAAACTGAAAGAATATCTAGTGTATGGAGAGTAGAAATGCCCGGAACACCGAAGCCACCCAAGCCACCCAAGCCACCCAAGCCACCGAAACCAAGCACAAGAATCCAAGGTTATCGCAAAAAAGATGGGGCTTACATTAGCTCTTATCGTAGAAAAAGTATTTGATCAATAGCTTTTTTTGCTTCATTTAAAGCTACTTCATATCCTCCATACTGTTTACCATTTGATATGAAGTTTGTCGTTTTGTCTCCGATTTGCCATGCTTCAAATTTCCAATAAGTTTCACCTGATAACTTGTCTACTGGGGTTTGTTCGATTTGAATTTCAAAGCCGTTATATTTTTCGCGTTGATTACCGGACATGGTTTGATCTCCGTTAAAGTGAAATTTTAACATTCACTAATAGCTATCTTCACCTGGATGTCGGGAAATGACACTTTAACGACATTTACCTTAAACCAGAATACAAAAGGACTTGAGGCGTTTTCAACAAGTCATCTGTTTATAGCGATCGCACTTCGCCACCAATGCAAAATCCCATAGCTATAACAAGCGCTACGGGGTTACAAAGACAATTTTGGGTGTAAACAAGTTACTTGTTTCACGAACCGCGTACTCCTGCGGAGGACAAGCTACGCGTAGCGTCTCGTAGAGAAGGAAGAATTATAGACTAGCGATCGCCGAAGCAACTAGCTGAGAAACAAAGGGCAAAATAGCCCGACTCTTAGCCTGCGCTTTGCCTTCAGTAAATACCACTAAGAGATAGGGGCGCTGATCTGGTAACTCAATATACGCAGCATCATGGCGAACTTGGCTTGTCCAACCAGCTTTTGACCAAATTTGAGCATTTTCAGCCAGTCCACCACCTAAGAAACCTGTAATCTGATCTTCCTCGGTGTCAGTGGGCAAATCGTTGAGACTACGTTTGAGCAAAGCCATCATCGCTTGCGATCGCCCACTTGAAACCGCCACCCCACCGACAATACTATGCAGTAACTTGGCGATCGCATTGGTTGTCACCATATTACGATTTTCCAGCAACTCTCCCACAAACGCGCGTTCTCGTCCATAGGGCCCATCACCCCAAGTTTTTTGACAGACGTTAATCGTCTGCATTTCTTCCCAATGCAAAGATTGGTAATAACGGTTAACAATATTACGCTGATATTTCCAGGTTTCAAAGGGGCCGGTTGCTAATTCTGGCCCTGAGGTGGTACCACTGAGAATATCCACAACCAAGCTGGTAGCATCATTACTTGAATCTACAATCATATCCCGCAAGGCTCGCTCCAACTCTTTGGAAGTCTCCTGGATCATGCCTTTTTCTAACCATTCGTTTACCGCCACCAGGTAAAATAGCTTGACTACACTGGCGGGATAAATCCGCTCAACACCACGATAAGTAAAACCACGAACTGGATGATCCCAAAAAGCGTTGGGAGTCAGCGCACCACCAGTATTTACTAGCACTGGTGGATCGTAAACAACCCAAGTCAAGGCAATTTGATTACGGGCTAAGGTCGGAAATGCTGCCCAAGTTGCATCTAAAATGCCTAACCCAAGATTTTCGAGTTGCTCGTCTTTATTAAAAAAAATCATTCTCTAAATAATGTCCTATAATCTAAAATCCCAAATCCCAAACCCCAAATCAGGGGAGTATCAGTGTCTAGCTGACCTGAACTTATATGATTCTCCTGAATGTACACGCTTGGCAACTCAAGCCGCATCTGGGCGATATTTGTGGGTAACATCAAATCATCAAAATTCAGTGGTTGAGGTGTATTTGTGTGAAGATGACTATTCTGGATGGCTATCCGTTTGCGATTTTGATTCATTACAATCTGCTACTGTACCTTATCAGGCTGCAACATTTTCTGAATCTGAGATTAAAAAACTCCTAACAAAGGTGATCGCCTTTACCGAAAAAGCGATGCAACAATCAAATTATTACCTTTGGGGTGGTACGGTTGGGCCAAATTACGACTGTTCTGGGTTGATGCAGGCGGCCTTTGCTTCGGTGGGTATTTGGCTACCTAGAGATGCCTATCAACAGGAAGGATTCACCCAACCAATTACTATTGCAGAATTAGCAGCCGGGGATCTGGTATTTTTTGGAACTAGCCAAAAAGCAACCCATGTCGGGCTTTATTTGGGGGATGGTTATTACATCCATAGTTCTGGGAAAGATCAGGGACGCGATGGGATTGGGATTGATATTCTCTCGGAACAGGGAGATGCGGTTAGTCAGTCGTACTATCAGCAGCTGCGAGGTGCGGGTAGAGTTTTTAAGAGTTACGAACCACAGAGACGCTGAGGGCGCAGAGGAATATGAGGAGTGGCTTGGTTTATGAAGGGTTGACTGAGGAAAATGGAGCGATTTCAGCAATTGTCCCAGATGTTTCGGTGGTGGTGCCGATACATAACGAGGTGGAAAGTTTGCCGCTTTTATTAGAAGCGATCGCCTCTACTTTATCCTCTAGTCAGATAAATTATGAAATCATTTGTGTGGATGATGGTTCTACAGATGGTTCCGGGGATTTTCTCAAGCAAGAAGCGCAAATCCGCACTGATTTAAAGGCGGTGATTTTGCGTCGCAACTACGGACAAACTGCGGCTATGGCTGCTGGATTTTATTATGCAGCCGGTAAAGCGATCGTCACTTTAGATGCTGACCTCCAGAATGATCCAGCTGATATCCCCATGTTATTAGCAAAGCTGGACGAGGGTTACGATTTGGTGAGTGGTTGGCGGCAAAAACGCCAAGACGGTGCCGTAAATCGGTTACTTCCTTCCAAAATTGCCAATTGGCTAATTCGCCATACCACTAGCGTGAATATTCATGACTATGGTTGTTCGCTGAAAGCCTATCGTGCAGAACTGTTGGCAGATATGAACCTCTACGGGGAACTACACCGATTTTTACCTGCTTTGGCGTACATAGAAGGAGCTAGAATTACTGAAGTACCCGTGCGTCATCACGCCCGTCGCTTTGGTCGCAGTAAATATGGGATTTGGCGGACATTCCGGGTGTTGATGGATTTGTTAACGATTCTGTTTATGAAAAAATTCCTCACCCGCCCAATGCACGTTTTTGGGCTGTTGGGCTTGATTTCAATGATTTCAGGGACAGCGATCGGAATTTACTTAACTTTCGTCAAATTAGCTTTCGGTGAAATGATTGGCAATCGCCCTTTGCTGATTTTAGCAGTTCTCCTACTAGTAACTGGAGTTCAGTTGTTTTGCTTCGGTCTTCTGGCAGAATTGCTGATGCGTACATACCATGAATCCCAAGGACGGCCTATCTATCGCGTGCGAGAGGTGGTAGCAAAAAATGTTAAGTAACGTAACAATAGTTATTGGGCATTGGGCATAAGTAAAAAGTCAAGAGTAAATATTGGTTTACTCCTAACTCCCAACTCCTAACTCCCAACTATTGATAAAAACTCATTAAATTGCATCTACCTTGAAAGCATTTAATACCTTTAACGCCGAACTGCGGCGCAGCCTGCTTGTTTTATTTACAGCAGGTTTATTATTCTGGTCGAGCATAGCTTCGCTCTTACCAACCCTACCGCTTTACATCGATGATGTGGGCGCAAGCAAGCAAGAAATTGGGATTGTGATGGGCAGTTTCGCCATTGGGTTATTGCTATCTCGCCCGATGCTGGGACGGTTAGCCGATGAACGTGGTCGAAAAATTGTTTTGTTGATTGGTACGATAGTAGCTGCGATCGCACCCTTTGGTTACTTGGCAACCCAATCTCTTGGGCTGTTGATCCTGGTGCGGATTTTTCACGGCATTAGTGTTGCCGCTTTTGCCACTGGCTACAGTGCCTTAATCGCAGATTTAGCTCCCGCCGAAACTCGTGGCGAAATCATTGGTTACATGACCTTAGCAACTCCTCTGGGTTTAGCAATTGGCCCTGCCTTGGGTGGGTATTTAGAAGCTACAAGTGGTTACGGGATATTATTTCTGTTATCGGCTGAATTGGGTTTTGTCGCTCTTTTGGGGATTGTACAAGTTACTAATCCGCCAGTGCAGGCACAACAGCAAACAGAGGGAAACGATGTCTACGACGGGCTACGCCTACGCAACTTTTGGCAAATTTTGGGCAGTCCACGGGTAAAAGTTCCAACTATAGTTATGTTGTTGGTTGGTTTATCCCTCGGTGCTGTACATACCTTTGTGTCGTTATACCTCAAATCCACTGATGTGGACTTCAATGGCGGACTGTTTTTTACAGCTTCGGCAATTTCTAGTTTTAGTATCAGGGTGTTTGCTGGGAAGGCAAGCGATCGCTTTGGTCGTGGTTTGTTTATTACCTTTGGTATTTTTTGCTACCTTTTAGCGTTAATACTGCTGTGGCAGGCTCACAGCGCGATGTTTTTCTTACTGGCTGCGATCGCTGAAGGTGCTGGTGGTGGTACACTCATCTCGATGATGATCACAATGATGGCAGACCGCTCACTGCCGCAAGAACGGGGGCAAATTTTTGCTATATGCATAGCTGGACTTGACCTGGGAATTGCGATCGCTGCTCCTATTCTGGGTATCATCGCCGAACAAGTCGGCTACCGCAATATGTTTGGCTACGGTGCTGTAATCACTTCTGTTGCACTTGTCATCTTCCTCACCCAGTCGAGCAAAAACCTATCCAACTCCCTGCGCTTTGCACTAGGTCTAGCTCCAGATGCCTATGCGTTGAACAATCTAAAAGTTAGGAGTGAGGAACTTTAATTCCTCACTCCTAACTTTCAACTCTTAACTTTTAAAAACGGGCGAGGAGGGATTCGAACCCCCGACACCGTGGTCCGTAGCCACGTGCTCTAGTCCACTGAGCTACACGCCCTCACCGACAATCTATATTAACACCTTCTAACCAAATGGCGCAAGATAATTTTCCATCTAATTTTGCCAACTTAACCCATCTAGATCGCCAAGGACAGGCACAGATGGTAGATGTGTCTGATAAAGCACCCACCATCCGCCAAGCAGTAGCCGCGGCCAATGTGCGGATGCTGCCAGCTACCTTTGCTGCCATTCAAGCCGGGAATGTCCCAAAAGGGGATGTGTTGGCAACTGCAAGATTGGCTGGAATTATGGCAGCCAAGCAAACAGCTACTTTAATTCCTCTGTGTCATCCGTTGCCTTTGCAAAAAATCGCAGTCGAAATTATACCCGATCCCCAACTACCTGGTTATCAAATTCAAGCCACAGTCAAAACCAAAGCTGAAACTGGTGTAGAGATGGAAGCCTTAACTGCCGTTTCTGTGGCTGCCCTGACTTTATACGATATGGCAAAAGCCTTAGAAAAGTCGATTCAAATTGAATCAATTCGTTTAATTAGTAAGAGTGGCGGTAAATCAGGAGATTATTCACCGCCAGAGCAATAACAATTCAAAATTAAGCTCCTTGCTGGGCATTAGTTATTATTTCGATTATGACTGGTTGTCAGGGTCTAATAGCAACCACTGCCACAAAAACCTTAGAATGAATAGGGTGTATTTAAATCTGTAACAAATATTTATGCCTCCTCGTTGGCCTCGCAAACCCGATCGCAAAGACCCTGATTACCGCAAGATAGATGACCGGATGAATTTTGCCATCCATGTGGCGATCGCTGCTAGTATTAATTCCGGGTTGTGGTTTTTCCACAACTTAAAAGGCACTACCTGGGAGTGGCTGCCTTTGGTGACTTTAAGTTGGACAGGAATATTGTTGGTGCATCTAATTTATATTAGTGCGATCGCTAACTACAGCGAAATTCCACCAAAATCCACCTGAAGACGGATTACTGGTGCTGGGGCGATTGTAACCTGTGGTAGTAGAATCAGCCTGTTAATTGAGCGATAATCGAAAAAAGTTTGAGATTTCGCACTCTTTCTTAATGTAGGGTTATTTTTATGGCTAAGACTAACACCACAGAACTACTGGAAGCCCTAGCAGCTGAAATTGGCGAAAGTGTCTACATGGACATTGCCAAATGGCATCTTTATTTATCTAATGCCAAACTGCATACCGTTGTTGCTGAACAGTTATATCCCTTAATTACTTCCAAAGCTGTAAATGAAGACCAAGTTATAAAAGTCTTGGGATCAATTCCAGTGAAAATTGGTGGCGGTAAACATGAAGTTCCTTTAATCGATTTACTACCGCTACAATGCCAGGTAAACTTAGTAGATATTTTGGAAAAATATCAACGCGAAATCTAACCGCTAAAACTAAGATTATTTGAATTAAAGAATTTTCTTAGTCAGCATTTTCTGATTCAATTTTAGATTTGAGATGCTGAATTGAGGATTTCTTTCCTGTGTCATTTTTATAAAAACGAAAACCACAGATACACACAGATCAATCCCGTGTAATTTATGTGTGCATCTGTGGTAAAAATTCCTTTATGAATTAAGGAATCTCAGCCTGATGAATCGGTTGAGATGTGAGTGAGTTTATCTTGAAACTTACTTTCAGCTTTCATGCAAACATTCTTGGAGCAATTTACATGCTTTTACAAGTCAAAGATAGTGGCGAATTGATAGAAATTGTTGAAATTCAGGAATTACTTGACCCGAATACTGATGTTGTTCACGCAAAAGACCAAGAAGGTCAAGAAGAACAGCAAACTGAGACTTTTAAAAAAGAAAATCTCGTTTTTCCTTCAGGTGAAGTTCTACCACGCTGTTGGTTAGATGCCAACTATAGACACGACAACACTTAATTGATTTTCAAATCAGGTAATTGGGAATGTGAGTAAACTGATTATCCATTATCAATTTATCTAATAAGGTAGGGGCGCACAGATGTGCGCCCCTAATACTATGTACCAGGTGATACTTTTTGTTCTGCTACCGTCGCCGTTTGATTCTGCTGGAACTTCGGGAAAAATGCCTTAGCAATCCAGTCAGTCAAGATGTGAGACAGTAATCCTAAAGGCCCAGCGAACAAAGATAAAGCCAGAGAGTGAATTGTCCAAATACCTGTTTTTTGCCCTTCCCAATAAATCCAGCGACCGACGAATAAATCCATCACTAAAAAATGAATCCAACCTGTTGCAGCAGCTGTTTCATCTGCAAAAAACCGCGCAATATCAGCTAATTGGGGATTCGATAAAGCTTGGGCATTTTCTGGCGTAATGCTGTTGATAAACAAATACAAATATGCCCCAGCTAACAGCAGAAAAGGTAGATATGATGACATTATCTGCCGTGTAACTTTCCAGTTTGGCAATAAAATCATCAACGCCCAAAATGGCAATACAAAAAGATTTGCAACGTTAAATAGTTGGGATATCGTCATAATTTTCTCAAGTGAAGAATGAAAAGTTATCAGTTAGAAGTGATAAGTTATGAGTTATTATGAGTTAAAAGAAACAAGTTAGAAATTAAGAGTAATAAATTAAGAATTTTAAGTTATTAGCATTGTCTCTAAGTTTTCCAATTAAGTAGTTATTAATAACTCTTGTACAGACGCGATTAATCGCGTCTCTCCTATACAGACGCGATTAATCGCGTCTCTCCTAACTCTCAACTTATAAAGCTACAAGTTGGGATTCGATTTCTGAGGAATTCAAATCACGACCGATGAAAACTAAGCGCGTTTGCCTGGCCTCTTCTGGTTTCCAGGGGCGATCGTAAAATTTATCAAATCGGGTTCCCACGCCCTGCATCACTAAACGCATAGATTTATTTGGCACTGCGACAAAGCCTTTAATTCGGTAAATTTCTTGTTGTTGTGCCAATGTTTGCAATTGCTGTTGCAACTTTTCAGGGTCAAAGGTACGATCCAAAATTAAATTAGTTGAGGTAACTTCCTCGTCGTGATTGTGGTCTTCTTCGGTATCGTGATGACTGGGACGAGAATCTAAATTGTCTTCCACTGCGGCTTGGAATCCTAATAATATAGATGCGTCTAGTTGAGAACAATCGCTCTCGACAATCTTCACCACTCTGGGCAATTCTTGCTTAATCAATTCCTCAACTCTGGCTTTTGTCTCGGCATCTACCAAGTCAATTTTATTTAATACTACTAAGTCTGCACAAGCAAGTTGGTCTTCAAACAGTTCTTGCAAGGGTGTTTCGTGTTCTAGATTATCATCTGCTTGGCGCTGGGCTGCGATCGCCTCTGGATCGCTAGCAAATGTCCCTGCCGCTACCGCCGCACAATCTACCACGGTAATCACAGCATCGACAGTGGCGGCGTTGCGAATTTCCTGCCAGCGAAAAGCCTTAATCAGTGGTTTAGGTAAAGCTAAACCAGAGGTTTCAATCAAAATGCAGTCGATGCTATCCCGCCGCTTGATTAACTCTTGCATCATCGGGTAAAACTCTTCCTGCACGGTGCAGCATAAGCAGCCGTTGGTTAATTCAAAGATATTACTGTCGCCCTCACCATCTTCCGGGCAAATTTGACAGGATTTTAACAATTCGCCATCAATACCGAGTTCGCCAAATTCGTTGACTAAAACGGCAATGCGGCGTCCTTGGTTGTTTTGTAGCAGGTGGCGAATTAGGCTGGTTTTTCCACTACCTAAGAAGCCTGTAATTACTGTGACAGGAATTTTCGTAGCCATATTTTTGCCTGATTTACTCAGTATGGTAAGTTTCACGGGTTACAAACTTAAATACTGAGATTAAGCTTGGTTTGAAGATTGACTTAGTTATTTTAAGCTGAAAGTCTAGGGGAAGCCTGAAAATATAGCAATAATTGAGGGGCAATCTCCCCATGCTTGCTTTCACAAATCAAAAGCAGTCACAGGGCTATTGCCCCTAAATATTTTGAGTGTTTTTAACGTAGACGTAGCCCGCCAACTCTTCTCTACGAGAGGCTGCGCCAAGGAGACGCTGTTCGCGTTCGACATCGTTTCCCCAGAAACACCTATGAATTATCCTTCATCCAGCTGTCTGGATTTATGACTCCACACACGAAACTCCGCAATCTCAACACAGTTACTCAGCAGTGGCGAGTTCAGTACTACCGCGTGTCCGTCGCCGTGTGAGGCTATTGTAAAGCATTACCCCGATCGCCTTGATTAAATTGCCTTCCAATTCTTGGAACATCTTCATGTTCGTGCCAAAGGCGGCGTTAGCTTCATCAACGATGCGATCGGTTGTAGCATCATCAAGGGGTAATTCATCCAAAGTTTGACGATATTTGGCTTTGAATGCCTTCTCGTCAGGAATCTCTGGAAACTCATAAAAGGCTGTTCCTTGTCCATCAGACAAATTCATCGCCGTTACAGCAATATTTTTGAGAATTTGTCCCCCGGATAAGTCACCCAAGTAACGAGTATATGAATGAGCGATTAACAGTTCCGGTTCTGTGGCAGATATTTCTCGGATGCGCTGTACATAAGCTTCACCTGCGGGAGATAACTTGATTTGCTCTCTCCAGTTAGCACCAAAGTAATAACTCAGGTCTTGCTCTAAGGTATACTTGCGGTTTAGCTGGGGAAAGTTAATTTTAGAAAGAATTGGGTGCTGGTGATGCTTTTCCATTTCCTCTTCCATCGCTGAGTAGACGAAGTAGAAGTTAGCAACTAGTTTGCGGTAAGAGTTTTTCTCGACTACTCCTCTTAAAAAGCACTTGACAAAACCTACATTTTCTGCCATTGTGTGGGCTTTTTTAGTGCCTACACGTAATTTGGCTGCTAAATTGCTGCTCATGCTAAATTTCTCAACTTTAAAAACTCAACTGCCGAAGTTTTGATTCACTAACGGCTAAAAAAGCCATTAAAACGTTACCTTAAAACTATTTGATGAGAATTTATATTAAAATTTTTTAAGCTGCAATGATTTTGTAGTTTTTTACACCCCAACAAGGCTAAAAAAATAGAACTTTACATTTGAGTATTTTGATTTTTTGTTGTTATTAGCTGAATTTTGCTTTCATTCTCAGCTTTGGTGAAAAACACTTGTGATTAAATAAGGATAATATTTATTACAGTTTGTTCTTTGCTAGTAACATTGCAAACTGGATAAAAATCAAGATTAAAGTTGAGGGCGTAAAAGGAATAATTAGCTAAGATATGGAGACTTTACTGATAATGTAAAAACCAATATTGACTTTATGAAAATTTGACAATCTAAGAGGCAAAACTTAAGTACTATTACGTAAATGTAGCCTGATCTAGAAAGAATTTCTCAAGAGAAAAAGCATCTCGAAATTGCTGAATAAAGTCTTAAGTGCTATTTTTCAGTGTGATTGTGTGGAGTGTTTAAACATATGGTTTCATCTAGAACTCGGACACCGGGCATTCCTGGGGGTTCTGCCTCCGAAGGTGATGTATTGGGCAAAGGGATTGAGAGTAGTTTTGGGCTGAATTTAATCCCACTACCAGCAAATGCCTTATTTGGTACAGATGGGATTCGCGGACGAGTCGGAGAATTGTTGAGTGCGCCCCTAGCATTACAAGTTGGTTTTTGGACGGGGATTGTTTTACGTAACCATGCTACTCAACTAGGGCCAGTCATTCTCGGACAGGACTCTAGAAACTCCAGCGATATGCTGGCAATGGCTTTGAGTGCAGGGTTAACAGCAGCAGGATTAGAGGTGTGGTATTTGGGATTATGTCCGACTCCTGGCGTTGCCTATCTCACCAGCATCAGTGATGCGATCGGCGGAGTGATGATTTCTGCCAGCCACAATCCCCCAGAAGACAATGGTATTAAAATTTTTAGTGCCAATGGAGGGAAGTTACCGCAAATATTGCAGGCAGAAATAGAAGCCGGACTGCGTGGTAAAATATCACCGATCGCTAGAGTCAGTAATTGCGGACGGCATTACTCACGTTTCGAGTTAGTCGGACATTATAGCGAGGCGTTGAAAAAACCTTTGAACAGTGCCCTAAATCTTCAGGGAATGAAGATTGTTTTAGACTTGGCGTGGGGGGCAGCAGTCGGGTTAGCACCATCAGTATTTACACAAATGGGGGCAGAGGTAATCTGCTTGCATAACGAAGCAGATGGCGATCGCATTAATGTTAACTGCGGTTCCACGCACCTAGATATTCTTGCAGCAACAGTACAAGAACACAACGCCGACATCGGCTTTGCCTTCGATGGCGATGCTGATCGCGTCTTAGGAGTAGACAATACAGGAAGGCAAGTTAACGGCGATTATATTCTCTATCTGTGGGGACGCCAGTTACAACAAAAGCAACAACTGCCAGACAACCTGATTGTATCTACTGTCATGGCCAACTTAGGCTTTGAGAAAGCTTGGCAGCAACAGGGTGGTAACTTGATTCGCACCGCAGTCGGTGACCAATACGTGCAAGCCGAAATGTTGCGGACTGGGGCAATGCTAGGCGGCGAACAATCAGGTCATATTCTTTGCCGTCATTATGCTGTTACTGGAGATGGCTTGTTAACAGCATTACACATAGCAGCTTTGGTGAAAGAGGCGGGTATTTCCCTAGCAGAATTGGTAGATCAAAGTTTCCAGACCTATCCGCAATTGTTGCGAAACGTGCGAGTTATCGATCGCGATCGCCGTTTGGGATGGCAAGATTGCCAACCTCTGCAACAAGCGATCGCTTTAGCTGAAGCTGCAATGGGTGATTCCGGCAGAATTTTGGTTCGCGCCTCTGGCACAGAACCAGTAATCAGGGTTATGGTAGAAGCTGCCAATGCTGAACTCACCAACCACTGGACAAATGAATTAGTGTCGCAAGTCCAGCAACATCTGATGGACTAAATTAGCTATTATCTCAGCTTTTAACCAGTGGCAATTTTTCGTCACAGCTTCTACAAATTAACCAGCCTTGGTTATCTGTAGAAGCTGTGACATTTGTATTTGCATTGTTAGGGCATATCTAGCTAATTTATATTTTGGAAACAGGAGAAAATCTTTTTGATAATTCCAAAAGATTAAGATTTAGCATTTTTAATCGCAAATTATTAAATCAATCAGTTAGAGATCAATTCCGATTGTACGAGTTACGGCAATCCAAAGAAATTTGTCAATTATAATAGATTCTCTGAGGCTGATAGACGACAGCACCACCATGCCAAAATTCAAGTCAAAATCTCAGCAATCTAAAAACTCGAAAAAGCAGGCTAAAAAGGAAACTTCTACCCTTAGCCTTAAAGAAAAGTCAGCCCAAAAGCGCAAAGCAGCCCAAGCACGTAAAGAATTCACTACCTTACTGTTTACCGCCACCTTTGGCAGTGTCTTTGTTGGCATTCTGCTTTTTTTTGTAGCTGGAATTAAAGCAGCAGTTCCTGGTGTCTTGGGGATATTCATCATGTCTTTTTCCTACAAATACCCGCGTCAAGCGCTATATGCCTTCATCATTTACGTACCTATTGGAGGTACTATCACCTACTACTTGGGCAATAGTCCCATACTCCAATTAGCTAAAGATGCTTTTTACGTTCCAGCCCTAATTGGATTTTGGCAGACTTGCCGGAAACAGGGGGTACCCCTAATTATTCCCCAAGGCATTAAAATTCCACTTTATATTGTTTTGGGTTGCAGTCTGCTAACGCTGTTGTTTGTCAATGGTGGACAGCAGTTTAACCCGCCTATTTCGGGACTATTAGAAAAAGCACCCCCAGAAATACCATTAGGTATGGGAATTCTGGGACTGAAAGTATTTTTAGGCTATGTCCCCCTGATTGGTTGTGCTTACTATTTAATTCGCGATAAGCGGGATTTTCTATTTTTATCACGCCTCCAGATTGGTCTGATACTGATTTGCTGTGTGCTGGGATTTATTCAATACCTGTTACTACTAACTGGTGTATGTCAAGGCACTAGAGGTCTTGAAGGAGATGCCTTATTTAGAGCAACACTCGAAGCCAGGTGTTATTTTGGTGGAGCGCTAGTATATAGTCCCGATGAAGGGGTTATTCGCCTACCAGGGACATTTGTAGCTCCTTGGCAGTGGGCATGGTTCTTAATTTCTAGCACCTTTTTTACCTTTGCCACCGGCTTCACCGATCCCTCCCCAATATGGCGGCTGCTCGGTTTAGGTTCTTTAGTGACAGTATTTCTCAATTCTGTCATCTCTGGACAGAGAATCGCCTTAGCTTTAGTACCAATCTGCTTCGGGATTTTGCTATTGCTCACCGGACAAATTGGCAACCTGAAACGATTTATCCCCATAGGCGTGGGACTTGCCTTGATTGTGGGAATTGCGATCGTGACTAACCCTGTTGTCGTGCAAGAGAGAACTGAGAGTTTTACCGGTCGCTGGGAGGCTTCACCACCTCAAGATTTTATCGTCCAGCAATTTGAAGAAAATTGGAAAAACGTAGACGGGCCACTGGGAAGTGGCTTAGGTCGAGCAACTAACTCTACCCGTGTAATGGGTAAAACTAAGCTTGTGGAAACCTACTACCCCAAAGTACTTTATGAAGTTGGAATTTTTGGAGTACTAGCGTTTCTGGCTTTGGTAACAAGTTTAACAATTATTGGCTTTAAAACCTATCGCTCTATAAAGAACCGTAATTTCCGCAGTTACGCAGCAGCTTTGTGGGTGTTTATATTGTTTATTAGCTACAACACCTATTACTATCCTCTAGATGTTGATCCAGTTGCTGTCTATTACTGGTTTTATGCAGGAGTTCTTTTCAAATTGCCGATATTAGATAAACAAGAGAAGGAAGAAGCAGATCCTAAGCAAGCAAGAAAACAAAAACCTCTAATAAACTGACGGGAGATAGTGAAAATACTCCAGTACGCTATCGATGGACAGAAGCTTGCTTGTGTATTAAGCTTAACCAAGGGTTGCTAAATCTTCCTAGTGGCTAAGTCTGGTATCTTTCTAGTTATCAGCAGGTATTAGCTAATAACTAGCCCCTAAAGGTCGAATTGCTGGATATCAAACTAGCATAAACTCCGAGATATCAGATGTATGAATACTCACAGTCAAACAGGTCAAACTAGATTTAATTGGATTGATCAGACAAAAGGATTAGCAATTTTAGCAATTGTTATATTTCATTTTTTTCAAAATTATCCAGAGCGATCGCAACTAATTTCAACTTTAGATAGCAATGGAGCAAAGCTCGGATATGCTGCTGTAGACATATTCTTTTTAATGGCTGGTTTCAATACAAGTTATGCTCTAATCTCCAAGTTTAAAAAAAACCAGCTACCGATTAAAACTAACTGGAAATCATGGCTAATTAAACGCTTGTATAGAATATATCCTGCTTATATACTAGCTGCTATATTAACTTGCGTACTTTATTTTTTCGGAAATATTAAGATTAATTTAAACTTAAATTTCTTCTTATCATTTATAGGTATAGCTGGGATAAAATTCCAATCAATCAACCCTGGCTTTTGGTTTTTTACAGTAATTTTAGAGGCTTATTTACTTACACCATTGATATTTTTATTTTGCAAAAGCAAGCCAAATAAAATATTAATTTTAGGACTTATAGGAGCAATAATAACGAAGTTATTAGCTTTTTACTTTTTGATACGTAATGATACGAATACTTATTTATTTTTTTTACAAAATAATTTTATAGGAAGTTATTTATTTCAGTTTGCTCTGGGACTTTATTGGGGATTTATCTATGCCGAGCATCAAATTTTTAGAAAAATAGATTTTATTGTTGCAAGCATTCTTTTTAGTGTGGGATTTCTTATTTATGCTATCTTAACTATTTTTAAAATAAAATATATATATATGCTAGGTATAGACATCCTGTTTACTCCTTTATTTTTTTTGGTTATTCAAGCATTATTATCACGTCTCGATAAAATAGCTAAAATTGGAGGTATACTAAGCTTTCTTAGTATATTAGGGATTTATTCTTATCAAATTTATCTAATTCATCAACCTTTGTATTTTGTTTTATTACCTAAATTAAATTATGTAATTCAGATAAATAACTATTTGAAGATAGGAGTTTCTTTAATGATAGTGAGTATTTTACTGGCAATTTATGTATTTTCATTTATTAAAATAGAGCGATTCGTCATGAAAATGTTTGGAACAGTCATGAATAAGCAAAATTAGTGTTTCGGATGATTAAGGAAAATTCCAATTACCTTTAGATAAAGTAGTATAAAAAATGATGGCTAATTCCCTTTCAATTTCAGTAGTTATCCCGACTTACGGTCGAGAGGAAGCGCTACGCGATAGCATTGTCGATGTCCTAAAACAGGACTATCCAAATTTTGAAGTTTTAGTTGTAGACCAAACCGCAAAACACCAACCAGAAATTCAAGCCTACCTGGAAGAGATGGCAAAGGCAGGTAAAATTAAATGGTTGCGCTTAGATTGGGCAAGTTTGCCAGGGGCGCGAAATTATGCTGTCCGGCGGTCATCTGGTGAAATAATATTGTTTATTGATGATGATGTGCAGTTAACCCCTGGATTATTAGCAGCCCATGCGAAAAATTATTTGCAAAACCCAGAGGTGGGGGCTGTGGCTGGACGGGTATTTGACAGAATGAAATTGGGTGATTCTGGAGGAGATTTAGAGATTGAATATCTGCCTCCCCAAGCTATGGACCCTGGAATTGCTTGGTATCATATTGATTTAGTACATACCATCAAACCCCAGCAAGTACTGACAGCGAGGGGTTGTAATATGTCTTTTCGCAGCGAAATTTTTACTAAGTACGGACTAAGGTTTGATGAGAGGTTTGGCGGTAGTGCAGTGCGCGAAGAGTCAGATTTTTGTTTACGGGTGCGACAGACAGGGTATAAGATTTGGTACGACCCAGAAGCCCATTTGGTGCATTTAGGCGAAGAAACAGGGGGTTGCCATGATATTAGTATGCGATCGCTCAAATATCAACTCACCTTTTACCACAACCATTTTTTACTGGGGCTGAAAAACCTCACTCCTACTCAAGCTTTACGCCTATACGCCCGTTTATTTGACTGTCACGTTCTCGGACGCCCACCTTGCCATAAAAGCGGTTCCCCGATCAAAATTGCCACTCGCGCTATTTTCTATATTTTGGGTTTTTTCAAAGCCTTGGGTACTGTCATCCAATCAATATGGAACGATGGTCAAATTTATAGTCGGTTGGATGAACAAGTTTAGTCATTGGGCATTGGGCATTAGTTATTTAAAAAAATGACAAATAACAAATAACAATGAAAATATTAGTTGCTAGTCACACTTATATCGTAGACCTCAACTGTGAAAAATTACGCGCTTTATCTCAACTAGAACCGGGAGTTGAAGTGACAGTTGTAGTCCCAAAGCGCTGGAAACCAGGTGGCGTGCAAAACAGAATTATTGAAACTGAATACCGTGATGAAGGCACATTTAGGATAGTTCCAGTTTCTAATTTCAGTCAAAATCATCAGGGACTTCTTACTTTTGGCGCTGGTTTGATATCTTTGTTAAAACAATTTCGTCCCCAAATCATCCAGGTAGAACAAGGATCTAGAGGGCTGGCTTATACTCAGATGATTGCCTTAAATAAACTATTAAGACTCAAGGCAAAAAATGTATTTTTTACTTGGTGGAATCTTCCCTATGAACTGAAATTACCAGTTTCTTTGTTAGAAGAATATAACCTCAACCATAGCCACGGGATCATTTCTGGCAATCAGGATGGAGCAGAGGTTTTGCGGCAACGGGGATATAAAGGGGCAATAAAAGTTATGCCGCAACTGGGTGTAGATGAAAGTTTATTTACTCCTAAAACCCAACCAGAACTAGCAGCTAAGTTGGGTATTGAAAAAGAAGATTTTGTGGTAGGTTTTGTTGGGCGATTTGTGCAAGAAAAGGGTTTATTAACGCTTTTGCAAGCCTTAATTACATTGAAAAATAAACCTTGGAAATTATTGCTGTTGGGACGGGGAGAGTTGCAAACTGAATTAATCAAAATCGCGGCAGAAAACAATATTAAAGAACGAGTAATTTTGATAGAAAGTGTCCCTCATGACGAGGTTGCAAACTATATCAATTTAATGAGTACTTTAGTACTGCCTTCAGAAACAACTTACAAGTTTAAAACCTTAACTTCTGTTGGCTGGAAAGAACAATTTGGCCATGTGCTAATTGAGGCGATGGCTTGCCAAGTTCCTGTGATTGGTTCTGATTCCGGTGAAATTCCCTATGTAATTGGCGATGCTGGTTTAGTATTTCCTGAAGGTGATGCTCAAGCCCTTGCTAATTGCCTAGTTCAATTAATGGATAAACCACAATTTGCTCATACTCTGGGTGAAAATGGTTATCAAAAAGCAATGATTAAATATACAAATAAAGCTTTAGCTAAACAGCAATTAGAGTTTTATCAAGATTTGGTTAATAGTCATTAGTCCTTGGTTATTAACAAATCAAAAATGACAAAAAAATGAAAATATTACAAATTGTCCCCTCAATTTCTCTGATTTACGGCGGACCAAGTCAAATGGTACTAGGGCTTGCTCCAGCTTTGGTAAAAGAGGGAGTGGAAGTTACAATTCTCACAACTGATAGTAATGGCGATAATGGTCAAACACCTCTGGATGTTCCTTTAAATTGCCCAATTAAACAAGATGGCTATGAAATAATTTATTTTCGTTGCGCCCCGTTTCGTCGCTACAAATTTTCTCTAGATTTATTAAACTGGCTAAAACGTCATGCTCACGAGTTTGACATAGCACATATTCATGCTCTATTCTCCCCAATAATTAGTGCTGCTGCTATTGTGTGTCGTCAGCAAAAGCTACCTTATATTTTCCGTCCTTTAGGTACTCTCGATCCGGCTGATTTACGCAAGAAAAAGCAATTAAAACGGCTTTATGTTGCAATTATAGAACGTCAAAATTTAGCTGGTGCCGCAGCTATTCATTTTACCAGCGAACAAGAAGCTAAAATATCAGAACGATTTGGAGTATCTACGCCAGATTTGGTGATTCCCTTGGGTGTAATCCCCCCTCAATCGCCTCTTACAAATGTATGTAGTCAGTTAGGGATACCAAAGGATGTACCGTTGGTGCTGTTTATGTCACGAATTGACCCAAAAAAAGGGTTAAATTTGTTGATTCCAGCGCTAGAAAAGCTATTAGCGGTTGGTTATAAGTTTCATTTTGTCTTAGCTGGAACAAATCCCCAAGATCCAGATTATGAACAAAAGATAATATCCCAAATTCAAAATTCACCACTGCGATCGCACACTACAATTACTGGCTTTGTCACTGGTGAATCCAAAGTTAGTTTACTACAAGCTGCTGATTTATTTGTCTTGCCTTCCTACTACGAAAATTTTGGGATTGCTGTCGCTGAAGCGATGGTAGCAGGTGTACCCGTAGTCATTTCTGACCAAGTGCATATTTGTCAACAGATACGTGATAGTGAGTCGGGTTGGGTAGGCGCAACAAATGTCGAAGCACTGGTAGAGTTACTACAAGAAGCTTTGCAAAATCCCGCAGAACGCCACCGACGGGGATTAAACGCCCAAAAATATGCCTTGGAAAATTTTAGCTGGGATGCGATCGCTCGTCAAACAATCCAAGCCTACCAGGAAATTTTGACGAACAAATTACTTTAACCCAACGCAGACAATAGCAGTTTTTGCCAAATAAGCGCTAGAACTGCTTTGACAACGATATTCGCAATTACAAAACCAATCCCAATCAACATTAATGCTAAAAATAAAAATCCAGCAGTTGAGCCAGAAACAGGTGATATTTTTATTAAAATAGGCAAAGACAAATATTCTGGCGACCAAATTGGAAATATTCAAGATTTTTTATTTGAATAATAGACTCGATGTTGGGTTTCACTTCGTTCTACCCAACCTACGGATGATTAAATTCTATACCCTTTTTGTGGTCTTCTATACTTAGGGCAACCAAACCAAGTCCAGGTGGAGTTTCTAGACTTGTTTGTACACCGTAGCATCCATTATGCGAGAGTGGTGACAACCTAAAATTTTGTTTCAAACCGCCAAAGCCCGATTGGGAAATGGGGGTTTTATGTCATGATGGCATACTAGAATATATATGCCTTTGTAACTACAGGGAATCTCTCATGGCTCTCCGTCTAGGTGACACAGTACCCAACTTTACGCAAGCCTCAACACACGGCGACATCGATTTTTACGAATGGGCAGGTGACAGCTGGGTTGTGCTGTTTTCTCACCCTGCTGATTTTACACCTGTTTGCACAACAGAACTCGGCACAGTTGCCAAGCTAAAACCAGAATTTGACAAGCGCAATGTCAAAGCGATCGCACTCAGCGTTGATGACGTAGAATCTCACAAAGGCTGGGTGGGAGACATCGAAGAAACTCAAAGCACCACCCTTAACTACCCTATTTTGGCGGATGCGGATCGCAAGGTTTCTGAGCTTTACGACATGATCCACCCCAATGCTAATGCGGCTGTGACAGTGCGATCGGTTTTCGTGATCGACCCCAATAAGAAACTCCGCCTGAGTTTCACCTATCCTCCCAGCACGGGACGCAACTTTGATGAACTTTTGCGGGTGATTGATTCTCTGCAATTGACTGATAATTACAGCGTGGCGACACCAGCTGACTGGAAAGATGGAGAGGATGTTGTAATTGTCCCCTCACTCAAAGATCCAGAAGTACTCAAAGAGAAATTCCCCAAAGGTTATAAGGAAGTCAAACCCTATCTGCGGCTAACTCCTCAGCCTAACAAGTAAATCTGAAAATGATTTCGGATATAAAAGCAAAGGCGCAAAGTTATATCTTGGCGTCTTTGTTTCTTTGCGTGAGAATATAGTCAGTTGGTAAAAGTACTACCTTCCCCTAATTCAGTTTGCACCTTCAAACAATTGCCTCAGCGATCGCTAACCCTAATCCAGAATTACCAATTTTACGAGAGCGATCGCTATCAAACATAATTGGCAGCCATCCAGCTTGAGCCTGTGGAAGAAAACTGTTAGGTAGGATTCTCTGAATATCTTATTACCCTTGTAAAGTGCATACGGATACAGTACATACAAATTGCCGTATAATAACCAGTTAGACAAAAAATGTAAATTTTTAGTTACTCTTTAAATTTCTAATTATCACAGCCAAACTGCAAAAATGATTACTATTGGTAAAAGAGTAAAATCAGCTATTGACCATTGGGCGAAAGGTGAGATTGAGCTATCTTTGACTGATGCTTGTATTGCGGTTGATGCAACTTCTATCAAGTACTATAAACTTACCAAATCTTCAGGGAATGAGTATCAACGCTTTCTGAGGGAATTCATGTGGCTGATCACATATTCTGGACTACCTGGACTGATGAGCCAAAATGTAGAAGTTCCACGAGGTAAGCTATTTCTTCCAGGCATTACAGGTGATACTGTTTCTGTAGAACAACTGATTTATTACGTTCTAAGATGTGATTTAGTTCATGCCAACTCAATTGATCCAAATCTGGTCTTTAGTAATCATGTAACTTTAGGAAATGATGGCGATAAACTATTAATTTCCAGCAACATAGTTTGGGGTATTCTTCATTCTGTCATTTTCAATCCTGCTAATGCAGATGAAAAAATTGGCGGAGATTTTTATTGGACTTCAATAACAGATTTTAAAATGTTTATTGATGACTATTGGGGCAAAATACATATTCCCAAAAAAATAATTCAATTTTATACAGGGGTGGTTGTATAGCACAGGTATATCCATATCTAACAATTTGCTTGCATTCGATAAAGGTCAGACAATGCAAGGATTTTGGATTTTAGATTTTAGATTGACCCCAGCAATCAAGTCATACCAATTCTGTATGAAGATGCGCTAAACCATATTTAAGTACAAGAAAGAAAAACGAACCGCGTACTCCTGCGGAGGACAAGCTACAATACGGTTCAGTTAAGGCTAAAACTCCTTCTGAAAATCAATTTTTTTAACGAACCACAGAGGCGCAGAGAACACAGAGAGAAGGAAAAAATGCTTAACTGAACTGTATTGGGACAAGCTACGCGTAGCGTCTCGTAGAGAAGGACGCGAAGGACGCGAAGAAAGAAAGGAAGAAAGAAGTTAAAAGGGTTTGGCGCAGCTTTACAAAGAAATGGTATCAGGGGCAAGTCATTTAATTTTAGATTTTGGATTAAAGAATTATTCCACAAATAAATTCGGGGGCAACTCTTCTCTACGAGAGGCTGCGCCAAAGAGACGCTCTCGCGTTCAGGACTTTTTAAATAATGGAACGCAAGAATCTTCTCTTCTTAGGCAACGCCCAACAATTCCATTTTCCAAAATTTAAAATCTAAAATTCGGTGATGTTCTAATGCATTTCCAAATTTTAACCTGACTACTCGCAAAACACGACCTGCTTTGATTGTCCAAACTACTAATTACGAATTAGTATCACTTGTTATACCAGGTTTTTTGCCACTGCTGCATTTGCTTAATCTCTATATTTTGTGCCTTGATAATTTCTTGAGATAATTGCTTAATTTCAGGGCGCTTAGACTTACTCAAAGCATCTTTTGCCATTGTTACAGCCCCTTGGTGGTGAGGAATCATCGCATTGATAAAGCGCAGATCAAATTCAGCATCAGCTGCACCTAAGTCCTGACTCATCATCATAGTTTTCATTTGGTCAGATGACATTTCCATCATGTGCCCCATTTGACTGTCATAAGCCATTGGTTTATCTCCCGCCTTGGGATACCAAGCTTGCCGCCACCGCTTCATCTGAGTGATTTCTTGGTTTTGCGATTTGATGATATTGTCTGCTAGCTTTTTGATTTCAGGACGTTTTGATTTCTGCTGCGCTTCTTTAGCCATTTCCACAGCCCCTTGATGGTGCGGTATCATAGCATCGATAAATCGTAAATCCAAGTTAGCATCGGCTGGGCCTAAATCCATTGCCATGCTGTGATTCATCTGCTTGTCGCTAGTATTGGTAGCGATTGCGTTTGGGGCTTGGCTTTGGTTCTGGGAAGCAGTATTGGTACAGCCTGTGATTAACCCACCGACTGAAGCGATCGCAGTAAAGGTTAACGCCAAAAAGCCATTCCTCAAAGATAGCAATTGCATAAATCTCACCTAAGACTTCCCTAATTCTAATCAAATTAGTGACAGATGCCCGACTTATTAAAGAAATTGGGGGTCTTGTTTGTCATTTCATTTCTCACTCAAAATCGTGTAAGCTTCATTAACTAAGTGCATTTTATCTTGAGCTTGTTTTTGTAGTTGCGCCTTACCAACAAACAAATCTGGATGCCATTTTTTTACTAAAGTTCGATAAGCCTGCTTTACCTCAGCCTGAGAAGCATTTGCTTGCAATCCTAAAATGCTGTAGGCGCGAGTAATCTTATCTTTTTCCGTCTGCGTTTTTGGTTGATTGGATGCTTCGTTGGTTTGAGTTGTATTTTGCTGTTTGTCAGTTTTAAAACCAGGCGATTGCATCTCTGCTTTCATTCGCGCTATTTCCTCATTGAGTTCCCAATCACGAAATTTAGCCTCCACCTCTTCTTTCCGTGGAGAGGGAGAAGCTTTTGCCTGTGGCGGTGTAAAAACAGATTCTACCTTTACCCCAGTATCCTTAGCAGTATTTTCCTGTTGTTGCTTAACACCAGTATCTTTTTTAGGGGAAGTTTGAACTCTCTCTGGCTGTGGCGAATATTTTCTATTGGTGTTGCTATATTTGGGTATTTCTTTATAAGGTTGATAATTGGAAAGTATTTTAACTTTTTCTAACTCTTGCAGCAACTGATTAAAACCGTTTTGTAACTGCTGCAAACTTTCACGTTTTTTAGTAATTTCTAGCGGTTCTTGACTAAGTTCAAAACAAATTACTTTTTCGGCTTTCTGTTCATATTCAGCCAAAATAGATAACCCTTGACTGCTGAAGCCAGATAAAGAATCTTCAATTGCAGTTATACAAAGTTTAGCAACTTGGTGATGATAAGATTCCTTTGCTAATTGATCGTCTTGTTTTTGGATATTCTTGTTTAGCAAATAAGAAATACTCGCGACGACAGCAGCACCAACTGGCCCGCCTAACAACCAACCAATACCACCACCAACAGCGATAGAACCAGGTTCACTCAAATCATCAGTATTGCTTGGCTTTGAGGGTAATGTTACTTCTGGTTCGCTAGGAAAGGGAATTATTAAATCTTGCGGTCGTTCTTCTTGGAAAAACTCGTAAGCTTGATAAAGCCATTTTACCACAGCAAATTGTAACTGAGTCAGGTCTTTTTTAAGAGTATTTTTTTGCCAAACTTTGAAGTTATTTTCTGCCAATGCAACTGCTGCATCAGCTTGATATTTTGTGAGTAGCTTGGGTAATGCTAGCCAATCGCGTAGCTCTCCGACGCTAGTAGCAAAACCTTTATAAATTAAGTTAGCTGCTTTTTGTTTAATTTCACTTTTAGTATTTTCTTTATCATCAAAGGATTTTATTTCAATAGCAATCGGGTCAATTTTAGCTTTTAATGAGAGTTGGATTTTATAAGCGATCGCTTGCACTCTTGGCAAACGCACACTACTACGATTTGGTTGCAAAATTCCCACAATATTTTGTAAAGCTGTTTCAAAAGCCGCTAAACCGCTACTATTGGCAGCAGCAACATCGCCTTTTAATCTGGCTCTTAAAGCAGGTAAAGCATCAACGCGATATAAATTACTAAAACCTGGAGGCAATTCGGATCGAAAGCTTTCTGCAACAAACACCAGGCGATTTTGAACTTGTTTTTGCTCGTCGGGTTCGAGTAAGTTAAGAAAATTGACAACAAATATAACTGTTTTAATACCGCGATCTAATAACCAATCTCGTAAGTTTTCCCGCTCACCTAAAGTCATTAACTTACGTGCATCTAATAATTGGATGACTAAATCTGCGCTTAATAGTTGTTCTTGGATTAAATTATCTTGTTCATCTCTATCATTTGTTCCCGGTAAATCGAGCAATTCTACACCTGTTTCCAAAAAGGGATGCGGACAAAACACTTCCACAGATGCTACGTCTTTTCGCATCTGCCTATTGCCATCAAGAATTGCAAATTGCTGTAAAGCTTCTGTGCCATTGCGGGATATTTCTGTACCATCTCGCAACATGATGCGAGTTCGCACATCAGAGCCATACTTGACAGTAATCGCCGCGCCTGTGGTAGGAATTAAATCAATTGGTAAGGTACGATTCCCCAACATGGCATTTAGCAAGGTAGATTTGCCATGATTAAACGGGCCAAATACCGCAATCCGAAAGCTAGGATTAACCAGATGATTGCAGACGGTAATTATATCTTGATGCAGTTGCGATTTGCCTTCTAAATTCAGTAACGCAGATGCAGATTTGAGAGAATCTGCTAAATCCTTATAAACTTCATACTGTTGTTTCATAATTCCTCGTTCCCAGCTAGAAGCTGGGAATGCAATTCATTGAGGCTCCGCCTCATATTCTTATGGTTATGGGAGGCGGAGCCTCCAAGTAGGCATTCCCAGCTAGAAGCTGGGAACGAGAGAGAGTAACGAGATATATTAGCTATAGTAAGCTAATAAATTGCTATACGCCGCCTCAATTTTTTGCAACTGAGCTATTACATCTTCCTGTAAGGTTTTTAAACGTTTGAACTCACTCTCACGATTTATTTCGCGGGTTTCTTTCTGCTTGAGCAGATTATCTAATTCAGATTTACGAGATACAATATCATCGTTAATCCGCTTACTCACTTCTCTTTCATAAGAGTCAAAACACTCTTTCACCGCATTGTATACAACCTGAGATTGCTCATGTGCTACTTGCGGTAGATGTTTAACTAACTCTTTTTTAGCAGTTTTAACTAACTCTTTACGTGCTTGATCTGCTTGCAAAAATCCTACTCCCAAACCTAGCAGCGCAAACCCGATGGGGCCAAGAAGAATACCTGTCACTGCCGTAATTATCCCGCCAATGCCAATTACAGTAAAGTAGTTTAACAAGATATTTTTCCAATCAAATCCAGCGCCGGCTAGTGCGAAACCAGCAAGATTTCCGTTAGATATTGATAACAATCCCATTGCCCATTTTGCCCATCCGGGAGAGTTCTCTTCTTCAGCAGTAGTAGTGGTATTTACTTTGACGTTTTGTCCGGTGAGCTTTTCTGTAATTTGGTCTGTAACTTGACTGTAAGACGCGCCATATTGGGCAGCACTGCGAGAAAGTTCTCTAAAAGCTGCATTAATATCTTTTTCAGCAGTTAATGTCCAAGCAGCAGATTTGTCAGTGATATATTGCTCAAAAGCTTTTTGCAGCGCGGTGTTAAATGCTTCTCGTTTACCACTACTGAGAAAATCAAACAGATTTAATTCCGGCTGATAGCGTAAGAAATCGTTTTCAAAGGTATTACCTAAATTTAAAACGTAACTACGAAAAGATTCGGAAATCGTTCTTGCTTGAGTGTCTCTGGTATTGATAATTTCTTTTTGGAATTCATCTCGAATACCTGTGAGTTTGTTAAACTCTGGTTCCACTGAATCAATTCGTTTTTTTAATTCATTTACATCTTGGTCAAGTAATGGTATGCGTCTAGCGACTGCTTCGCGGGTATGATTGCAGGCAAGTCTTGCTAAAGTTCTGACTTGACGGAGTTCTGCGATCGCACGTTCTTTGGTAAGAAAAGTATTAAGCGAATCCATAAACTTCGGAAAGCCAGTCCCCTCTAAATCAGCTTGGGGATTTTTTAACCGTCGTCGGAGTGCTTGAATTGACGAAAGCTCAAACACTCGTTCGTCATAAATATTCTGACCTTCTACGGTACAATATTCTCCTAAATTCGCATTAAATACTTGCCGCAATCTATTCTCAGATGCTTGTAATTCTTCTACATCATCAGGATCAATCAATGATTCCCGCACCTGATCCCAAGCATTAACTAAGAAGAAAACTGTCAATCCTCGACCTTTGATATAATTTTCTAGGTAGCGGCGCTCACCCAAGGTACAAGGTTGAGAAGCTCTCATCACAAACAAAATTGCATGGCAGTTATTTACATAACCCAAAGATAATTCGTTTCGCGCTTCTGTATCATTCAATCCTGGACTATCGACAATTTCAATTCCCTTTTCTAGTAGCGTTAAGGGATACTCAACTACTGCATAATCAACATCGGGAAATGCTTGTTTTTTCTCCTGCTCTAGTTTTTTAGCTTCAGCCGGATCAATGGTATATTTATATTTAAAGTTCTGAAAATCTAGCTGCTGTGGGCTTTTTCCATCATTAAAATGAATGGTAACTTTCTTTTCTGCCCCATAGCGTAAAACTGTTAACACTGCGGTACAAGGGTTAACATCGCTCGGCAATAGGTTTTCCCCAATTAAAGCGTTGAGAAACGTACTTTTACCGCGTTTCATATCGCCCAATACCAAAAGGCGAAATACACCTTGGCGGAGGTTTTTACTAGCTACTGTAATATCTTGAATATCTCGCTCCAAACTGAGTTTTCCTGATGAAGAGTCTCCAGCTAATTCAGCTTGATTAATTGTTTGGGCAAGTTTACTCAAACATACAGACATCTGCGATCGCACTTGAGCAACACGCTCTAAATCTTGGATAAATTTATCAGCTACTACCTGCTCACTCATAATAGTTACACCTTTATTAAAGATTGGTTTTTTTAGATTCCAAAAATAATTTGTAAGACATCCACCCCAGTGCAGCAACAATAATAAACCCAGCCAGCACTGAGGCTATTTTTACTGCAACCAGCACTCCCACACCAAGAACAAACAGCTTCCCACCCAGAATCACTTTGTTCATCCAAGGTTTTTGGGAATTTTCTGGTTGATGCTTTACAGTTTCATGAAAAGCCCCATCGTTAACATGGATGTTACTTTCCATTTCCCGGAGTCGCAATTCAACTTCTCGTTCTCGTAATGCACGTTCTCGGTGATCAAGTTCTTTTTGGCGATTGCTTTCAGATGTCATCGGTGTTCACCCCATTTAGGACAATGAAAAGATGTCAGCATTCACTCGTCCTCATTCATGCAGTATAGTAACTTACACTTACGTTTTTTAACACCAGTAAAATTACTATTTTAATTTTCATCGCCTGCCAAAATGTTTGCAGAATTAGACCGGAATCGGGGAATGCGCTCTCACCATAAGAATGACTTGCGTAAGAATAAGAAATACAAGCCAGTCGGGTAGACAGCAAAACCTAGAGGAAATCATCATGTTTTCATCCCCTTTAGTTGTGCAAATTCCTCCCTCAATGCAAATGACAGACGAGCAGTTTTTTGATTTTTGTCAGGTTAATCGTGAATTACGCATTGAGCGGAATCAATTTGGAGAAATATCAATTATGCCGCCCACTGGTTCAGAGACAGGTAATCGTAACTTCAACCTAGCTGGTCAATTATATGTTTGGGCAGGAAAAGACGGGACAGGTACTTGTTTTGACTCCAGCACAGGATTTAAGCTATCAACAGGTGCAGATAGATCGCCTGATGCTTCCTGGATTAAACTGGAACGGTGGAATGCTCTCTCCCCAGAACAACAGCAAAGATTTGCCCCCATCTGTCCAGATTTTGTAATTGAACTGCGATCGCTTTCTGATAACCTCCAACCCTTGAAGGAGAAAATGGCAGAATATATGAGGGAGCCAGGAGTACAGCTAGGCTTGCTAATTGACCGCAAGCATCGCCGAGTCTATATTTATCGTCCTGGTGTACCAGAGGAATGTCTGGAAAATCCCGCGACTGTTAGCGGTGAATCGGTATTACCTGGGTTTATTTTGAATATGAGTAAAATTTGGTAGTGTACGCATCGTAGGATTTTAGGCAAATCAGATGTAAATCATGCCACCGCTATAAGCCAAAATTTTTATAGATACTCACACAGGTACAGTCAAAATGGATATTAAGAATGGCTTCGTCGGTGCTGTTGGCAACACACCCCTAATTCGCTTAAACAGCTTTAGTGAAGAAACAGGATGTGAAATCCTCGCTAAAGCAGAATTTCTCAATCCTGGCGGTTCCGTTAAAGACCGCGCCGCACTTTATATCATCCAAGACGCAGAAGAGAAAGGTCTACTCAAACCCGGCGGCACAGTTGTAGAAGGAACTGCTGGTAATACTGGCATTGGGCTGGCGCATATTTGCAACGCCAAAGGCTACAAATGCCTAATTATTATTCCCGATACTCAGTCACAAGAAAAGATAGACGCACTGACAGCACTAGGCGCAGAAGTTCGTCCCGTCCCTGCTGTACCTTACAAAGACCCAAACAACTACGTCAAGCTATCTGGCAGAGTCGCTGCTGAGTTGGAAAACGCTATTTGGGCGAATCAGTTTGATAACTTAGCCAACCGCCGCGCCCACTATGAAACCACAGGGCCAGAAATTTGGATGCAGACAGATGGTAAAATAGATGCATGGACAACTGCAACTGGTACTGGTGGTACTTATGCTGGTGTGGCGTTGTACTTGAAAGAACAAAATCCGGCGATTAAATGCGTTGTTGCCGACCCATTGGGTAGCGCACTTTATAGCTATGTCAAAACCGGCGAACTCAATACAGAAGGAAATTCCATCACCGAAGGCATCGGTAACGGTCGTGTCACAGCCAATATGGAAGGCGCACCTGCTGATGATGCCATCCAAATAGATGACGAAGAAGCTTTACGGGTAGTTTACCAACTGCTAAGGAAAGATGGGCTGTTAATGGGCGGTTCAACAGGTATTAATGTTGGTGCAGCTGTTGCCCTAGCGAAGCAGTTGGGGCCAGGACATACCATTGTCACCATCTTATGTGATAGTGGTTCCCGCTATCAGTCGCGGATATTCAACCCTGAATGGCTAGCCTCAAAAGGACTTTCAATAGATTAGTTATGAGGAATTGGGCATAGGGCATGAGTTATTTATTCTCCCTCATCTCCCCCTCTTCCCATCTCCTTCTCCTCTGTGCCTCTGTGGTACCCTGCGGGAAGCCGCTCCACGTCTACGTTAAAAAATGTCAAACATAACTCAACCATCAAACTTCCCCACAATAGACCAACCCTCTTCTCCTAAATGTGTGCGGGTTTGTCAAAATCGCACTTGCAAAAAGCAAGGTGCAGCCAAGGTATTAGCAGCTTTTGCAGCTTTGCCAATCCCTGGTGTAACGGTAACGGCTAGCAGCTGCTTGGGACAATGTGGCAATGGGCCGATGGTGCTGGTATTACCAGATATAGTCTGGTATAGTGGCGTTCAACCCAATGAAGTATCTCTACTGATAGAAAATCATTTGCTAGGTGGCCAAAGAGTCCAACAGATGCTCTATTATCGGTTTCATCCCCAGGAATCAAACTAATTAACAATATCAATGTCTGCAATCTTGTTGACTGAAGTGAGGCATCCAATGAATATCCAACAGCTGCGTCAATCCTTAAAACAAAACTGGCTGAGTTACTACGAGCAAAATATTTCCTGGCTGGTCAAAATCCGAATTTGGGGGACTTACGATGGCCTGCGCCGTCCTTTGTCCGGTTTTATTTTGGCAACACTGTCTGTTCTAGAACCCCAGTTTGATGAAATACTTACTTTTATGCTGGATCTGAATAACGATCCAGATAAAATAGTCGCCGCTTTAGGTCTTAACTTCAATCCTGATCAAGAGTTATGTTTAATAAAATCAGAGCATTCTATGGCTATAAACCAAGTTGAAAGCGAGTCGCCAGATGAGAAGCATTCTGAGGATCAACATCTGTCATCGGCTGTAACTGCCAGCAAGATTGCGCTTCATTCTCTTGCCAAAACTCTAGATTCTAACTTGTCACGCGCCGATGAACTTGTGCCATCAATTACAGCTACAACTGAGGTAGTTCGCACACGCAAACCTGAGTTGGTAGTAGCAAATGCAACTAAAATTGCTCCAGATACTCCGGCAAAAACGCCATCCTCCGGTTTGCTAAGGGAATATCAACCAGTACGCTGGCACTCTGGTCAGTTACCTTCAGGAGGATCGGCGACAATGACCAGTGAGGTTAACAGCAAAGCCAAAACTATGGCATCTGTGGCATTAGCTACCGAAGTTAAAAGCAACGCGCCATCTAGCCGAATCCCTGTGGGCGCATCGTTGGCAATTACTACTGAGATTTCCAGTAATGGCAAACCAGTGCGATCGCCCCTTGGGCGGCTCCCTTCTGGAGCATCGCTAGCAATTCCTACTGAGGTTAAAAGCAACGGCAAACAACCGAATATTCAACCAGAAGATGTTAAAATCAAAGTAAATTTACCAACCACAAATGCCCGTAGTATAGCTTCTTGGGTAGATGAATTTTGTTACGGCGCTAGGAATAAAGAAGATGTTTTAACTTGAATTACTTATGGGTACTCATGAGAAACAAACGGGATTTCTATGACTTCACCTTCAGTTTCTCCCACTTTGACTTTCAACCCCACGCCACCAGCTTTAGTGCGAATGTAACCTAGTCCAAAGTAACCATCAGTGGTTTGGGTGTAACTGGTAAGTTTGCCGACCTTTTCATCTCCAACTGCGATCGCACTTCCAATTTCCGCAGGGGCACTGAGACGAATACCCAAAAGGTGTTGTTTTACACCTTTGTATGTATTTAACCGAGCAATAGTTTCCTGCCCAATATAGCAACCTTTAGTAAAAGAAATTGTTTGCCACAAACCAACTTCCAGAGGATTGTAATCATCTGTGAGTTCCGCATCTGGCGCAGGGCGGCCTTGTAAGATTCGCAATGCATCCCAAGCGCGATCGCTCATCTCTATCGCCCCAGCTTCTAATAATTTATTCCACACCGTTTCTTTGTCAGTATAAGGGAAAGTTAAGGTGTATCCAGGAGCGGCTAACCCACTACCCACAGCAATCCGCACTCCCTCAGCCGGAGCAATTGTGTATACTTTGTGACTTCCGTAAGGTTGTCCGATGAGTTCGCCAATACCCAATTTTTCTAAAACAGCGTCGCTTCCTGGGCCAATCAGGCTGAAGGTGTTGGTGTATTGGGTAATATCAGATAATTCCACCTTATCGGCATAGAAAATATATTTATCCAGCCATTCCATGAGATATTGGCGGCGGTTGGGTGAAACTAGCAGGATTACTGCATCTTCTCTAACGTAGGCGGTTGCTAAATCAATTGTTCTGGCTGTGGAAGTGACGAAAACTGTATCACAACCTTGTCCAGGCTTGAGTATTTGGAAATTGTTAGTACTTTGGTTGTGTAAGAAATTGAGGCGATCGTCGCCAGCTACTTTGATGCGTCCCCAGGCGGTGCGATCGCATATTGCAACCCCAACTCTGGCGGCTTGGATAGCTGCTGCGTCTTTATCGTCAAGTGTAGATGTTGGCATGGTGATGAGAAGTTGCCCTGTTTCAATGTTGTCGCACTGGAAATCTTAACAAATAAGCGTTTGCGCCTTCAATGTATCTCCGGTTTTCTTGTAGCCTATAATCAAATCAAAAGAAAGTGCAATCTACCGATGAAGGAAGCCGTACTGCGATCGCGCCTCGTCATCGAGAAATTACTATTGGTACGCTGGGCAGTATTTTACGACAAGCTGGGATAACTGTAGAAGAGTTTGAGGTTTTGTAAGGGCGGCGTAGGGGTGAGAGGGGTTATGCTTAAAGCGATCGCTTCCACTAGGGAAAGTACCTGTAAACATCTTTCCTGTGTAATACTCTCACAAAAATTACTACACTCTCTGATACTGCAATTCCAACTCTGTAATCTCCAATTCTGATGCGATAATAATTACCATCTGCTTGGAGTTTTTTAATATTATTTATATCTACTAGATTTTCGGCGTTTTCTACTTCTTCAATAACTGCCTTAATCTTTTTAAGTAAGGCTTCGTCCCGAATATTATTTAAATCTTTCTCAAAGCTTTTTCTGAACTCTATATTCATCCTTTACTATCCAAAATTTTGAAAATAGCTTCGCGGCTGACAGTTTCAGTATTTTCACCTTCTTTAATAGCCCTTTCTAAGGCTATATCTTCCATGATTTCTGCCAATAAATCATAAAGTATTTCTTTCTGCTCTTGAAGTACCTCAACAATTACTGTTTTCAACAGTTCTTTAAGTTTAATTTCATCTAAGTTTATTTCTGACATATATCCTTTACTGGCTCCGTTTTGCCTGATACTAGCACGCTTCCTATTTCATTTTCTATATATGCAGATAAATGGGGAAGCTGCCTTTACCAACATCGCAATTTTGTTAACAACTTGCGATCGCCTTGAGTGTGACAGTGCAATTACTGAGGCGAATATTTTCATTAGTAATTTAAGCTGTACGTGCTTTAGCTAAACTTTCCCTCACATAATTAATTATGTCCTCTGAACAGTTCCAAGGAGCGCACGACAGCATTTATAACGCTGGTACAGGTCTTTTACAGTATCTTCAGGAAATTCGCCAAAGTCGCCTCAGTGAAGGAGACGATACCAAAGGTTTGCAGAGTGTCGAAGATGATATCAACAAAGCGCTACACGAATTGAAAGAGAATAAATATCAGGTGGCTGTTATCGCGGCGATGAAAGCTGGCAAGAGTACCTTTTTAAATGCCGTGATTGGTGCTGATGTTCTGGCAAGTGAGACAGCAGCATGTACAATTTGCCGTACAGACGTTCGACATATTCCATCTGGGCAAATCCCCAGACTTTTAGAATACCGAGAGGGACAAAGACGACCTATTGTTCTTGCTGAAGGTGATGCTGGAGAAATTCAAGAGAAATTTCTAGTGCGTACCCGTGAGATTCGGGAGAAAGATAATCCTGACGATACCATACGCTTTGAGATCGAGTATCCTATCGAAGCTATTAGCGGACTCTCTTCCCTTGCTGGTTTTACTTTAGTTGACACTCCTGGCCCGAATGAGTGGGAGTCTACCAATTTCAATGTAAAACTAAAGGAAACTACACTGAAAGCGCTGCGAGAATGCAATGCAATTTTATTTGTTTTAAATTACGCTTCCTACAAAGATAATGCTATTTCAGATTTGTTTAAGGATGTTAGAGAAAATCGTCAGGAAATTTTATCTGAGAACACAGGTAAGATTTACTTCATCCTTAACAAAGTCGATCAGAAGACAGAAAAAGATAGAGAAATTGCTGATGTCATAGAGGACTTGAAACGAGAGTTAACTACCTTTGGCTTTCCAAATCCAATTATCTATCCTGCAAGCTCTAGACAAGGACTTTTGGCGAAATTAATTCAACAAGATAAAGCAACAGATAGCCAGATAAAGGATTTTGAAGATTTTTTTAGTGCAAAATATGCTGAAAGAGATGCTAAAGGTAGAAAGGTAATACCGTTGCCATCAGAAATTGCACCAAAAGCTTTAGAGGATAGTGGCTTACCTACTATTCAAAAAATAGTTATTGAAACCATAACTCAAAATGCTGGTTGGAATCTTCTCAGTGATGCTTTGGCAAAACTTGATAAAGCAGCAAAGGCAATTGAAAATTCTTTGAATACACAGTTTGGTGCTTGGGATATAACGATTGAATCCCTCAAAATAAAAGTAGAGGATTACCGGAGACATTCTGAATTTACTAAAATTAAGGTTGCAACTGTAAAAAAGTCTGTAGAACAGCAAAAAGAAATACTAGTAAAGGGTTTTATCCAAGGAGTTAGTATATTTGCTTACGAAGCAAAAGATAAAATCCAAAATGAAATTGATCATATTGCTCAGTCTAGGGTAGGCAAATCCACAGAACACAATATTAAACAGTCTGATAATTTACAAAGTCGCGTATATCAAGATGTTGACTGGTTTGCTATTGCTGGAGAAATAGGTGGAACAGTACTAGAGTTTATTCCTCTTGTGGGCAAAGTTTTAGGAAAAGGACTTAAAACAGCACTCAAAACACGCAACTCTTTGCTAGACAGTATGAAGCAATCTGTTCCAGACTCATTGAATATTTCTAATTCTGGGAATCAAAATTCGTTGAAGATATCAGACTCATACATCATTAGAGCAAAAACTAAAGCGGAAGCTCAGAAAATTGGCAGTACCATCAATGATTTTTGCGCTCCTCATATTCAAAGTTGGTGGCTAGACACTCAAGATAAGCTAGTTAGGGATGGGACAAAAATAAGAGAAGCTTTAGTTAAGAAAATACAAGAAGATATTCAACAGATATCAAATGAACTTTCTCAATATCTTGGGCAATCTTTGAACGTTCATATAAATATAAATGATATTCAGTTTCCTAGCTTTGAGTTCCGAGGAATAGATGCAGAAATTCAATACCAGCAAGAGGTGTTTACTCGCACACGAAAAGAAGCAAAAAAAGACAGTGGTTGTTGTAAATCGAATAAAGCCTATTATGTAGATGTTTCATACCAGGATAAGCATGAATTTTACGAAATTGACTTACGCCAAACAGCAAAACAAATTAAGCAGAAGATAGATGAGCAGGTGTTAGAAAACCAAAAGCTTTTACAGCGAGTCATTGAAAAACAAATTGAGGAAGATTTTCGAAGTGCAGAACAGCAAATCAATGACTTTATTAAAATGTTTCAAGATGATTTTGACAGCTTGCTGAAAGAACGGAATACCAAAGAAGCCGAGGCTGATCATATCCGTGAAATTCTTAATATTCACAAAGACAAGCTGACTAAATATCTGCTTGAATTAACATCTATACGAGGATCTTTGGATAGTTGGAAGCCATCGCAAAGAATTAGATAAGCGATTAGACCATTCCCCCAACCCAGATAGGCTGAAAAAGCTTCGCCTTAGCCTTACCTTATTACGATTACGTTTGTATAGCCCCAGAATTCTATTCTGAGGGCATTTTATTTGTTACCCTTCTGGCAATTTAGCAAAAGCTTGCTCAACTAACTCCTTTGCTTTAGCATCCAAACGCAGCCAATCGACTTCACCGAGTTCATCGATTAAACTAGTATCAATATCAGCAACTTCCTTCTCTGGGGTGTATTCAAGAAAACACACTTCGTAACACAGTTCCCACAAATCGATACTCGCTTGTTGCTGTTGACGCTGCAAACGTAGATGATATCCTGGATGGGGCATCGGCAGACGAGCCAGAGTCTCTCTGATTTCATCCGCTTCTTCGGGCGTTGCAGTTTCCATTGCTTGCATGTTCAGAGTGCGTAGGCGTAGCCCGTCGTAGACATCGCCCGTAGTAACCTAATAAATATGCTTACAGTAACTAGTTATACACGATACTTATAAAATTAAACTAATAGATTGATTTGTAGCTAGACTTATAGCTAATAGATTGATTTAAAAAACAACAGAGCTAGATGATGGAAATCACTGTTGAGGTATCTGAGGAGCTAGGACAGCAATTACAGCCGTTCCAAGACCGTTTACAAGAGATAGTAGAACGCGGTCTCGAAGAGTTATTGAGCAAACAGTCTGGCAATTTTCTCGACGAGAAAGAGATTATTGGATTGTTAGCTAGTCAGCCTACATCAGAACAAATTCTGGCAATCCGACCCTCACCGGAATTCCAAAGTCGTGTAAGTGATTTACTAGCACAAAGTAAAGCAGGAACACTTTCAGCGAAAGGTGAAGCTGAACTAGAACGCTATCTGACCATAGAACATCTTGTGCGTATGGCAAAAGCTCATGTCTTCGAGCAATTACGCCAAAATCCATGACTTATGTATCAGCCCAGTTACGGAAGCTCGTAATTGAACGAGCGAACCAAAGGTGTGAGTACTGCTTATTTCCTCAGAGTACTGCACTAAATAGAGCGGTGTGAATAATTCAAGGTTTGTAGTGAGGGCTTCAGCCATCATTTGAGGACTAAAGTCCTCACTACGAACTAATCTCAAGATTTTTTACATTACTTAATCTAGTTTGATTTATTCTCACCGACTTACTTATTTAGTTTTGAGATGGAACATATTATTGCCGAAAAACATCGTGGCACTACTGAAGCAGAGAATCTAGCTCTCGCCTGCCCATACTGTAATCGTGCAAAAGGTACTGATTTGGGGTCAATCCATCCTGAAACAGGGAAACTAACACCCTTTTTCAATCCAAGGACTCAAAAATGGAGCGATCGCTTTCAGATGAATCGAGCAGAAATTGCACCATTGACATCAGTTGGGCGAGTAACTGTTGCAATTCTCCAATTTAATCAATCAGAGCGCTTAGAAGAACGGGACAGGTTGATTACAGCAGGTCAGTATTCTTAAGTTTACTCACCGGGCGACTGGAAGTCGCGGCTATACAGACAAAAGCTACCGATCCTGGGTTAAAACCATTGATTTTCTCTTAGTCCACGGAGGTGGACTTCTCTGCGAGACGCTGTTCGCGTTCGTTTGTGTAGTAGCGAATTCTATTCGCCAAATACTTTTCAAACATCCTCTAAGAGTGCGATCGCCTGTAATAAAGTAGCAGATGCGATCGCAGGTAATTCTCTCAACTCTCTGGCAATTTAGCAAACGCCTCCTCAACTAACTCCTTGGACTTAGCATCCAAACGCAACCAATCGACTTCACCGAGTTCATCGATTAAACTAGTATCAATATCAGCAACTTCCTTCTCTGGGGTGTATTCAAGAAAACACACTTCGTAACACAGTTCCCACAAATCGATACTCGCTTGTTGCTGTTGACGCTGCAAACGTAGGTGATATCCTGGATGGGGCATCGGCAGACGAGCCAGAGTCTCTCTGATTTCATCTGCTTCTTGGGGCGTTGCAGTTTCCATTCCTTGCAACAACTCAGTCACCAATGCTTTGATTTCATCAGTGGTGCTAGGCGGCCAAATCAGGACATCGTGGTAAGTTCCCGTCCAGGAAGATTCATCAAGCAGCTTGCGGATATTGTCGATAACGCGAATGAAAGCAGGTTGCATGAGGATTTCAGCCTGCTGCCATGCTACTGGATTTGTTATTTTAGGTGGCATTGGTAGTAAACAGGGGCACTAAAAGAAAAATAAACAGTCTGCGTTTATTAAAAAGCTGCGTTTTTAATCTAAATCTTTTCTCAAGATAGCGGATTTCATTGAAGAAAATTTGGAGATATTTATTACCAGCTGGAAAATTAGGTAATAACTCTGGGGAGGGAATATGATAGGCAAGCTACTAGACCATCGTTACCAGGTAATTCGAGTCCTCGCTATGGGAGGATTTGGTCAAACCTACATTGCCCAAGATACAAGGCGGCCAGGAAATCCCATCTGCGTTGTCAAGCACCTGAAACCCGGAACTGACCCCAGAGTTTTTGATACCGCTAAACGCCTGTTCAAGAGCGAAGCCGAAACCTTAGAAAAACTAGGCAACCATGACCAAATACCCAGGCTGCTAGCGTACTTTGACGAAAACCAAGAATTTTATTTACTACAAGAATATATTGAAGGACATACCCTAGCTGAGGAACTTATACCTGGTAAGCGCTGGAGTGAAAGCCGAGTAATTCAACTATTGCAAGAAGTTCTGGAAATTCTCGAATTTGTCCATCGCCAAGGCGTAATTCACCGCGATATCAAACCGGATAATATCATCCGTCGCGCCTCAGATAATAAGTTAGTTTTAGTGGACTTTGGGGCAGTAAAGCAACTGCGTACACAACTGGTAACAGTGGGCGGACAACCCTCCGCCACAGTAGTTATTGGCACTCCTGGCTATATGCCCACAGAACAAGGGCAAGGTAAACCCCGCCCCAACAGTGATATCTATTCCCTTGGTATCATCGCCATTCAAGCCTTAACAGGATTGCATCCAACAGAATTGCAAGAAGACCCGGAAACGGGCGAAATCATTTGGCAGCCTTCAGTAACTGTGAACTACAGACTGGCGGCAGTGTTGTCCAAGATGGTACATTATCACTTCAAAGACCGCTACCAAAGCGCCACGGAAGCACTGCAAGCATGTAAAGACGCGATTAATCCTCTATCTGCACTTTCCACACCTCAAGAAGCCGCCAAATCCCAGCCTCAAGTATCTCGGCTGTATACGGTTGCAGTTGCACCAGCAAATCCTATCCCCGCGAAACCTGCGCTTAAAGACTCTAGTAAATCCGACCCATGGCCAATATTAATTGGCATATTATTGGCAGGTGGTGCGGCTGCCTTGGTCGCAAATGTATATCCAAATGTAAAAAATTTAGCTGCTAATCTTACAGGTAAGGATACCGCTTTAGTAAACAAATGCTCGGCTGTTGTCGTCGGAAATTCTAATATTCGTTCTGAACCTAGTTCGATTAATTCTGATAATATTTTGCAAACTGTTACTAATAACACCAATTTCGAGGTAACAGGCAAGCGGACAAAACGAGGTTGGATAGAAGTTAAACTTAAATCTGGCCGTTTGGCTTGGGCATCCTCGGATGTGATAACCAATAATCAAGAATGGGGTTCTTGCCTGCGCGAAAAAGGCATTGCAACTAAAATTGTAGATGATAGTACCCTGATTGCGACTCGACCAATTCCCCAGCCAAAACCGAAAACTAGGAATATCGCAACTCCATTACTAGAAAAGCCGAAGGGGTCAACAGACGATACTGGGAAATTAGTGCGATCGCAGCCTAGCGATCACAATGCCAATATTATAGAACAAGCAAGACAGAAGTATGAATCAGGAGATATAGTTGGAGCGATCGCACTTTTGAAATCGGTTCCGGCAAACGCTGCTTCTGGTATCCAACAGACAGGTAAAGTAATTGCCCAGTGGCAGCAAGATTGGGCGAAAGCGGAGGCGATATCTAATGAGATCAACAAAGCCCTGGAAGATGGAAAATGGGATAAAGTTTTAGATTATAAAAACCATCCAGAAAAGTTGCCTAATACTCAATATTGGCGAAACAGAATCGAACCATTATTTAAACAAGCAGCCGAAAATCTGGCAAAACAGGCACTAACTAAGCTAGAAAATCAAGGTAATCAGAAAAATACCCAACAGAAACTTCCCGATACTAAGCAACCTGTCACTAGAGAGAGTCCTAATGCTACAGAAACTCCGAAAAGCGGTTTGTAATATCAAGGTTGATTTACCTCGTTCCTAGCTTCTGGCTAGGAATGGCTACAAGGAGGCGTAGCCTACTGAATTCGCGGCAGCAGCAAATAAATCTCATTTCCAGGTAGAACCTGGAAACGAAATTTAATTTTGAATTGTTAACTATGGTTTTATTTTCCCTATTAGTGCATTTCGTCGTATTCTGGGGCTTCAACTCGTCTTGCTTCCATCCGCGCAGCAGGCAGAAACTCAGCACGACGGACTGGAACCAAAGGCGGCGTATTTCCTTGGTAGGGATGAATCACTTGTACAGTACGGGCTGGACGCTGCCGTGGTGAAAATAAAGCCAATACCCCAGCGACGACAACACCACCACCAATAGTGAGAGTTGCACCTCCCACAGCCCAAAGCATGGGTGAAGACCACCAAGAATTTTGCGGCTGGAGTGCTGCTGTTTTTGGTTGGTTATTCTGCTGGGCTAATTGCCACTGTTGCTGAGTATTGAAATTTTGGACTTGGCCTTGGAGTTGTTGATTTTGCAACTTCAGCTGTTCATTGTCGTTTTTTAAACGCTCCAGCTGCATCTGCGTGTTCAACTTCTCCATCTCTAGACGCTGGTCAGAACTGGGAGCAGTCGATGGCTGAACCTGACTGGGATACATTGGTTGCCCATAAGGCCCGTAAGGATACATTTGTGGCTGCATTCCTGGCGCTACTACAGCCCCTGGCATTTGCGGAGCAATAGCAAAGTTAGGTTGTAGGGGGGTATTTGTTCCTTTGAGCAATACGAGAGCCGCCAGCCCAGCTACGGCGACCCCGCCGATAAATGCCATACTCTCACTCATCGCCTTTGCTCCTCAATTGCGACGTAACTATAATCATTTGTGACTGACTCACTCTCACACTCATAAATTATGCCTACTTGATTTCACATAATACTCAAACTATAAGCGACTGTATCAGCTAGTTTTTTTACATGATCATATCTGATGTTAATATTCAAGACCATAATGGTCAAATTGTCTACCAAGCAAGGATAGAAAAACTACACTGTTATACTTTTTAATCTACTTTCTGCGTCTAATCAAGGGGAGTATTTGTGCTGGTGTTGCTGGTCTTGATGGCTGCCTTGAGACTTTGGCAAAATTCACCGATCGCATTTAGTCCCTGCTCTGGGGTACCTTGGGCTAACTTTTTCACAAAAGCGCTACCCACGATCACGGCATCTGCGCCCCATTCCTTTACCTGATGGGCTTGTGCAGCTTCGGAGATCCCAAACCCTACACCAATAGGTTTATCAGTAACACTACGAATTTCTTGGAGTAAATCGGACACGCGGTTTTCCAGTTGCGATCGCATCCCTGTAACCCCTGTGACGCTGACTAAATAAATAAATCCTTGGGAGGAGCGAGCGATCGCTTCTATCCGTTGGGCAGAACTGGTGGGCGCTACCAACAAAATGACATCAATTCCCATCTTACTAGCTGGTTGGAGCAAGCTTGCGGCTTCTTCCAAGGGCAAATCTGGTACTACCAATCCCGCTACCCCAGCAGCCGCAATTGAAGAGAGAAATTTTTCAATTCCCCGGTGCAAAATTGGGTTGTAGTAGGTAAACAGGACAATCGGCGATCGCAATTTGGGAGTAATCCCTTGCAGCATTTCTAGCACCTGCTCTAATTTTGTTCCCCTTTGCAGGGCGCGGGTAGCAGCAGCTTGAATTACTGGCCCATCCGCCAGAGGATCGGAGTAGGGTATACCTAGTTCAATTATGTCGGCTCCACTACGATCTAGAATCTGCAAGGCTTTTGCTGTTGTTTCTAAATCTGGATCGCCAGCAGTGATAAACGGAATCAGAGCGCACTCACGATTGCGCCCAAGAGTTTCAAAGCAATCAGAAATCGCAGTCATTTAGTCAAGTATCAAGAGTCAAGAGTCAAGAGTCAAGAGTCAAAATCTAGACTTTGGACTCTTGACTCATCAATGATAACTTTACACCTGAGATTGCTCTTCTTGTTCTATTTCGGCTTGAATTCGTGCTAGTTCTTCGGGAGTAAGCTCTTCTAGCCGCTTTTGCAGAAAGTCTTGCTCATACTGTTCCCGCTGTTGGTGGTAGGTCATTTTTTGTCCCACCGCACGGAAAAAATAGGTGGCTAACCAGCCAACTAACCCACTGACTAGTAAGACTTGGCTCCATATACCAGCTTGCTGATTATCCAAACCGACTAGCTGCAATCCTACATATGCCAAGCCGCCGGCAATAAAAACACCCAAGCCAATTCCAATAGCGTCAATCCGTCGCATGAGAGTTATGACCTACCAATCTCGTTAAACTTCAATTTGTCGCCGTTGAGGTCGAAAATTTACAAATGGCGATAGAACCAACAAACCCGGAAAGAAGAAAAACACCAAAAAGTACATAAAGACACGCTCAATCGAGGTAGCTACATACCAACGCTGCTTCAGGTACAGCAAAACAGCAATCGGGATTACCAAAAGGTAAGCTCCAGCCAAAATCAGATATAGCAGGGCGACAATCATAACTTTCAAGTCTTAAGCATCTGTTTTCCATCATAGGCTGAAGAGCCAGACTCAGAGAAGTATAGTCATAAATGCTTTCAACGTAACCGCACTAGAATTTCTCGTCTATGTACAGATTCAGTGATAAAAGGTAGTATTATGCTATAATAGTTAACCCACTAAAAAACAAATGCTTTAGTCAGACAAGAAAAGAAAACTCATCCAGATTGATTACGAGCAAACAAGGAAAACTTCCAATCGCAACTCTGGAAAAAATATTTTCAATCTAGTTGGACAAAAGACACAATTGATGGTGGAATAGATAAGGGGGTATTTACTGCTTCCACAAAATAACGGGGGTGTGGCGGAATGGTAGACGCTACGGACTTAAATAATTGAGCCTTGGAGGAGAAATCCCTCAAGTGGAAGCTCTCAAACTCAGGGAAACCTAAATCTGGTGACAGACATGGCAATCCTGAGCCAAGCCCAAAAATTTTAGATTTGTGATTAGTGTTTAATCAAAAATTCAAAATCTAAAATCCAAAATTGAGGGAAGGTGCAGAGACCCGACGGGAGCTACCCTAACGTTAAGTCGAGGGTAAAGGGAGAGTCCAATTTTCAAAACCTGACCTTGCTAAAGTCATCAGGTAGCAGTGAAAACTGCGGGAAAATGAAAATCCGTTGACCCTAAAAGGTCGTGTGGGTTCAAGTCCCTCCACCCCCATTAAAAATTTAAAATGCCAAAAGGCTTCCATACAAGTATGGGCGAGTTGTATTTAATTGTAGATCAACTCGCCCATACAGTTGTTTACTGGCTCTGATACTTAGAGACTATTTATGATTAATTTTATAAATGGTCTTTTAGAAGTAGATAATTCTACTGGAGTATTTGATGAAGTATTAAACAATTTATGTTTAATACTTTATTTATAGTCCGAGTTTATCAAATTTGTGTAAAAAGATTACTGAATCTCTGAATAATAGATTGATGCTACTGTTCACTCAGGGTAAGCTAGTAATAATATGAACAGGAAACCTTTTTGTCCTGAGAACTGGAATGACCGCTAATAGTTTATTAATTAGTCAGGAATATCCGCATTTTGTTACGTCTAAATCTAGACAGCCAAATTTGCAAATTGCACAAGAAGAGGTTTATAGCTTCTTCGTGAAAATTGTCAAACAATTGCCGCCAGATGATGTTTTACGGGAATTCAAAGCTTTATTTATAGACGGTCTTGATTCACAGTACTACCCTTCTATACCTGGGATATACAGCATTTTTTTAGATGAGCAGGAACAGGAGTTCTGTAATACACTTAAACGGTGTAGCTACATAATAATTAACAATTGGACAAGTAACAGAAAAGACAAATATATTCAAGAATTAGTTAATTTATTTGCTAATGAGAATATGAAAGTAAAGACCAATAATTTTCCAGCGATAAATATCTGTAAAAGCTGGCTAGAAAATTTCATAACCAGCAAAGACTACGAAGAACTAAAATTATTTGCTGGGAAACATGAGGAATTATCTAAAAGTCATTGGGCTAATCGCTACAGTTCCTATTTATTAGTTGATCAATCTATTAATGAGAATAATCCCAGAGAGCAGCAAGAGGCTGCCAGAAAGCTTTCTAAACAGATAAAAGACAAATTTAAGTTTGAATTGGCAATGTATATTGCTCGTTCTCAATCTGCCGTGTCAAGCACAACACGCTACACAAATCCCAGTCTTTTGGGAGATAATGCTCTGCATTTAATAAAATCAATTGTTTTAAGGAAGGGTGTGTTTAGCCATGAAAATATTGCCCATATATTTATCAAGCAAACTCAAGAGCAAACTCTTGAAGAATTTAAAATAAGTATAGAAAAATATCTATTTTTTTCTGTAGATAATCAAAAAGTAGTCGAGACTTGGCGGCGACAGTTTGCAGAGAATTTATCCTTATGGAAAAAAGATTATAGTCAAGAAATTATCACTAAAGAATTGTTATTGAGAACCTGTAATCGAGTGATTGATTGTTTGACAACAGAAAATGGGAAAGAACCTTCGTCATTATTTATATTATTGCTTGCCCCAGGTCACTCTCTAACATTAGTGATTATACTGCTAAAGACTATTTTGATTTGTAGAAATTCTCGTAGACATTTAGAAATTAGGATTGCTCATCTGATTCGTTATTATGAAAAATATCCTAAAGATGAGTGTAAATGGGTAATCAATTTTATGGAGATTTTTAATATCACGTTTGCAATTTACGCAGAAAACGTAGAATATAACTTGATTAAGATGGAAGAAGATACAAGCAGTGATCCGCAATTAAATCTGGATGGTTATCGTGTGTTCTCACAGATAAAGGTAGATAGACAAAAATGAGTGTCGCCTGATTCATGATTTAGCAAGGCGTTCATCTAAACAAGCCAAAGCAGCACCCGCAGTTTCAGCTAGAATACTAATAAGGCGATATAGAGCGATCGCACTAAATACTAGGGCAGCTGGAAAGTGGTGTCGTAAAAGTTCATATGCAGTCGCTTCAAACACACCTAACCCACCAGGCGCACCTGGAATGATAAACCCTAACAGCCAAGCGCAACTAAAAGCCCCTAACAACAAAGGAATTTGATTCGCATTCAACGAACCCACGGCGGACATAGTTAATATAAACCCAGTGGCGCGTAGTCCCATAAAGCCCAATTCTCCTAACAAAGGACGTAGGGGATAGCTTTTAAGACTGAAGGGAACAGTTGACTCAGTGCTAGTACCAGACTTTTTTGCTTTCAATCTGTACAAAAAGCGAATAACTGGGTTTAAAAACCAGGGATGAATCGCACAAAGAACTACAGCTAAACTCAGCAATTGTAGTATTTGCAAAACAAGGCTAGTATTAGCTGCCGCAAATTGGCTACTGCATAGGACAATGATGATTAAAGCAGCCGCTAGCATGAGTAGCGGTTCCAGTAAAACGCTTAAGGTAGCTGCACCAGCAGAAACATTGGCATTTTTTGCGGCGATAATTCGTCCGTAGTGATGCCAGATGTTACCTGGTAAATACTTAGCAATGTTCGTTTTTAGGTAAATTAGGATGAACTGGGAAGATGATACAGGTTGATTTAACTCTTGCAAAATCCAAGTCCAGATCCAGCCTGCCCAAGTATGTGCCAGTAAAGTTACGCCTGTTGCGATCGCTATAATTGCCCATCCTACCCCATCAATGCGGATAGCAGTCACCTCAATCCAATTATCCTTCAAAGCTTTTCCTAAAAAAAACAGCGTTCCCCCCAAAATTATCCAGCGTAAAAATTGCTTCATAAATTTAGTGATTTAACGGTGAGAGCAACAAGGGCTGAATACTTCAACTATTACACTACATCAGCCACCTATCCAAAGCTTTTGAAGTATTAAACAGGTCTATGTAGTTCTTTTACCGGAAAGTATATTATTTTATTTTATATCTCTCTCTAGTTAGATAAAAATATTCTATCGAACCTAATTAAAATGTGGCCTGCGCTAGAGGTAAAGTTAATTTTATTATTCATATCCTTAATAGAGGTTATCAAAGATTAGGCAACGCAAACAAGCACAATCACTTGCTGACCAATCCAATGAATCAGCAAACTATTTGCTTATTAATATTTTGGTAAGGAGGATTACATGAACGCTGTAAGAGTATTCTTGAAAAAAATAAGATTGCGCCAGGTATTAACTATCTTTTTCGCTGGACTAATGTTGATAGTTAGCACTGCTTGTAGTGGGGCAAATGCTCAAGGTGCAAATCCACAAAATCCTGCTGTACAAGCTGGCGGAGCAAACAATCCTTATAAGAACGGTGGAGACAAGTATACCGACTACAGAATGTCCACCGATCCGAAAATAGTAAACCCAAAAGCCAATCAGGGACGCGACGAAGCTAGCTTACAACCAAGTTCGCAATTGTTGATTGCTACAAGCAAAGAATCCGAGATACTTTATCCTGGTGCTGAGACACCAGCAGGTCGAATCAAGAAAGAAGGAGAACTGCCAATTATCACAGACAAGGACTTCCAACAACCTGAACCAGGTGGTTTGATTCAGAATGAACCAAATCTAGGAGATCGAGTTCAAGATCGGCTTGACACTGTAAAAGGTGCTGTTGAAGAAGCTTCCGGCTTTTTGAAAGATAAGGCAGATGAAGCGTCTGCTAGACCGGAATTACAAAAAAATCCAGCAGTAGGCAGATAGAACCCTTATTTTATCTCAATGCTTTGGATGTAAAATTAATTCAAAATGCCATCTTGGTTGAAGTTTAACTTAGTCACAAAAATGCAAGGAGCAGAAGTATGAAAAAAGCAATGAATTGGCTGAAAAGCATTCGTCCCTTGAAAGTTTTAACTGTTTTTTTTGCAGGAATATTCTTATTTCTGACACAAGCTTGTGGTGATCCAGGAGTAGCAACGCAGCCACCACAGCTTGATGAGCAATCGCCTTATTCCAAACGATATGATCCCACAAAAGATTATCCTCTCTCTTCTCCTGCTGGTGGAATCAATAACTTTAGCGATGTAGACCCTAGAGGGAGATTAGATGAAAAGGCAGCTAATGACAAAGCTGATGCACTGGCAAAAAATTCTGAAAAAAATATTGATCAGAAGGGAATTGACAGCCCAGACCAATATGGGCAAAATTACAAACAAGGCACACCCTTTGGTGAAAGAGTGAAGAACCTGGGTGAAGATATTGGCAGTTCAGCTGAAGAAGTTCGCAAAGGTGTTGTTAAGGGAACTCAGCGTGGAATTGAAAATATTAAGGGTAATACCCAGAATGCTGCCGAAGATGTGACAAAAAATGTTCAGCGTGGGGCTGAGGATGCTGGTAATAATGTTCAGCGCACAGCTGAGGATGCAGGCAACGCAGTCAAGAGGACAGTCAAAGACGTTGATTGAGATTAGTTATTCAATCTCCTGCAAAAATATGAAAGCGCCCACAGACGTTTAGTCTGGGTTTACCTAAACAAAGCCTGCGTAGGCAGGCTTTGTTTTAGTTTTAGGTGGGCAAGACTTACGTAGTGCTGATTAGTGATTGCGTACTCCTTTGGAGAAGCCGTTGGCGCACCCCAAAGTAGAGAAGGCGTAGGCATAGCCGTCGTAGACATCGCTCATTCATCACCAATACTACAAATACTTGTGCAACAATAACCCTAACTTTTCTTTTGTCGCTGCTGGTGCTTTATCCAACTGAGTCAAAATTGCATACTGCAACGCCGAATGCGCCTCACTCGGCGGTGGATTTTCACTCAACCGCCGCACAGTTTCTTGAATCACCTTTTGAGCATTTACAGCATTCCGCAGCAAATTGCTAATCACTAATTCCACTGTCACACTGTCATGATCTGGATGCCAACAATCGTAATCTGTTACCAGCGCTAAAGTTGCATAGGCAATTTCCGCTTCCCTAGCCAACTTCGCCTCTGGTAAATTCGTCATGCCAATGATTGTTGCATCCCAACTGCGGTAAAGATTTGATTCTGCTTTTGTGGAAAAAGCCGGCCCTTCCATGCACACATAAGTGCCGCCGCGATGGAGAGTAACTTCTGGTAAATTGAGAGATGCGATCGCATCTGCCAACACAACAGCCAAATTCTTACAAATCGGATCAGCAAAGGCAATATGAGCGACAATTCCCTCACCAAAAAATGTTGAAATTCGATTTTTCGTTCTGTCAATAAACTGATCTGGCACCACCATATCTAGTGGTTTCGCCTCTGCTTTCAAGGAACCTACAGCACTAGCTGAGATTAAATACTTCACACCTAATTGTTTCATCGCATAGATATTAGCGCGAAACGGTAACTCTGAAGGTAAAAGCGTGTGATTGCGACCATGACGCGCCAAAAAAGCTACCCGTGTACCATCCAAAGTCCCCAGAATCAAAGCATCAGATGGTGAACCAAAAGGAGTCTCGACTCGCACCTCTTCTACATCTTTGAGCGCATCCATTTTATACAGACCGCTACCACCAATAATCCCAATACTAGCTTGAGCCATGATTCTAAATCTGTTCCTTGCTGATCTGCTAAGTTATTTTATCGAAAAGGGGAGTAGCAGAAAAGGCAGTCACGTCGCTTTGCTGCGAATTCAAAATTAACAATCCCAATAAATAATTGTCACCATAGCGTCTAATCAATGCTTAATGTATATAAATGTTAAGTAAACGCACTCTTACGCAGGGAAACAAAGCAAGCGTTATACTTTTGGGAAAAGACTTGTTTTAACCCTGCTTTTAACATTTCCATAAATCAATGGCTCTCAATTTTCGCTTTGCGGTAGTTAGCGACTTACACCTAGCACTTCCCCACACAATCTGGGATCATCCCAGTCGGTTTCATCTGGTGGAAGTCAGCATCTCGGCGTTTAAAAGTGTACTAGAACATTTAACACAACTCGATTTAGATTTCTTGTTGTTACCAGGAGATTTAACTCAGCACGGCGAACCAGAAAACCACGCCTGGTTGCAACAATGTTTAGCGCAGCTACCTTTTCCTGTCTATGTTGTTCCTGGTAATCATGACGTTCCTGTGCTGTTGGCTGATCAGCAATCAATTGGTTTTGCAGATTTTCCCTACTATTACACGAAATGTGGCTATGACGATCCACAGCAGATTTACTACATTCGTCAGTTATTGCCAGGAGTTAAGCTGATTGGGCTGAATTCTAACTTCTTTAATGACCAAGGTGAGCAGGTGGGGTGTTTGGATACCAAACAGCTACGGTGGTTAGAAGAGGTGCTGGCGGCATCTGGTGATGAATTAATTCTGGTGATGGTGCATCATAATGTGGTGGAGCATTTGCCCAATCAATCGAGCCATCCACTGGCAAATCGCTATATGTTATCCAATTCAGCAGAACTTTTGCAGTTGCTCAGGCGCTACGGAGTCAAGCTAGTGTTTACTGGGCATTTGCACATTCAGGATGTTGCTTACTCCCAAGGAGTATATGATATTACCACTGGCTCTTTAGTTAGTTATCCTCACCCTTATCGGGTGCTAGAGTTTCATCGGGATAAACAAGGTAAAGAATCGTTGCAAATTTTATCCCATCGCGTAGAGTCAGTGCCTGAGTTCCCCGACTTGCAACAGTCATCGCGGCAGTGGATGGGCGATCGCTCTTTCCCCTTTTTAATCAAGCTACTAACTCACTCTCCATTAAACTTACCATTATCACAGGCAAAAGAATTAGCTCCTAGTTTGCGAGACTTTTGGGCAACTATTGCCGATGGGGATGCAGTGTTAGATTACCCCGACTTTCCGCTAGAAGTGCGGCGTTACATTCAGACTTATGCTGCATCACGGCCGAAGCCAGACATGGCGACTAGTGAAGCTCTTACCTTGATTGATAATAACAGCACACTTTTGCTGGATTAGGAATGATCATTAGCCTCTTTCGATCAGCCCCAGTACCATCACGCTTACTGGACTTTGTTCGACAAATCCTTCAAGGATTGCACCCAGGATTTATCCTGTTATTTTATAGTAAATTAAAGGGTTTAAGACCCCAACCATTACACGTAGTCTCAGTTTGAGTCGGAGTTTAAATAAGAGTCTGTTGGCTATAGCGTGCCGTAGGCAAAATGTCTTTAATGCAAGAATGCATGAATGCGTGAATGCGTGAATTGTTAAGTTCCTTTTTAGATAGCGATCGCTCTTGCCATAATTCTGCGAGCAAAAGTCACCTTAACAGCGCTACTCCTAACTAATTACCGATATCTTCATTCCAAAGTTCCGGGTTAGTTTCAATAAACTCACTCATCATTTGTTCGCATTCGTCAAGATTAAGATCAATTACTTCCACACCGTGAGATACCATAAATTCTTTAGCACCAGGAAAAGTTTTGGATTCTCCAGCGATGACTTTTTTAATGCCAAATTGTACCACTGCCCCAGCGCACAGATAACACGGCATCAAAGTTGAATAGAGTGTTGTACCTCTGTAGTTGCCAACTCTCCCAGCATTGCGGAGACAATCGATTTCGGCATGGGTGACAGGATCGCCATCTTGCACACGTTTATTGTGCCCTCTGCCAAGAATTTTGCCATCCTTGACGAGAACCGAACCAATGGGAATTCCACCTTCTTGTCTGCCTTGTTTTGCTTCTTGAATTGCAGCTTCTATAAACTCATCCATATTAATTCTCCTTTTATGAAAAAACAACTAGTATTAATGGATCACGATGGTAATGTAAATGATTATCTAGCAACTATGCTGCTGTTGACAATGAATTATCTCACAAGCAGGACAAGATGGTTCCGCCGAATTAAATGTTTGTTGGGACGCAATTTCAGCAGCACGGGTATGAAAAACCCAACTTGAAAATATTATCTGTCCTTTGGATTTAACTAAGAATGTCCCAGTCACATCAGAATTAGTGCAAAAAATGGGGCAACAACGCACTATCCTACAGCAATGCCAATTAAGATAAACTAATCCTAGAAGTTCTAGAACAACAGTTATCATCCCTAGCTAAGTTATATCCTGCGATTCCACAGCTTAAAACGAGCAGAAAAAAAGTAGCCCTTGTGAGACTACTTCTGCATCATAGAATAAGCGTCCAGGAGCGCGTAAATAATTTTTAAAGATAAGTATTAGAACAATTTCTCTACTTGGAGGAGGTATTTTTGTTACAGACTAGGTTGAACACTTCTGGAACTCGGTATATCGATTTCTGCTGACTTTACAAATCCGTAGTAGAATGCGATCGCATTTAAATTTGCGATGCTGGTCTGCCATTAGGATCGTTTTGTATCTATATCTAAGGGTAGGATTGGTAACGCTCATCTATATAATCTCGACCTAATAAAAAATATCTTTATTTACCGAGAACATACGGGAGAAAAGCTCGCCGCACTTGGGACGCACCCCGCAGGCTTGGTTCGATAGTGGCTGTGAACCAGGATAGATCGCCCTTTAGGAAATGGGCATGGAGATCAACTAATTGCCCATAGCGATTGGCGATTTCTTGAATTGCAGTGTTCATGCGCTGGAGGTTCTTGCGGGCGATCGCCGACTCAACCCCTACAAAGTTGCGCCTATCATCTCCAAAGGTAGGATCGTACACATTACCTAGCAGAATAGGACGAATCGGCAACTGCTGCACAAATGTATCGAGGGCATTGGCAAACGTTGCGATTCCTGCACCAGTATCTTGAATTAATCCCCGCAGTAGATCATTACCACCAATAGTGATTAGTGCAATCGCCCTTCCTTCCACCCGCAATCGATCAGCCTGAGAAGGCAACCCATCAACCGTTGCACCATCACGCGCACGATGTTCCAGTTGAGCAGGCCCATGTGAAGTGAGATCCTGACCTTGAAATTCGGGAAACAGGCGATCGTCATTCTGGACGAGGAGTTGCCCTGGATGAACGCCAAACTCGTTATATCGTCCACAATCTAAAATTGAGTCGCCAAAAGTATATAGCGTCACCATTGCTTGCTCCCGCCGATTACAGCCCAAAAAAGTCAGGACACTTGCCCCTGCAACTACTTGAATAAAGCGTCGTCGCGTAGGTGGAAACGGAGTCATCACATTCTCTTTGTTTGTTTGACGCTAGCATGACGAGATGGTAGACGATATGAATCAGAAGATGGATTTGCCGTCACAAGCCCTGGATCTTCAAAAACTCCTTGCACTGATTGCCGCCCATCTCAACGTTGAGCCAGTAGAACTTCAGCTTGTGCGATCGCTACAGGTAAACATAATTCTTCATTCTCGGTAGTTACTGGGCAGAAACGCCTTGTATTGCGGGTGATTCGACAGGGTTGCTGTTTTACGAACGCCACATGATACCTCAGGAGCGATCGCTACACGAACTTATCCGATCAAGTACAGCAGATGTTCCATGAACAAGCTCAAGAGTTTTTGTTGATCCTATATAAGCAGATGATGATTCGGGAAACGACCCGAAAGCCTTACCTGCTCTTGCTGATGCTGCTTCACCATGAAATCAGCTGATGCTTCACCTGGAATCAAACTAGAGGAGTAATCTTCTTCTGGCTGAACTTCAGTTTGTGCTGATACCGATACCCTCAGGTACTCCCATAACTGCCGTTTTGCTCAATACGACCGTGGCATTTTAAAAACATGAGCCTCACCAAGTGATAGTTGTCAAGAAGTTAATGGGAAGTAGCCAGCCATGCAACAGCGAGTTTAAAAGCAGCCTGGATAACAAAACACCAAAGCTGGTTACAACCAGAATTTTATCCAGAAATTTCCAGAAAGACTTAATAGAGTAAAACCCTTGCAATTTAAGGATTACATCTGCATCGACAAACTTCTCAAAAATATTTGGAAAAATAGTTGACACATGAAGATAGGTTCGTTATATTGAATAAGTGCCTGAGAGAGAAGCCAAACAAGAGCGA
>NZ_JABXKP010000011.1 GCF_017114985.1 Nostoc sp. JL33 | reverse complement strand
GGGCATTGGGCATTGGGCATTGGGCATTGGGCATTGGGCATTGGGCATTGGGCATGGGTTATTCTTCTTGTCTCGCTTGTCTGCCTCATCCCCCTCATCTCCCCAGTTCATTTAATGCGCTTTGGCAGCCGCACCGGGTTTCGCACCTGCTGCCTGCGGCGGTGCCGCACTACCGATGAGACGTTGGATTTCATCTGGCTTAGAAGTCTTAGACATCGCCGCTTCAAAGGAAATCGTTCCTGCTTTGTAAAAATCGGCTAAAACCTTCTCCAGAGTTTGCATTCCCAATTTCCCGCCAGTTTGAATAGCCGAGTAAATTTGAGATGTTTTGCCTTCTCGAATCAAGTTGGAAATAGCGGGAGTGACAATCAGAATTTCTTGAGCCATCACCCGACCATATTCACCAGGTTTAGGGCTTTTCTTGGACACCAAGGTTTGGCTAAATACCGCCACTAACGAGTTAGATAACTGCACTCGCACTTGGGTTTGTCTTTCATGGGGGAAAACGTCAATAATCCGGTCAACTGTCTGTGCGGCGGAACTGGTGTGTAGCGTGCCAAATACCAAGTGTCCTGTTTCTGCGGCAGAAATTGCCAAAGAAATCGTTTCCAAATCGCGCATTTCCCCTACCAGAACAATATCTGGATCTTCCCGCAAAGCTGCTTTCAAGGCATTAGCAAAGCTTTTAGTATCTTCACCCAGTTGCCGTTGGTGAACCAAACTTTTAATTGGTTCGTAGACAAATTCAATCGGATCTTCCACCGTTAAAATATGCTCTGCCTTGGTGCGGTTAATCAAGTCAATCATTGCCGCTAGGGTAGTAGTCTTGCCGGAACCTGTAGGGCCTGTCACCAGAATTAGCCCTCTGGGCTTATCTGTCATTTCCCGGACGATATCTGGCAAACCTAATTTTTCAAAGTTAGGAATTTTAGAACTTAATGCCCGTAAGCAAGCAGCATAAGAACCACGTTCTTTATAGACATTGACCCGAAAGCGAGCCAAACCCTTAACACCATAGGAACAATCTAACTCCCAGTTCTGCTCCAAGGTTTTACGCTGGGTATTGTTGAGCATACTAAAAATCAGCCTTTGACATTGATCAGCTGTCAATACATGCTCACCTATGGGGGTGAGTTTGCCACTGATGCGGAAGTAGGGAGCCAAACCTGCGGATAAATGCAAATCCGAGCCACCCATTTCAATCAACTGCTCCATCAGGTCTTCAATCATCATTTCCATAGTTCTGCTTCCTTTTAATGTTTGTTATTTGTGATTTGTTTAAAGTTACTAACCAATGACTAATGACTACTTTTGAAACCGACATGTCATACAGTAGGGACAATCCAGCCATTCTGGTTTCAATGTGGCATCGCAAGTCAGGCAGGTAAGACCAGTCTTACGTTTGGCTTTTAATTCGGCTTCCAAACCAGTATCAGTAAACGTGACTCGTTCTACTTCTTCTAGAGTGGTGGAACCTTCGCGCACTAAGTCCAAACTGTAAGACAGCAAGGTTTTCATGCCCTCTTCTATTGCCACTTCCTTGATACGTTCTGTAGGTGCGTCTTCGTTGATGAGAGTTTGCAGGTTTTCCGTGACTCGCATAACTTCATAAACACCACAACGCCCTTTGTAGCCGCCGCCATTACATTTTGGGCAAAGCTGATTTTTGGTTTTGGCTTCGGCGATCGCATCTAATGTCAAGGTATTAGCTTTATAGAAGGTGACTTCGACATCTGAGGAAGCTGATAGACCATAGCGAGCCAATTCTTGGACGGTAGGAGTGTAGGGAATGCGACATTCAGAACATACACGCCGCACCAAACGTTGAGCTAAAACGCCAATTAGGGAACTAGAAACCATGAACGGCTCAATACCCATTTCTCCCAAACGAGCGATCGCTCCTGGGGCATCATTGGTATGTAAGGTAGTTAATACCAAGTGACCGGTCAAGGCAGCCTCAATTGCTGTTTTTGCCGTTTCTTTATCCCGCGTTTCACCCACCAGCAGCACATCTGGATCTTGCCGCAAGAAAGCCCGCAGAGCAGTAGCAAAATCCAGCCCTTTTTCCCGAATCACCTGTACTTGAGTAATCCCTGGAAGGCTGTACTCAATAGGGTCTTCCACAGTACTGATATTAATACCAGGATCATTCTTTTCTGATAATGCAGAATATAGCGAGGTTGTTTTCCCAGAACCAGTTGGCCCAGTCACCAAAATTAGACCAAAGGGACGACTTACCATATCCTGGACAATTTGTAAAGTTTCCGGATCAGTAATTAACTTATTCAATCCCAATTGGGTGGAAGAGTTATCCAAAATCCGTAGCACCACCTTTTCCCCGTAACGACTGGGTAAGGTGCTGACGCGGAAATCTACTTTACGTCCCTCAAACAGCCGTCGGATGCGCCCATCTTGGGGTATACGCCGTTCAGCAATGTCTAGATTGGAGATAATTTTAAATCGGGCTGTCACCGCCGGGATGATTTTTTTCGGTAGGGGAGGGAAAGCTTCCATCAGTATGCCATCCTTCCGAAAGCGAATACGTAAGTTTTCTTCTTGCGGTTCGATATGAATGTCAGAAACGCCTTCATGCAAGGCTTTAGCCAGGATTCTGTTGACTAGGTTAATGACTGGGGCATCCTCTGCACCCTTCATCGCTGCCCCTAGATCAGCCTCCATTTCTTCAGGAGCATCGGAAATCTCAAGATTTCCGAGGTTTTCTAAATCCTGATTAATATCTGTAAACTTTGCTTGTTCCAGGTGCTTTTGCTTAACAGCCATTTCATCCAGATATTGGTTGATTAGCTGTTGGTAGTCTTCCTGTGTAATCACCATCCTCTGCAAGGCCAAGCCTTGGGGGCGCAAGATGCGGTTCAGGTCATCGCTTGCCTCTAGATTATCTGGAGCGACCATCGCCACTAAAACTGAGGGCGGGGTTTGGTCTTCGTGCTTCGACAGTGGTACTAAACGATGACGACGACAGATATCCACTGGGATGAGGGTTTCAATCAGGTTCCCCATCATCGTGCTGTCAAAGGAGTTGACTTCCGGATCAAGGAATTCAACACCATATAGTATTTTCAGTTCAAATAGCTGCTGTTTTTTATATTGCCTGAGCAACTCAGGCGATAGTTGTTGGCCAGTGATTGACTCTAGTACTTCCGTTAGGGGTCTGCCAGATTTGCGGCTTTCAATTAGTGCCTGCCTCATCTGTTCAGTATTGGCATAGCCAGATAGCACTAGCTTGTTGCCAAAGGGCGAAAACTCTGTTCTGGTAGTTAGAGCGGTACTGCGCCGTTGTGCTGACGAGTTCATAAATGAGCAATTGATTTGGGGAAACCTCTGCTTAAAGTATTCCCGTACTGTGAGACAGAATTCTCATTTCCCAAAAAAGTCCTAAGTCAACCCATCGCCCTAATTTGCTGATTAGCATCATTCTGTCCTCGCGCGATCGCCTGCTTTAATGGTTGTTGTCCCAATAAGGCGCTGACAAACTGGTTATCAAAGTTATTGACGATGCCTACGGCGGGCTACGCCTACGCACCTGAATACTGACCTACCTGCCACGGTGTAGCATAATTAACTCCCGCCACTAATGGCGATCGCATGGGGTCTTGGTCATAGGCGGAAATATTGAGCATTTGTATTGCAAGCAAGTAAGAACCGATGCTATGTCCTATTAGAATATGACTATAGTCATGACTACGGTTATTATGAAATCAATTTCCAAAAGTAAACTCAAATCTCAACTTCTTGAGTTCTTACGACTTGTAGAGTCAGAGGGAGAAGAAATTGTAGTTACCGATCGCGGTAAGCCAGTCGTGAAAATTTCCAAATACGCACAAGCACCTTCAACAGAAGAGTTATTTAGGGAAATGCGCGGTAAAGTGAAGTACTTTGAAGATTTAACTACACCAACCACTGAGGAATGGCCACAATTGTGAAGATAGTCCTTGACACTTGTGCCCTCATCTGGTGGAGTTTAGATCCAGCCAGACTTTCTGAACAAGCCAAAGAAGCGTGCGACTACATGGAAAGGGATAAAAATGGTCTTGTCCCGTCCATGTCCATATGGGAAATTGCGATAAAAATCAAAAATCAAAAACTAGATTTAGGAGTCAATCTTAACGAGTACGTAGTAACGCTGAAAAAATCTAGTACCGTTCAGATTGTACCCATTGATGAAAATATTTGGATGGAAAGCGTGAATTTAGAATGGGGTCATCGAGATCCAGTAGATCGAGTTGTCGTCGCACTAGCCAGAAGTAATCAAGCTGCAATAATTACAGCAGATAAAGAGATAGCAAATTTCTACTCAGAAGTGATTTGGTAGAGGTGAGAAAGATTGCTTACTTATAGGACTTACCCACAGCTAATGAAAAACGTAGACGCGGAGCGGCTTGCCGCAGGCTACCACAGAGGACGCAGAGGTCACGGAGGAATGAGAGTTTGAGAGGGTTTTTGCGTAAGTCCTGACTTAGACTAAGCATTATTCCATCGCCCTAATTTGCTGATTCGCATCATTCTGCCCTCGCGCGATCGCCTGCTTTAATGGTTGTTGTCCCAATAAGGCGCTGACAAACTGGTTATCAAAGTTATTGACGATCGCACTTGGATACTGACCTACTTGCCAAGGTGTAGCATAATTAACTCCCGCCACTAATGGCGATCGCATCATGTCTTGGTCATAGCCTAAAATCTTGGCCACTGATTTACGTGTTGGCAAAGCAAACCCTGTTCCTGTCCACTTTTGCATCCCTTCTTTACCCGTGAGATAGGCAATCAATTCCCAGGCTTCGGCTTTGTGCTGTGCAAGATTATTCATCACGTAGGCAACTGTAAAAACCATCGTGCCTTTTTTGTCATTAATAGTAGGCAATTGCGCGGTAGCAAACTCTAGTTGAGGAAAGGTTTCAGTTAGATAAGGAATTGCCCAGTTACCTTCAATCACCATTGCCACTTTACCCGGATTTCTCACCAAGATTGAAAAAAGAGGGGTCAAAAACTGCCAAAATG
>NZ_JABXKP010000085.1 GCF_017114985.1 Nostoc sp. JL33 | reverse complement strand
CGGCTCAGATCGTTGAAGCAGGAATCACGCGACTTCAAGTCGTGTGAGGTTCAATGTTGTCTTAATACACTTGCTCAAGTATAAGTTTCAGTCTAATAAACGCTCTAATAGTTGGAAAGGAACAATTAGAGAACATCGCCGGAGACTTACAAGAGCTTTTAAAGACAGCCCTACTTTAAAGCCTTATTTTCAATAATTTTTCTTGGAGTGTTATCAAGATGCCAGAAAACAAGCCAGCAATGAAACTGGTTTGTCCCTTGATACTTTTGCTGTTGAGTCTCCCTTTAGTGCGTATGAATGCTTAGATGAAGACTTTTTCTCCGATTAATTAAACCTATTGCGAAAATACTTGAACTGCCAGAAAGTGAAGTTCCTGGCTAATAGCAAAAGTCCGTTTCAACGGACTAAAACTACTGTCATTAGTCGGTTAAAAGCGACTTTAGCTATAAGAAAAGAAAATTTATTTTCGGGCGGGTTTTTGACTTTTGCAATAAGTCTATTGTACATTCACAAATTGGATGTAGCTGTTCACCGATTAATGTCGATATTTCTACTTTCAATAGAACAATTAATGATTTCCAAGACGTTTAGCGCGTTTATGCTCATACATTAGCTTGTCAGCCTCTTCTATCAATTGTTGTAGTGAAACGTTTTCATTTAAGGCGCATTGTGTCACACCAACACTTATAGATAGTTTATATGAGTAATTATGCTCTTGATTAAAGCGATCAATATTAGCTTGCAATCGAGGATAAAATTCATCTGTATTCCTAGACCAGGCAGGAACAAATATTACAAACTCATCTCCTCCTAGACGGGCAACAATATCCGAATCACGGAAGGTTTGCTTTAGTATTTGGGCTGTGTCAACGATCATTTTGTCGCCTATTTCATGCCCTAGAGAGTCATTAATCTGCTTTAAACCATCTAAATCAACAAACAAAAGACAGCAGAACATTTGTGTGCGTTGGACAATTTTGAATTGCTGAGTTGCCAGCCAAAAGAAACCACGCCGATTATATAGTCCTGTCAACTCATCAGTTAGGGATAGCTCCATTACCTCTGCTTCAGCCTTCAGGCGTTCCTGAATTTCATGCTCTAGGCGTTGATTTTGTTCAATAAGTTGTTGCTGTTGCTGTTTGATGAGTAGCTGGTTTTTGATTCGCATTAGCACTTCAAGTTCTTGAAAGGGCTTGGTGATATAGTCTTGTCCACCCAGTTCAAATGCCTGCAATTTATCATTCATTTGGTCAAGGGCACTAATAAAAATAATCGGAATTTGATCTGTTGTTTTTGATGCTTTCAACTGTTGACAAACCTCATAGCCATTCATTTCGGGCATATTGATGTCAAGCAGAATCAGATCGGGCGGATGTCGAAAAGCAGCTTGTAATGCCATTTTCCCGTTGAGGGATTTACGGATGATATAACCTTGCAACTCTAATATTTTGGCTAACAATCGTAGATTGTCGGGGGTATCGTCCACGATTAGAATATTTGTTTCCGAAGCAGATTTAAGTAAATTAGCCATAGTCTTTTTCCTGAGTTTGGGTCAGAGTTGCGATCTGCGCTTCGCAGCAGCGCTTCGCTATCGTCTCCATCTGGAAGTTATCCACCAGAGATTTCAGAGCATTGGCAAAAATTTGCTCCCGGTTGGGGATTTGAGCGATGAGATTATAGAGTTTAGCATCGTTGAGATCCAGGGCTGCTTGATGTACCTGAATAATCCACTCTGGCGACATTATTTGTAAATCTTTGGCGGTTAGTGATTGCGGAAGTAAGGTTTGCTGGTCTAACCCCGGTAAAGCTTCTTCGCTGTAGCAGTAGCGAACTCCCAAATAGTGTGCAATCCGCTCAAATAGGACAGCTTCTAGAAATGGTTTGGTGATGTGGTCGTTGCAGCCTGCTTGAATGCTGGTGGTGTAGTCTTCCTCAAAGGCGTAGGCTGTCAGCGCAATAATCACCACGTCTTTACCTCCCTGGCTCCCTCGAATTTGTCGGGTAGTTTCGTGGCCACCGATCACGGGCATTTGAATGTCCATCAAAATCAGGTGGGGATGCCATTCTGACCAGAGAGCGATCGCCTCCTTTCCGTTCTCGACTGCACGGACCTCAAACCCAACTAATTCTAATAGCCTGACCAGTAACAGACGATTTTCTTTAACGTCTTCCGCCACCAGAATGCGATAAGTGGGCTGTCCCGGTTCCAGACCAATAACAGCGCCAGTCGTTTCCGGCGCGATGACATCCACTGAGCTTACCAAACTCAGTAAAACCTCACAAATGAAGGTTGACTGCTGATTCAGGATACTTCGCGCTGTAATATCACCACCCATTAAACGGGCAAACTGACGGCTAATCGATAAGCCTAAGCCTGTACCTTTAGCCTGGCGACCTGATTCTGTTTGCGTGAAGGCTTTAAACACAGCCTCGATATCCGACTGAGCGATACCACATCCAGTGTCTTCAACTTCCAGATGAAGGGTGATGATTGGTTTGAAATCATCGGTAGAAATTGAATCCAGGGAGTTGACCTTGCCCACTCTCCCGGTCAAAGCTTTTAATCGCAGGGTGACACTACCTGTTGTCGTAAATTTAATCGCATTGCTTAACAGATTCAGCAGAATTTGGCGCAGTTTTGATTCGTCACCATACACATAGCGAGGAACGCTGGTATGCTGTTCTGTGAGCAGATCAATTCCTTTCTCTAAAGCTTGGAGGGCAACCATATCTCTGATGGAGTGGATTAGCTGATGCAAATCGAAAGAGTTTTCTCTTAGCTGTAACTGACCCGCTTCAATTTTGGACATTTCCAACACATCGTTGATCAGAGTTAGCAAGTATTCTCCACTACGGCTGATGATGCTTAAATCCTCTTGAAACTCCGATGGAATTTTGTCGCTGCGGTTCATCAACTGAGTAAATCCCAAAATGGCATTCAGGGGAGTCCGCAGTTCGTGGCTCATTTTAGCGAGGAACTGGCTTTTGGCGCGGTTGGCGATCGCGGCTTGTTCTGCGGCTTCTTCTAGGGCGATCTGGGAAAACTCCAGCACTGCCAACATCAGCGTATTTCGCATCTCAGTAGCGGCTTCCACTTCCGCCACCTCCCAAGGCAAGGAAGTTTCCCGCACGGTTTCCTTCCACATTGCAAAGGACTTCCGAGGAGACAATTGCATCTCTCCAATTTCGTTGATTGTTACCGTATCCTGGGGGTTGCCTGCCCAATTCACCGTCTGGATTTGCTCCGGTCGAAACCAGATAATGTGGTAAGACTTTTCTTTGACATGGTTGAATAAAATTGAAATTGCCAGGATGCCGCTAGCTTGATCTTTGAATGCTTTCGCATCTGGATATAAACGTGAGAGGGAATCGGTAGCAAACACTCGTTCCCCCTTGTGTTGCACCAACCACGTCACCAGATCCTGCACCTGGATAGCCGATGGCGTTTGACCAACTAATGTCAGATGACCGTCAAGCAAAATCGCGGCTCCTTGAGCATGAACTAGATCCAGCAAGTGAGAAGTATTTCGGATCAACACTTGCTCAATAAAATTGGACTCCTGCAATAACGTCTGTTGCAGTTCATCCTGAATCCCTTTCACCTGCGTTCGGTAAACATCCGATTCTCGTTCTTGCTGATGCACCACTTCAATCGAGGCAAACTGTCCTAAAAATTCACAGGCTTTGCGAGTTTCATAATCCACTAGTTTCGGGCTGTAGTGGTGACAGGCAATTAATCCCCAAAGTCCTTTGTCGTTGATTAACGAAATCGTCATCGACCCAGTAACCCCCATATTCTTTAGGTATTGAATGTGACACGGAAACACTCCTCGTAACACAGAATTACTCAGATCAAGGGGTGTATCCGTCGGAGGATGGTTGGTGGGAATCAGGCAGACAGGGGTGTAATTGATATCGGGAATGAATCGCATCCAGTTGCGGCAAAACAACTTGCGGGCTGGCGCGGCAATGTCTATGGCCAAATAGTGCAGTCCCAAAAAGCTTTCTAGATGCCTCTGTTTCTCCTCCGCAATCACCACACCACTGTCGTCTGCCCGAAAGCGGTAGATCATAACCCGATCAAACCCAGTCATTTCTTTTACCTCTCTGGCAAGGGTTTGAGCCAGATTCGTCAGGTTAGTGGCATTACGGAAATTGGCGATCACGGCTTGCAGGCGGTGATATGATTGGATTGAATCGATGCTTTTGAGCGATCGCACAGGTTCTAGTTCCATGATCAACCCATCTACTATCCGGTACATCACACCTGTGAATGCCTGATTTTTCTGTTGCCCATCAGTCTCGGCAACCCGCCGCGTTTTTAGCTCAAACGGATTGCAAAACTCCAGATTATCTTCAGCCAGATAGCCAGCAAGTCGCTGCACTTGAGCGCGGGAAAACAACCGTTGTAAGGGTTGACCAAGCAATGCTTCTGCGGAAATCCCAAAAAACTGTTCCACATTTTCACTAATCTGCAAGATTGTGAGGTGTGGCTCTTGCAGCATCAGCAACATTCCATGTGGCTGAATATAACCGGGAGCATACACTGATTCATCACTGCACACTTCTAAAGCCGTCAGTACAGAGGTGAGTGAGGAGAACGAGATCGGATTTGGTGATTGCATAGTTAAGATAGGCGGTTTTGGAAATCAAAAAGTTGTGAATCTAAAAATCGAAAAGTTTTTTTTAAAAGAGCGCTGACTAGGTTGGGCGTAGCTGCGGCTAAAAATTGTAAATAAAAATACATCTTTGCTTAACTATAGCGGTTCTCAATTGCATGGAATACACACCACTCGTAGGGGCACAGCAATGCTGTGCTCCTACCATGTGTTGCATCCAAACGAAAACTGCTATATCTATGTGAAATACCCATTTACAGCAGTCTTTGGTAATAATAAATACAACCTATACTCTACAAGGGTTGTAGCCAAAAAATGCGACATCATTTTGGGAAATGCCGACATTGAATTTATGAATGTACAAGTGCGTATAAATATTTATATGAAGAATTTTTACCCGATTAATTCAAGTTGCTATTTTTTATTAATGCGTAACTCTTTAACTGAACCCTATTGTTTCATATTCAGGACTTCTACCAATTTGTAATTCTTAATTACGAATTACGTTAGCGTAGCGGTAGCGAGTCCGCGTACTCCTGCGGAGGACAAGCTACGCTTTTAGCGTCTGTCTGCGACACGCTATTCGCGTTCGTAGAGAGCGTCATTACGAATTACGAATTAGCACAAGTCCTATTGTTCAAGAATTTGCAAGTTGTCGGAAGCGTTCTTGAACTTCTTGAATCGAAAACAAAGTTTCAAACTTCAACCCAGCTGACTGGTACAACTCCCCTCCCCCCTGCTGTCGGTCTACCAGTGATATTACTTGATTTACGGTATAACCTGCTTCTTGAAGACGCTCAACTGCTTTCAGAGCAGATTGCCCAGTTGTAACCACATCTTCCAAAACCACTACTTTTGCACCTTCTGGTAAACTGGGGCCTTCTATATAAGCTCTCGTCCCATAACCCTTGGCTTCCTTGCGGATAATCAGCGCTGGTATCGGTCGGTTTTCATAAACAGAAACTAGACTCACTGCTGTCACAATTGGGTCAGCCCCCAATGTTAAACCACCCACAGCCTCTGTATCTACAGGTAGCAAAGGAAATAGCAAGCGTCCAACTGCCAAAGCACCTTGAGGATGGAGTGTTACCTGTGTCTTGTTCACGTAATAAGAACTACGCAACCCAGAAGAGAGGAGAAAATCACCTTCTTGATAAGCAAGTTGGCAAAATAAATCTAGTAGCTTGTGGCGCAAAGTGGTCAAATCAGCAGTGGTTGCCCAAATATCTGAGTGGGTAAGAGTTTCAGTAGGATACGTCATTACAAAACATTAAAAGTTGTGCTACACCAAAGGTTGAACTCATGAGAGTTCTGAACTTAAGCATAAATTAAGATTGCCCAAAAATTGAGGAGTCACAAACGTGCGTATAAAATTAAAAACCCTTGGTGGTTTATTAGTGCTGCTTGCTGCTGGTATTGTTCCCTCTGTTGCATCTGCCCAAACGGCAACACCCAATTATCAAACTACGAATGATCTATTTGAACAAGCTTTTTTTAGTCACGATCGCAATTTCTACGAAAATGCCAGCCTCAAGCGTCAGCTAGACTCATTTCTAGGATCTGGTTCCGGTTTCGGTGGTTCCTTCCCAGAAAATGAAATTGCCCACGATGCTGAGTTGGTTAACACTTTATATCATGATGTCCTGACTCAGCAAGTTGGCAACGATCCTTATATTCGCACTCCTGATTTACCAAATCCTTATGACACATCGCTGATGATGTCTCCCCGTTCAAATAGCAACAAACTCAAAGTCGGAACTGAATTCAGGTTTGAAACTTTGCCAGATCGGTAAGATTGGGAGTTAGGAGTGGGGAGTGGGGAGTTAGGAGTTAGGAGTTAGGAGTTATAAAAATTTTCCCCTATCCCTGTGCCCCTTTGTGCTGAGTACTCAGGACTGATTAATTTAAGGTGTCGGAGTTGAACAAGTATGTCAATGCTCAACATAATGTAGTATTACTCATGTCCCAATGAGCATTGAGAGTCTGGTAACATAATACGTTACTGCTTTTTAACGATTCAGTGCGCCCTGCTGGAATCGAACCAGCCTGAAGGCGAATTATGAGTTCGCTGCCTCCCCAATCGGCCAAAGGCGCTTGTTTTGTTGGGTTTCGGGTTTCTATGAGTCAATTACTTCAACTCTTAGGTCAACCTGATTTGCTAATTTTAGAGTGAGGAAAATACCTCATGCACTGAGTTTAGCCAATTGCGTAATTATAGCACAAATTTACCGCCTGTGAATAGTGGACAAGAATTTACCAGATTTTTATACTACATAGTTTAATCATGAAATAGTGCAAACTAATATTGATTAAGTTCCTTTAAGGATTGAAGCCAAAAGCTTCAGTATTCTTAAATAGACCAGCATTCTTTTGTGATAGCTTGTCAGCGATGAAAATAAATTCTACTGTACTTCTTACTTTGATTTTGTTAATCCTGATGTTGGGGGCAGGTTCTGTGAGCGCATTTTTGGGGTTTGAACTGGGGAGTTCAGCACTTAAAGGCGTTACTACACCAGATGGGCGTCCCACAACCAAATTTGCCAGCAATAAGACAAATAACTCCCAACAGGCAGGGCTAGTGCTATTAAAAGAGCAAGACATCCTGAAAATTGTCAAGGCGCGAATTGAGGGTAAGACCAAGGCTGCTAAATCGGAAAACCTAGAGGAAGATGATGAAGAAACCAATAGCAGCAAGCAGAAGCCAGAGGAAAAACCCCCACAAGTGGTTGAAGAAAAACTCCAGCCAGGCTTTCCGGTTACTGCCCAGAGTCAGGGTGTAACCATGTCTGTGCAATCTGTCCGCTACTCTGGTGGTGATTTGCTACTGAAAGTGAAAATGCAGAACAAAGGTAAAGATTCTGTGCGCTTCCTGTATAGTTTTTTAGATGTTACCGATGATAAAGGACGAACCCTGAGTGCTAGTACAGAGGGTTTACCAACAGAATTGCCTGCAAATGGGCCAACATTTTCCGGTACAGTGAGCATTCCCACAGCTTTACTTGATGATGTCAAGAAAATATCACTTGCTCTAACTGATTATCCCGCTCAAGAATTGAAGCTAGAGGCATCGAATATTCCTGTACAAAGGTAGATTGGGCAACTGGAGATTTTAGATTTTAGATTTTAGATTGGGGACTTGGTACTAAGTAATTTACCTAATCCCTAATACCCAAAATTTAATCCAAAATCCAAAATCCAAAATCCAAAATTCAAGAATGGAGGGCGTGAGTTTTACACGAGCTTTGGCGGTGAGTGGTTTTCCTAATTTAATTTGGACAGACGTGGCGCTTCGGTTGTTGTCAGTGCTACTGCTGATTACCATAAATGCCTTTTTTGTGACGGCGGAATTTTCGATGGTGAGCGTGCGGCGATCGCGTATTCACCAGCTAGTTAAGGCTGGGGATATTCCGGCGATCGCTGTCGAGATGCTACAACGTAGTATTGACCGATTGCTATCTACCACCCAGTTAGGCATTACCCTTTCTAGTTTGGCATTGGGATGGATTGGAGAAAGTACGATTGTCGTGCTGGTGAATGCATGGTTAAAATCCTGGCCTTTACCAATTGGGATAACTACTTTCATCGCCCATTCCCTATCAATTCCCATCGCCTTTTTCTTGATAGCCTATTTGCAAATTGTGATCGGAGAACTATGTCCCAAATCCTTAGCCATGCTGTACTCAGAACAGCTAGCTAGGTTTTTAGGGCCTTCGGTAAAAGCGATCGTGCGTTTTTTTGGCCCCTTCATCTGGATTCTCAACCAATCAACTCGTTGTTTATTGCGGATTTTTGGTATCCAATACACAGGCCAAGGCTGGAGGCCGCCTGTGACTCCCGAAGAATTGCAGCTGATTATCTCTACAGAATGGGGGTCTACTGGTTTACAGCGTGCGGAGCGAGAATTACTTAATAATGTTTTTGAGTTTGGGAATGTCATGGCCCAAGATGTGATGATCCCCCGCACAAGTATTGTCGCGCTGCCAAAAGATGCTACCTTCCAGACATTACTTAGGGAAATGGCTTCTACTGGTTTCTCTCGCTACCCTGTAATTGGTGAATCTTTTGACGATGTTCGCGGCATTGTTTATTTTAAAGATTTGGCACAACCTTTGGCTGTAGGAAAGCTAAGTTTAGAGACACAGATCCAACCTTGGATGCGTCCCGCCCGGTTTGTTCCAAAACACACGTCCTTGAGTGAACTTTTGCCAATGATGCAGCAAGAGAAACCAGCTATGGTCATGGTAGTAAATGAATTTGGCGGTACTGTGGGACTGGTGACAATCAAAGATGTGATTGCGGAAATCATTGGCGACGCCAGCGAATCTGAAAACAGTGACGACTTACTGATTCAGATGTTAGATAAGCAGAAATTTTTGGTGCAGGCACAAATCAACCTCGAAGACCTCAACGAGATTTTACATCTCAATTTGCCCCTGACAAGAGAATATCAAACACTAGGAGGCTTTTTGCTGTATCAGTTACAGAAAATTCCGGCCATTGGCGAAAGCTTCCGTTATCAAAATCTTGAATTCACTGTCGTGTCAATTGTTGGGCCACGCCTGCATCAAATTCAAGTGCAACGGTTAGAAGAGTTAGGAGTTGAGAGTTAAGAGTTATGAATTTTAACTCCTAACTCCTAACTCCTAACTCCTGACTCAAGAAGCATACGCCAGTGGATCAACCAGTCCCAATTCAGCAAAAGCTGCTAGCCGCAAGCGACAAGAATCACACACGCCGCAAGCGACATCTCCACCGACATAGCAAGACCAAGTTAGCTCCCAAGGAACTCCCAATTGGTTCCCCAGTTGGATGATTTCAGTTTTTTTCAGGTTGATTAGGGGTGCAACAATATTAATTGGTTGTCCTTCACGTCCTTGTTTGGTTCCCAGGCGAAAAACTTCCTGCATTGCCTGGATATAGTCGGGGCGACAATCAGGATATCCTGAGTAATCTAGGGCATTGACGCCGATATAGACACGCTCTGCTGCGATCGCTTCGGCGTAACCAAGAGCAAAGCTTAAAAAGATGGTATTACGAGCCGGAACATAGGTGACAGGAATATTTTCAGACATTTCATCGAGCGATCGCTCCTGGGGTAAATCAATTGCGTCATCAGTAAGTGCGGAACCGCCCCATTGTCGTAAGTCAAAATTAACCACCTGATGTTTCACGATCCCAGCTTTTTGAGCGATGGTCAGGGCTGACTGTAACTCTCGTCGGTGTCGCTGCTGGTAATCAAAGGAAATAGTATGACATTCACAGCCATCAGCCTGAGCTTTGTACAGAATTGTGGAAGAGTCTAATCCCCCAGATAACAGAATTACAGCTTTCATATCGGTTGCAAATTTTGGATTTCAAATCGCCAAATCACACCTTAACAAGATGCCAGAAAGCAATGCCAAGGAGAATTTACACTTAGGTCTTACTGAATTTTTTAAAGTTAATCAAAAGACATATTTTTTTGGAGAAAGTGCAAAACCCAAAACAAACTCGAAATATCTATACAAAAGATATTTGGATTACGGGAACCGATCACAAACTTTGAAATTCTTCATAAACATAGGCTCTATGTTACCATCTGGATGGTTTTAGACGGATCGTAACTGGCATTTCGAGTATAAACGCCAACGGCCGTAGCGTCTCTAAATTTGGTGGTTGAGGAGAGAATAATAGTGCAAAATAGCATGTCAGTGGCAGAACCGAATCCATATACACAGCGCAACCAGCCACGACCGATCCGCATAGGCGTGATTGGAGTGGGTAACATGGGACAACACCACGCTCGCGTCCTGAGTTCAATGAAAGATGTTGAATTAGTCGGAGTGGCAGATATTAACGTTGAGCGAGGGTTAGAAACTGCCAGCAATTACAAGGTGCGTTTTTTTGAAGATTACTGTGACCTGCTACCCCTTGTGGAAGCAGTTTGTGTAGCTGTTCCCACCCGTCTGCACTATGCCGTGGGTATCAACTGTCTGTTAGCGGGAATTCATGTTTTGATTGAAAAACCGATCGCAGCCAGTATTTCTGAGGCAGAGTCTTTAGTAAATGCCGCAGCTGAGTCTGGGTGTATCCTGCAAGTAGGTCATATTGAGCGTTTTAACCCAGCTTTTAAAGAACTGAGCCAAGTACTGAAAACTGAGGAATTGCTGGCGCTAGAAGCCCACAGAATGAGTCCTTACTCAGATCGGGCAAACGATGTTTCAGTTGTGCTGGATTTAATGATCCATGACATCGACCTACTTTTGGAATTAGCTGCTTCCCCAGTCACAAAATTGACTGCTAGCGGTACTCGCTCCCTAGACTCTGGTTATTTAGATTACGTAACCGCCACCTTGGGGTTTGCCAATGGTATTGTTGCTACTCTGACCGCCAGTAAAGTTACCCACCGGAAAATTCGCCGGATTGTCGCCCATTGCAAAAGTTCATTCACTGAGGCAGATTTTCTCAAGAATGAAATTTTGATTCACCGACAAACGACTGCCAATTCTCTCACCGACCACCGACAAGTACTTTACAGGCAAGATGGTGTGATTGAAAAAGTCTACACCAGCAATATTCAACCCCTGAGTGCAGAATTAGAACATTTTGTCAACTGTGTACACGGTGGCAATCAACCCTCAGTGGGTGGTGAACAAGCTCTCAAAGCCCTGAGACTGGCAAGTTTGATTGAGCAGATGGCGCTGGAAGATCGAGTTTGGAATCCCTTAGACTGGCAATCGGAACCAAGAGTGCAATCATTGACCCCGACAGCCTAGAAGAAGAGGAGACAAGGGGGACAAGGGGAACAAGATAAAATTTTCTCCCTTTTCTCCCCCTGCGTTTTTCTACTAGGGAAGGGGGAGAGTTCAAATCGCTCCTTTTTGCAGGAAAGAGGAATGAAAGTGAGGTTTTCCAGATAAGAGTGAAAAATGAGCGACTGACGTGGGTTGGGGGAATCAAAAGACTGTGGGGCAACTCTAAAAGACTTGTGTGTAAACGGTAGCAGGGATTTGGAGTATTACTGCATTTGCACTCTGGTCATACTACGCTTGTTGCTAATTGAATTCCACCTGACTCTACAGGATGACGCTAGCTAAACAAGCGATTAAACTATGGATAATATCAAGCAATTAATTGTTGCTTTTAACACCACTTACATAAATTTAATTTCATTGTTAAATCTAAAATCTCATCCTGCTATATAAAATACCGGTTATGTCAGTGTATCAAGGAACTTATGGGGAGACCGCCGATTTGATTATTGGTGTTCACAACCAAGAAAACCGCGAATTACAAGCAATTTCTGCTCCTGTGGGTGCTCTTGCTACAAGACAAGGAAATTTTTCTACGTTTCTTGCTCCCTTGACTCAGGATACTTTTAAACAGGTAGTTAGGGATGTCGAGCAAAAATTACAGATTGTCCATCAAACCCTATCAATGCTGGATTCTCAGGGGTTTGAAACTCTTCTGCAAGAAATGTTGCATTCGATTACCTTGAAAACCGGGGAATTACTGGGGGCAGATCGGACAACGATATTTTTATTGGATGAAGAAAAAAAACAACTCTGGTCAATTCTGGCTGAGGGGGAGGGCGATCGCTCTTTAGAAATTCGCATCCCCGCCGATAAAGGCATTGCTGGGGAAGTCGCCACCTTCAAGCAAGTTATTAATATTCCCTTTGATTTTTATAGTGACCCGCGATCGCATTTTGCCCAAGAACAAGAAAAAAGAACTGGCTATCGCACTTACACCATGCTAGCTTTGCCATTGTTGAATGAACATGGACAGTTAGTTGCGGTGGTACAATTACTGAATAAATTAAAATCTGTTAATAATTCAGATACTCCACTTGCAGAGCGCATTGATACCAAAGGTTTTATCTCTGCTGACGAGCAATTATTTCAAGAATTTGCACCTTCGATTCGTCTGATTTTAGAATCCTCGCGCTCTTTTTATGTCGCCACCCAAAAACAAAGAGCAGTGGCGGCGCTGATGAAAGCGATCAAGTCCCTCTCTCAAAGCAGTCTCGACTTAGAAGACACCCTGAAGCGGGTGATGGATGAAGCCAAAGAACTAATGAATGCCGATCGCAGTACACTATGGTTAATAGACCGCGATCGCCATGAATTGTGGACGAAAATCACCCAGGACGATGGTTCAACTAAGGAGTTACGAGTCCCCATAGGTAAAGGCTTTGCTGGTCTAGTGGCGGTTTCTGGCAAAAAGCTGAATATTGCCTTTGACTTGTACGACGATCCTGACTCGGAGACAGCCCAACAACTCGACCAGCAAAATGGCTATCGCACCTGTAGCTTATTTTGTATGCCAGTGTTTAACGGCGATGAACAACTAATTGGCGTTACCCAGCTGGTAAATAAAAAGAAATCAGGGGATTTTCCAGCTTATAATCCAGCTGATTGGCCGAAAGCTCCCGACTGCTTCCAAGCTAGCTTTGACCGCAACGATGAAGAGTTCATGGAAGCTTTTAATATTCAAGCAGGAGTAGCGCTACACAATGCCCAGTTGTTTGCCACAGTCAAGCAACAAGAACAAATGCAACGGGATATTCTGCGTAGTCTTTCCAATGGAGTGGTTTCCACTGATAAAACTGGATTAATTATCGCCGCCAATGAAAGCGCCAAGCGTTTGCTAGGACTGGAGCCAGAAGACCGTTTAGAAGGTAAATTAGTTACTGATGCGATCGCCATCAAAGAAGGTGACTTTAGCAAGTGGTATCAGGATGCTTTACATGCAGTTGACTTAAAAGGCCGCCAGCAATATTACCCCGATCGCACACTCATAAGTACTAGCATAAAACCGCACAGTATTAATTTATCGATTAACACAATTGCTGATGCTAGCGACCAAGAGCAAATCCGTGGGGCGCTGGTGGTGATGGAAGATATCAGTGATGAGAAGCGGCTCAAGAGTACGATGTACCGCTACATGACCCAGGAATTAGCTGAAGAATTGCTGAAATTAGATGATGCTAAATTAGGAGGCGATCGCAAAGAAGTTTCGATTTTATTTTCCGATATTCGCGGCTACACCACTTTAACTGAAAGCTTGGAAGCAGAAGAAGTGGTGAGTATGCTCAATGAATATTTTGAATCAATGGTGGAGGCAGTCTTTAAACATAAAGGCACCCTTGACAAATACATCGGCGACGCCATCATGGCTGTGTTTGGTTCTCCTCTCCCCTTAGAAGAACACGCTTGGATGGCAGTGCAAACAGCCTTAGAAATGCGCGTTCGGCTGCACGAATTTAATCTACGTCGCCACGCAGTTAATAAGCCCAAAATCAAGATCGGCATTGGCATCAATTCTGATACCGTCATTAGTGGGAATATTGGCTCTAGTAAGCGAATGGAATTTACCGCCATTGGCGATGGGGTTAATCTTGGCTCCCGATTAGAAAGTGTCAGTAAACAGTATGGTTGCGACATTATTATTAGCTATAACACTTTTAAACCATGCCAAGATTATATTTGGGCTAGGGAACTAGATTACATTCGTGTCAAGGGCAGAAATGAGCCAGTAGCCATATATGAATTACTGGGTTTGCGTTCCAATCCGATTGAAAGCGAAAAATTGCAAGTGATTGAGCACTATCAGAAAGGGCGCGAGTATTACCTCAAGCGGGAGTTTTATCTTGCAAGAGCTGAATTTGCTAATGTTTTGGCAGCAGACAATCAGGACAAAGCTGCTATGTTGCATCTGTTGCGTTGTCAGCATTGGTTACAATCACCCCCAACAGAATCAGATTGGGATGAAGGAGTCTGGACATTTCTGGAAAAATAACGAACCGATATAACCTTCAGTTCCAGTTACAAGTACTTTCATATCTTATGCCGCGATCGCAGTTTGTGAGGGTTTTAATTCAGTAGGAATATTTTCTCCAGGAATAGCAATTAACTTGGCAGCAATCTCATCTCTGAAGCGATCGCCTCATCTAACTCCCCTTGTGATTGCAGCACCAGTCCCAAGTTAATCTGGTTGTAAGCTGAAAAACATCTAAATTGCATAACCTAATTAAACCTAACTCTTGTGGGGTGGGCCGGAAAGCCCGCCCTAATGGGAGCAAGTTAAATGTGGAACAGCTTAGTGCGATCGCTTGCCTGTGATAAGTAACAGCAGTTTTGAAATCCCCTGCTTTTTTCCGGGTAATACCAAATCTATGTGAGGCTGCATAGAATAAGTCCCTTGTCGGGCATGGAGTTTCAAGCGTTTTATTCTGTGCATCTTCATAGAGAATTGGTATAACACCCAATTTATTATTCAATTGTGCATATCATTCGGGATAAGAGTAGTTTTCCTGGAGAGCAATTAGTTTTAAGTAAGCCCTATTGATTGAGAGTTAATCTGACTGGCACTCACACCTGAAATTAGTATTGTTTGTTCATTAAATGCAGAACCTAATTTGAAGACAGCACCATCTTTGGTATCTGTTATATTACCTAACTTATAACCCCAGCCATCTAATAGAATCTTATCAATACCAACCTTGAAATCTTGAACTACATCAAAGTCCTTTTCAAGCAAGGTATCTTTACCTTTGAAAATAAATGTGTTATTACCATCGCCACCAACCAAGACATCATTACCACTACCACCTATTAGGACATCATTGCCCAAACCGCCATAGAGTGTATCATTGCCATCGCCACCATCTAGCGAATCATTACCTTGGCCTGCGTCAAGGGTATCATTACCTTTTTTTCCATATAGCTTATCATCCCCCAAACTGGCATAAATGTTGTCCGCACCATTGGTTCCCGTCAGATTATCGTTCCAAATAGTGCCATAGATAACATCTTTACCCAAGTTGCCGATTAAAGTATCTCCTGCCAATTTAACGTTACTAGTATTAATTTCGACTACAGCTATGCTGCTACTACGAGTAAAATACCTCTGATAAGTCCCAACAGCAGTACCATTGAGGAAGTCATCACCATTATCGCCATCAATATCAGAATCTTCATTACGAATGTTAATCGTAACATTGGAACTACTACCAACGGTCAGATCGCCGATTTGATCAGAGGAGATTAAGTTACCCTGGATGCCAAAATAATCTAAAATTCTCGGCTTATTGGGATTTTTGGTATCTAACACCAAAAAAGCAGTTTTAGACTGAGCCTTGTTATATTCAACTTTGCGATTCTCAATTTCTTTAGCTGTCAATTCTAAATCTGCTGAAAAATCAAAAGAGAAGGTTTGATTAGCGCCAACCTTAAAAGTAGCAAGTACTTTTGTTTCGCTGTCCGAATTCCCTGTAAATTGACCATCTAATCCAATGACACTAGCATCAGTGAAGAGTGTTGAAAAAGTTGAGTCCTTCTTAAAAAAACTCGCTTGAGCCTCAGCAATAGCAACACCCAAGCCACCTTTAACTAATGTCTGCGTCTGGGCATTAGTCAAAGTTCCTGTAGGACTATTACTATAGTTGGAGAAAAGAGTTTTCCCTTGAGCGGTAACAAAATTAGGATTAGGCTTGTCATTGTCATTGTCGTCGGTGGCATTGTAATTGTCATTGTCATCAGTGGCATTGTAATTGAGATTGAGAATAGGACTGAGAGTGGAAAGAATTAAGTCTGAAAGTGTAGCTTTTGATGACATAAAAACCTCTGTTTAGCTTGCTAATTGACAATTTTATGCGTAAATATTTAGGAAATAATTCTCTAGTACTTTAGGAACTAAACCTCTGTGTCATGCCTATTAAACTGTTAACTTTCATCTAGGACTTGCTTTGCTTTTAATAGCACTTTCAAATAGGTTAATTGACTATTCCAAGCTGAACGTGGAAGCAGAGGATTTTTCTCTAATTCTTCAGATGGTGATGACTCAAGGTCAGTTTTTTTATCTAAAATTGTGGAAATTTCTGAATCTTCTGCCATAATTTATGATCTCGCTAGGGAGTAAGAAACTTCGGGTTCTTGCTGCCAACTTTCTGACCACTGAATGCTGTCAGCAGTAAAGTGTAATGGGTCGTTTGCTGGCAAAACAACGTCTGTAGGCTCGACAATTAACTCAAATTCACCATTATCAAAGGGCAAACCTTGCGCCTTTACTTTGGGAACTACACGCTCTCTCATACCTTGTTCTGCATGAGTAAGAGCGCGATGATGACAGTAAGGATTATTACCTCTCTTGTCAAAGAAAACATGGGCAGTCCAACTGCAACCCCCACGACAAAGTTCAGCGTATTCGCAGGTTTTACAAAAACCCCACAGGTGTTTTGTACCTTCAGGTGTACCTGCTCCTAGATTGAAGCGTAGTTCTTCTGCGCTTTTAATAATCTCATGCAGAGCATGGTCTCGAATATTACCACCTGTGTAGGCAGTAGTCGGCAGCGAGGGACAACCTTTAATCGCTCCATCAGCTTCAATTCCCAAGGTGGAGAGTCCCGCACCGCAACCTTGCCAAAAGGAGAATTCATCCTCCTTTCCCCGTCCCCGCAATAGTCGTTCATAAGGGCCATAGTAACCAATATTATTTCCCGCTTGAAGTTGCACACCTTCTTGGTAAGCACGACGCGCAACACGGGCTAGCATGGGGTAGACATCTAACAGTTCATGGGGTTGGAGAAGAATGTCTGCGTTATCTGCTGCATTCCCCATTGGTACAGTCATCTGAATTTGCCAAGCACCGGCACCTGCATCACGAATACACTCATAGATGCACGGAAACTCTGGCGCTGACAGGCGGTTAAGTTGGGTGTTGCAACCGAAGTAAATACCCACTTCTCGTAGATGACTCATGGTTTTAAATGCATATTTCCAAGAGCCTTTCTTTCCCCGTAGGCGGTCATGAGTTGCTTCCAAGCCATCAATAGAAACAGAGACACTGCGAATTCCGGCTGACTTCATTTTTTGTGCGGTTTCTAACGAAATGCCATAGCCGCCCGTAGTCATACCACATAGCATCCCTGCCTCATTAATAGCTTTGGCAATTTCTAGCCAGTCTGGACGCAGAAATGCCTCACCACCAATAAGAGTAACTTCTTTAATTCCAACTTCTGCCATCTGCTTGACAAGATCGAAAGCTTCCTCTGTGGAGAGTTCTTTGGTGCGCTCATGGCCGGCGCGGGAACCACAGTGACTACAAGCTAGATTGCACTTTAATGTAATTTCCCAAACTGCGTAGCTTTTGCGGTGATATGTCATAAGTTAACTCTCAATCTTGGTTTTAGAAGTTGACTTGAACCGGATGATGGTTGAATTAAGAAGAGTGTATTTAAGGCTCTTGTGTCAAACTGCGATAAATCTTGATTTTTCGCGGGCTGTAATGCCGAGAAAATCGTTAAAGAAGAATTCAGGAGCGGAGCTTTGGAAAGTTCCGCCGATCAAAATCAATATTTAATTGCAGAATTCTGGCTCCTGACTTCTGAATTGCTTCTTGTTAAATTTTCCTCAAGTGACACAAGAGCGTTAGTTTCTATTGGACAAGCCTCAAAATCAACTTTCATCGCCTTATAGAAAATCTAGGTTGTCAAGCAAATCAATCGCAATTACAGAACCACTTGCAACAGCAGTGTTTTCAGAAAAGTTATATCTAGTTTTTCCAATCACGATATCACCATCACCTCCGAGTGTTATGCTAGCTGTAGAATAATCGCCAGATCCCACAGCTACTCCTGTACCATATGATCTTCTATAAACATCGCTTGAAAAAGATGTGGAAGTACTATTTGCGCTAGCAAAAGGGTAATTATCTGAACCCAAAGATAATGCATCAGATATCACGCTCACTCCAAAAGAACCTAAAATGAACTCGTCTTCTGAAACACTCTCTAAATAAGATAAATCAGAGATATGCATACTTAAACCATGAATTTTTTTCAACATTAGTTTAGAGGATATGTTGGAAAGTAATGAGAGTTATTAAAACAAAAACTTTTACTGCAAACAGAGGATTTTTTACTATATGGATTTCATGACCTCTAACTTTTGCAGCGTGGATTAGGTGCATAACGAATTCTATAGCAGTGCTAAATCATTCGTGAGGATTTGAGATAGTTGTTACCCCAGAGGCATCGGGTGGACGATGATAGCTGGGGGGTGAATTTTCTTGCGTATCCTGCACGGATTGCTATATTTCTTGATCGTTTTATGGGATTATTGTAGTTTCACAACTACTCCATATACCGGTTGTGGATGTATTACTATTGGTTGCGGCCATGGCTTTGGACGTGGCCTGGGAATCCATTTAATTGGTGGTTTTGTAGATCCTTCGTGAGGTAAGACTACGACACCATAGAGTGGCTGAAGGACTCTATCAGGGGCGCTTGTCAGCCCACCAAACGCTCCCACTAGTTCCTCTTCACTGAGGTCTTCAAACTGGCCTAATTCTTTTAATTCCAATATTTTAATAGAGGCTGTTTCAAATTCTTCTTGAGAAAAATTATAGCCACCTTTTTCCATGACTTTTATCACTTCGTCGATTTGATCACTCATTAATTGAGTGCGAAAAGCTTCGTCTTTGACGAGTCTGATGAGGAACTCTTTAACTTTCTCGAAAATTGCTAATGACATATTTTTACTGTCTCCTTTGAAATAGAAACCCTATTTGAGTTGTGAAAACTATGGAGGTGCCAAGCCGCCTTCTCTCCCCCACAAAAGAAGAAAATTTGGTGCAAAACAATCATTGGTGGGTCTGAATCCCCCACTCAAAGATCGCTGAATTCTGAATTTTGCATTCTTCTTCAAGACTTTTAAAACAACCCCTTAAACAATCTTTATGGTAGGCGCGACTTCTGCTGATGTTGCTCCAACTACAACCGCTATGTAGTCTAGGCCGAAAGATCCACCGACATCGGCGGCAATTATAGTATCAGTTACCCCACTCCCGAAAACATCTGCTTCCAGAAGCTTATATCCAATGCCGTCTTGCAACTGGATGACATCGCCAGCCGCAGGATCGAAGTCACGTTGCAACACGCCGTTATTATTCACGCCAATCAGAGCCGCATCAAAGAGGCTTTGACCCTGACCTTTAGTAGAACCGCCGAGGTAGTAGAATTGACCATTACCTCCGAGTATAAACGCGTCTCCCCCAACCCCCCCGGTCAAAATATCGGTTTCTCCAAAACCTGGGGTATTTGGCCCGAAAACGTTCTGGCTTCCCCGGCCCACACCGACGAGGATATCGTTACCACCACCTCCCAGGAGGGTATCATCATTGCCGCCCCCTTCGAGGATGTCATTGCCACTGTTGCCATTTACAGTATCGTTTCCAAGATCGCCGAACACAAAGTCATTTCCGATACCACCATCGACGTTATCATCGTCATTGCCCCCTTCGAGCGTATCATCTCCACCATCGCCACTAAGGCTGTCATTGCCACCATCTCCAGAGAGGAGATCGTTTTGACCTAGCCCGAATATCTGATCATTCCCGTCACCCCCAAAAAGCGTATCTATGCCTCCCCCTGTGAAACTACTACCAGTGGCTCCTTGGATGAAGTCATTGCCAGTTCCCCCTTCAATGCGATTATTGCCGCTAACACCTAGTAGGCGATCATTACCTGCTCCGCCTAATAAGGTGTCGTCACCCTGGCCGCCTTGAATATTGTCATCGTTATCACCGCCATCTAGTCTGTCGTCACCTGAGCCACCATCGAGGAAGTCATTGCCGAGGCCACCGAGGAGTGTATCATTGTCGTTACTCCCAAAGAGACGATCGCTGCCATCGCCACCATTTAATAAATCGTTACCTTGGTCGCCACTCAGGAAATCATCTCCCCCTAAGCCCAATAGAGTATCGTCACCGGAACCTCCAAAGATTTGATCGGCTACAGCAGTTCCTGTAAGTGAGTCATTACCGCCGGTTCCTCGTTGCAAAGCCATAAATTCTATCTCCTTGATTTGAAAGTTGAAGTTTAGATTCGTAGTTGGCGATCAGGTGAGACGACGCGTTTAACCACAAAGTTTTAATGAGTCTGTGTAATTTCCTGGTTCTGGCTTTGATAAATCTGTCCTAAATTCATGTTGGCTTCTTGGTGTTGGGGATTGAACTCCAAAGCTTTTTGATCACAAGGAATGTCTACGACGGGCTATGACGCTCGTTCGCTCTTAGCCTCTCCCCTTCTCCCAAAGGGAGAGGCTAGCGCCTGCCGTAGGATGCCCGCAGGGCTGTAGGGAGATGACTCGCTACCGCTTCTCTACGAGACGCTACGCGAACGCTATCGGTGACGCTTCTTCAAGCTGTTTTTGTTGTTGGAGTATCACGCCCAAGTTATAATGAGCTTCTACTAAATCGGGCTGTAGTGCGATCGCAGCTCGATAGTAAGCAACAGCAGTTTGCCAATCAGCTGCTTGTTTGCGGACAATGCCCAACTGATAATTCAATTGTGCATAATAAGCTTGTTTCTCTGTCGAAAGCTTCCCTTGAGCAAAAAGCGCATTCCCTAAATTGACTTCCGCTTCTGTGCAGTTGGGTTGAAATTCCAACGCTTTTTGATAGGATGCGATCGCTTCTGACCACTTACCTTGTTGTTGCAAGGTGTAGCCCAAATTATTGTAAATTGTCCCTGCATCTGGTCGCAAAGCAATAGCTTTTTTGTAAGCTGCTTCCGCTTGTGATAACTGTCCTTGGGCTTGGCACAAATTGCCTAAACTAAACCAAATTTTCACAGAGTTAGGCTGAACTTGCGAAGCTGCACTCAAATACTTCTGGGCTGACTCTAAGACACCTTTCTGCTGCGCCAGCATCCCTAAGGCGTATAATGCTTCTGAATAGTCTGGTTGTTTTTCTATCACCTGACCATATAACTGTTCAGCTGCGTCTAGGCGATTAGCTCGATGATGTTGAACTGCAAGTTGAAAGAGTTCAGAAATATCTTTGATGTCAAATTGTTTTGGTTTATTAACCAACTGCAAAATAAAATTTTCTAGCGCTCTGACTGGCTTTAAATCTCCATATAATTTATGTTTATTTTCTGCAACTTGCTGGGAGATATATTGCCGATATTCAGCATCTTTCCCTAGCCGGATGGCGATTTGTACGTATTCTGCTTTATTTGAAGCGATCGTCTCTTCTATACCCATCATTTTCAAAATTGCCAGAGAATGCCGTCCCCGCATCAGTTCTCCTGGTAAAGTGACAACCGGAATATTATGGGCAACAGATTCTAAAGTAGAGTTACATCCAGACCAACCAATACTATCCAAGAAGACATCTGCTAAGGCTGTAGTCCCAGCAAACTCGCTGTCATTCATCCGAGACAAAAATAAACAGTGCTTTTGATAATCCAACCCTAATGCTGTAAAAGCATGGTTTAAGCGCTGGCGAAATACTTCTGTAATGTCTTCACTTTGATGTTTAATAAACACAAATTTAGAATTTTCTAGCTCTTTAGCAATGGAGGGAAAAACATCATCATGATTGGGCAAATATTTATATAATGACTGGCAACACCAGAAGAGAATTTCATCCTCTTTTAAACCTATATCTGCTTTCTTAACTTCTGTGGGTTGAATTGCTAAAGGTGTGTAATGAATAGATAAGTTGGGTAATCTAACCAATTTTTCTGTATAATGTTCTTGAGCGTTTTCTGGTTCCATTAAGTCACTGCTCAAGTAATAGTCAATTGTCGGTAGCCCACTGGTATCAGGGTGTCCCCAAGATGTCATTTGAATTGGCGCTAATCTGAAACAACCCAGTTGGATTGTCATTGAGTCCATGCCAAATTCTGGGAAAATCAGGACATGTAATTTATCTTCTGTTATTACCTCATACCATTGTTCAATTGAGCGAAGACCTTGAACAAATTTATCAAAAGCCTTACTAGCACTGATTGTTGAATAATCTTTTGTTACCTGAGTTTGATAACCAAATAATTCAAACTCATTTCGATCCAGATTTTCTACCCAACCTTTAATAGGGATTTTCCAATTAGAATGATTATAGAAAAATCTAGAGACAATACCAACCCGAACCTTTTCATTTTTCTCTAAATTTGGGATAACCAGCGTCTGACTACATTCGGGATAGCGACTCGACATAATCTGGCAAATCATTTCCCCATAAGTTCGCTGTAAATCTCGGTCATTTAAGCCTTGATATGCCAAATAAAATGGCTGCAATGTTCCTACAGCCTCAGCTGCTTTTGCCTGTTCTTCCTGATTACTTAATTCATAAGCTTTTGCTGAATTTTGCAAATGCTGTTGATACTGATTTCGTCTTAATTCAATTTCATCAACACTAGAATAGATAATTGGCAGTTGGCTCATACAAATAGCCAATTTAGCCGGAGCATAGTTGGGCGTAACTTTGACAGCTTGTTCAAATGCCTGTACTGCTGCTTCTATTTTGTTATGATCGCTAAGTAGCGTTCCTAAATTGTAATAGATGTAATCAAGATCAGGTCGAATTTTGATAGCTTGTTGATAGGATTCTCTGGCAGCATCAAATCTATTTAGTGCCTTGAGAATATTTCCCAAGTTATTATGGGTGATTGCCAAATCAGGTTTAATATTTAAAGCTTTTTCATAAGCTCTTATTGCTTCGTCAAATTCCCCTTTCTGCTCGTAATAATACCCTAAGTTGTGATAGGTGTAAGGATAGTCTGGTTGAATTTTTATTGCTTCTTCGTAAGCCTTAAAAGCATGATTAAATCGCCCTTGTTTTTGGAGTACTTCTCCTAAATAATTATAAGCTTGTACCAAATCTGGCTGCAATGCAATAGCGTGGCGATAATATAACTCCGCAATCTTGAAATCGCCCTGCCGTTCTCTACTTAAAGCAAACTGCTGATTTAAGTCTGCATAGTGGACTTGTTCTTCTGGTGGCAGCTTTCCTTGAAAATAAAGAGCATTACCGAGATTGAGTTGCACTTCCAGGCATTCGGGCAGAATTTCTAGTGCTTTTTCATAACAGGTAAGTGCTTCTTCTAGTTTTCCCTGTTGTTGCAGAGTAAACCCCAAGCTGTTGTGTATCGCCCCTGCTTCTGGCTGTAACTCCAAGGCTATTCGGAAAAATTGTTCTGCATTTTGATGTTGTCCCCGTTGCTGCGCCAGCATACCTAATCCATATACTGCCTCTAGCTGCTTGGGGTTTACTTCTATAACTTGACGATAAACCTCTTCGGCTTGGGTAAAGCGCTTGGCTCGGTGATGTTGAACAGCGAGTTGGAGAGCCTCGGTAATTGTACTCATAATTTATACAATTATTTTTGTTTAATATGTCTTTTGTTCTTATATCTGCGAGAAACTCTAGTTTCTGAAACTTATAACTGAATTTGGTTAAATCGACTACAGTGCTGATTTTAAGTTTGTTAAAACGAATTACCCTTTTCTACCTTTGGGGGGGCTACGGCAAAGTGTTTCACTTATGACTAAGCTAAAAAACATCTAAGAAAGCATAATCGAATTAAATATAACTCTTGTGGGGTGGGCCGAAAAGCCCGCCCAGCTTATGCAATTTAAATGTGGAACAGCTTATTAACCGAGGTTTTGATTCACGGCGAGCAAACAGCACAGAACTGTAGCCTGGGTTGAGGGCTAAATATTGTAAAAATTTGTTGCAGAAACAGTTGTTTGAGCTAAAACAGTGTACTTTGGCTAAAAGCCGAAGGCTCAAATGAGCAAGGAGCCTTCGGCAATTTATAAATCTACTAGGCTTTCTAGCCTGACTCTGCTCGCAGGAGTTAATACTCTTTGTGAGTAGAGTTTAATTGTTTGTTGGTAGCAGATCCGCACAATCAATTAGCGATTAGTACCAGATACGGAGAATCCGTTAGCTGAAGAAGAATTAGCATCAGTGTTTGTGAAACTAAATACTTGAGCGATGGTGTTGGGACCGAATGCAGTAGCTTGGGTTTCAGCAGTAGCTAAACTGCCCGTGATGACAACGTTAGATTTTACATTTTTGTTAATGTTGAATTTTTCGTTAACGTCAGCTACGATGGCTACGTTCTTAATAGCAGCAACATTAAAAGAACCAGTGGAAGAAGTACCACCAAGAACTTCTTCAGAGGTGTTTTCCAAGTAGTTGAGATCAGAAATAATCATTTGAGTTTCTCCTGAAAATTGTAAGTTTTTTGGGTATATTTGCCGCAACCAGCCTGTTTTTTGCTGGCTACATACTTACTATAGTTTATTCCTCCAAAAAGTCAATGCTTTTTTGAGGAATTTTTGATTAATAAAACTAATAAAATTACGATTATGAACCACAATACAAGTATTAATTAAAGGGTAGAAAAATTCCCATACAAATTTAGGCAGTAAGTAGAAAAAGTACTGCCTGGAAAGGATTATAGCGATTAAAATTAATTTTAATCGCGCTAAAGTGGCACTTTGTGGATGTATTCACAAAATCCCAAAAAGGAAAAACTATTTAATTTTTAAGAAACCAATATCAGCATCCATAATATTTTTGAATACTAGAGACATCAACCAGAATTCAGGGGAGATGATTAGCGACAAAAACATTTGGAATTTAATAACCTATTTAGTTTTAGTCAATAACATATCTAGCAATTCCTCCGGCGATCGCACATTTGCATCTGAGTCTAACTGAGTAACTATTTTCATAGCGTTGATTTGTTGCTTTAACCAATCAGAAAATAATTCTGTAATGATTTTTTGGCGCAACTGTTCATCTAGTTGGGGTTGAATGACTTCTTCCATCCAAATTAAATGCACCCCCTTGGGAGTCGTAATCGGTTTGAGAGCTTCTGGTGGTGCAGCAGCAAATACAGCTGCTGCAATCTCTGGACGAAAATCTTTGCGGTATCGGAGTCCTTGATATCCATAAGCACGGCGGAGTTCTGGTTCTGGGATATATAAACGAGCGATTTCAGGAAAATTGACTTCGCCTTCTTCTAGGGCATAAAAAAGCTCTAAAGCCAAGTCTCGATCCTCGAAGACGACTTCGTAGGTAACGGCGGCGACATAATCTAGTTGGTGTTCATAAAAATACTTTTCGAGTTGAGTGGAAAATAGATGATTCGCTAGCTTCCGCGAAAGGATGTTGTTGTAGGCTAATTCCTCAAACTCATTCACAGACAGATGGTGTTTTTCTAGCCATGTCCAGGTGTCTTTAGCTTTCACAAGCTTTTTAGCAAACCGTAATTGATCTCCTGCTTGCTGTAATTCTTCTGGTGTGACTATAATTCCTGCCTCTTGAGCTGCTTCGGCAATAATGCTTTGCGATGCGATCGCTTCTACTACATCAGGTATTTGACAGGAGAGTTTGAGACTGTGAATGATATCTGAACTGGAAATGGTCAGATTGTGGGGCATAACATGATATCTCCAATAATTAAGGGGATTGGGAATTGGGCAGTGTTTTTCTGAAATTAGGACTTACGCACAGGTAACGGAAATCGAACCACAGAGACACAGAGGACACGGAGGAATAAGAGTTTGAGAGGTATTTTGCGTGAATGCGTGAATGCGTGAATTGATTTCTCCCTTGTTCTATTTCCTAATTCCAGTGCGTAGCTTGCCGCCATAGGCATCGCTATGACTACATCTCTAAACCGCCAGTTTCTTGAATGGATCTAAAACAAAGTCAATCACCCGGCGTTGGCGAATGATCACTTCAGCATTTGCTGTCTGACCGGCACCTAATGGAATACGTTTGTTGCCATTTTCGACATACTGCTGTTCTAAGGTGATTTCTAACTCATAGTTTTCGATGTTCCCTTGGGGTGTTTGGATAACTTTCGAGTCAGGAGAGATCCAAGTAACTTTTCCTTGGACAATGCCATACTCTTGGAAGGGATAGGCATCAAACTTGACTTTGACTGGCATTCCTAGCTTCAAGAAACCACTATCCTGATTAGGCATATTAGCTCTGAGTATGAAGTCTGCGTTCTTGGGTGCGATTTGGGCAATCCTTTGGCCGGGTTGTACTACTGCTCCTGGCTTAGTTGTGGGTAATTCAAAAATCACCCCATTAATTGGCGATCGCACCACTCGTTGCTGAATTTGAAGTCTTGTAGATGTAATTTGGCTCTTAGTCTGAGCCACTTCTGATTGCACTGCTGTTATTTGTGTCTGTAGGTCTTTTAGCTGTTCCTGATTTTTCATTACAGCCAGTTGTCCGGCTTGCATGGCACTTTTATAGCTACTTTGTTCTTCTTGCAGTCGGAGTTTTGCTTGCTTAATATCCGACTCCAAGGTTTTGATAGTTACTTGATAACTATTTAGTTGTTCCGCCAAGCGCAATTGTGCTTGTTTAATATCTGATATAGCCCTGTGATAGGCTTGTTTGCTTTCTTGTTCTTCTTTTTTTAATTGATCAATTTGGGTTGCAGAAACCGCGCCATCCTCAACGAGTTTGCTAAAGCGTTGAACTTGCCTAGAATCTATACTCAGACGAGTTTTAGCCGATTGCTGATCATCGCGGCTGGTGTCAATTTGCTGCTCTGCTTGCTTAACTAATGCTTGTTTTTCTAACTTTTGGAGATTATAGCTACTCAGTTTGGCATCCAGGTTTTGCTGCACCTGGTTAACTTGAGCCATTTTTTCTAATTCTTGGGATTTATTTTGTTGTTCTAAGAGGCTATTTGACATTAAAAGTTGATTTTTGAGCAGTTCCAGTTGGGATTGCCGATTTTGTAACCCTTCCAATTTGCTCTGGATTTGTTGCAGTTCCGTTTGCAGCAGATCAGAGTCGAGTTCCACTAGAACCTGGTCGGCTTTGACTGTATCTCCTTCTTTGACCCTAACTGCTTTGACACTCCCACCAGTTTGAGAGTCTAATTTTTGAGTTGCGCCTTTAGGTTCTATACGCCCTCTGGCGCTACCAGTCTCATCTACTCGCGAGAGAGTTGCCCAAGGCAAGAATAGAACAGCAAAGGCAATGAGTACATACAACAAACCACGAGTCCAAATTTGAGGTAAGGCATTGAGCAATCCTTCGGTACCGTAGTGCAAATCTTGACTCTCATTTTCTGCATCTGTCTGGTCGTTGAACTCTAGAGATTCCTCTTGCTGTGTATAACTTTGAGGCTCATCTTTGGGAAGTGGGGATGATCTATTGGGATTTGGCATGGTTTTATTTTCAATAATGGGGAGTGGGGAGTGGGGAGTGGGGAGTGGGGAGTAAGAATTTTAGATTTTAGATTTTGGATTAAAGAATTGAAATTTAATCCAAAATCTAAAATTTTTGCATTGAATTGCCCAATGCCGAAATCTCAACTAACTTGAGCTAGTTGTTGTTGATTGAGGTAGTAATAATGACCTTTTTTAGTGATTAATTCGTCGTGGGTACCGCTTTCTACCAAAACGCCTTGATCTAAAACCAGGATCAAGTCAGCGTTGCGGACTGTAGAGAGGCGATGGGCAATGATTACACTTGTGCGCCCTTGAAGAATTGTTTTGAGGTTCTTTTGAATAATTCGTTCTGATTCGGAATCTAGGTGACTGGTGGCTTCATCAAACAGTAATAACCGAGGATTTCCGAGCAAAGCACGAGCGATCGCTAGGCGTTGGCGTTGTCCACCAGAGAGCATACCCCCGCCTTCACCAATTTGGGATTCGTAACCCATCGGTAGTTTTTGAATAAAATCATCGGCTCCGGCATATTTTGCTGCTTGGATAATTTCTTCTGAAGAAGCATTTGGATGAGCGATCGCAATGTTTTCACGAATAGTCCCACCAAACAGAAAAGTATCTTGATCTACAACGCCGATTTGAGAACGGAGCGATCGCATCGAAATACTGGTGATGTCGCGACCATCAATGAGTACTTTGCCATCTGTCGGTGGGTATAAACCTAAAATCAATTTACTGAGGGTTGTTTTTCCAGAACCGCTCCGCCCTACAACTGCTACCATCTGTTCTGGCTGGATTTCAAAGTTAAGATTTTCTAGTACGTTAGTCTCACTTTCTGTGTGATAGCGAAAGGTGACATTCTGAAAGCGAATGTGACCGTGCAATTTACCCAACGACTTCCGGGGTTTAGTTTCAAAGTCTTCTTCTGGTTCCGCCTCCAACACATCATTAATGCGTTCGGTGGAAATCACGATTTCTTGCAATTCATTCCACAGCATAGACAGCCGTTGGAATGGACTCAAAACGTTACCCACCAACATATTGAAAGCAACTAATTGTCCAATAGTCAGTTCACCATTAATTACCTGGGATGCTCCATACCAGAGCAATGCAGTATTCACAAAGGTTTGGATAACGCCACTGATAATTTGCAGACGATTACCAATTATTTGAGCATTAAAAGCTTTTTTGACTAAATCATTTAGCAATTCCTCCCAACGCCAGCGCACCGTCTGTTCAATTGCTAATGAACGGACGGTACGAATTCCACTGAGGGATTCTATGAGATAGCTTTGTTCTTTGGTACCTGCATTAAAAATCTCTCTGGAGATGCGGCGCAAAATACTTGTGCTACTCAGCGCCAAGATAAAAAATGGCGGTACAGTACACAGCACGAATAATGACATCCGCCAGCTATAGGAGAACATCAAGCCCAGATAAACCACCAATGTCAGCATATCCAACAAGATTCCGAGTGTCTGACCAGTAAGGAAGTGCTGAATTTTCTGGTTTTCTTGGATGCGTGAGACTATATCCCCAACGAAACGCGACTCGAAATAGGAAAGGGGTAAGCGGAAGGTATGTTTGATAAAACCTACGAGTAGGGCGATGCTAATCCGGTTAGCAGTATGAAATAGGAGATATTGCCGTAGAGCGTTGACAGCGACACCAAACAACCCAAAAACAATCATCCCCAAACCAATGGCATTTAAGGTTGTAACGCTGCGTTGCACAAGTACTCTGTCGAGCAACAACTGAGTGAATACTGGCGTTACCAGTCCAAATAATTGAATTAATACCGAAGCTACAAAGATTTCTAATAATGTCCGATAGTGAGGTTTGATTAACTCAAAAAACTTCCAGAAGCTTCTACTTTCGTTTTTAGTATCTTTTAATAGGGCTGTAGGTTGCACTAACAATGCATAACCACTCCAACCTGCTTGAAATTCAGCTTTTGTCAGGCTGCGTTGACCAAGAGCAGGGTCACATACAATCACCCGCTTTTTGGTGATTTCATAGACAACAATAAAGTGTTTGCCTTCCCAGTGGACAATTGCAGGTAAAGGTTGTTCTATTAATTTATCAAGAGTGGCTTTCACCGGACGGGTAGAAAAACCCAGGTTTTCTGCTGTTGCTGCCATCGCCTTCAAAGATGCACCGTTGCGGCTGACGTTGGTCATATCCCGCAGGCGATTGATACTAAAATGCTTGCCCCAATAGTTACCAATCATCACCAAGCAAGCAGAGCCACAATCGGCTGCGCTTTGTTGGGCATAAAAGGGATAGCTCTTGGTGAGGCGTTTCCACCAATGCCGCACTTGCACCTTCGGACTGGGAAAGTAGAAACGTGATTTTGGTTGTTGTTGTGACTGCTTCTCTCGTTGGGGAAAAGGGATGATTTTAGATTTTGGAGATTGGGAAGACCTATTTTTAGTCTCCAGTCTCAACTCCGTCTCTAATCCCCACTTCCCCAACTCTGAGAAGTATTCTAGTGCTGTTTGCCTATGGTCGTTTTTCAGAATGTAAGCAATTGTTGGTTGCGTTGCTTGCCAATCACCTTGTTCTGGTTGGGCAAAGATTGTGCCTGGTGTCAAAGATTGGCCTTCAGAATGCCGCAGTTGGCCTCTGTACAATATCCACAACTGGGAATCTTGGGATATTTCTGGACTTACAGAACCAGTTTCTAGTTGCTGTCGCTCAAACAGAGATAGGGCTTTGAGCATTCCTGGAACTTGTGATGTATGGCACGGAAATTGTGATATTTGGCGACATAACAACAGCAAATCCCAAAGTTCTGCACGGGCAAAAAGGCGATCGCGAATGTTAGGATACTTCTCTATCAATATTTGCAATGCGTCTTGCCTGAAATAGCCCAGCTTTAGGTTTGTCGAGGCTCTGACTACGTAAGGACTAAAGTTAGCTTCGGGAAACAGAGTCAATTCGCCGAAAACAGACCATGCACCAAAGGTAGTGATTAAATTCTCAGAGCTATCCAACAGTCGGACTTTACCTGTAAGGATAATGTAGATACCAGGATTCGTCTGTGCAGATTGCCAGAACTGTTTTGCTACTGGTGGCTCCACAATCTCCATTTCTGCGAGGAAGTTTTGTAATTCTTTTTCCGAAAGCTTTGCACCCAAGGTGTACAAGAGCTTTTCACCCACATGTTCCCCAGAAAGCACTGGTGGCATTTTCTAATCTCCACAACAGAATTTAGTTATCAGTTTGAATCAGATTCCAAAATTCATTAAAAGTATTGGTAAATAACGTATTTTCCGGCTCGTAAACCCTAAGCCAGAGGTAAGAGGATGGTAAAAACCATCTTTCTTTTAGATACAAGCTATTTTTGTTTGCTGAACAGCCCTACTCGTTGCACAGGTGATTGATGTGACTTTTCACGCGATGTGAATGTCCCAATATTGAGCTAGACCTTTGTTTAGCTACATTTAGGCTAAACATCAACTAACTCCATCAACATAGTCCACACGAATATGGCTCGCTCCTTTTGACAATCAGCGATCTCGGCAATTGGTGATTGAGAAGAATTCTTTTCACATCAAAATTTTGTGAGTATAGCGATCGTTATAGAATTCTTCCAGCTCTCAATCACCAATTTACGGAATTTTTTCCAGATATTTTTTTGTAACGAAGATGTCCTGGGTAAAAATTAGCTTTCATCCTCTTGAACAAGACCTGAGCCAGAAAAAGCATTAAGAGACTGATTTCAGACATGCTTAATTTTTTAACGTATCGCGGAAGGTTAAACTAAGCGATTCTCTCACGAGAACCGCTC